>NZ_JAQZSG010000050.1 GCF_028745515.1 Paenibacillus thermotolerans | reverse complement strand
TTTCGACAAAATTAGCGGACACCCGGTTCCGTTAGCGCCAAAGCGATTAGCGTTAGAACCGGTGGTAACCGGCGATACCGGTAGCAGCGACAATATCGGAAGCGCGGAAAGCACCGACAGTATAGCCGCCAAAATCAGTTCGACCTTTGAGCTGCCATTACCATCATCGTAGAAAGATCCGTCTTAAAACATACTTTACATTTTCATTCCTGGTGGTGTCCGCATGGACATGAGTGTTTTTGGTGCTAAGTCAGTCGTACGGCGGGGAAGTGGCGGCCGAGAAGCGTACGATTGTAGAATGACAATTTACACTTGATCGTCATGAACAAAAACTATGATTACGAAATGAACGCGGTCTTTAACCTGGCGGGAGGTACCGAATACAAATCCGCACGAATCTGGGCATTCGACGGCGAAAGCCCCGTTATTACGGAAAGAGCGCCAATTACCGACATCGAAGGCGGCTCCTTCACGTACTCGATTCCGAAGCTGACGGTTATGCACATCGTATTGTCGGCCGAGTAATACGAACAAAAAGAGCATCCCCAAGTCCATCCGGGACGCAAGGATGCTCTTTCAGTTCGCGTTATTTCTTTACATTCTCGGCAGCTACTTCCTCCGTGCGCGGCTTGGTCGGGTCGCAGGCCGGCCTCTTCAGCTCCGCCGTCTCCGACAGCTTTGTTAAATAATAGCACTCTTCCCGCGCCATATGATCGGCCATCAACGGAGCAAACGTTCCGAGCGCTTCTTTCGACAGCCGCATCTCTTCCAGCTCCTGCAGAAACTTCCGGAACATCGCCATCTCCAGCTCAATATCCTTATGAAACTTGGAGAGTGCGGGGAACCGCTGCACATTCGCCCGCAAATAACCGGCAAGCTCGATCGCCTTCAAATAAAACTCTTCCCAATCCTTCGTGTACGTTTCACTGAGCAGTTTTAGTTTTTTCTCCGCACCGTCCAGCTTGTCATTAATAGCGCTAGCGTGGCCGGCCGCATCCAAAAGCCAGAGCAGGTCGTGATGCAGCGGATGCATGACCGGAGGCTGCCGGCCCTGCGCAAGGAAGTCGATAACTCTCAACCCCTCCTCCAATTCGTTCACCATATGATTATAGAATGTCGGAGGAAGCCCGGACTTGATGCTCCCGATCAGATGGGCTTGCAGGAGCGACAGTTTAAACTCACGCAGCCTTTCGCCGGCTTGTCTCGACGCGTTCGCCAGCTCCGCAAGCTGCCGGTCGTCAAGCTCCCGCCTCGATTTCTCAAGCAAGGCGTCGAATTGCACGATGAACGCTTCCGCTGCAGCAATGCGCTCGGTTTCGGACGGCGCCAAAGATTCCGCAATAAACCGGGCATGGTCGCCGAATATTTGCAGCCAAAACCGCAGCTCGAAGGATGCAACTTCCCTGAAATTCATAGGTTCTCCTCTTTCCTGTAGGTCTAACTCAGCATATGCCTAAGGCAGAGATCTGGTTCGAACGGAATCGGGAGGAGCCGGTACATAACAAGCGGCAAAAATGGAAAAATAAACAGGGACACGGACCACAATTCGAGAGAAGGGGAGATTGAAGTTGAAACGACGCATTTTGACCGCTGCTTTATTGATGACCTTGCTGTTTTCCTTCGCAGGCTTTACCGGGGGCCAAGCCGCCGCACAATCGGATACGCCTTACGGCTTCGGGTTTAAGAAGAGCAAGAACGGCAGCCTGCCGTCGATCGCACAGGAAGGCTTTCGAAACATCGTTATGAAGCATGGGGCGATTTTTTTAGGAGATACGTCCAAGAAGGAATTGTATTTAACATTCGATAACGGTTACGAGAACGGATACACCGTACAAATTCTCGACGTGATGAAGGAGAAACAGGTCCCCGCCGTCTTCTTCGTTACCGGCCACTACGCGAAGAGCCAGCCGGAATTAATGAAACGTATGGTGGCGGAGGGGCATCTGATCGGCAATCACTCGTGGTCGCATCCCGATATGACGCGCATTTCCGATAGCAGGATGAAGGAGGAGCTCGACAAAGTAAAGCAAGAGGTGGCGAGCGTCACCGGCCAGACGGAGATGGTGTTCATGCGGCCGCCGCGCGGCGTATTCAGCGAACGGATGCTGGCGGTCAGCAAGCAGCTCGGTTACACGAACGTATTTTGGTCCGTCGCTTACGCCGATTGGGATACGAAGAAGCAGAAGGGCAGGCAGTACGCATACGACAAAGTAATGGCTCAGCTTCATCCGGGAGCGGTCATTCTGCTGCACTCGGTTTCAAAGGATAACGCCGAGGCGCTCGGACAAATTATCGACGAAGCGCGCAAGCTCGGCTACGAATTCAAACGGCTGGATCAGCTCCAGGTAAAAAACTATTAGCGGAAAAAAGGGCGTCCCGCATCGCACATCGGCGGAGCCCTTTTTTTGTTCCAACAACAACGATTTCAGAAAAGGCGCCATTTATGGTACTATGTTGTGAAAAGCGGACAGACTTAGGATGGAAATCATTTCTAACGTAACGCGACAAAACAAGGAAGGGAAGTTCCGATGGAGCACGACAACAAAACGACGGACAAGTCCTCGGAAGCCGGGGCGGGCAATTCTCACTTTATTAAATCCATTGTAGTCGACGATTTGAAGGCCGGACGGGTGAAGGAAATCGTGACCCGCTTCCCGCCGGAGCCGAACGGTTACCTGCACATCGGGCATGCGAGGTCCATCGTGCTCAACTTCGAGCTGGCGGATGAATTCAAGGGCAGAACGAACCTGCGCTTTGACGACACGAACCCGCTCAAGGAGGATCAAGAATACGTCGATTCCATTAAGGCGGACGTCCAATGGCTCGGCTTCGAATGGGACGGCCTGTTCTTCGCCTCCGATTATTTCGAAGAAATGTACGATCGGGCGGTGCTGCTCATCCGCAAAGGGCTCGCTTATGTGGACGACCAGTCGGCTGAGCAAATTCGCGAGACGCGCGGAACGTTAAGCCGGCCGGGTAAAGAAAGCCCCTATCGAAACCGCACCGTGGAGGAAAACCTCGATTTGTTCGAGCGGATGCGCAAGGGCGAATTCAAGAACGGCGAAAAGGTGCTCCGCGCGAAAATCGACATGGCTTCTCCGAACATCAATTTGCGCGACCCGGTCATTTACCGCATATCGCATGCGACGCATCACAACACGGGGGACAAATGGTGCATTTACCCGATGTACGCCTTCGCCCACCCGCTGGAGGATGCGATCGAGGGCGTTACCCATTCGCTGTGCACGCTGGAGTTCGAGGATCAACGTCCATTCTATGACTGGGTCGTTCGCGAATGCGAGATGGAGCATACCCCCCGTCAGTATGAATTCGGCCGCTTAAACCTTACGAACGCCGTGATGAGCAAGCGCAAATTGAAGCTGCTTGTGGACGAGAAGGTGGTCGACGGCTGGGACGATCCGCGCATGCCGACGATTTCGGGCCTTCGCCGCCGCGGATATACGCCGGAGGCGATCCGCGCGTTCATCCGCGAAACCGGCGTATCCCGCAGCAGCGGGGTTGTCGACGAGCGGATGCTGGAGCATTTCATCCGTGAGGATTTGAAGCTGAAAGCGCCGAGAACGATGGCCGTGCTTGATCCGCTCAAGGTGGTCATCACGAACTATCCGGAGGACGGCTCGGAGCTGCTCGAAGCGGAAAACAATCCGGAAAATCCGGAGATGGGCGTCCGGCAAATTCCGTTCTCGAGGGAAATTTATATCGAGCGCGACGACTTTATGGAAAATCCGCCGCCGAAATATCACCGTCTGTACGTCGGCAATGAAGTGCGTCTGAAGAACGCGTACTTCATCAAATGCGAGGAGGCCGTCAAGGACGAGAACGGCAATGTCGTGGAGCTTCGCTGCACTTATGATCCGGAGACGAAGAGCGGCACCGGATTTACGGGCCGCAAGGTGAAGGGCACGATTCACTGGGTCGATGCGAAGCAGGGCGTTCCGGCAGAGTTCCGTCTATACGAGCCCTTGATCCACGATGAAGACGGGTCGGTCAACGAGGACGTCGAAGCGCCGGAGGAAGTCGACGGCGAGCTTGTCGGCGCCGACAAGAACGATAAGTCGTTCTTAAACAAAATTAACCCGGATTCGTTAGTGAAGATGCACGGGTTCGTGGAGCCGAACATGAAGGATGCCGCGGCGCACGATAAATTCCAATTTTTCCGGCACGGCTATTTTAATGTGGATCCGAAGCATTCGAGCGCGGATCGGCCGGTGTTTAACCGGATCGTATCGCTTAAGAGCTCTTTCGGAGTATAAACCGGTGAACGAAGGGACCGAATGGATATAACTGCGAAGAAAAGAACGGCGGTCATTGCGGGGGCAACCGGGCTCGTCGGCGGAATTTTGCTCGACTGGCTGCTTGCGTCCGAGGAGTATGAACAAGTGATCGCGCTGGTGCGAAAGCCGCTTGCTATGGAACATCCGAAGCTGACCCCTGTTAATTTAGATTTCAACCTGCTGGGAAGCTTATCGGTCGTTCGCGCGGATGACGTGTTTTGCTGCCTGGGCACGACGATCAAGAAGGCCAAGACGCGGGAGGCGTTCCGGACCGTCGATTACGAATATCCGGTCAAATTGGCGGATGTCGCGGCTCGAGCCGGGGCTAAGCGGTTTCTCGTGATCTCTTCCATGGGCGCAAACCCGAGATCGTTGTTCTTCTACAATCGTGTGAAGGGCGACATGGAGAATAAACTGAAAGAAGCGGGTTTGCCGCAGCTTTATATATTCCGACCGTCGCTGCTGCTCGGAGAGCGGAGCGAGTCGCGGCCGGGAGAAGAGCTCGGAGCGAAATGGGCGAAGCGCTTGCTTCCGCTCATGGTCGGCCCGCTTGCGAAATATCGTCCGATCGAGGCGACGCAAGTCGCGTATGCCATGTACCGGACGGCCGTTTCCGACGATTCCGGGGAAAGCCGGCTTCCGGCTGTGCTGGAATCGGATGCTATTGCGAGTGTGCGGTAGGTGCTGCGAGACCTTGTTCCTTCAGGAACAAGGTCTTTCTTAACGGACGCTACAGACGCTATCTTGTCAATTTGACTGCCGTAATCTCGCTAACGGACGCTACAGACGCAAAACCCCGGTTTTTGGCGCTTACCCCTGCTTTTTCGAAGCAATAACTGCAGTGGTGTCCGTTAAAACTTCAAACTCCATTAAAACGCCGAATAACTGCAAACCTGTCCGTTAGAGCGGTCCACCAGCGCTTCAGCTTCCGCACATTTCAAATCCGTAGGAACATGCACATCGTTTCTTAAGCTCACAGCCTGAGGGCCATTAATTCCTCGTCAAAATATTGCCCGTTGAATTTTAATGCATCGCGCTCAATGCCGTAAACCTCGAAGCCGAGCGATTTGTAAAGCTTTATTGCGGAATCGTTAGCAGATACTACGGTTAAATGCAGCTGCTCCAGTCCGTCACAATGTCTTGCCATCCCGATCAGTTCGAGCAGGAGCGATTTTCCTACGCCTTTACCGCGCACTTCCGGAACAACGTACATTCCGTAAATGTTGCCTTTGTGCCTAGTCTTAGGACCTGTTTCACGAACGAAGGTTACCGTTCCTGCAAGCCGTCCGTTACGATCCATAGCGCCCAAAGCAAATTTTTCTTCAGACGGTCTTAGACGTTCGCTTACAGTTTCTAATGAAAAGCCTGCTTCTCGTTCATACGTCGATCCGAAAGCTTCCGGGTTCGTCTTTAGCGCATTCAGTCGCAATTGTTGGTACAGCTGGGCATCAGACTCGTTCAACACACGAATATTCATCGGTTCTCCCTCACGACCTATATTTACACTCTTTTTCCACATCATAACACAAAAAATGCACGCCAACCGGCGTGCACTCAAGCGCTCACTTCCTCAACCGAATAAACGAATCGATAATGTCCGATATTTCCAAGATGAGCGCTATTTTCCCGTCACCTAGGATCGTAGCTCCCGAGATACAGTCGGCTTTGCCGAGATAAGAGCCTAGCGACTTAATGACGATTTCCTGATTTCCGATCAACTCGTCGACGGCCAGCGCCAGTCTTTTTTCGGCGGATCCGACAATGACCAAGGAAAGGTGGCTGTTCCCGTCCTTCGATCTTGGGAGCCCGAAGCGGTCATGCATCCACACCACGGGTATGACCCGCTCACGCAGCATAATCACCGGTTGTCCCCGAACGGATATCAGCTCGTCGTAGGTGACTCTGACGATTTCGGTAATATTGCTCATCGGGATGATGTACGTTTGGTCGTGGAGCTTAACCAGCAGCCCTACGATGATCGCGAGCGTTAAAGGAAGCTTAATGATGAAGCGGGTGGCTTCCCCTAATTTCGTTTCCACATCGATTAATCCGTTCAGCTTTTGGATATGGCTCTTCACGATGTCCATGCCGACGCCGCGGCCGGAAATGTCGCTTACCGCTTGAGCCGTTGAAAAACCGGGACGGAATATCAGCTCGATAGCCTCTTTATCGGTCAGCTGTTCGGCAAGGGCCGGATCAATAATCGCTTTTTCCAGCGCGGATTTTTTCATCTTCGCCGGGTCGATCCCGCCGCCGTCGTCTTCTACGTAGATGACAACCTGATTATCTTCATGCGCCGCTCTGATTCGAAGCGTGCCCTTGCGGTGTTTGCCCAGCTGCTCTCTCTTCTCGGGCATTTCGATTCCATGATCTACGGCGTTCCGTATTAAATGGATCAGAGGATCGGCGATTTCCTCAATCAGGGTCCGGTCTAGCTCCGTATCTTTGCCTTCAAGCACCAGCTCAAGCTCCTTGCCGAGGTTGCGGGACAAGTCCCGAATCATGCGCGGGAACCGGTTAAAGAGCTGTTCAATCGGCAGCATTCTCGCCTTCATGACGCTTTCCTGCAAATCGCCGATAATGCGGGACAAATGATCTGCGATTGCGCCGAGCTCGTCCACGGATTCATGGGTAACTTGCTGGCTCTGCATCCGCTTCACTTGGAAAATCCGCGTCTGATCGATGACAAGCTCGCCTACGAGATTCATCAGATGCTCGAGGCGCTCCACGCTTACTCGAATCGTCGGGGATTTGGAGCCCGAGACTGAACCCGAAGCCTGCGCCTGTTCTTCGGATTCGGCTTGCTCTGGGGCAATCGGCGCCGGATTTACGATGACGGTTTCCGATAATTCGACGGGCTCGACATCGTGTTCAACGACATCCACTAAGGTGGAAACAAAGCTCAGAATATCCTGCAAGTCCTGCTTGCCCGCATAGAGATAGAAGATGTCCGGCGGCGAATCGTTCTGCCCCTCAAGCCCTTCAATTTCGGGGGATGTAAGCAGAACTTCTCCCCATTCGGACAAGTTGGAATAAATGACATAGGCCCGCGCTCCTTTAATGACGCATTCAGGAGAGATTCGTACACGAATCCAATACGCGCGATGCCCTTGGTCTTGAAGCTCCTGCACCTTTAACCGCGTATTCAGGTTCAGTTCGGGCTTGAGAGCGGCGGGCGAAAGAGCGGGAGGAAGCTCCCGCGGATTGTCAGCGAATGCTTGCAGTTGCCTTACGCATTCCGATATATCCGTCGACGAACGGTCATAATTCTCGAAGTCGCTTTTTAATTGCTTAAGTAAATCCAAGGACGTGAAAAGCAAATCGATCAAGGCGGTGCTGGTTTCCAATTTGTTTTTTCTGACCAAATCGAGAAGATGCTCCATCTCGTGGGTCAGCCGCTTCATCTCTTCAAAGCCCATAGCGGCTGAAGAGCCCTTCAGCGTATGGGCCGCACGAAACAGGCTTTGAATCGCTTGCTCCGAATTTCCCGCCTGCTCCAGCTTTAGGATGCCGTCGTCCATAAGCTGCAGCTGCTCGTTCAGCTCTTCGAGGAATACTTCTTTGTATTCGGATAACATCGTCCGCTCTCCTAATTATGAAGTAAAACTTCATCCAGCTTCAGTATGCCGACGAGCCCGCTGTCCGTCAGTCCGAGTCCAACGAAGAAATTGCCTTCGATTCCCCCGACCCGTTCCGGCGGCGCTTGAATATCCTTGAAGGTGGCCACCTTGTTCACGTAATCCACAATGATGCCGATTTGTTCCTCTTTGTGACGGACTACGACGATGCGCGTCGTCTTCGTATATTCCCGCTCCGGAAGACGGAACAGGCTTCGAAGACTGATAATCGGCACGATCTTGCCTCTAAGATTGATAACCCCTTTGACATAGGGCATCACATTAGGGACCTGCGTAACATCCTGCATCTTGATAATTTCGTTAATTTCTTCAATGCGGATGGCGTACTGCTCGTTCTCAATGCCGAACTCCACATATTGTTCATTGGCGTTTCCTTGCACGGACCTCACACCTTTCCGAAAATCTTCAAACGATTACTTCGTCTTAAAGACAGACACCGATTCGTTAAGCTCTTCGGCAAGCTTGGCGAGCGACTGGGTCGTAGCTGCCGTCTCCTCCGAAGCGGCGGCCGCTTCCTCGCTTGCTGCGGAGATGGTCTCGATCGTTTGCAGCACTTCTTTGGATTGAGCCGATTGCTGGATGCTCGCGGAAGCAATTTCGTTTACCTTGCCGGACGAATTGTTGACCATTCGTACGATGTGGTCGAACGCTTCCCGGATTTGCGACGTTTTTTCAACGGCATTGGACACGGATTTCACGCTCAGCTCGGTGTTATTTTGCATGCCTTTGATGATGCCGGTGATTTGCTTGGTAGCTTCTCCGCTGCGTTCCGCCAATTTTCGGACCTCATCCGCAACGACGGCAAAACCGCGTCCTTGCTCACCCGCTCTTGCCGCCTCGATGGCCGCATTCAATGCCAGCAAAATGGTTTGCTCGGCGATATCGTCAATCACCTCGATAATATCTCCGATCTTTTTGGAGTCGGTCTCCAGCCGGGACATCTGCTCATTGACAGCGGTCATGCCCGTGATCGATTCGGTCACCACCACCCCTCCTTCCTGGGCGATGGATACCGTTTGATTGCTTAATTCGGAGGCTTGCTCGGCGCTTACCGCCACGGTTTCAATCGCGACCGTCAAATCTTTAAACAGATGGTTCATCGTCTGCGCGGAATGGGCTTGGTCCGTGCTTCCGCTGGCGATCTCTTCAGTGCTTGCGGAAATTTGCTGCGATGCCGCCGCTACCTGCTGCGACGCCAATGCGATTTTGTTAATTAACGCGCGCAAATCTGCGGTCATTCCTTGAAGGCTGGACCAAAGCTCGCCGATTTCGTCTTTATTTTTCAACTTTACGCCGGACTCCGACAAATCGCCTTTCGCCACGCGCTTTAATTGCTCAACTACAATTGAAATCGGTTTGGAAATCGTTCCGCTTACAAACAAGGAAACGAATATGATAACAACGGCCGCAACCGCCATGACGATCATCATGCTCGTTTGTACGGATCGGGTGCTTTCCAATACCGTCGACATGGGAACTTTCATAAACAAGGCATAGCCTGTTTCGCTGATCGGGGAAAAAGCAAGCAAGCTCTCGCTTCCGTTGCTTTCCGAATAAACCGCTGTTCCGGACGATTTCTCCCCATCTTTCAATAGTGCCGTAAGTTGTTCGCCGAGATTCGCTTCATCGACGCTTTTGCCGATCAAATCCTTATTGTCGATCACTTGCAAGCGGTCTAAATTATCGACCAGCAAGTACTTCATCTGATTTTCATCGGTTTGCAAAAATTCGTGCACGAGCGATTCGAAATTAACGGTCGCATACATCAAACCGATCACTTTACCGCCTGCGTTTTTTACCGGGGCGGCCACGACAATAACCCGGTTCCCCGTCGACTTGGAGTTCAAGATGTCGGAATAGGACGCCTCGCCTTTCAAACCTCTCTTAAAGTAGGGTCGGTCGCTGATATCAACCCCGACGGCCGTATCGGACGAGTTGGCGATCACTTTTCCGTCCAAATTCGCAAATCCGACGCCTTCGAACACATTCGTCTGTTCTTGGATCTGTTTCGCATATGAAGTAATTCGCGCCGGGTCCGCCGATTGCAAAATTTCCGTCTTCGCCGCCAATTTCATTTCATCCATATGGCGTTTCAGCCATTCGTTCATGCCTTGGGCGACGCTTTCCGCCAAATTATGCATCGAATCTTTTTCTTTCGAGGTCAATTCCGCCGAGCTTTGATTGAACGTAATAAGCGATGAAGCAAGCAGAGGAACAAGGGACACGATTAAAAACCAGATCGTAATTTTCGTACGGATACTTCTGAATACAGTTTTCATAGCTGCAGCCTCCTAGATGATAATGAAAGATTTTGTGAGTATTAAAAAAACCGGCCCGAAAAAATTCATAGACCGGTTGCAGACAAAAAATAATTTTGTGCAACCGCTGCTTTTGCTTTGAACTTTCAGTTATGTACTACGAGATTCGACTTAATGCGACAAAAGTCTCACATACACGACATATTATGACCTTAATCCTATTTCTTTCATGGTTCAATAAGGGATTTCCCTTATATTTTGCGGTAAGCGTTAAAGAATGGAGCGTAATCTGTGATTTTTATGACAGTGATTCATAGGGCCGGAGGTTACTCTAAAGGAATGGATCTGTGGAATAAGGGGGGGTCAAGTGTTTGGATAAGAAACCGGAGCTGCTTGCGGCGGCAGGGTCGCTTGAAGAAGTCGAGGCATAGGCGGATAGCGGATTCGAACGTATTTATTGTCCGGCTCGTCGGAGCGGGAAGCTGCAGTAACGGATTGAGAAGCACTTATTCTGGGCGAACGGCGGGCAAGAGGCTGCCGGGGCCGGAAAATAAGTGCGTCTTAGTCCGTTATGGCTTGAACCGGAACCGTCTTCGGGCGGAATAAAGGCTTCGCAATCACTAAAAAGGCTGCGCCAGGAGATCGTTCGATCTGCCCGGCACAGCCTTTTGACATTTAGTATTGGATCGTAACCTTGTCTTTACCGATGGTGAACGGTTTGCCGATCAGCGTGGAGAAGGCGTTCGCGGAAATAAAGGTGACGCCGCCCGAAACGAACGTATCCTGACCTTTGCCGACCTTGAATTCCTTCCCGCCAAGCACGAACGACGTTTCGCCGCCGGCCCAGCGCACCTCGGAGCCCAGCGCCTCGACGGTGAACCGGAGCGGAATATATACTTTGCCGTTCTTGACAACCGGCTTCGGAGCTTTCCCGATGACTGCGCCGTTCAAATCCGCCGTATCCTTGCCGGCTGTCATCGTCAGCACCTGCGTCCGCTTCGGAAGCAGCGCTTGAACCGCGGCGTTGGCCGCCAGCGCCGGGTGGGAGATCCGAATATCCGGCACAATTCCTTTCTTATCGATGATCGAGCCGTCCGGCAGCTCCCAGCGCTCGATCGACACCTTCACGAAGGCGCCGTTCGGCATGTTGACCGGGCTTTGCATCGTGCCTTTGCCGAAGGACGTTTCGCCGACCAGGATCGCACGCTTGTTTTTCTGCAGTGCGCCGGCCAGCATTTCGGACGCGCTGGCGGAGTTCCCGTCGATGAGCACCGCAAGCGGAATATCTTCGCCTTCCGGGTCGGCCGTTATCTCCATTTCGTTTCCTTCTTCGTCGTGGAAAATCAGGATGGTGCCTTTCTTCAGGAAGAAGTCCGCAATATCGAGCGCGCTTTGCACGATGCCGCCGCCGTTGCCGCGGAGATCGAGGATGATGCCTTTGGCGCCGGCCGCGGCAGCTTCCTTGTAAGCCTTCTTAAACTCTTCGGTCGTTTTGTCGCCGAAGGAGCGTATGCCGATGGCGTGAACGCCGCCGCCCATGTCGGTCCGCTGGACGAGCGGAAGCTGGATTTGCGCCCGGATCGCCTGCACAGTCATCTCCTTGCCGTCGCGAATAATATACAGCGTCACCGGAGTTCCCTCTTTGCCGCGGATGAGCAGGTTCATCTCCTGCACCTTGCCCGGCGTCGGCAGCTTGCCGTCCACCTTCACAATCATATCGCCGGCCTTCAGGCCCGACTTCTCCGCAGGAGTGCCGGGGAACACTTCTTCCACCACTAACCCGAGCCGTTCTTCGTCCGCAACGGCCACAATGCCGATTCCCGCGTAATTTTGATTAATCGAATCGATGAACGCTTTGTATTCGTCGGGGGCCATATAATTCGTATAAGGGTCGTCCACCGACTGGATCATCCCTTGGATGGCCGCCTCCAGCAGCTTTTCTTGATCGGGCTTGGAATAGTGCTGCAGCAGTTCTTCATAAGCTCTAATCAATGTCTCTTTATTTTTCTCCGACGCCGACTCGGCAGCGAGGCTATGTACTGGATAATAGAGTATTGTCGCCGCAACCGCGGCGCCGATCAGCATGCGTGTCCATTTCATATTTCGTTCATTCCTTCTCCCATGATAAGTGCCCTGAATATAGCACAAAATTGTTAAATTAGAAAGAAAAAAAGTGTGCCGCGAACGGCTATGAATGCGCTATCATAGAGGTATGACAACAACTGCGCGAGGAGAGGTGACTGGTTTGGGAAAGACGAAGCACGAAGGTCGAACGAAGCTGCCCTTGGCGCCCGACGCCAACCTATGGGTGAGTCCGGTCCCTTTCGGTATTGGAAAAGTAAAGCCTAAACATATACGCGAAACGATCAAGACGGTCTGGGAAAACCGGGATAATCTGCCTTATGCGGCGCGAATTTTGACTCAAGGCGTATGCGACGGGTGCGCGCTCGGCGTATCCGGACTGCGCGACCAGACGCTGACCGGCCCGCATTTGTGCACGACAAGGCTCAACGTGCTGCGTTTGAACACGATGCCGGCCATCAAGCCCGAGCTTCTTCACGGCGATATCGACAGCTTGCGGAAGATGTGCAGCACGGAGCTGAGAAAGCTGGGGCGCATTCCGTATCCGCTCATTCGGCGCCGGGGCGAGCGGAGCTTTTCCTGCATTTCGTGGGACGATGCCTTGAATCGGATTGCGGCGAAAATCCGCAGCATCGATCCGAAGCAGCTGGCTTTCTTTCTGACGGCGCGGGGCATTACGAATGAGGTTTATTACACAGCGGGCAAAATGGCGCGCTTTATCGGCACGAACAACATCGACAACGCATCGAGAATATGCCATTCGCCGAGTAAGACCGGCTTGAAGCGTACGCTCGGCATCGGGGCGTCCAGCTGCAGCTATGCGGATTGGATCGGCTCGGACGTGCTCGTGTTCTGGGGCTCCGTAGCCGCGAACAACCAGCCGGTGTCGACCAAATATATTTACGCGGCGAAGCGGAAGGGCACGAAGGTGATCATGATCAACCCGTACCGGGAGCCCGCTATGGAAAATTACTGGATTCCTTCGATTCCGGAGAGCGCCTTGTTCGGGACGAAGCTTGTGGACGATGTGTATCAGGTCAATATCGGCGGCGATATCGCCTTTATGAACGGCGTAATGAAGTGCTGGTTCGATATGGAGGCGGAAAAACCGGGCTCGGCGATCGACCGTACGTTCGTCGAGCGGCATACGAACGGCTATGAAGCGCTGAAGCGGCATGTGGAGCAGCAGGAGTGGAGCCGCCTGGAGAAGTCGTCCGGCATTACGAAGGAGCGGATGCGCGAGTTTGCCGAGCTGCTTGCCGCATCCAAAACCGGCGTGTTCATCTGGTCGATGGGGCTGACGCAGCACCGCTTCGGTACGGACAACGTGACTCAGGTGGCGAATCTCGCGATGCTCAGAGGCTTTATCGGACGGAAGCATTGCGGCGTTATGCCGATTCGCGGCCACTCGGGCGTGCAAGGGTCGGGCGAGATGGGGGCGGACCCGTTCTCGCTGCCCGGCGGCGATTTCGAGCCGGAGACGATCGAACGGCTTGAGCGTCTCTGGGGCTTCCCGATTCCGAAGTGGCAGGGGGATATCGTCGGCGTGTCGCTGGAGAACGCGATGCTGCCGAAGGATCACGGCAGAAGGCTGAGGATGCTGTACACCTCGGGAGGCAATTTCCTGGAGACGATGCCGGACCCCGCATTCATGGAGCAGTGCCTGGAGCGCATCGAGCTTCGGGTCCACCAGGACATCATTCTAAACACGTCGACGCTGGCCGACGCCGCGGAAGAGGTCATCGTGCTCCCGGCCATGACGAGGTATGAGCAGGCGGGCGGGGGCACGTCGACGTCAACGGAGCGGATGGTTTATTTCTCTCCGGAAATTAAAGGCCCGCGCATCGAGGAGGCGCGCTGCGAGTGGGAGATTTATGTCGATCTGGCGGCGAGGGTCAAGCCGGAAAGCAAACACCTGATGCACTTCGACAATGCGGAGCAAATCCGCGAGGAAATCGCGCATGCGAATCCGAATTACGACGGCATTCAGCATTTGAAAAACCAGGGAGACGTGTTCCAATGGGGCGGAGCGTGGCTGTGCGAGGACGGCGAATGCCCGACGGCGGACGGCCGGGGCAATCTGATCCCGGTGGAGCTGCCGGAGCTTCGCAAGCCGGAAGGGCACTTCTACGTTACGACGCGACGCGGCAAGCAGTTTAACTCCATGATTTACAGCGAGAAGGATCCGTTCAATAATGCGGACCGCTACGACGTGCTGATTCATCGGGAGGACGCGCAAGAGCTTGGAATTGCCGACGGAGAGGCGGTCGTCGTATACAACCGGTACGGCTCGTTCCACGGACGGGCGAAATATGCCGAGACGCGGAGGGGCAATTTGTCCGTATATTGGCCGGAAGGGAACGTACTGATCCCAAAGGGCGTTTACGAACGTTATGCCGGCATTCCGGAATATAACACGGCCGTTATCGTGGAGAAGGCGGAAACGTTCCACGCGTTTAAGGATACGAAGTACGTCGAGAAGCGAATTGAAGATCTGGAGATGGATGTGAGCTGATCGTGAATGCGCCCGACAAAGTGAAACATAGCCGGAAAATCGTCCGGTACGACGGCAATGCGCTGCTCGAAGAGACGGATGCGATCGCCGTCGAGTATCCGTTGACGATCGTGGTCGACGGGGAAGAGTTTGCGACAATGGTATGCACTCCGACCGAGCTGCAGGAGCTTGTGATCGGATTTTTGGCCTCGGAGGGCATCATACGCCGCCCGGGGGAAATTCAATCGATCCGGGTCGACGAGGGGCGCGGGTTCGCGTATATAGAGCTGCTTAATAAAAAATCCGCCGGTGTAATGAATTACTCCAAGCGGTTTATAGGCTCATGCTGCGGCAAAAGCAGGCAATTTTATTTTCATAACGACATGAGAACGGCCAAAACGGTGACCAGCAAATCCGTCATTACAGTGGAACAATGCTTTGCGTTCATGGAGCGGCTTATGGAGCAATCATCCGATTTCAGAATGACAGGGGGGGTTCATAACGCAGCATTGTGCGGCAAAGAAGGAGTCGTTGCGGTACGCACCGATATCGGGAGGCACAACGCGCTCGATAAGCTGTTCGGGCACTGTTTGCTGAACCGGATTCCGATACATGACAAAGTGCTCACCTTCAGCGGGCGTTTGTCGTCGGAGGTGCTGCTTAAGGCGGCGAAAATCGGCGTCGGGATCGTATTGTCCAAATCGGCCCCGACGACTCTCGCCATCGACCTCGCGCACGATCTCGGCATTACGGCGGTCGGCTTTATTCGGGGCCGGACATTGAACGTATATACGCACCCCGAGCGGATTTCGTGCGGGGCGGGAAGTTAGCGGCCGCCAAACCGTCTTCCGTTTCCTCCCGAAAATTTCGAAACGAACAGCGTGCGATTACCGTAAACAATAGCAAAAAAGGAGGAATGGATGATGTTGAAGGATATCCTCAGAAAGCTTCTGCACTCGAAGCTCTCTCATGGCAATCATAACAAATACGGGCATTACGGCCACCATAAATACAGCAGCGACAGCTATCATAGGCCCAAGCACGGCTATCCTCCGAAGCATAACGGCTACGGCCACGGGTATTACAAGAAGAAGGGTTATTCAAGCTACTCAAGCAGCTAGTCTGCAGGGAACGCCGTAATTGCATCGGTAATTTCCTGCAGAAGCTCGTGAGCGCTATTGTAGGGCTGTTCCGCCAGCAGCATTCGGCGGAGCAGTCTTTTTGTTTGGGGCCTTAGATGGCGAAGCTCTTGCTCCCAGCTTTGTTCTTCGGCGATTTCTCGGTCCTGCTCCGGGAAGCCGCTGTAAAGTAAAAATAGCAGCAGGTGGCCCGCCCCGTAAAAGTCGCTTGCCGGATGAATTCGTCTGCGGATGCGCTTTTCCTCGGGGTCGTTCTTCTCAACATCATCCGGGTCGGACGGCTGTGCGTCGAACGGTACGCCCGGCGTGAAGCTTCTAGCCAATCCGAAGTCGATCAGCTTCACCGTTTCCCCGTCCAGCATCACGTTCGCAATGCGGATATCACGGTGGACGATGTGCTTCGAATGGACGTATTGAATGACTTTGACCAGCTTTCGCAGCAGCTCCAGCGACTGAAGCTCGGTAAACACGGTGCCGTCTTCGAAGAGCAGCTTTTCCAAGCTGGCGCCTCGGGCGTACTCCATCGTGAAGCAATAGTGGCCGCCGTAGCGGAAATGCTCGTACAGCTTTGGAATCGAAGGGTGATCGAAGCGGGATATCATATCGATTTCGAAATGATAAATTCGCTCGGCGCGCTTGCGGCCGTTTCGCATCGGCTGAACCCGCTTCAGCACACATTGGTGCGAGCCGTTCCGGTCTGTCCTGTCGCAGAGGTAAGCGACCCCGAAGCTGCCTTCGCCGAGCATGCGCACGATTTTGTATGGATCGCGTATTACGGTACCCGGCTGAAACCTTCGCTCAGCGCGCCGCCTTCGCCATACCGCTGCGCGGCGCTTCCATCCTTCGAGCATCCGCCTCACTCCGTTCATTTCCATGTAATGAGTGTATTCGCATTATTTTGCATTAACAAGCATGGAAGGTGGACATACTTTGAGAAGCGGCCAAGAAATGGAGCATTCAAGAGGAGGATACGCTGGATGAACGAAGACCAGACGAGTCAGGAAAATCTGGAGAAGTATAGGGCGACGGACTTAACAAACCAAGGAAGAGACAAAAACTTTATGACGATCGATTCTTGGATTCAAGACGGCAACCCTTCCGGCAACTTCGATGACTTCGGGCCGGAGATGGTGCAGGAGGATCCGCCGACGTTGAACGGGCAGCCGATGGAGTAGCGTGCAGTAAGCGGAGCTAGCGGCTCCGCTTTTTTTGCGGTGCAGCCGCTGCGGTTGCTAACGGAACTGAATGTCCGCTAAAACGAGCTAGTTTACATAATTCGGCGTTTTAACGGAAACAGATGTCCGCTAGCATGCCTTTTTCTTACGATTTTCGCACTTTTCGACGGATTAGCGGACATCTCGTTCCGCTAATTCACGGATTTCCCGTGTTTGCAGCAAATTAGCGGACAACTCGTTCCGCTAAGCGCAAAGTTTCGTCTCTTGTAATAGAAATAAAGAGTATATCTCAGCCCGGACCTTGCAACATAAACCTCCAAAGCACCCAACAAATCAGCGCGGACAGCCACGAGACGATGCCGAAAATAATGACGATCTTGTTTTCGCTCCAGCCGTACATCAAGATGAAATGAAAATGAATCGGAGCCATGCGGAATATGCGGAGCTTCGTTCGCTTGTAGTACCATACCTGCAAAATAACCGACAGCTGCTCTGCCAGATACACGGAAAACAGGATCGGAATCAAAATTTCAACCTTCTCGATCACCGCCATAAAAGCTAAAGACCCGCCGATCGCCAGCGACCCCGTATCCCCCATAAAAGCCCGAGCCGGATAAATGTTGTAAAACAACAAACCCAGCAAACAGCCGATCATGACGAGGGAGAACGCTTGAACGCCGGCCTTATCGGATATCGCAAAGAAGAAAAAGTAGGTCGGAATCGCGACAACGATCAGCAGGCCGTCCAATCCGTCGGTAAAGTTAATTGCATTGGCCGAACCGACGATAAAGAGCATCATCACGGCAAAATAGACCGCAATAGGCAGCCCGATCCCGAAATCCCCAAACACGGCAATATGTCCGTCCAACGAATACGTTTGGATGAGATACCACAATAGAATGCCGGTAAAGAGAAATTGCAGCACAAGCTTCGTCTTTCCCGACACCCCGGACGGATCTTGGAAGAACGCTTTCTTAAAGTCGTCCAGAAAGCCGATCGCACTGAATAAGACGAAGGTCAGATTTAAGAAAACGGTCAGCGGGTCGGGCCGATAGAAAGAAGTTATCAATACTCCGGTAAGCAATATAAGTCCCGCCATTAGCGGGGTGCCGCGTTTGGCCTGGTGGGAGGCGGGCAGCTCGGCCCGAATCGGCTGGGTCAGCTTGAGCGTGCGCAATCCCCAGATCAGTACGGGGCACAGCAGCGCAACCAATAAAAAAGATAGAGTGGATACTCCAATAATAGATGGGATCATATTCGTCTCCTGCAATGGATTCTCGGCCTTATTTTTAACATATTATAATTCGACGGATTGGACAAATATTCCTATTCGGATACGGCAAAAAGAAAGCCCTCGTTACCTCCTGCATGGAGGCGCGAGGGCTGTTTTCGTCCGTGCCTAAACCGGTTTCACGATCATAAAAATAAACAAAATCGTTCCGAGTCCGGTCGCGACATACATCCATCGGTTGACAAAGCTCCAGTTTCGGCGGAATTCAGCGTTGTCTTGAAGCTCGGCGCTGCCGTCGTGCTGCTCAACGATCGCCGCGATTTTCTTCACGCGCGGAGGGAGTAAGCCTGCGGCCACGATCTGGATCAAAATGTACAAAATCAGGGAGCCGATCAGCCAGGTTTGCAGGAATGTGCCGTAATTGTTCAGAAGAATCAGCGCGAGGCCGGTCAATACGGCAAGCGAGCCGCCGATCTTCGGGAAAAACTCCAGCTTCTTCATTAATGACAGGGAATGCTTCAGCTCGCTTAACGATTGCTTCTCACGGAGCAGGATATGCGAGAAGAAGGTCGGCCCGACTCCGATAATAGCGGATAGGACGTGGATGAGAACTAGCCACTTCATGGGATAATTTCCTCCGTTTCAACATTATTACAGTCCATTATAAAGGCAATGATTAACGGCGTATACCTTTTTTTAGGAAATAGGAACTAACAAAACCTTAACGTTTTTGAACGGAATCCCGGATTGTCGGCGCTCCCACGGTGGGCTATGATTAAAGAAATATAGATGGGCTGTGGGGAGACGAGAAAGGGGAAGAGCGGATGGCGGGCTACATTTTGGCATTGGATCAAGGCACGACGAGCACGAGGGCGATATTGTTCGATACCGACGGCCGGTTGGTGCGTATGGCCCAGAAGGAGATTACGCAGCACTACCCTGAACAAGGCTGGGTGGAGCAGGACGCGGAGGAGATTTGGGAATCGGCCGTAAGCGTAATCGGCGAGCTGCTGGCAGGCGATGAACATATCGGAAAGCGGATTGCCGCGATCGGCATAACGAATCAACGGGAGACGACGGTCGTATGGGACCGCCGCAGCGGAAAGCCGATCCATCGGGCTGTGGTTTGGCAGTCGAGGCAGACCGAGCAGCTGTGCGGCGAACTGAAGGAGTCCGGGCACGAGCCGTTATTTAAGAAAAAAACAGGCCTTGTCATCGACCCTTACTTCTCCGGCACGAAAGTCGCATGGGTGCTGGATCGCGTACCGGGCGCAAGGGAGAAGGCGGAGTCGGGCGAGCTGCTGTTCGGCACGATCGATTCATGGCTCTTGTGGAAGCTTACCGGGGGGAAGGTGCACGCGACAGACCCGTCCAACGCCTCGCGCACCCTCATGTTTAATATTAATACGCTGCAATGGGACGACGAGCTGCTGTCGATGCTGCGCGTGCCGAGACCGATGCTTCCCGAGGTGCTGCCGTCTTCGCATATCTACGGGCATACCGAGCCGGACGCGTGCTGCGGACTGCAGGTACCGATCGCAGGCATCGCCGGAGACCAGCAGGCAGCGCTGTTCGGGCAAGCATGCTATGATGAGGGCATGGTGAAAAATACGTACGGGACCGGCTGCTTTATTCTGAAAAACACAGGAGAACGTCCCGTGTTTTCGGAGCACGGCCTGCTGACGACGGTAGCCTGGAGCATCGGAGGGCGGGCGACTTACGCGCTGGAAGGCAGCGTATTCGTCGCCGGCTCTGCGGTGCAATGGCTGCGCGACGGCCTGCGCGTCATCGACCATGCGGCGCAGTCGGAGGGGCTCGCCGCGAGCGTGGAGGATTCGGGCGGAGTGTATGTCGTGCCGGCCTTCGTCGGCCTCGGGACGCCGTATTGGAGCAGCCGCACGCGCGGTGCCGTATTCGGGCTCACCAGAGGCTCGTCGAAGGAGCACTTGGTGCGCGCCACGCTGGAGGCGATCGCTTACCAGTCGAAGGACGTCATCGACGTAATGGTGAAGGACACGGGCCTCAGCGTGCCGTCTCTGCGAGTGGATGGAGGCGCGGTGAAAAACCGCTTCCTGATGCAATTCCAAAGCGATATACTCGGAAGAACGATCGATGTTCCGTCGGTGCATGAGACGACGGCGCTCGGCGCGGCCTATTTAGCCGGGTTGGCGGCAGGCGTATGGGGCAGCACCGACGAGATCAAGAGCCAATGGAAGGGCGAGGCTTCGTATCAGTCGGCTATGGGCGCCGAGCAGCGGGAGAAGCTGTACGGCGGCTGGCAGCGTGCCGTTCACGCGGCGATGCAATTTTAATATTTATACAATCATAGATAGATACAGGGAAGCTGAGAGGAGTGCGAGGATGAAGCTGTCGGCAAAGTCGCGAGGCGAACGGCTGCAGGCCGCCGCAAGCAAGGAGTGGGATGTGATCGTCATCGGCGGAGGCATTACCGGGGCGGGCATCGCGATGGATGCGGCGCTGCGGGGAATGAGCGTCGCGCTTGTGGAAATGCAGGATTTCGCCGCGGGCACCTCCAGCCGCTCGACGAAGCTCATTCACGGCGGTCTCAGATACTTAAAGCAATTTCATGTGAAAATGGTCGCTGAGGTCGGCAGGGAGCGTGCGGTCGTATACGAGAACGGCCCGCACGTTACGAAGCCGGAACGGATGCTGCTTCCGATTTATCGCGGGGTCGGGTACGGGAAGCTGGCTACGTCGTTCGCCATTTCGGTCTACGACCGGCTGGCCGGCGTAAAGCGCGAGGAGCGGAAAGAAGTTTTCACGGCGGAGGAGACGCTCCGGATGGTCCCTTTCCTGAAGCGGGAAGGGCTGCTCGGTGGAATTCGGTACGTCGAATACCGCACCGACGACGCGCGGCTGACGCTTGAAGTGATCAAGAAAGCGAACGAGCTCGGAGCGCTGCCGATCAATTACGCGAAGGCGGAGCAGTTTATTTACGACGGCGAATCGGTATCCGGCGTCGTCGTGCGGGATCAGCTGTCGGGGGAACAAGTTCACATACGAGGGAACGTCGTCATTAACGCGACGGGCCCTTGGAGCGACCGGGTGAGGAAGCTGGAAGGGAAGCGGCCTGACGGCAAAAAGCTCCTGCTGACCAAAGGCGTCCATATCGTCATCGACGGCAGCCGCCTTCCGCTGCGGCAGGCGGTATACTGCGATATGCCCGACGGGCGTATGGTGTTTGTCGTGCCTCGCGACCGCAAAGTTTATATCGGAACGACGGATACGGTGTATTCCGGGGACACCGCGACCCCCTCCATGGAGGAAGAGGACTTGGAATACTTGTTGGCGGCCGCCCGGTTCATCTTTCCGGAGGCCGGTCTTACGCGAAGCGACGTGGAGTCCAGCTGGGCCGGGCTGCGTCCGCTCATCCACGAGGAGGGCAAATCCCCGTCGCAAGTATCGCGTAAGGATGAAATATGGCAGTCGTCCTCAGGCTTGCTGACGATTGCCGGAGGCAAACTGACCGGCTACCGCAAAATGGCGGAGCACATCGTGGACCGCGCCGCGGAATTGCTTCGAAAGCGCACCGGGCGTTCGTTCCCGCCCTCCGCGACAAGAACGGTCGCGATATCGGGAGGGGATGTCGGCGGCTCGCGCGGCTTCGAGGCGTTCGTGCGGAAGCAGAGCGCGCTGCTGCAGGCCGAAGGCTTGTCCGAGGAGGAGGCGGAACGGCTCGTCCGGCTGTACGGGTCCAATGCGGCCGTCATTCAAGCCGAGCTTCCTCGGTATAAGCGGGAGGCGGAGAAGCTCGGCGTTCCGCTGTTTACGGCGATCACGGCGCTGTACGGCATCGAGCACGAAATGATGGCGACGCCCTCCGATTATTTTCTGAGGCGCGTCCCCATGCTGCTGTTCGGGATCCGGGATTATCGGCGTGCGAAGAGCGACGTCCTGAAGCTGATGCAAGCGGCGCTATGTTGGGATGAGGCAGCTGCTCAGGCGTTCCGGGAACAGCTGGAGCGGGAAGAGAAGCGGGCGGCGGGAGTGTAAACGTTCATTTCATTTCGTCGATCATGGCTTTCATTCGGTTGATGACGGTCTTCTTGTATCGGACGGCCGTATAAAGCAACCTCATCTGCTGCAGAGGAGAAAGAGCGTAAAACCGCGGTTCTTTCTTTAAGAATGAGCGAATGATCGACCAAGAGGCTGGCGTCATACGCCGGGGCGACAGATACGGAAATCGCTCCAGCAGCGCGTCATGCTTTCTCTTCTCGTCTACGATGCACGGGGCTGACTTCACTCTGGAATGCTTTCGCAAATAATGATACCGGTCCGCTCCGGCCACGATGACGTACGTCCCGTCCTTCCCGCGCCGCTTGACCGCCATGAGATGCGCACAATCCCAGAGTGTGCGGCGAAGCCTGGCGATTGGCCGCGTAATGGTGCCGGTGAAATCGGGCTTCAGCTTGTTAAGAGGTATATATTGAACGGTGTATCTCATATCCATCCTCTCCCTTGGGGCAGTATATGAAAACCGGATTCGTCCGATATACAGGAAAAAAGGCGCAATTTCGCAGGCGGCGGGCCTGAATCGAAATGCGCCTTTTTGCCGTTATCGCTCTTCTTTCCGCTTCACGCCCGTAGCCGGAAAGCCCGGCTTCCTCTCCAGCACGTACCGGTCGCCCAGCTCGTTCGCGAGCTCGATGTCGTCGCCGTGCCGCCCGACCATATTTTTCGGCACCTGCGGCATTTGAGTTTCATTGTTGTCGACGGTACGTCTGTTGTTTCCTCTGCCCATCGCGGTTTTCGCCTCCTTTTTTAACCTTGTGAGGTTTGCTGCCTGCAGTCGTTAGTATCTAAATAACCCGCTGGAATTATGAGGCATGCGCCCAACGTCGGAACGAACGGACCGAAAATCGCCGCGGGGACCGAACGTTATGAGTATCAACTGCCATCACGGGCAAAAGGAGAGGAAGACCGATGACAAAACCGATTGTGAGCGAGAACGGCTTGAATGATGAACAAGGCCGCTTGGAGCCGGCGGTTCGGACCGTGTATGTGACCCGCAAGGAGAGGCATAAGCGGTCCCGATTGTCCAGAGGCTGGCCGATCGTGCTCGTAATTGCACTGGGTGTCGGACTTATTTATTGGGGACTTACGGGAGTGGCCGATGAAATATCCCGCGTGAACGGCTCCATTCAAGAACAAACGGGTGCCGTGCAAGATCAAACCGCAGCATTGCAGGCTCAGACGAATGTAATGGCGGGGATCCGTCGGGAAATCGTCGCTTTGACCGATGCGGTGCAGCAAGGCTTCGACCGGGTTGCGGACGAAATTCGGCAGGCGGCGGGCCAGTTCAAACCATCGTAAGGCGCTTGTTCGTTAATGGGTTACTACCGGCGGAACGGGTGCGACGGGCGGAACGGGCGCCACCGGCGGGATGGGCGGTATGGGATCGTCGGCTGCCGGCTGGATGATCCGCGGGCTTTGAGACCACCGGACCGCGGTGATGCTGCCGCCTTCGGCGAGCTTAACCGGCCGGGTCGGCATTCTGAAATCGACGAACCAAAGCTGACTGGCCGGTTGTTCGGCTCCGCAGCCCGAGAGGTAAGCGAGCCCGCTCCCGTTCGCGGCCCAGCTTACCGGGCTTGCGAAGCAATCCGAGACGGCCTGCGTGACTACTCTCCCGCCGGTGCGGGCGTCGGTTTGGATCAGGGAGTAGTATCGGTTTTCGGGAGACAGCTCCGTAGCGCTATAGGCGATGCTGGAGCCGTCGGGAGACCATTCGGGAAAGTAGTTTTTGGCTTGCGTTCCGCCTTCCAGCGTATAGCTGTTCCCGGTGGCGAGATCGACGGTCGTCACGATCGATATGCTGGCTCCGGGCGAAGTGAAGAGCGCAAAGCGGCCGTCCGGAGACAGGCGGACATTGTGAATCGGGCCTGCGCTCATACGGGTCAGCTGCCTTCGGTTTGCGCCGCCCGCATTCACCCGGTACAGCTGGTTGTTGCCTGCGGTGTCCGGCGCGGTGTATAGAAGCTCTGAGCCGGAGGGAAACCACTGGGCGTCGGCCGCTCCCGGATGATCGATCGCGCGGGCGGTATGCGAAACCGTATCATAGAGAACGATTCTTCCGTTTTTTACATAGGCGATCCGTCTGCTGTCGGGCGACCAATCCAGCAATGTGTAGGGCTCGATTTGATCGATTCTCGCTACAGTACCTCTGGCGAGATTGACAATATAGACGATGCTTCCTTTTCCGACGAAAGCGATGCTGCGGTTGTCCGGCGGCCAATAGGGGACCGAGAACGGCTCCCCGATTCCTCGGGTCAGCGGAATACTGTAGCCGCTCATCGGCTGGAGCAGCCAAATGTCATAATTGCCTCCATGATTCGAGGTGTATGCAAGCACCCCAAGGCCGTAGTGCGGCGGCGTGCCGTAGTGCGGCATCATATGATGAACCTCCTCGTTTCCTATTCATGACAGTCTATTCGTTAGGCAGGCGCCCTGCGAATGCAAATTAGAGTTGATGTATCGGCGGGATCGGCGGTGTGCCGGTTAGCGGATTCGAAGGTACTTATATTGTGAAAATGTGGCGGGTTACAGGTGAATAACGGATTAGGCGGTGTTTATTCGGTCGGAGACGGGTAGGAATCAGTAGCCGGGGTCTTGAACAAGTGCGCTTCGGTACGTTATCGCAGCAACGAATTAAATTTACCAGGTAAATAAGTGCGTTGAGGTCAGTTAAGCGATGACAAGAGGTGTTGAGAATATTTCAGGTCATGCGCAACAGTCCTGACTATCGTCTCGTTTAGGATAGGAGGGAGGCGTTTTCAGTGAAAAATAGAGCGATATCCGTGTTCGTTGCGGTTGTAATCGTTGCGGTGAGCGGTATGAGCTTGGGCTTGGCAGGCCTGGCTTCCTTCGCGCCGCCGGCCTACGCTTGCTCGTGTGCGATGCCGAGGACGGTCGAAGAGGAGTTTGCTGCTATGGACGCGGTGTTTTCGGGTAAAGCGGTGCGGGTCGATCGGCCGGCGGAAGGCTCAAGCGGAGACGTAACCGTGCGGTTCGAAGTGGAGCGCGCCTGGAAGGGTGTCGATCAGGCGGAGGTTACGCTGAAGACGGCCCAATATGAGGAGTCCTGCGGGTTCAGCTTTGAATCGGGGCAAAGCTACCTTGTCTACGCAAATAAGGATGGAGAGTCGTGGGCCACCAATTATTGTACGCGGACGGCGGCTATCCAAAAAGCAGGCGGGGATCTGAAGCAATTATGCGAAGGCTTTGAGCCGCCGCATTCGGTCGTTAGCCGGTTCGGCTGGGGCACGATTGCCGCCATTGCGGGACTCGCAGTCTTTATTACGGGCTTGACGGTTCGAAGCTTCATAATCGGCAAGAGGGAGCCGTAGGGTGAAGGTTGAATAGGTAAAGTTTCGAGCAGGGATACCCTTTTTTTGGGGGAGAAAAATAACGGTCACCAGAGACGCTATATCGCCAATTTGCCTGCCGTCATTTCGCTAACGGACACCACAGACGTTAAACCCCGATTTTTGGCGCCGATTCCTGCATTTTCGAGGAAATAACTGCAGGAGTGTCCGTTAAAACTGCAAATTCCATTCAAAACGCCGAATAGCTGCATCCTTGACCGTTAGGAGCGATCAACGAACCATGCCTTCTTTAAGAGCTTCACGCCAAGCTCGATTTCATCGCATGATAAATTACTGAAACCAAGTTTAATGATCGGTTGATCGGATTTGTTCTTAATGAAGAAGAGCGAAGTAGGATAAACTTTAACCCCTTGTATGGAAGCTTGTTGGATGAGCCATTCCTCCGAACGCTCCAGATATACTTTGACTAATAAGTACAAACCGGACTGCTCGCCGATGATAGATATGTTTCGCTTGAAATGATTTCTTAACTCAAAAACCAAGTGCTGCATTTTTCGTTTATAAACAAGACGCATGCGTTTAATATGGCGATTCCATTCCCCTTCCTCCATGAATTTGGCCATTGCGAATTGGCTCAGCAGCGATGTGGTGCTCTCGAAACGGGCAAATTGGTTTTTATAACCGTTAATAAGCGGCTGCGGCAGCACCATGTAACATAAACGAATTCCAGGGAGAAAGCACTTTGAGAAATTTCCGAGATAAATAACTCTCGTTGCATCTATGGAAGCGAGAGCGGGAAACGGTTGTTGGGTATAGCGAAATTCACTGTCATAATCGTCTTCGATAATATATCCTTGCATCTTGGTTGCCCAATGGATCAGTGCATGCCTTTGTTGAATGGACATACTTACCCCGTATGGGCTGTGATGGGACGGCGCCACATAAATTAATCGGGATTCCATATGTTCCAAGTGCGAAAAATCGGCACCTGTCTCATAAACGGGCAACGTTTCAAGCGAAAAACCGTTTGCTTGAAAAGCTTCCCTAGCGCCGTCATAACCGGGATCCTCCACGATAATGCCAGAAAAATCATGCTTCAGGACAAGACCGAGATACACAAGCATTTGTTGGGTGCCGCTTCCGATAATGATTGCATTCGGATCTGCCCTCACCCCGCGAGACTGAAGCAAATATGCCGCGATTTGTTCGCGCAGACACAATTCGCCGAAAGGCTCCCCGTATCGAAAGCTGGTCTTTGCCGTTAATACTTTATTCGAGATTCTTCTCCACGCTTTTAAAGGGAAATGCGATTGATCGACGACGTCCGCGCGGAAATCAATGCGAACAGGCGGTACCGGCTCTGTTTGCTTGTGATTAGATGAACTGCGAGCCTCTTGAAGTATAAGGGGCTCTATTTCATTTGCAAAATAACCTTTCCGTCCTTCCCCGCGAATATAGCCTTCAGCAACCAGCTGCTCATAAGCCATTAATGTTGTATTGCGGCTTACTTGAAGAGATTGCGCAAGATGACGAATGGAGGGCAACGGCTCATCCGCCTTTATGTCCCCTTGCTCAATCAATAATTTGAATTGCTCGTAGATTTGTTTGTATTTTGGGGAGCGATCCGTAAAAGCAAAAATGGTGTTTATCACTTTATTCTCCCCCCCCCCTCTGACATGCGCATTTTCTTAGTATTGTACCTTTTATAATGTCAGTTTGAATTATATCATACCGTGTAAGGATATCTTCTGTATGTAAAACGATAGGGGGATTCGAATGTATATCCCGGAGCATTTTACGATGAAAGAAATCACTGCTGCCTACAATGTGATACAGGAGAACAGTTTTGCAACCTTGTTTTCCATTCATAAAGGAATGCCCTTCGCTACCCATTTACCTCTGATATTGAATAAGGAGAAAACGTGTTTGTACGGACATTCTGAGTTAGACTAAAAAGTGGACACTCCGAATTAG
>NZ_JAQZSG010000005.1 GCF_028745515.1 Paenibacillus thermotolerans | reverse complement strand
CGATGGATAGCCCTACCGCCTTACACAAACTTCTTGACGCTCCCCATATTGCTAACGAAATAGCAACACTGTGAGTTGCTATCCGCCCGTTTTTGGCCACTGCTTTGGAAATTAAGCATACTACAAGTTGCTATTTGACAAGAAACAGCCGAAAACAGAGCTATAAAGGCGGAATAGCCACTCCTTGTGTTGCTAAAAAATCCGCACCCTCCCATTTCCCCCGGATAACAACCTGTAGTGTGGCTATTTTCTCTGGCAGCGCAAAAAAGCCCGAAGTCGAACCGGTACAACCACCGGCCCGCCTTCGGGCTTACTTTATATGCAGCTTACTTCTGCGTCACTTCGCTGTTTACGACCAGCTCGCCGTCCTTCTCGTCGATCACGACGGTGTCGCCCTTCTTCACGGTGCCGCGCAGCAGCTCTTCGGACAAGCGGTCCTCGATATGCTTCTGAATCGCGCGGCGGAGCGGACGTGCGCCGTAGGTCGGGTCGAACCCTTCCTTGGCAAGGAATTTCATCGCCGGATCCGTGAGCGAGAAGTCGATCTCTTGTTCCTTCAGGCGCTTGCGGAGATCTTCCGACATAAGCGATACGATTTGCGCAATGTGCTCTTGCTCGAGCGGATGGAAGACGATCGTCTCGTCGATCCGGTTCAGGAACTCCGGACGGAAGCTCTTCTTCAGCTCGCCCATCACGCGGTCGCGCATCGCCTCGTACTGATTTTTGATCGCGTTGGATACGTCGCCGGTCGCAAAGCCTAACGTAGCGCCTTTCTTGATCGTTTCCGCGCCGACGTTGGACGTCATAATGATCAGCGTGTTGCGGAAATCGACCGTGCGGCCCTTCGAGTCGGTCAAACGGCCGTCCTCAAGCACCTGCAGCAGAATGTTGAACACTTCCGGATGCGCCTTCTCGATTTCGTCGAGAAGCACGACGCTGTAAGGCTTGCGGCGAACCTTCTCGGTCAGCTGGCCGCCCTCTTCGTAGCCGACGTATCCCGGAGGCGCCCCGACCAAACGAGAGGTCGAATGCTTCTCCATATATTCGGACATATCGATCCGGATGACCGCGTTCTCGTCGCCGAACATCGCTTCCGCGAGCGCGCGGGCGAGCTCCGTCTTACCTACGCCGGTCGGACCCAAGAAGATGAACGAGCCCATCGGACGTTTCGGATCCTTCAGCCCCGCACGGGAGCGGCGAACCGCGCGCGCTACCGCCTTGACGGCTTCATCCTGCCCGATCACGCGAGCGTGCAAAATCTCTTCCATCTTCAGCAGACGTTCCGTCTCTTCTTCCGCAAGCTTCACGACCGGAATTCCCGTCCAGCTTGCCACGACTTGGGCGATATCGTCGGGCGTAACCTCGGAGTCGGTACGGCCTTGCTTCTCTTTCCAATCGTTCTTCGTCGAATCGAGCTCGTCGCGAAGCTTCTGCTCCGTATCGCGCAGCGCCGCCGCCTTCTCGAACTCTTGGCTTTGCACGGCAGCGTCCTTCTCCTTGCGGATATCCTCCAGACGCGCTTCCAGCTGCTTCAAGTTCGGCGGAATCGTGTAAGTGCGCAAGCGTACTTTAGAGCTTGCTTCGTCGATCAAGTCGATCGCTTTGTCCGGCAAGAACCGGTCACTGATATACCGGTCGGACAAGCGCACCGCTTGCTCGATCGCATCGTCCGTAATTTTCACGCGGTGATGCGCTTCGTAACGGTCGCGCAGCCCGTGAAGAATTTGAATCGCCTCGTCTACGGACGGCTCATCGACCGTAATCGGCTGGAACCGGCGTTCCAAAGCGGCGTCCTTCTCGATATATTTGCGGTATTCGTCCAGCGTCGTCGCGCCGATGCATTGCAGCTCGCCGCGAGCCAGCGCCGGCTTCAGAATGTTCGAAGCGTCGATCGCGCCTTCCGCGCCGCCTGCTCCGATCAACGTGTGAAGCTCGTCGATAAACAGAATAATGTTGCCGGCTTGGCGGATCTCATCCATGATTTTCTTCAAGCGGTCTTCGAATTCGCCGCGGTATTTCGTGCCGGCTACCACCGAGCCCATGTCGAGCGTCATGACGCGCTTATCCCGCAGCGTCTCGGGAATTTCGTTCGCCACGATGCGCTGCGCAAGCCCTTCGGCGATCGCCGTTTTACCTACGCCGGGCTCGCCGATGAGCACCGGGTTGTTCTTCGTGCGGCGGCTGAGCACTTGGATGACGCGCTCGATTTCCTTCGCGCGGCCGATGACCGGGTCAAGGTTGCCTTCCTTCGCCACGGCCGTCAAATCGCGAGCGAGCGAATCGAGCGTCGGCGTATTCGCATTCGCCGGCGCACCGCCGTGTGCGCTCGAGGATACTTCGCTGGAGCCGAGCAGCTGCAGCACTTGTTGGCGCGCTTTGTTGAGCGATACGCCCAAATTGTTCAGCACGCGGGCTGCAACGCCTTCGCCTTCGCGAATGAGTCCGAGCAAAATATGCTCCGTACCGACATACGTATGGCCGAGCTTGCGCGCCTCATCCATCGAAAGCTCGATAACCTTCTTGGCTCGCGGCGTGTAAGCAATATTCGTCGGCTGCTCTTGCCCGCGGCCGATCAGCTGCTCCACCTCGTCTTGGATTTTCTCAAGGCTTAGGCCCAGGGCGTTCAACGCTTTCGCCGCAATGCTTTCGCCTTCCCGAATCAACCCGAGTAAAATATGCTCCGTCCCGATATTGTTGTGCCCCAGCCGTACGGCTTCCTCCTGCGCAAGCGCAAGCACCTTCTGAGCACGCTCCGTAAATCTTCCAAACATCATGAGTCTACACCTCCGGATAACTTCTGGTATATGTGAAAAATGTTCCGCTCATGCGGTTACTTTTTGCTAAAAACGTCACGTATCAACTTGGCGCGATACATATCGCGTTCCTCCGGCGTCATCGCCTTGCCGAAATGCTTCTGCAAGTAACCCGGCTGCGTCATGACGAGCAGCTCGTTCATCGCGATCTGCGGCACCTCGTCGATAATGCCGACGTCGATGCCGAGCCGGACATCGGACAGCCGCTGCGCGGACTCCTTCGAATCCATAATCTCCGCGTACTTCAGGATGCCGAACGATCGGCGGATGCGGTCCGTAATTCTAGTGCGGGACTCGCTGGCCAGCAGCCGCTGCCGCGCCGCCTTCTCATGCTCGATAATTTGGCGGGCGACGCCGTGCAGATTGTCGAGAATTTCCTCCTCGGTCTGCCCGAGCGTAATTTGGTTCGAGATTTGAAAAATGTTCCCCGTCGCCTCGCTGCCCTCCCCATACAAGCCTCTCACCGCAAGACCGACCTGATTGATCGCCTGCAGGATGCGGTTCATCTGCTTCGTTATAACGAGCGCCGGGAGATGCATCATGACCGAGGCTCTAACCCCTGTGCCGACATTCGTCGGGCAGCTGGTCAGGTACCCCGCCTTCTCGTCGTAGGCGTAGTCGATCGAGTTTTCGAAAATATCGTCGATCCGGTTCGCGAGATCCCATGCTTCCTTCAATTGAAAACCCGGGTACAACACCTGTATGCGAAGATGGTCCTCTTCGTTCACCATAATCGAGATCGCTTCGTTCTCGCTGACGATCGCCGCGCCGTTGCGGGCGTCCTCGGCCAAATTCGGCGAGATGAGATGCTTCTCCACCAGCACCCGCTTCTCCAGCTCGTTGAGGCCGGTCAGCGGCACCAGCTCAAATCCGCCGATCGTTCGGAGATCGCCGTTCTTGGCGACGCCGGAGATTCTGTTAAGCACGTCTTGAGATTGTTGATTCGTCGCCAGCATCGGAAACGGCGCGCACGACAAATTGCGTGCAATCCGAATCCGGCTCGAAATGACGATTTCGGATTCGGGGCCGTTCGCTTTCATCCAGGAAGAGAGCGCCTTCTCGGTAAACCGGTTCATGATTTCCCGCCTCCTGCCTTCTTCTCGAGCTCGCGGATTTCGTCCCGCAGCTTCGCCGCGGCTTCGAACTCCTCGCGCTCGATCTTAAACTGCAGCTCGCGCTTCAGCTGCTCCACCTGCCGGCGCATCTGGAACTGCTGTCCGGCGCGTTTCGGCATCTTGCCGACGTGCACCGTGTTGCCGTGCACCCGTTTGAAGAGCGGCCCGAGCCGGTCGGCGAAGTGCTTGTAGCATTCGCTGCAGCCGAAGCGGCCGAGCTTGCTGAATTGCGAATACGTCAGGCCGCAGTAGTCGCAGCGAACTTGCGCCGCCGCTTTCCCTGCCTGCGTCTTCCCGTTCGGATCCAGCTCGAGCAGACCCGATAACAGGTTATGAATCGAGAAACCGTTCGCCGTGCCGGGAATGAGTTCTCCCTTCTCTCTGGCGCACGGTTCGCAGAAATGAAACTCCGTCTTCTCCCCATTCACGATTTTCGTAAAATGGAGCGTCGCCGGCCTTTTGCCGCATTCTTGACAGAGCATCTTCGTCCCCTCCTAACTTCAATGAAGATCGGACTTCATCTCACTTGGAAAGCAATGAAATAAGCATCGCCTTTAGCAATCGGGCTCTCACTTCATCCCGCAGCGGCAGCTTGAGCGCAATCGAATCCCGATGGATCGCCGCCTTCAGCAAAATCGCCTCCCGGCATGAGATGAGCTCGGCCTCCTCAAGCTGGTAGATCAACCCCTCAGCGGCACTCTGGTCAATTTCGGAGCCGATCGTGTGATTGATGTGAACGTGGATCGCTTCGTGCGCCGGCAGGTCCACCTTCTGGATCCGGATATAACCGCCGCCGCCGCGTTTGCTTTCGACGATGTATCCCTTCTCGACCGTGAACCGGGTACCGATCACATAATTGATCTGAGAGGGGACGCACTGAAACTTATCCGCCAGCTCGTTGCGCTGAAGCTCGATCAGTCCTTCTCGGCTTTCTTGGATCAGTTTCTTTAAATATTGTTCAATCATGTCGGACGTATTCCGCATGACGGGGTCAACCTCCGTTTTGGACATCGTTGACTTTGACTTTCTTTGACTTTAACATCATTATATTCAAAAATGCCGCGTTTGCCAAGTGCTTCTCTTTCTCCCTTATTTTTTACGTTTGGAGAGCGGTTCATACCGCAATATCATCATATTTTCGAGGCGAACGCACACATTTTTTACTACGTTTGGCTTTTTCCGAGGTTGCGCACAATATCGGCTTAAAGGGCCTGTGCGAATGCCGCCCTTATTTATCACTTCAAGGAGGTTGACTTGATGTCGGGAAGAAATTCGCATCCGAAACGGGACGGCGAGCGCAGCAATCCGTCGCGCCTTGACCAATTCGGCGAGACGCTCGCAAACGACACGGAAGTTGCCGACGAATTGGCAAACGGCGCCCGTTTTAACCAAGAAAAGCCGCAAACCGAACGGGTTGCAGATCGAGAGTGCTAAGTCAGTATAAAAAAGGACAAGGGAGATGAGTCTCCCTTGTCCTCAGATGAAACCGAAAATAACAACACTACAGGTTGCTATTCGGCCCAAAACGGCGGCCGAAAATTTTTTAGCAACACCTCAAGTTACTATTCCCCGATTTTTACCTCTGGGACCAGAGTTTTGGGGTCAATAGCAACTTGTAGTGTGGCTATTTTCTCGCGCATAGCGAAAAATAGGTCAATAGCCACTCATAGTGATGCTATTTCATGTGCGTTGCAATTTGGCCGAACACGGCAGCCGCAAACCGCTACCTCACCGCAAATGACTGACTTTTCACCGTACAAGTTACATATCCTCGGTTCTTTTCAACTGTACCTACATCTCTTATTGTGCTTCCAACAAAATGTTGCGATAAATTCGTTATCTAGGTGGAGGAGGTGAAAAGCGGTGAATTTAGAGGAAGTGTTGAAAGATATTACCCAAGGTAATTTAGAAGCACTAGGCATCCTCTATCAGGAGCTGCGCGTACCGGTTTACCATATGGTTGCTTTTATGAAATCATATGGAGGGAGCAGCATAAACACGGGCTTCGATACGGAACGCCTCATCTATAACCTCAAAAGAGAGCTTCACCATACTACTCCGGATTCTAAATGAATTGGACGGACTCCCGTCGCCCCAAGGCCGGATGTTAAGCGAGATTGAAGCATCGGCAAAAGATCGGATGATTTCTATTTCGAGAGGAGCATGAACCATTGATGAAGGATCGAAAAATGGAACTGATGGAAAAATTCGATCATACCGGGGATGAGCGTGCCTTGGAGGAAGCTTTGCAGCTTTTTTCCGAAGCCGTCGAGAAGGAACCCAACAATGCGGAAAACCTGTTCTTTTACGGTTGGCTCTTGGAGAGCAGAGAATTGGGTCTTTTATGAAAAGCGGCGGCATGCTTTACAAAAGGTCTCGAACTTAAAGATCAGAATTGTTGGATCAACACCAAATTGAATTTTCAATATATCCAAGCTCGAGCACATTAGTTAGAAAACAATAAATCAGTAGAGTTTTATAAAAAGCGGTTGGCGGCATCCCCCGACGACCCCCAAATGTACTGCTACCTGTTCCATTGTTATTTGCATGCTGACCAAATCAATGAGGCGAAAAAAGTAGTCGAAGCCGGGTTGAAAATATCGCCTAATCATGGAACACTTAACTATTGCGCAGGATTAGTGCATTCCCGGCAAGGTGATACAAAAACCGCTATGGAACGATACGAGCGCGCCATACTGCTGGAGCCGGAATTGATCGACGCGAGATTCAGTCGGGCGTTCTTGCTGGAACAAGAAGAACACAATTGGAGGAAGCCGTCCGGGAATGGGAATCAATTATCGAGTGGTTTAGCGAAAGAGGATTTTTGGACGAAGGTCCGAGAACGAAGCTTATCGAATTGCAAGAGAAATTACGGACACGATAACAGACAAAAAGCCGCGCACCCGAAAATGGGAATACGCGGCTATACAATCTATTACTGGACCCCCAGCATCCGCTGGAGCTCCTCTTCATTATCAATTACAGTTACCCCGAGCTCGCGCGCTTTCGTCAGCTTGCTTCCGGCGCTTTCGCCGGCGATGACGAAATCGGTTTTCTTCGATACGCTGCCGGCCACCTTCGCCCCGAGCGCCTCAAGCCGCTTCGCCGCATCGTCGCGCGTCATCGATTGAAGCGTGCCCGTCAGCACGACGGTTTTGCCGAAGAACGGCGAATCTTCCGCCGCAGCGGACAAGGCGCCGCCGGCCTCCTCGACCGCCGGGGAAACTCCGGCGGCGATCATGCGGGCGATCGACTCCTGGATTTGCGGATCGGCGAAAAAGCTGTGAATGCTTTCCGCCACAATGCCGCCAACGTCCGGAAGCCCCATAAGCTCCTCCTGCGTCGCCTTCATTAGCGGCTCCAGTCCGCGGTAATGGTCGGCGAGCATCTTCGTCGTCGTCTTCCCGGTATTCGGGATGCCGAGTGCGTAGAGGAACGAGGACAGGTCGCGCGTTTTGCTCTTTTCGATAGCGTCGAGCAAGTTTTGCGCTTTCTTCTCTCCGAACCGTTCGAGACCGAGCACGTCTTCCTTCGTCAGGTAGAACAAGTCCGCCGGATCGTCCACATCCAGCTCGTCGTACAGCTGCTCCGCCGTCTTCTCGCTGAACGTCTCGATGTCCATCGCGTCCCGCGTGGCGAAGTGCGTCAGGCGGCCGACGATTTGCGGCTTGCAGCCGAGCTTGTTCGGGCAAAACAGATGCGCGCCGCGCTGCTCCAGCTCATGTCCGCAGGCCGGACAATGCGTTACCGGCTCCACCGGCTTGCCGTCGTCCTCCTCCGTCACTTTGCCGAGAATTTCCGGAATAACGTCGTTCGCGCGGCGAATGTAGATTTCCGTGCCGATGGCGCGGAGCAGCCCTTTGCGCTCGATATCGTCCATATTGTTCAGCGTACAGTTGCGCACCGTCACCCCGCCGATATCGACCGGCTCCAGCACGGCCATCGGCGTAATCTTCCCGGTGCGGCCGACGCTCCAAACGACGTCGTTCAGCACGGTCGTCGCTTCCTCGGCTTCAAACTTGAACGCCACCGCCCAACGCGGGAACTTGTCGGTATAGCCGAGCACTTCGCGCGTGCGCAAATCGTTCAGCTTAATGACCACCCCGTCGATCAGAAAGTCCAGCTTGTTCCGCTCGCCTGCCAGCCGTTCGAGCTCCGCAAACACTTCCTCCATGCTTGTATAATGACGGATGTATGGATTCACCTTGAACCGGTTTTCCTTCAAGAACTCGATCATTTCCACATGCGTGGAATACGGGCGGTTGACCGAGGAATACCCGACATTGTAAAAAAATGCATCCAGCTTCCGCTCCGCCGTAATCGCCGGGTTCTGGTTGCGCAGCGCCCCGGCTGCCGCATTGCGGGCGTTCTTCAGCGGCTCCGCCGCCGTCTTGTTGTATTCCTCCAGAAAGGACAAGTACATAATGCCCTCGCCCTGCACTTCAATCGTGCCGTCCTCATATGGAATGCGGGCGGGCACCGAACGGATCGTCCGGACCTGCGCAAGAATGCCTTCGCCGACAACCCCGTTGCCGCGGGTGGACGCTTGCGTCAATATCCCGTTCTCATAGGTGAGGTTCAAAGTCAGCCCGTCGAATTTCAGCTCAAGCACATACGACGGGTCCGGCAGCGGCGTGCCGGGGTTTTTGGCGTTGTATTCGCCGATCAGCTTCACGGCGCGCGCGTTCCATGCGAGCAAATCTTCCTTGCTTTGCGCCTTATCCAAGCTCCACAGACGGGAAAGATGCCGGTGCGGCGCAAATCCTTTCAGCACCTCGCCGCCGACGCGCAGCGTCGGGGAATCGGGCAGTGTAACGCCGCTTTCCCGCTCCAGCCGCACAAGCCGGTCGTACAGCTTGTCGTATTCCGCATCGCTCAGCTCCGGCTTATCCAGCGTGTAATACAAATAATTGTGATGATTCAGCTCTTGCACTAGTTTGCGCATCTCTTCGCTTGCCGTCGACATCCGTCCCGCCTCCGTCTTTCACACGTTTCTTTCAATCTTCTTTACTATTCTATTATTTGCCAAATTACACCTTCTGAATCGGGGCAAATTTAGCGAGAAGTTTTTTGACGCCGACCGGCGCCGGAAACGCGATTTGCAGCTCTCGGTCGTCCCCTTCGCCGCGCACGGAAACGACGGTTCCGACCCCCCATTTGTTGTGGGATACTTTGTCGCCTGCGGAGAAGTCGGCGCCCGCCGCACCGCCGCCGACGAAAGCGGGCGCTTTAATCGTTACGCGAGGCGTGGCGGAAGCTCCGGCCGCAGTCGCGCCTCCGAAGCCGCCGCCCCCGCCGCCGAAGCCGCCGACCGAACGGAAGCCGCCGCGGCCCGGTGAGACGTTCTCTTTGTACTCGTCGGGAATCTCGGCGAGAAACCGCGACGGCGAGTTGGCCGACAACCGGCCGAACAAGGTCCGCATGCGAGCGCAAGTGAGGTACAACTCGCGCTCGGCGCGCGTAATGCCCACATAAGCGAGGCGGCGCTCCTCCTCCAGCTCGGTCGGGTCGTTCTGCACGCGGCTGTGCGGGAAGACGTTCTCCTCCATGCCCGCGATGAACACGATCGGAAACTCCAATCCCTTGGCGCTGTGCATCGTCATCAGAATGACGGCATCGTCCGCATCCTCCGGGTCGTTGTTCATCGTGTCGATATCGGCGATCAGCGCCAAATCCGTCAGGAACGATACGAGCGACTTGTCCTCGTTGCGCTTCTCAAAGTCCATCGTAACGGACAGAAACTCGTCGATGTTCTCGAGCCGCGCCTTCGATTCCAGCGTATTTTCCCGCTTCAGCTCTTCGCGGTACTGAATCGTGTCGAGCATCTTCTCGGTGAGCTCGGTGACCGACAAATATTCTACCATTCGGGACAAATTGTCGATCGACTCTTTAAATTCCCTTAACGCCGAAGCGGCGCGCGCCGTAATGCCGGCCGACTCCACGCCGTCGATCATCGCGAACAGGGACACGCCGCGCGCGGCGGCCGCTTCGCCGAGCTTGTCGATCGTCGTGTCCCCTATGCCGCGCTTCGGCACGTTCACGACGCGGGCGAACGAAATATCGTCGTCCGGATTCGAAATCAAACGCAAATACGCCAAAATGTCTTTAATTTCTTTACGGTCGTAAAACTTTACGCCGCCGACAATTTGGTACGGGATGTCCGATTTGATGAGAATTTCCTCGATGACCCGCGATTGCGCATTGGTCCGGTACAGGATGGCGTGATCGCCGAACCTTTTGCCGGATTCTCTGTTTTTCCGAATGATGCCTGCGATGAAATAGCCCTCTTCATGCTCGGAATCGGCGATGTACGTCTGAATTTTTTGGCCTTCGCCTTGGTCCGTCCACAAATTTTTCGCTTTGCGGCCGGGGTTGTTCTTAATGACTTCATTCGCGGCATTCAAAATGTTCGAGGTAGAGCGATAGTTTTGCTCGAGCAAAATGGACTGAGCCTCAGGATAATCCTTCTCAAAGTTCAAAATGTTCGAAATATCCGCGCCGCGCCAGCCGTAAATCGACTGATCGGAGTCGCCGACGACGCAAATGCGGTGGTGCTTGTCGGCGAGCATCCGGCACAGCATGTACTGGGCGCGGTTCGTATCCTGATACTCGTCGACGTGAATATATTGGAACTTGTTCTGATAAAAGTCGAGCACCTGCGGCTCGTCTTTAAACAGCTGAATCGTCGACATGATCAGATCGTCGAAATCGAGCGAGTTGTTCGCCTTCAGCCGTTTCTGGTACATCGCGTACACCTTCGCCACGATGCCCTGAAAGTAATCGCCGATTTTCTCCTCGTACCGCTTCGGATCGATCAGCTCGTTCTTCGCCGCGGATATCGCCGCTTGCACCGCCTTCGGCTCGATCTTTTTCGTGTCGATGTTGAGATCCTTCATGCAGTTGCGGATGACCGACAGCTGATCCCCCGAGTCGAGAATCGTGAAGCTCGAGGTGAAGCCGATCCGTTCGATGTCGCGGCGCAGGATGCGGACGCACATCGAGTGGAACGTCGACACCCAGATGTCTTGGCCGTGCGGACCGACCAGCTTCGATACGCGCTCCTGCATTTCGCGGGCAGCCTTGTTGGTGAAAGTGATGGCGAGAATGCTCCACGGAGCGACCTTCTTGGCCTCGATCAGATACGCGATGCGGTGCGTCAGCACGCGCGTCTTGCCGCTCCCCGCCCCGGCCAGAATGAGCAGCGGACCGTCCGTTGCCTGAACGGCCTCGCGCTGTCTGGGGTTCAGCTTCGCAATCGCTTGATGAATATCGATGGAGTTGAACATAAGTGCTTCAAACCTTTCTTCGCGGGAAGTGCCTTTCTATGAAACCGAAGATGATATGGAATGATGGCTATCGCTTAACCGCCCGCACCGTCTCCAGCGCGCGGTCAAGCGATTCGTAAATAATATTGCCGACGACGATCGTATCCGCCGCAGCTGCGGCCGCAAGCGCCTTCTCGTAGCCGTCGATTCCGCCGCCGTAAAACAGCTTCGCCTCTGTCAGCAGCTTCCTTGTATCGCTTACTAGCTTCATGTCTCCGAATACGCCGGAATATTCCAAATAGACGATCGGCAGCCGAAGCAGCCGGTCGGCAAACCGCGCGTATGCCAGAACGTCCTTCGCATCGAGCGGAGCGCATGCCGAAGAGAGTCGAGCCGCCGTGCAGTCGGGGTTCAAAATCACATACCCTTCCGCCAGCAGCCCGTCCCACGGAATGACGCTCCCGTACCGCTTCAGCGCGTTCCGATGGTGGCCGATAATGTAATCGGCATCATCCGAATTTAAGACGATCGGGACAAAATAATAGTCGAATCCCGGAACCGCAGCCTCGAGCGACGTTGCCTCCAGGACGCACGGCACTTCATAACGCCGGATGCGGGCGAGGAGATCGACCGTGTTGTCGAACGTTACGCCGCTCGAGCCGCCGACAATGACCGCGTCCGTACCGGACAGGCATATGGCCTCCAGCGCTTCGTCGCCGATCGGCTTGTCGGGATCCAGCTTAAAAATATGCTTCCAATCTGCAATCACTTGATCAACCATAAAGCCCCCGAATTCCGATCGTTAAACGAAAACATTTGTTCTTCTTTCAGTCTAAACGAGGGGAGCAAACAGTGTCAAACCAAACTGTAATTAAAGCCTCTATTTGGTATTATTTCCGCGTTCCGCCCATTTGTCGTAACGGTCGTCCGGCTCTTTCGCCATGCTTCGGATAATTTTCGTTTCCTCCGCGATCGGCTCGAACTCCGCTTTCACCGGAATTTCATACCGCGTGCCCAGCAGCGCCTTCGCCCCCTCCTCCGGGTCGACGCTCTCCATTTCGCCGACGGTCAGCGTCTTTTCAATCATTTGCTCCAGCTGATCTTGTCTATCGCCCTTCGCTTGCCGATCATCCACCCGCTTCTCCGGCTGCTCTTTCCGCCGCTCTTTCCGTTCGCGCTCGTCCACTTTCGTTTTCTCCTTATTAAAATGGTAACTATACCCGCTACAGCTGCGCCGTTTCCTGCTCCTCTTTGGCAGCCGGCGGCTCGGAAGCCGTCTTAGCCCGCCGAGTTCGCTTTACGGCGGAAGCCGCCGGCGCTTCCTTCGCATCGTCCGCAGCCGTCTTCGCTTCCGCGGCGGGAATCGCATCCGCCTGCTTCTCCTCGAACAAAGGAGCCTCGGCAGCCGCCGTTCCCCCTAAGTAAGGAGATGTTCCGCCGGCAGCGCCGCCGAACGGCACTTGCGGTTCCGCGTGAGTCCGCACTGCATTATGCGCTCCCGCATAGGAATTGTGCTGCGGCGCCGCTCCTGCAGCGGCAAACGGCGACTGGTACTGCGTATAATGCGCCTGCGGCATGCCTCCGAACGGGAACGCGTGCGGCTGGGCGAACTCCGGCATTCTCGGAGGCGCCACCGGCGGCGCTGAAGAAAATACAGTGCCGTTCCCGCCTCCGAACGGCGCCGGCGTGCGGCTGAAGCCGTAGGGCAGCGGGGCTGCACCCGGCTGCTGAATCGGCTGCGGCTGCTGCATGAACGAATAGTATGAAGGCTGCCACGGATTCGTTCGAATCGGCGCCTGCGCGCGGCCGGCCCCCGTATCGACCGGCTGCTGCCCGGTGCTGTTGACGGCGTCCATGCATCTTTCCTGCACCGCCTGCACGTCTTGAACCGAAGCGGCCGGAGCGTCGGGGTATAAGCGGTTCTGACGCATAATTTCAAACAGCTGCTCGTAGCTGCGCATCGCTTCGCCCGCCAGACGCTCGAACATGCGGCGAAGCTCCGACCCGCTTGCCTCAAGCGCCGCAGTCGTGCAATCAAGCACCGCTCTCTTGAGCGCGCTCAGCACATGGTGCGCCTCCATCCGGTCGGGGAGCGCCCTCGCCCGGATCGCCGCGGCTTTCTCATTCTGAATCGTATGGATCATGTATGTTCACGCCTCCGTTTCAAACCTGTTACCGGCTGTGGCCGGCGTACTTTTGCAGCAAGTCGTTCAAATCCTTCAAGTTGTTGCGGTGCAGCTCCGCCTGATGAGCAAAAAAGCCCCGAAGCTGCGGATTCGCGCATTCCTCCGCCGCCTGCACGCACAATTGCGCAAGAAGCGCTTCATTGTCCACGTGGTCGGCAATATTGGCAAGCTCTCTTGCGGTCATTGCATTCCGGTTCATGGCTACGGACTCCTTTTTCTCATTATCATCTTTGGTATGATGCACAATTTGGAAAAAAATATGCATTTCATGGAAAAAAGCAAAAAAGCCGCACACCCGACGTTTTGCCGGATGCACAGCTTCTCTTGGTTCGTTGTTATTTAACTAATTGTCCGCGGGTCACACCCAGCTGGTTCGTCGCCTTCAGCGACCGCCAGACGCTCGTTCCGCTTACTTCGCCGCGCAGCGCCTTGGAATACAGATTGATGACCTCCACCGCTTTATCGGCCGTTTCCTCCAGAAACTCCACACGATACGACGACACGCCGAGATCGAGGAAGTTTTGCAGATACTCGGCACCCGACTGCTCGATCGCGTTATACACCGTATTGCGGCACCCTTCGTCGACGCGGACCGGGTGCGACATGCCGATCCGGTCGCGCAGGCTGACGCGCTGCTGCTCGCAGGGGCGGCCGCAGTTCGTATAATCGGTGCCCTCGCTGAGGAACGTGCAGTACACGCAATGCTCCGTATGGAACATCGGCAGATGCTGGTGAATGACGATCTCCAAATTCGCCGTATCCGACCGCTCCAGCAAATCGATCATTTGCTGAATGTTGAGGTCGTACGACGGAGTTACCCGGTTAAGGCCGGCTTCCAAGAACAGGTCGGCCGTCTTGTGATTCGCAATATTTAACGAGAAGTCGCCGATCAGCTCCGGGCGGTCGGCATTCGGATTTTGGGCGAAATGTTTCGCGAGCCAATACACGGCCCCCGTATTCCGCACCAAAACCGCGTCGGGCTTCAGCCTGAGGATGTTGTTAAAGTAGCCGGTTTCGCCCGGCATATGAATTCGCGGCGTCGCCAGGGCAATGCGTTTGCCTGCGGCATGCACCGCCTCCACCGCAGCCGGAAACTGCTTTATAAACTCGAAGTCCGCGTAAATAAAGTCGACGTCCGTTCGCGTTGCGACCGCCTCGACCTGCTCCAGGCTGCGGCACAACGCCGTTAAACGCGGTTGTTGCGGACGGGGTGCGGGCTTCTGAGCATCGTCGTTTACGGCGACGCTGCGCTTAATATATTGCGGCGGTCTGCGGCGCTCCGCTTCCAGCAGCTGCACCGCCTCGCGGCGCATCCGGTTCAGCTCGCTCATCGGAACGATGACGGCCCCGGACAGCTCGACGGTGAGCTGCGCCAGCTCGAACAGCGTGCCGCCTAAGCGTCCGAACTGGTCTTGCAGCAGCTTCTCGTCGATCGGCCGCTTCTCCGCAGTTGCAAGCGGCAGCTGCGATTGCACCGTTACAGTAAAGCCGGTGGACTCGTCCGTCCACATCGACACGAGCGGCTGGCCTGCTTCGCCGTATACGGCTATTGCGACCGGGAACGTCCGGTACGGCTTATCCGTCTCGAACGTCGCGCGAAGCCGCTTATCCAGCGCCGGGTCGCTCGTCCGCCAGATGCGGTCGCCGACGTGCACGCGCTTGAGGTTGACGTCATTGCGGCCCATGACGATTTCGGCCATGCCGCCGGGCACTTCGCCCTCGACTTTGGCGCCGCGCTGCCTGAGGTCGTAGACACGGCCGCCTTCCTCGTCCTTCGTCGGGTCGCCAGCGTCAAATACGATACCGTCGCCCCGCTTCAGCGGGGCCTCCAGCTCGCAAATGACGGCGTCCTTCGTAATTTCCTTCACTCTGCCGAGGTACACGCCGCGCTTCTTCGGGAACGTTCCGTCCACGAGCTGTTTATTGTTCGTGCCGCGAAGGAAGCCGTACGTGAAGCCGCGCGAGAAGCTCTGCTCGAGCTCCTGTATGTCCCGCTTCGACGGCTTGACGTCTTTCCCCTCGAAATAGTTGTCGATCGCCTTGCGGTATTTGCTGACGACGTTGGCCACGTACTCGGGGCTCTTCAAGCGTCCTTCGATCTTGAAGGACGTAACGCCGGCTTCGATCAGCTCGGGAACGAGCTCCACGGCCGCGAGGTCTTTCGGCGACAACAAATAGGTGATGTCCCCCATCGGGCGGTGAACGCCGTCAACCATCATATCGTAAGGCAGCCGGCATGCCTGCGCGCATTCGCCGCGGTTCGCCGAGCGGCCTCCCCACATTTCGGAGGTGAGGCATTGGCCGGAATACGAAACGCAAAGCGCCCCGTGCACGAACACCTCCATCGGAAGGCGGGCTTGCTCGCCGATCGTCTTGATCTGCTTCAGGTTGTTCTCCCGGCCGAGCACGACCCGCTCCAAGCCGAACGGCTTCGTAAATTCGACGGCTTCGGGCGAAGTGATCGTCATCTGCGTCGAGCCGTGGATCGGGAAATCCGGCGATATTTGGCGGATCAGCTTCACAAGTCCGAGATCCTGCACGATGACGGCGTCCACGCCGGCGTCGATGCACGCTTCGATCAGCTGCTTCGCGTCTTCCAGCTCGTCCTCGAACACGAGGATGTTAAAGGTAAGGAAGCCCTTTACTCCATAGGAATGCAGGAAAGACATAATGTCCGCCAGCTCGTCCGTATGAAAATTGTTCGCGCGTGCCCGGGCGTTGAATTTCTCCACGCCGAAAAATACCGCGTTCGCGCCGTTGGCCACGGCCGCCCTCATGGCGTCCCAATGGCCGGCGGGCGCCAGCAGCTCTATATCATCTCTTGTCAATCGAGTGTTCATGAATGGCGTACCCTCGTCTTTCCGCTCTTTTCGAGCGAGCATGTTTCTGATGTAATAATAACAATGCCGGGATTGGAGCACAATGACTTGGGCCCGGCCGCGCGCTTCCATATGTTGTTTGGTAACGCTTTGCCCAGTCCCTTTTGGAACCGACTTGTGATATAATCTGCTTGGCGTCTCAAATTATTTTTTCGGAGGTGCGGTACATATGAAGTTAGGAGTATTCGCTGTACTTTTCGCCCAGAAGCCGTTCGAGGAAGCGCTTGACTACATTAAAGCCAAAGGTCTTGGCGCGGTTGAAATCGGAACGGGCGGATATCCCGGCGATGCGCATTGCAAGCCGGACGAGTTGCTCGCCGACGCGGGCAAATTGAAAGCGTTCAAACAGGCCGTGGAATCGCGCGGCTTAATCATCAGTGCACTCAGCGTACATGGAAATCCGCTGCATCCTCAGAAGGCTGTGGCAAATCAATTCCACGACGACATCATCAAGACGATCGAGCTTGCGCAGCGCCTTGAAGTGCCCGTCGTCAACACGTTCTCCGGCTTGCCGGGCGACCACGAGGACGCGAAATATCCGAACTGGCCGGTTGCGCCTTGGCCGAACGACTTCCAAGAGGTGCTGGCGTGGCAATGGGAAAACAAAGTGATTCCTTATTGGAAGGAAACGGGCAAATTCGCAGAAGACCGCAACGTCAAGATCGGTCTTGAGCTGCACGGCGGCTTCTCCGTGCATACGCCGGGAACGCTGCTTCGTCTGCGCAATGCGGTCGGCGAAGTGATCGGCGCGAACCTCGATCCGAGCCACTTGTGGTGGCAAGGCATCGATCCGGTACAAGCGATCCGCATCTTGGGCCGCGAGAACGCGATTCACCATTTCCATGCGAAGGATACGTCCATGGAGCAATCGAACGTCAACATGCACGGCGTGACCGACATGCAGTCGTACACGAACATGCTCGACCGCGCATGGCAGTTCCGCTCCGTCGGCTTCGGCCACGGCTTGAAGGAATGGGCGGACATTATTTCCGCACTCCGTCTTGTCGGTTACGACTACGTCGTATCGATCGAGCACGAGGACGGCTTGATGTCGGTTGACGAAGGCTTCTCGAAAGCCGTTGCGAACCTGCAGCAAGTGCTGATTAACGAACCGCTCGGCGAGATGTGGTGGGTGTAGGCCCGTTAGCTTCGTATGAAAGCAGCCCTCGAATGAGGCCGGAATTTGCGGCCTTCTTCGGGGGCTTTCGTTTTTGCGCGCTTGAGGGCGCTTGCCCTTAAATGCAAAAATTGAACCTATCGGTGCACTTAGACTCAAAAATTGAACCTATTGGGCCGTGTGAGGGGCCATATTCCGTCGCTGCGGAGAAATAAGCTCAGAAAGTGATCTTAAACGGTATTACTTTCAGCCCATGGTGGATTTTACATTCAAAAAGTGAGCTAATTCGACTTTTTAGGATCAGATTTTGAGCTTACGCTAAAATGGATAGCGAAGTGTCACCTCACTATTCCGGCCGTTCCGCCTCATTTTGAGCAAATAGTGAAGTCGGAACTCCTTATTCCACCGCATTCCCGCCAAAAGCCGCTCACCGGGGCAAAATAACGAAGTGTCACCTCACTATTTCGATCGTTCCAACTCATTTCGAGCAAATAGTGAAGTCCGACCTCCTTATACCGCCGCATTCCCGCCAAAAGCCGCTCAACCGGGCAACATAGCGAAGTTTCACCTCACTATCTCGGCCGACCCGACCCACACCTTGCCCACAACGAAAAAAGGACGGCAAGCGCCGCCCTTCATAGTCCGATTCAACGTGAAATTTAAAACTCTACGCCCATCCAGCCCAATACCATAACCGCATCGGCGAACAGGAACACTGCAAGCGCGACAGCGCTGAAAGCGACCGCGAATTTATTTTTGTGGCTGATTGCGCGAACCAGCGCAAAAATAATAACGATCGTGAACAGAATCATGAAAATATCGAAACCTTGGAAGTTACTTGCTTTCGCCGCTTCCGCTGTTGCTAACAGCATCGTGGACCCTCCTTCAAATTCTGCAACCGGTGTCTATTTTTCCCCTATTTTATCAACATAATGATATATGTCACAACTTCCGATTGCAAGCGCCCGGCAATACCTGTAACGAATTTGTCACGATTCCCCGCACTTCCCCCGCCTAACCGAAATATTTGCCTCGCACCCGAAGCCGGAAATGAAGCCCTATACTACTTCCTAAAAACCACCTCCAAAATCCCCATTGTCAAATAACGGAATATTGCCCATAATTATTTGTAATCGCTTTCAAAATAAATACGATGGTGATAGGGGGCTGTTTAGGGCATGATCCGTAAGTGGCGCTCATTTTTCCATTCGATTACCGGCCAGTTGTTTTTTCTGTTCTTTATCGGCATGATCATTCCCGTCGCCGTCGGCGGATACTTCAGCTACCGGCATTCGGCAGCCATTATCGAAGACCAGGTGGGCAAGGTCGCAACCGTTACGGTAACCCAAGTCAGCGACAAAGTGAACCTTATTCTAAAAAAGCTGGAAGACAATTCGATGTTCATTCTCGGCAATCCGAAAATTATGGATGCTTTAGAAGCCGACAGCAAGGAAATGACCCCGTTCGAGTATTTCACCTTAAACAAAGAAGCCAGCCAACAATTATATTCGATTCTGAACAACTCGTCGGAAATCATGGACATTTACATCTTCGACATTAACCGGCAAAACAATATTTTCAGCTCGACGGCCAATATGACCGGACATTGGGACGAGGAATGGTTTCACCGGATTATTAAAGCCGACGGCAAGCCGGTCTGGTTCGGCCTCACCTCCAAGTCCTTTCTGAAACAGGCCGATATCGGCATTCCGGTATTCGGGCTGGGCCGCGCGGTGAAAAACAGGGACAACGGCGAGCTGCTCGGCGTCTTGTTTATCGAGGTGCGGGGCACGCATCTGACCCAAGAGCTGCAGAACGTTACTTTCGGGGACACCGGCTACACCTTCGTCGTCGATCAAAGCAACAACTACATTTATCACCCCGACAAAACGCTTTACGGCAGTCCGTCGCCATTCGATTTGACCGCCAACCAGTATATCCGGCACTATAACGGCCACGAGCTGCTCATCATCCCGAAGCGGCTCATGAACGAGTGGTACGTCATGGGTCTTGTCCCCATAGAAGAGCTGCATAAGGACACCAAGCAGATCGGCCGTCTTACGGCGGTTATTATGGCGTGCTCGGCTCTTTACGCGCTCGTAATCGGCGGTGTCGTCACCACGAAAATCGCCCGCCCGCTCGTCCATCTGAACCGGCTGATGCGGCGCGGCGCCTCGGGAGATTTGACGGTGCGAAGCCGGTTCCCCGGCTCCAACGAAATCGGGCAGCTCGGGCGCAGCTTCGACCGGATGATCGAGCAGATTCGGCTGCTGATCATCCAGAAGGAAACCGAGGAAGCGGAAAAAAAGAAGGCGGAAATTCGGGCGCTTCGGTATCAAATCAATCCCCACTTCCTCTACAATACGCTGAACACGATCCGGCATCTTGCCCGCTTCCGGCGCCACGACGACGTGAACCGCTCCATCACGAATTTGATCCCGCTTCTTGAAGCCAGCATCGAACGGGGCGGCACCTTCGTATCGCTAGGCGAAGAATTCGACCTGCTGGAAAACTACATGGTCATTCAGCGCTACCGGTATTTGGACCGGCCGCTCTCTCTGGCGATCGACTGTCCGGAGGAGCTGCGCGCCGTCGTCATTCCGCGCATGCTGCTTCAGCCGATTGTCGAGAACGCGATATTTCACGGCATCGCCCCCAAAGACGGCGCCGGGAGCATTACCGTTACCGCCCGCAAGGACGGCGGAGACATCCATATACAAATCGCGGATGACGGCATAGGCATAGAAGAGGAGCGGGCGGCGAGGCTGATCGAGCAAAGTCGGTCCCAGCCCCGCGGCATGACCAAAATCGGCCTGTTCCACGTTCACCAGACGCTTCAGCTGTTCTACGGAGCATCATACGGACTGACCGTTGCCAGCCGTTACGGCGAAGGGACGACCGTTACGCTGCGGCTGGCCGCCAATTTGCCGAAGGAGGGGGAACCTCATGTCGTATAACGTCCTGATCGTAGATGACGAACCGCTTGCCAGAGCCGGCCTTCGAACCCTGTATGATTGGAGCGCCAACGGCTTCAAGGTGGTGGGCGAAGCCTCGAACGGCAAACGCGCCTTGCACACGCTCAAGGAGCACCCCGTCGACATCGTCATCACGGACATTTCGATGCCGGTCATGGACGGCCTGGAGCTGTCGAAGGCGGTTCGCGAGCAGTACCCGAATGTTAAGATCGTCCTGCTCAGCTGTCATAACGAATTTGAATTCGCCCGCGAAGGTATGAGGCTGGGCGCCTCCGATTATTTGCTGAAAGCCCGCTTGGAGCCGAACGATCTTCATCGCTCGCTGAGCCGGGTCCAAGCCCAGCTCATTCAAGAGAAACGATCGCACGGAGAACGCTCGCTGCTGGCGGCTTTGGAAGGCTTCGAGGAGTGGCGGCCGCCTGCCGCAGGGCGCGGACCGGTACGTTACGCCGTGGCCGTTTGCTCGCCGGAGGCTCCGTCCGCCGACCGTTACGACCGTTTAACGGAGCTGTTCTACCGCCTTCTTCCGAACGGATACGCGGTCCGATACGGAAATAAGCAAATCGTGCTCTGGTGCCCCGTAGAAAAAGATCGCTGCGCTCCGGAGCAGGTTACCGAGCTTCACGGGCAATGGCAGCAAGCCGGTCTCGCCTGCACCGTCGGGATTTCCGCCGTATACCATAACGACTCCGAGCTTACAAAGGCTTATCAAGAGGCGCTTTCCTCTCTGCAGCGTATATTTTTTGACGGAAGCGGCTGCGTTTACACCGTCTCTCAGCATGTCCGCAGCGGCAAAGAAATGATGGATTCCGCCAAATTTCAAGAATGCAAAATTGCGCTTAAGCATGCGTTGACGGAAGGCTTCACCGAGAAAGGCTACGAGCTGCTGATCAAAATCGCCGCCTCCTGGGATGCCGCAAGCACGAGAGCTGAAGTCGCCGACCAAGCGAAAGAAATCGTTCATGTGCTCTTGTCGACGGCGCCCGCCCATAAGGCCGATTGGGCCGAGCAGCTCGCCGAAATCGATCGCTGCTCCCACATCCGTGCGCTGAAAGCACACCTCTTCATCCTGTTCGACCGGGTATGCCCGGCGAATAATGAGAACAAAGGCTTCCACGGCAAATGGATTCAGAAGGCTGTCGATTATATCAAAAGCCGGTACCATGAGGATATCGGATTATCCGACGCAGCCGCCCATATTTCCATGAGCCGGAACTATTTCAGCGAGCAGTTCAAAAAGCACACCGGCATGACCTTTATCGACTTCCTTACGAGTACCCGGCTCCATGCCGCAAAGCAGCTTCTTCAGGAGGGAAATTATAAAATTTACGAGGTCGCGGAACGATGCGGCTTCAACGATGTGAAGCATTTCAGCAAGCAGTTCCGAAAGGTTTTCGGAATGTCGCCGAAGGAATGTCAAGGCAAATAAGAGAAGTTCGCGCATGTGCGGGCAGCTTTCATCGCTTTTCAATATGATTCGGAAAAAAAGACACCTTTTTTGAAACTTCTCCTCATGACAGTCGATGAAAGCGCTTGCTAGAATGAAGAACAGTAAGTGTTATTATCTCAATCTAGGGGGATATGGCATGAAGAAGATGAAGCTTTTGACTGTCCTGCTGCTCGGTTCCGCGTTACTGCTGCAAGCATGCTCGGGCGGAGGCGGGGGCGGAGGCTCCGGCTCCGGCAAATCCGGAGGCGAGAAAGTAAAGATTACATGGTCGACCTGGGGCAATCCGGGCGAGCTGGGACGCTTCCAAGAGTTCACGGAGGATTTCAACAAACGACATCCTGACATTCAAGCCGAATTGATTCCCATTCCTAACGACGGTTACGATCAAAAAATTTTAACGCAGCTTAGCGGCAATACGGCGCCTGACGTGTTTTACTCCGGCGACGGCTTGATCTCGCAGCTTGTTGCCAACGGCTCCGTTGTGCAGCTCAACTCGTACATGGAAGCGCCGGGCAGCGCCCTCGGCCCGAACGACCTCGTCGAAGGTTTGTACGGGGCGGCGAAGCAAGGCAACGACATCTGGGGACTGACGGTCGACTGCAACCCGATGCTGCTTTGGTTCAATAAGAAGGTGCTGAAGGATTCCGGCATTAACGATCTTCCGACCGATTTGTACGAAAAAGGACAATGGAATTGGCAGACGTTCCAAGCGATGACGGAAAAAATCAAAGCAGCCGGCAAGTACGGACTCGTTGTTGATTCCTGGTGGTCGCCGTACTACAGCTGGGTAACGAGCAACGGCGGCAAAGTCTACGACGCTAACGGAAAATTCATTCTTCATGAAGATGCCAAGGGCAAAGAAGCAATGAAGTTTATTTACGACAATATTAAAGCGGGCAACTTCACGTTCTCCGGCTCCCTTCCGAAGGGCCAAGGCGGCGACGCGATGTTCATGTCCAACCAGCTCGGTTTCCTCGGCGCCGGACGTTGGATGCTCCCGGTATTCAGCAAGAACGATGCGCTCGAATACGACGTTGTGCCGTACCCGACCAATACCGGCAACAAAATCGAGCCGGCCGGCATTCCGACCGCATATCTCGTGATGAACAAGAACGTGAAAAACAAAGACGCGGCTTGGGTGTTCATGTCCGAGTTCGTTAACAAGGAAGGCCAGACGTTCCGCCTCCAAGGCGGCGGCAACGCCGTTCCGTCCGTACTGGGCGCCGACAATCTCGTTCTCGAGGGCAACGATCCGGAGCATGCGCAATATTTCCTTGACGCCCGCGAAATCGGATATGCGCTCTGGCTCGAAGAGGCGGCCGTTCCGGGACTTGCCAGCGAAATTCAGACGAAGCTCGAGGAGCTGTGGCTGACCGATGTCGGCTTCGACGCCGGCTTGAAGAACGTCGCGGACGCGGCTGCGAAAAAAATCGAAGAGTTCAAGTCAGGCAAGTAACAATTATGCCGACCAAACCGGCTTAGGGTGAACCGAAGGAAGGCTGCGCTGTCGGCACGCCTTCCTTTGGCTTACGCCACTTTCCGACGGAAGGAGAAAAGCTGATGAAAAAACGCCATTCGGATACGCTGTGGGGATATATTTTCATCCTTCCCCAACTGATCGGAATGCTTTGCTTCTCGCTCCTCCCCTTAATCTCCGTATTCGTGCTGAGCACGATGAAATGGGACGGATTCGGGGCCAAGCGCTTTATCGGTTTCGATAACTTTACGTACATGTTCGGAGATACGGATTTACACGTCGCCTTGAAAAACACGCTATGGTACAGCGTCCTTTCCGTTCCGAGCAGCATCGTTATCGGTCTGCTCGTCGCCATCGCGCTGAATCATATCGCCGGCAAAACGTTTTACCGAATCGTTTATTTCATGCCGACCGTCACGGGAACCGTTGCCGTTGCGATCGTGTTTATGTGGCTGCTGAACCCGGACTTCGGCATCGTCAACACGTACTTGAAAATGTTTTTCGGCATCCAAGGCCCCCGTTGGCTGACGGATCCGAATTACGTCATTCCTTCCGTCGCCATCTTGAGCGTATGGCTCGGTATCGGGTTCAATATGGTCATTTTTCTGGCAGGTCTGCAAGGTATTTCGAGGTCGTACTACGAAGCGGCCGAAATCGACGGGGCAAGCCGGTTTCAGCAGTTTTGGAGCATTACGCTTCCGCTGCTGTCGCCGACCACCTTTTTCATTACGGTGATCGCCATCATTAATTCCTTCAAGGTGTTCGACCAAATTCTCGTCATGACCGGCGGCGGGCCGGGCAACGCAAGCCGCGTGCTTGTGTTCCATCTGTATGACTACGCCTTTCAGGACTTTGCGTTCGGCAGAAGCTCCGCTGCGGCCGTGCTGATGTTTTTGATCATTCTGGTGTTGACCTTAATCCAAATGAGAATTTCGAGGCGGTGGGTTCATTATGAAGGCTGATCACGCGGCATTGCCTGTTTCCCCTCGGAGGATGAAGTCGCCTGTCCGGTTTCGATTCTCGGTAGGCGAGCTGATTTTGCATATTGTTCTGATTGCCGGGGCGTGTCTTATGGTGCTTCCGTTGTTTTGGATGGCATCCAGCTCGTTAAAGGACATCTCGCAAATTTTCCTCATTCCGCCCAAATGGATTCCGGACCCGTTCGTCTGGAGCAACTTCGAAAGATCGTTGCAGGCGCTCCCTTTCGGCCGAGCGTACTTCAACAGCATATATATTTCATTGCTTGTTGTTTTACTGCAGCTGTTTACCTGTTCGCTGGCGGCGTTTTCGTTCGCCAAAATCAATTTCCCATTCCGAAACGTGCTGTTTATTTTGTTCGTGGCGATGATGATGGTGCCGGAGCAAGTCACGATTATTCCGCTGTACTTGATCATGAAGGAAATCGGCTGGCTGGATACGCACCTGTCGATCATCGTCCCTCCTGCGCTGTTCAGTGCCTTCGGGGTGTTTCTGCTGCGGCAATTTTTCCTGACGATCCCGAAAGATCTCGACGAGGCGGCCATCGTGGACGGCGCCAGCCTGCCGACCATCTACTTCCGGATTATGCTGCCGCTCGTGAAGCCGTCCTTGTCCGCGCTCGGTATCTTTACGTTTCTGTATATGTGGAACAACTTCTTCCACCCGGTCATATTCTTAAGCACGCCGAATTTGTACACCGTCCCGCTCATGCTCAATATGTTTAAGGGGCTCTATATTACGGACTGGACGCTCATGATGGCCGGTTCGACGATCGCGCTCGTCCCCGCGTTGATTGCGTATTTGTTCACGCAGCGGTATGTCATTGAGGGCATCGCGATGACGGGCATTAAGGGGTAAAAAGGTTCGTTCCATCCGTTAACGGCATGCCGGGCAGGCATGCCGTTTCGTTTCGTCGAATAAGGCAGCGTGAGGAGTTGAGGTTTGGTATGAGCGCTACTTTCTATCTTGTGAGACATGGCAAGAAGGAAAAGGGAACGGGCGATGTCTCTATATCGTCGGACGGCCTATTGCAGGCTCAGGCAACGGCGCGGTATTTCCGCGGTATGCCGATCGCAGCCGTCGTCAGCAGTCCGTTGAAACGAGCGAAGGAAACGGCCGCGATCATCGCAAAGGAGGCCAACAGTGCTTTTGTTGAGGATGTTCGGCTGCGGGAGCGCGCCAACTGGGGGGACTTGCCGGGGCAAGCGTTTGAGGAATTTGTCGAAATGTGGGACCGCTGTACGCGAGACCGCGACTATATCCCGCCGGTCGGCGATTCCGCAAGAGGAGCCGGGGAACGGCTGACTGCGTGTTTGAAAGAGCTGGCGGAGGGGCATCGTGGCGAATGCGTTGTCATTGTCACCCACGGCGGATTGATCACCGATTTTTTGGTCAATGTCATCCCCGAGGAGGAATTGAACGTGTTTTACCCTGATTTTTTAAAGGAGCAGAGCCGGTTAATTCATGAGTGCTCCATAACAAAAGTGAGCTTACATAGCGGTAAGTTCAGTTTGGAGGGGTTCGGCTCTATTGCGCATTTAATTTAGCCCGTTTCGCGCACTCGGATGCACCTTTCGGTTAGCCGACGAGCGGATCGGCATATCGTTTGTCAGCGATAATGACTATTTTGGCAGCCAGCACTGACTAATTTGTCAATATCGCTGACAACCCGCTCCGCTTGTCAATTATATTGACTAATTTGTCAGCCGCAGCTGACTAATTTGTCAATGTCGATGACAATTCCATTCGGCGTTTGTTTCTCAATAATACAAAAAAGCCCTAGGCAGTAACCCTAGGACTTTCTGATTCTACAATATTTCCGTTGTCCCTTATACCGCCGCTTCGGTTGTCGGCTCCTCCTGCTTCAGCTGCTCCTTCGTCCGTGCCAAATCGCGCTCAAGGACGGGCTTCAGATACTTACCCGTATAAGACTCCTTCACCTTGCACAGCTCCTCCGGCGTCCCGGACGCCACAATCGTGCCGCCGCCGCTGCCGCCCTCCGGTCCGAGGTCGATCAGCCAGTCGGCCGTCTTGATCACGTCGAGGTTGTGCTCGATCACAAGCACGCTTTCGCCGGAGTCGACCAGGCGATGCAGCACCTCGAGCAGGCGGGCGATGTCATGCACGTGCAGACCCGTCGTCGGCTCGTCGAGGATGTACAGCGTGCGCCCCGTGCTGCGGCGGTACAGCTCCGACGCCAGCTTGATGCGCTGCGCTTCGCCGCCGGACATCGTCGTAGCCGGCTGGCCGAGACGCATGTAGCCGACGCCGACGTCAAGCAGCGTCTGGAGCTTGCGGTGAATTTTCGGCACGTTAGCGAAAAACTCGCATGCGTCCTCGATCGTCATATCCAATATGTCCGCGATCGATTTGCCCTTCCACTTGATCTCCAGCGTCTCACGGTTGTAACGCTGCCCCTTGCACACTTCGCAGGGCACGTACACGTCCGGCAGGAAGTGCATCTCGATCTTGATGATGCCGTCGCCCCGGCACGCTTCGCAGCGTCCGCCCTTCACGTTGAAGCTGAAGCGGCCCTTCTTATAGCCGCGAATCTTCGCTTCGTTCGTTACGGCGAATACGTCGCGGATATCGTCGAACACGCCGGTATACGTCGCCGGATTGGAGCGCGGCGAGCGCCCGATCGGGGATTGGTCGATATCGATGACCTTGTCGATATGCTCAAGCCCCTTAATTTCCTTATAGGCGCCCGGACGCGTGCGGGCCCGATTCAAATCGCGGGCGAGCGTCTTGTACAATATTTCGTTGACAAGCGTACTCTTGCCGCTTCCCGACACGCCGGTAACGGCCGTAAATACGCCAAGCGGGAATTTCACGTTAACGTTCTTGAGATTGTTCTCCCGCGCCCCGCGCACTTCGATCCATTTGCCGTTCGGCTGACGGCGCTTCAGAGGCACAGGGACGAACTTCTTGCCGCTCAAATATTGGCCGGTAAGTGAGTTATCGTCCGCCATCACTTCCTTCGGCGTTCCTGAGGCCACGACATTGCCCCCGTGGATGCCGGCGCCCGGCCCGATATCGATAATGTAATCGGCCGCAAGCATCGTATCTTCGTCATGCTCGACGACGATCAGCGTATTTCCGAGATTGCGCATATGCTCCAGCGTCCGGATCAGCTTGTCGTTGTCGCGCTGATGCAAACCGATGCTCGGCTCGTCCAAAATGTAGAGTACGCCCATAAGCGAGGAGCCGATCTGCGTCGCAAGCCGAATGCGCTGCGCCTCGCCGCCGGACAATGTGCCCGCTGCTCGGCTCAGCGTCAAATAGTCGAGTCCGACATTCTTTAAGAAGCCGAGACGCGAACCGATTTCCTTCAAAATCAAGTTGGCGATCGTCTGCTCCTTCTCGCTTAACTTCAAGCCTTCGAAATAGTTGACCGCGTCGTTAATGGACAAATCCGTTACGTGCGCGATATTTTCCCCGCCGACCGTCACTGCAAGAATTTCCGGCTTCAGTCTTTGGCCCTTACAGCTGCCGCAAGGCTTCGCGCTCATGTACTGCTCGATATATTCCCGAATGCCGTCGGAAGCCGTTTCGCGGTATCTGCGCTCCAGGTTCGGAATAATGCCTTCGAACGGCACCGCGGCATCTCGCGTTACGCCGAATTCGTTCTCGTAACGGAAGCGCACTCGCTCCCCGCCGGTTCCGTACAGCAGAATGCTCATCTGGCCTTTCGTGAGCTCGGCGACCGGGATATCGGCCGGTATTTTGTAATGATCGCATACGGCCATCAGAAATTGCGGGTAATAGTTCGACGTGCTGCCCGCCCAAGCTTCGAATGCTCCGTCCGCTATCGCTCTCGACTGGTCCGGGCACAGCAGGTCCGGGTCCACGATCATCTTCGCGCCGAGCCCGTCGCATTCGGGACACGCCCCGAACGGGCTGTTGAACGAAAACATCCGCGGCGAAAGCTCGTCCATGCTGAAGCCGCACTCCGGACACGCCAGCTTGGAGGAAAACAGCAGCTCTTCCTTCGTGTCCAGCACGTCGACAAGCACTTTGCCGTCCGACAGCTTCAGCGCCGTCTCCAACGAATCGGCAAGCCGCGCCTGCACATCGTCCTTCACCACGATGCGGTCGACGACGACTTCAATCGTATGCTTCTTATTTTTCTCCAGAACGATCTCGTCGGTTACTTCCCGCATCTCGCCGTCGACGCGAATGCGCACAAAGCCCTGCTTGCGGATGTCCTCGAACACTTTCGCGTGCTCGCCCTTCTTCCCGCTGATGATCGGCGCCATAATTTGCAGCTTCGTCCGCTCCGGATACTCCATAATCCGGTCGACCATCTGCTCGACCGTCTGCGATGCGATTTCGGTCCCGTGTACGGGGCAATGCGGACGTCCGATTCGCGCATACAGCAGCCTCAGGTAATCGTAGATTTCCGTTACCGTGCCGACGGTGGAACGCGGGTTCCGGCTGGTCGTCTTCTGATCGATGGAGATGGCCGGGGAGAGACCGTCGATCGAGTCCACATCCGGTTTGTCCATCTGCCCGAGAAACTGCCGCGCGTAAGCCGACAGCGACTCGACGTATCTGCGCTGTCCCTCCGCATAAATCGTATCGAAGGCCAGCGAAGATTTGCCGGAGCCGCTTAAGCCGGTCAGCACGACGAATTTGTCGCGCGGAATCGTTACGTCGATATTTTTCAAGTTGTGTGCGCGGGCGCCTTTGATCACTATGTTATCTTGTGCCACGAAACCTTCCTCCTATCTCGGATCCCAACCGCAGCGGGCGAACCCGTTTCCTTTTTTACGCGCCCTGCGCTTTCAATTCCATAATGGCGTCGCGAAGCTCGGCGGCCCGTTCGAACTGCAAATCCTTCGCCGCCTGTTTCATCTCCTGCTCCAACCGCTCGATCAGGTTTGCGCGGTCCTTCTTCGACAGCTTCGACGCCTTTACTTCCGCCAAATAGCCGGACTTCTCCTCCGCCACCTTCGTCGCTTCGATGACGTCTCTCACCTTCTTGCGAACGGTTTGCGGGGTAATGCCGTGCTGTTCGTTATAAGCGGTCTGGATCGCCCGGCGGCGTTCGGTTTCCTTCATCGCCTTATCCATCGAATCCGTTATTTTATCCGCATACATGATCACGCGTCCATCCGCATTCCGGGCTGCACGCCCGATCGTCTGGATGAGCGACCGCTCCGAACGCAGGAAGCCTTCTTTATCTGCGTCCAGAATAGCTACCAGGGATACCTCCGGCAAGTCCAAGCCTTCCCGAAGCAGGTTAATCCCGACCAGTACATGGAATACGCCGAGGCGGAGCTCACGTAAAATCTGAATCCGTTCCAGCGTCTTAATATCGGAGTGAAGATAGCGTACTTTAATGCCGACTTCCTTCATATAATCGGTCAAGTCCTCCGCCATCTTCTTCGTAAGCGTCGTTACGAGAACGCGCTCGTCTTTATCGACGCGATCCCGGATTTCGCCGATCAGGTCGTCGATTTGGCCCTTCGTCTTCCGGATTTCGATGATCGGATCGACCAGGCCGGTCGGGCGAATAATTTGCTCGATCATTTCCGGACATTGCTCCTGCTCGATCGGACCCGGCGTGGCGGAGACGTAAATAATTTGGTTGATCTTTTCTTCGAATTCCTCGTACCGCAGCGGACGGTTATCAAGCGCCGACGGCAGTCGGAAGCCGTGCTCCACGAGAATTTCTTTACGGGCTCTGTCCCCGTTGTACATGGCGCGAACCTGCGGCAGCGTGACGTGCGACTCGTCCACGACGATCAGCATGTCTTTCGGAAAAAAGTCCATTAACGTATAAGGAGTTGCGCCTCTTGGACGGAAGGTGAGCGGCCCGGAGTAGTTCTCGATGCCGGAGCAAAAGCCGACCTCCCGCATCATCTCGAGGTCGTAACGGGTGCGCTGCTCTAACCGCTGAGCTTCGAGCAGCTTTCCACGCTCGCGCAGCTCCTCGAGACGCTCTTCGAGCTCTCGCTCAATGTTCTCAAGCGCCCGTTTCATCGTCTCTTCGTGCGTAACGAAGTGAGACGCCGGGAAAATCGCGACATGCTCTCGCTCTCCGATAATTTCGCCGGTTAACACATCGATTTCTGTAATGCGCTCGATTTCGTCGCCGAACAGCTCGATGCGAATCGCGCGCTCCTGCGTGGAGGCCGGAAAAATCTCCACCACGTCGCCGCGGACGCGGAACGTACCGCGGGCGAAATTAAAGTCGTTGCGCTGATATTGAATATCTACAAGCTTATGCAAAATCTCGTTGCGGGAATGCTCCGTACCGACTCTCAAGCTCAGCACAAGATCCCGGTACTCCGTAGGAGAACCGAGACCGTAGATGCAGGAGACGCTCGCCACGATAATGACGTCGCGGCGTTCGAACAAAGAGCTCGTTGCGGAATGCCGCAGCTTATCGATCTCATCGTTTACGCTCGAGTCCTTCTCTATAAAGAGGTCGGTTGCCGGAACGTACGCTTCCGGTTGATAATAGTCGTAGTAGCTTACAAAGTATTCCACCGCATTGTTCGGGAAAAATTCCTTAAATTCGCTGTACAGCTGCGCCGCCAACGTCTTGTTGTGCGCAATGACGAGCGTCGGCCGGTTCAGACGCGCAATCGTCTGGGCGATTGTGAACGTCTTGCCTGTGCCGGTAGCTCCCAGCAGCGTCTGATACTTCTTCCCGTTCAAGACGCCTTCCACAAGCTTCTCGATCGCCTGCGGCTGGTCGCCTTGCGGTGCGTACTCGGATACCAGTTCGAATTTTTTGTCTAAAACGGCAAAACCGCTCATTGGATCACCATGCCAATAAGAGAATATTTGTTCCCATTTATGGATTATATCACTATGTTACTAGGGGCGCAAACCGTGGAGCGTGGAAAGTTGTGGTCAACGTGAAACATTTTTCGGCGGAATTCGGAGAGGATGTCTCCGGCGGGGCCGGGACATGCGTCAACGAGCTTTACCGTGCAAGCGGGCCGGAGACGGAGTTCATTCATCTGACGGGGCATCCCGAAACATGGGCCGCCGCGGAAAGGGTCAAGCATATAGGCTTATACGATATGGACGTCATCAACAAGCTCGATTTCGATGCGGCAATATTTCATTATTATGGCTTGAGCTGCTTGACCCATGACTCCGTGCTGCGCGGCCGAAGCATGATTTTCGCCGTCCACTCCGTGCCGACGACCGAGCCTTGGAGCCTGCTTGACCCTTATGGGGGCAATGATGCCGTTGCAGGCCGTTTCGAGCGGATGTGCGACCGGGCCGACCGGATCGTCTGCGTGTCCGAGGCGGAGCGCGGCAAGCTGCTGCTGTTGTATCCGGATTTGGAGCCGAAGGCGCGCGTTATTTATAACGGAATTGCCGGATCGTTCGCAGAGCCGAAGGCCGCTCCCGCCGGACATCGAACTCGGTTCGGGTTTCTCGGCCGCTGCGATTACCGCAAAGGGCTGCGCGAAGCGCTCGCCGCGTTCCGATTCGTCGAAGGCGAGCTGTGGATTGCATGCGGCGCGGAGGACGCGGCATATCGGATCGAAGCGGAGCTCGATGCGAGGCGGTTCGGTTTGGACAGCCGGGTTCGATGGCTCGATCGTCTGGATGAGGCCGGGAAGGCCGCGTTTTTTGCTGACATCGACGCGCTGCTCGTGCCTTCGCGCTGGGAGCCGTTCGGTTATGTTGTCCTTGAAGCACTGCGTGCGGGCGTTCCGCCGATCATCGGCAGCCGCGGGGGGATGAAAGAAATTGTCGGGGAGCAGTACCGGTATCAATTCGATCCGTATGATACGGATTCCATGATTCAATGCATCTTAGACTTTCAAAAGGATTCCGCAGAAACGGTACAGACAGCAGCAACCGAAGCAAGTCGCCGCGCGAAACGGTTGACCGCAGCCGGGATGGCGGAACAATATGTGCGTACAGCGCAGGAGATTGCCGTCTCGGAACGGCTCCCGGAAATCGCTTCGAAGAAGCTTCGGCATGCGGGTGCCGATGCCGCCGACGCCTGGCGCTTATGCGCGGCTGCGGACGGCCATGCGTCGGCCACTCCCAAACGCGATGCATAAGACAAGGCCGTTCAAGCCACAATATCCCGTGAACCAAACATTACCTATTCACGGGAGTGACGAACGAACATGGCAAAAGTTGCCGTAGAGAACAGCTTGGGCAATATTAAAGACGCGCTGCACAACAGCGGCTACGAAGTTATGGACATGTCCGGCAACCTGGAGGCGTGCGATTGCTGCGTCATCTCCGGCGAGGACAAAAACATGATGGGCATGACCGACCGCGCGACGCAGGCATCCGTCATCAACGCGCAAGGCATGACCGAGGACGAGGTCATTCAGCGCGTAAACGAGTGCGTACAACGAGTGCACTAACGCAATGCATAAAGGGCTGCTCCGAGGTTGATCCCCGGCTGCAGCCCTTTGTTTTGTTCGGTACGAGTTGCTTTTGCGACAATAAACGAGAGGAAACATCCATTTCCTCGGAAATATCGACACCAGCGATCGACAAACGGGGCCGAGTTACCAGTTCCGGACGCCCGTCGCCGGATCCAGTCCGTAAAACTCCGCCGCGTTCAGGCCGAACAGACGCTCCTTCTCCCGCTCCGACATGCCGTCCGGCAGCGCCCGCTCCAGCACGGCGACTACCTCGCCGTAATCCGACGCCGACAGCAGGCACACCGGCCAGTCGCTGCCGAACATAACGCGCGACGTTCCGAATGCATCGATTACATGGTGTACATACGGCACGAAATCTTCTTGCTTCCAAGCCTGGTGCAGAGCCTCCGTCACCATGCCGGAAAGCTTGCAATATACGTTCGGATACGACGCAATGTCCCGCATCAAGGAACCCCACGGCTCCGTAATGCCTTCGGCAATCGACGGCTTTGCCAGATGGTCCACCACGGCTTTCAAGCCCGGAACCCGCTCCAGCAGCGTAACGATATGCGGCAGGTGGCGCGGAAAGACGAGCACGTCGAACCGCACCTGATGCTCCGCCAGCAGCCGAAGCGATTCGAGCACCTTCGGACGCAAAATATAAGCATCGTCCTCAAGATCCTGCAGCATCGGCCGAATCCCCAGAAAATACGGATTACGCTTCAACCGCAGCAGCTGCTCCTCGAAGCCGCCGCCCTCAAGGTCGAGCCAGCCGACCACGCCGGCCAGGCTGTTTTCCCGTTCGCACAGCTCCAGAAGAAACTCCGTCTCCGCAACGGTCGGCGCGGCCTGAACCGCGACGGTTTTCTCAATACCGTTGGCCTTAAGCTCAGGCGCCAAATCGGCAGGCATGTAATCCCTGTGAAGAATGCCGGCCGACGGCGTCAGCCACCCGTAATCGCCGCGGCCTATCTTCCAATAATGCTGGTGCGCATCGATTCGCATGCAGCCGCACCTCCATTAATCTCGATCGGCTACAAAACGGTTCGTAAGCGACCCCAGCTTCTCGATTTCGATCGTCACTTCGTCGCCCGGCTTCAGGTATACCTGCTTCTCCGGCGGATATCCGAGTACGACTCCCTCCGGCGTTCCGGTCAAAATAATGTCTCCGGGAACGAGCGTCATGTGCCGGGAAATATAGCTTACGATTTCGTCGCAGTAGAAGATCATGTCGGAGGTGTTGGAGTTTTGCCGCACCTCTCCGTTCACGACTGCTTTAATCGACAGCTTATTCGGGTCTCCGACCTCGTCGGCCGTCACCAAGTAAGGGCCGAGCGGGCTGAAATCGTCGCACGTTTTGCCGAGCAGCCACTGATTCGTGCGCATCTGCAAATCTCTGGCGGACAGATCGTTCACCGCGCAATAGCCGAATACGTAATCCAGCGCGCTCTCTTTCGAAACGTTCTTCGCCTTCTTGCCGATGACGATGACAAGCTCCGCTTCATAGTCGAGCTTTTCCGTCACCGACGGAACGGCAACGTCCTTCCGATGGCCGGTCAACGTATTGTTGAATTTGTTGAACAAAATCGGATACTGCGGGATCGGCGCGTTCGTCTCCTCCGCATGCTTTCGGTAGTTCAAGCCGACGCAAATGATTTTATTCGGGCGGGTTACGCACGGTCCCCACTGCACTTGCTCCTCGTCCAGCAAATAAGCAGGACCGCCTTCCAGCGGCAGCGCCGACACATACGACTCCAACGCCGCAACCGCAGCCTCGCCTTCCTCAATCACCTGCATGACATCGCTGTATACCGCCCCGTTTGCAGGATGAGCCTGCAGGGCGGAGGCGATATCGACGATTCCGCGGTCCGTTTTGACCCCTAAACGGTATTGTCCCTCTTGTTCCAGCGTAACAAGCTTCATGGCAGATTAACCCTCCTATCAAAAATTACGCGTTCTTCCCGAACACAACTCCGCCGTCGATATAAAGCGGAGAGCCCATCATAAAGGAAGATTCGTCGGAAGCGAGGAACAGCGCAGCCTTGGCTACATCCTCCGGGCGGCCGAGGTCACCGCTTAACTGACGCTTCTTGATCCCTTCAATGGCGGCCTCCGGATCGTCATACGAGGTTCTGAGATAGTTCTCGACGAACGGCGTTAAAATCGTGCCCGGCAGCAGCGCGTTCACGCGAATGTTATAAGGAGCGTAATCTACCTGCATCGACTTCGTCAATGCCAAGACCGCACCCTTTGTCGCCGCGTAAGACGCCCTTCGGGCAAGGCCGATTTCGGCGATGCAGGACGACATGTTGATAATGGTGCCGGATTTCCGCTCCATCATATGAGGAAGCACATATTTGCTGGGCAAATAGACGCCCCGGATATTGACGTTCATAACCCGGTCCCACGCGTCCGGCTCCACCTCGTGCAGCGCGCCGACCCCGCTGATCCCCGCGTTGTTGAACAGCACGTCGATGACGCCGAACCGCTCGATCGCGCGCTTTACCATCGCATCCACAGATACCGGATCCGTAACGTCCGCCCCGATGAAGGCCGCTTGCCCGCCTTCCTCCTGAATGGCCGCGACCGTTTCTTGACCCTTCTCCTCCGACACGTCGTTCACAATAACGCTTGCTCCTTCTCTTGCGAACAAGAGCGCCGAGCTTCTCCCGATTCCCGAGCCGGACCCGGTAATAAGCGCAACCTTTCCTTTTAACCGCATAGCCTTATTCACTCCTTATCCGCTCAATAAAGTTATCAGTCCGAAATTCGCGTTGTTCTATCGCTCCATATGGTCGTCAGGCTGCGCCGCCTTCACGGTCAATCCGCCGTCCACCATCAGCAGGTGGCCGTTCACCTGCATGGCGTCCTCCGACGCCAGAAATACGACCGCATCCCCGATTTGCTTGGCCGTACCGAGCCGTTTCATCGGATTCGCCTCGACTTCTTTGCGGCGAATTTCCGGGTCGGCCAAATAATCGGTGCACATGTCGGTATCGACCGTGCTCGGTCCGACGGCATTGACGTTAATGTTGAACTTGCCCAGCTCGATCGCCATCCCTTTCGTCAGCATGTGCGCCGCCGCCTTCGAGGATTGGTAATGCGGAATGATCGGGCTCGTTACGACCAAGCTCGCGGTGGACAGTACGTTGACGATTTTCCCGTATCTGCGCTGAATCATGCCCTCCGCCGCTCTTTGGGCGCATAGGAAGATCGATTTCACGTTCGTGTTGTAGGTGCGGTCCCAAGTTTCTTCCGTAACCTTGAGGAACGGCTCGAACGGGGCGATGCCCGCGTTATTGACCAAAATATCGACCGGACCGAGCCCGGCCTCCACTTCATCGAACATGCGCAGCACTTGCTCCTTCACGCCGACATCGGCCTGCACCGTCATGGCGCTGCGGCCGAGCGCCTTCACCCGCGCCGCGACCTCCTCGGCAAGCGCCTTGCTCCGATCGGAGGTGAAATTGATGGCGACGTGCGCCCCTTCCTCGGCCAGCCTCATAACGATCGCTTCGCCGATTCCTCTGCTGCCGCCGGTTACCAATGCAATTTTCCCGTCAAGCTTTCCCATAATTTTCAGCACCCCTTATAGACTCGGCCCGATCCGATTAATACTGAACTCCTGATGGCCTAAAATTTCCGCTTTCGTAAGCTTTCCGTCCGCCACGGCGGCGATTTCTTTCCAGATGCGCGCGCCCGCCTCGCCGACTCCGGCCGTTCCGTCGAGAATATCGCTGACGTCGACGTCCATGTTATCCTCCATGCGCTGGAACATCATCTTGTTTCCGGTAATTTTGATTACCGGCACGACGGCGGATCCTGTCGGTGTGCCCCGTCCTGTCGTAAAGCAGACGAGATGCACGCCGCTTGCGGCCATACCGGATACACATTCAATGTCGTTCCCCGGCGAATCCATGAAGTACAAGCCTTTGCCGGGAATCGGCTCCGCGTACTCGAAGGCGCCGACTAACGGAGAAGTGCCGCACTTGCTGATGCAGCCGAGCGACTTCTCCTCGATCGTCGTCAGGCCGCCCGCAATATTGCCCGGGCTCGGGTTGCCTCCGCGCATGTCCGCGCCCATCCGGGCGACTTCCTTCTCGAACCGCTCCACATAGGAGTACAGCTTCCGAGCGACGTCAGGAGTCGCGCACCGGGCGGCGAGCACGTGCTCCGCGCCGATAATTTCCGTCGTTTCGCTGATGACTACCGTGCCGCCACGGTCGATCAGGATGTCCGAAGCCGCACCTAATGCAGGGTTGGACGCCATCCCCGAGGTCGCGTCGGAACCGCCGCATTTGACGCCGATGCGAAGCTCGCTGAACGGCACCGGAACCTTGTCCTGCGCATCCAGCTCCCGCCGCATCTCCTTCGCCAGCTCGGCTCCCGCTTGAATCGCCTTTACCGAACCGCCGACTTCTTGGATGTCGATCACTTCCACGCGCTTGCCGGCCGGGCGAATGGCATCCGCAAGCTCGTACGGATTGACCACCTCGCAGCCGAGACTGACGATCAACACTGCGCCGACGTTCGGATTTTTGCCGGTTCCGGCCAGCGTCTCAAACGTCCGCTCCCGGTCCGCGCCGATCTGGCTGCAGCCGTGCTGATGCGGAATGGCAACGCTTTCAGGCACTAACTGCATAATTCGGCTGCACACCTGATTCGCGCAAATCACCGTAGGAATGATCAGCAAATGATTGCGAATGCCGTACTCCCCGTTCGGTCTGGCATACCCCATAAATTTATTCATGCGCCTTGTCCTCCTTGCGCCGCCTGGTCTCCTCTGCCCCGAATGCCCTCCACATTGTGAACGTGCACATGCTGTCCCGCCTTGATCGAAGCCGTTGCCCGGCCGATCACTTCTCCGTATTTGCGGATCTGCTCGCCTTGCGGAATATCCGTAATCGCCAGCTTATGCCCGAACGGAATGTCGTCAGCCAGCACGATGCTTTTTACCTCTTCCGAAAGCCTGTACGTTACGGTTTGTCCCGCCTTCAGCTCGCGCAGCGCGGTGGCGACATGATCCTTCGGGTCTACCGTGAGCGCATCCGCCCCGGTCCCGATCTCTCCTGCCATTCGCAATCACTCCTATGTTATATTTGTATTGGGTTATCGATAACCCAAAACTATCGAAGATATTCGTTGCTGTCAATACATTTTCTCGATAAAATACTACATAATTACGATAGACTCGATGCTTTAAGAACTAAGGAGCTAGATATGGTAACGATTTATGACATTGCCAAGCGGGCGAATTGCTCCGCCATGACCGTCTCCCGGGTTATCAATAACTCAGGCCGGGTCGGGGAAGAGACGAGACAACGCGTGCTCTCCATTATGAAAGAGCTGCAGTATGTGCCGAACCAGATGGCCAGAAGCCTCGTACTGCAAAAGAGCAATCTATTGTCTTTGTTGATTACCGATATCGGCAATCCGTTCTACACCACGTTGGTGCGGGGAGCGGAGGATGCGGCGCGCAGGCTCGGGTATCGGCTTTTGCTCGGCAACAGCGATGAGGATGTGAAGAAAGAGAAGGATTATATCGATACGATTTTATCCGCCAAAGTCGACGGCGTGCTTTTCGCTCCGGCGGGTGACAGCTCGGCCGCCAATCTTGCCAAGCTGAAGCAGCACGACATTCCGTTCGTCTTGTTGGACCGGGATATCCCCGGAATCGAATCGGATGCGGTGATGGGCGACAGCAAGGCCGGAGCGCGCGAGCTGGTGGAATATTTGATCTCTCTCGGACATCGGCGCATCGCTCTGCTCAACGGCTTGCCGGACGTGTCTACCGCGAGGCTGAGGAAAGCGGGCTATGAAGAAGCGCTCCGTCTCCATGGGCTGGAATCGAAGAAAGAGTATCTTATCGAAGTGGGCTATACGGCGCAAGGGACGAACGCGCAGTGGGAAACGATCGTCAACCGGCTGTTCGCTGCCGGGGAGGCGCCGACGGCTATATTTGCCGCGAACAACTTTCTGGCGCTGGGGGCGATTCGATCGCTGCTGCAGCGGGGAATCCGCGTGCCGGAGGATATATCCGTTGTCTGCTTCGACGAGCTGGAGGCCGGATACGTAGTTGATCCTTACCTAACGGTAGCGGCGCAGCCTGCCTACGACTTCGGCGCCATCGGCATGCAGATGCTCGTCGAGCGGATCGAAGGGACCGCGTCCGGCGAATGGCGCAAGGTGATTCTTCCGCCGAAGCTGTGCATACGCAAGTCCGCCGCGCCGGTGACGGTGTAGGGGTGTTGAGTACGGATACTTGCGGACATGACGGATTAAGATTCGGTTCCGGGGCGACGTGTATTCGAAGATCCGGCTAACACATTTAGCAGAATGAATCCGCTTACATCCCACAACGAAAGTAACGAAAAATGGAGGAATGAAGATGAATCATACGAAACGGCCGAACATTGTATTTATTATGTCGGACGACCACGCTTCCCACGCGATGAGCTGTTATGGCAGCAAAGTCAATGTTACGCCGAATATCGACCGGATCGCCAGCGAAGGCATTCGTTTCGATAATTGTTTTTGTACGAACTCGATTTGTTCGCCAAGCAGGGCGGCCATCCTTACGGGAAAATACAATCACCTGAACGGCGTAAAAGCAATCGACGAGCATTTCGACGGCACGCAAACCACGTTTCCAAAGCTGCTGCAGGCAGACGGTTATCAAACCGCGATGATCGGCAAGTGGCACCTTGGGCACGGCGGGAATGCGGACCCGACCGGCTTCGATTATTGGAATGTGATCAACGGTCAAGGCGACTATCACGAACCGGAATTTTACGAAATGGGCGAGCTTCGAACATATTCCGGCTATGTAACCGATTTGATCACCGATTTTTCGCTGCAGTGGTTAGAACAGAGAGATCGGACCCGGCCGTTTCTGCTCATGTGCCATCATAAAGCGCCGCACCGCCCATGGGACCCCGATGAGAAGCACAAGCATCTATATGAAGATGAGGACATTCCCGAGCCGGAAACGTTCTACGATGACTATGAATCCCGCGCGCAAGCGGCCGTTAACGCCAACATGCGCATCGAAAACATGATTGAACGGGATACGAAAGGCGCCCCGCCGGAAGGCTTGTCGGATATTGAAGTCAAGAGATGGAAGTACCAAAGGTATATGAAGGATTATTTGCGCTGCGTGGCGTCGATTGACGATAATGTCGGCCGGCTGTTGGATTACCTGGATGCCGAGGGGCTTGCCGAGGATACGATTGTGATCTATACGTCGGATCAAGGCTTTTTCCTGGGCGATCACGGATGGTTCGATAAGCGGTTTATGTATGAAGAGTCGTTACGAATGCCTTTCGTCGTCCGATACCCGAGGGAAATTCCGGCCGGTTCGGCAACGGATGCCATGGCTCTTAACGTCGACTTTGCCCAGACTTTCCTCGATTATGCGGATATACCGGCACCGGAGGACATGCAGGGACACAGCCTGCGTCCGCTGTTCCGCAACGAGACGCCCGAGGGCTGGAGAACTTCGATGTATTACCGGTATTGGATGCACTTGGACGTGCACCATAATGTTTATTCCCACTACGGGATCCGTACCCATGATTATAAACTGATCTATTATTATGCCGAAGCGCTCGGAACGGCAGGCTCCTTGGATGAGCGGCGGCCTCCGGAATGGGAGCTGTTCGATCTGAGAAAAGACCCTTACGAGATGAAGAATGTATACGCGGATCCTTCGTATGCGGACATTATTTCGCAATTGAAGCAGGAGCTGGCGGAGCTGCAGCGCAAGGTGCTCGACGAGCCGGTCGAACAGATTGATTGACGACTTAGAAGCCCTTGGTCTTTCCGAAAGGAAAGATTAAGGGCGTTCATATATATTCGGGACATTTCCCGGGCATACAAACTTGCATGTAAAAAGGCCTCTTCCATGGCGAGTGGAAATGATCGTCGGGAAGCGATTGGCGGTAGATTTGCAATGCACCGAAACACAAATCGAGCGAACTTAGCGGAACGCAATGTCCGCTAATTCTCGGCAGACGGCGGGATCCCGCGGATTAACGGAGCACGATGTCCGCTAATTTGTTGTAAAGTCAAAAAATAGTGATAAAAATCGATGTTAGCGGTCACCGCATTCCGTTAAATCGCCGAATTATGTAAACTTGCCCATTTTAACGGACATTCGGGTTCCGTTAGTTAGGGGCAATTGCCGGGTGAAGGGATCGGTCGATGCCAATGTCCGTATTCGAGGTTCTAATGAACGGAAATAGACCGCTCCGTGGTACGGATCGGTCTATTTCCTGTCCGTTGCTAAAGCAACGCCGCTACCCTTCCCCCGCCAGCAGCGCCAAGAACGCTTCGCCGTACTTGTCCATCTTCGCGTGGCCGACGCCTTTGACGCCCAGCAGCTCGAGCGGCGACTTCGGCTGCGTGACGGCCATCTCGCGCAGCGTGCTGTCGGAGAAGACGACGTACGGCGGCACCCGCTCGCGGTCGGCGATTTGCTTGCGGAGCGCGCGCAGCCGGTTGAACAGCTCGTCGCCCGCCTGCGCCTTGCGCTCCGTCTTTCGGGACCGGCGGTGCACCTTTGTCTCTCCCTTCAGGAGCGCGACCGAAGGCGGCAGCAGCTTCACAATCGGGAACTTGCCGTCGCTGAGCCCGAGGTAACCGTCGGCCAGCAGCACCTGGATCATGTCCATGATCTCCTTCTCGCTGCGCTGCCGCAGCAGTCCGTACGTGGACAGCTTGTCCAACCCGAAGTCGAGCACCTTCCGGTTGCTCGAGCCCTTCAGCACCTGCGCCACCATCGTCATCCCGAACCGCTCGTTCATCCGGCGGATGCAGGAGCAGATCATCCGCGCTTCCTCCGTAATATCCTCGAGAACGCTGTCGTCGTTGCAATTGCCGCAGCGGCCGCAGCCGGCGCCGCCTTCCACTTCGTCGCCGAAATACTTCAACAGAAACGTACGCAAACAAAGCCGCGTCTGGCAGTAATCGGACATGCGTCTCAGCCGAAGCAGCTCCGCCGCCCTCCGGTCCGGCGACTCCACGGACTGCTCGATCAGAAACTTCTGCGTCATAATATCCTGCGTCTGATACAGCAGGATGCATTCCCCCGGCTCGCCGTCTCTTCCGGCTCGCCCCGCTTCCTGGTAATACGCTTCGATGTTTTTCGGCATATTCCAGTGAATGACGTATCTGACATTCGATTTGTCGATGCCCATGCCGAACGCATTCGTCGCGACCATAACGCGAAGATCATCCTGCAGGAACATCATCTGCGACTCCGCCCGCTCCTTATCGCTCATGCCTGCATGATATTTGCCCGCCGGCACTCCCCAAGACGCGAGCAGCTTCTGGAGCTTGTCCACATCCTTGCGGGTAGCCGCGTAAATAATGCCGGCCTGATCGATGTGGCTGGAAATGTACTGCCGGACGAATTGCTCCCGGTCCGCGCCCCGCACGACGTCGAACGTCAAATTCGGACGGTCGAAGCCCGTCACATGAACGGCGGGCTCCCGCAGCTGAAGCAAGCGGACAATGTCGCTCCGCACTTCCTCCGTCGCCGTAGCGGTAAAGGCGGCGATGCGCGGCCGCGGCTCCATGCGCGCAATGAACGGAGCGATTTGCAGGTAGCTAGTGCGGAAATCGTGCCCCCACTGCGAGACGCAATGCGCCTCGTCCACCGCGATGAGCGCAATCGGAAGAGAGGCGAGCATCGGGGCAAAATGCTCCGATTCCAGCCTCTCCGGCGCGACATACAATAGTTTTAACTCTCCCCGGCGCGCCCGCTCCATCACGAGCTGCGTCTGCTTCCACGACAGGGAGCTGTTGATAAACTCCGCCGCGGCGCCAAGCTCCCGCAGCGCGTCCACCTGGTCCTTCATCAGCGATATCAAAGGCGAAATAACGAGCGTAATTCCCTCGAACAACAGAGCCGGCACCTGATAGCAGATCGATTTCCCGCCGCCGGTCGGCATAATGCCTAATGTGTCCCTGCCGCTCAGCACATCCTCGACAATCCGCCCTTGGCCGGGCCGAAACTCGTTATAGCCGTATATATTTTTCAGCGTCTGCAACGCTTCTTGCATCGTCAAACCAATCATTCGCAAATCTCCATCTCTTCTACATCGTTGCCGGCGGCTTCGGTTCGCCTTGACCCCCGCGCGGCGCCTCCAGGGCCAATACCGAAGCCGAAGCCGGGGCCGAAGACGATTTCGTCCGGCGCGATCTCAGGAACGTGAACAAACCGCCGCTTCGCGCCTCGGCGTAATACAGCGCATCGTCATCCGGGCACAGGATGATGCCCAGCTGGTGGTGCTCGTTCGCAAACAGGGCCCGCTGCAAAAACTTGCTCTGCCCCTCGAGATTGAGCACCTCCAGCTTCGTGAACGCCGCGTTCACGCGGAGCGCGGCGTGCAGCTCGGCCTTGCTGTTCACGCGCAGGCCGTTCACCTTATGCACGATATCGCCCGCCTCAATGCCGAGGTCCGCCGCCGGAGAATGCGGCAGCACCGCCAGCACCTTGAGGCCGCGCTCGTCGTGCACGTAATACGGGCTGCCCTGCGCTTCGTCTATGCGGCCCGCCGCATAGACGAGCTCATGCAGCCCTGCCACAAGCACGGCGGCGAGCGCAGCGACCGCCGGAACCGGCGCCAGCGCCGACAGCGCGGCGAGAACCGCGGCGGCCGGCCCGTACAGGGCGAGCCGCCGTCCCCCCCGGCGCGCGGCCGCCGCCGGGAGCAGCTTCGTCGTCATCGTGCCGAAGCCGATGACGACCGGGAAGGCGAGCACGGTCCAGCCGCCGTCCCACACCGAGCCGCCCAGCAGCGGCTCCCATGGCAGCGACCCGCCGCCGCCAGCCGCCGGGACGAGCAGCAGCATCGGCGCCGGCCAAAAGCCTTGCAGGCGATAGCCGCCGATCAGCTTCCCGCGCTTGCCCTCGAAAAACAGCGGAGTCGCCAGTCGCTTGCCGAGCCGCAGCACAAGCGCCGCCTCGGCTAAGTGCAGCAGCGCGACCAACGCGAGCACCGACGGCATATCCACGGCGGCGAGCTCGCGCACGAACGGCGCCGCCCCTCCTCCGAGGAAATCCTCGGGAACGTAGCTCGCAGCGGCGTGCAGCAGCCCCAGCGCGCCGGAAGCGTAAGCGAAGCATAAATAGCGGATGCGCAGCACCGAAAGCAGCAGCGCTAAAATCCACAATGCGTACAGCGTAAACGGACTCAGGACGGCGCCGACGAATGCGAATGCGATCGTGCCCGCCAGTCCCGCGGCGGCGCCCCAAACGACCGTCCGCCACGTCTCGCTCCATATCGAATGAAGCCGCACCGAGTACAGCCTTCGTTCCGTTACAATCTGCTTGCGTACCTGCCAAACGACGAACAGAATCGACAAATAATAAAAGGGAGACAGCCATAAAGCCCCGAAAGCGCGCCCCATACTGATGAATAAGTCCATAGTTCCTTACTCCCCGTATTCAAACTCAAGGATACCCTGCCTTGCCTTGCCGTCCTTATGTTACCGAAACCGTAGAAAAAGGAAGGCCGGAATCCCGACCTTCCTCAACGTATTCGACATTTTCGCTTGGCTTTCCTTCTAATGCTTATAGCATTTTTTGGATTTGCTGCACGGCCGCCTTCAATTGATTGTCGTTCTTCGGATCCAGCAGCTTCTTAATGACCTCTTGCTCCAGCCGCGCCGCTGTCGCTTCATCGACAATGCCCGTTGCGCTCAAGCCTTCGTTCTTCTGGAACGAGCGAACCGCCTGCTCCGTCGACCGGTCGAAATAACCGTCCGTCCGGCCCGGCGCGTACCCGATTCCCTTCAAGATTCCTTGAAGGTTCTTCACTTCGTCGCCGGCCATATCGTACTTCAGCGCGTGATCCTTCGGAATCGATACGGTCTCGAACAATACATTCTGCTCGACAACGATATCCGGCGTAATGCCCTGTTTATTGATCGTATCCCCGTCAGGCGTAAGCCACTTGGCGATGGTCAGCTTAACGCCGGTGTTGTCCTTCATTTGCACCGTCGTCTGGACAAGCCCCTTGCCGAACGTCGTCTCGCCGACCAGCACGCCTCCGGCCGATTCCTGAATCGCCGCGCCCAAAATTTCCGAAGCGCTGGCCGAGCCTTTGTTAATGAGTACGACAACGGGGTATTTCTTCCCCGTCCCCTTGGACTCCGTCTTTTCCCGTTTGCCGTTCTTATATTCCATGTGCATAATCGTCTTGCCCTTCGGAACGAATTGCTCGGCAATGTCTTGAACGGCGGAGACGACGCCTCCGGGGTTGTTCCGGACGTCGATGATCAATCCCTTCATTCCCTTGGCTTCCAGCTGCTCCAGCTCTGCAGCAAACCGTTCGGCGGTATTGACGGCGAATTGACTGATGATGATTTTCCCGATTTTCTGCGTATTGTCGAGCATCTCCGCTTCCACGGTTTCCTTCTGGATTTCGTCCCGCACGACGATAATGTCGATCGGCTCGGCCGAGCCTTTGCGCAGCACTCTCAGCTTCGCCTGCGTTCCCTTCGGGCCGCGTATTTTTTCCACCGCGTCGTGCAGGTCCAAGCCTTGCAGCGCTTCGCCGTTCACCGACAAAATAATGTCGCCGGGCAATATGCCCGCCCGTTCCGCCGGAGTATTCCGCTGGGGCGTGACAACGACGACGTTGCCGTCCTGCAGCGTGACCTCCGCTCCGATGCCGGAGAACGAGGAATGAATATGTTCCGAAAACGCCTCGATTTCTTCTTTGTCGAGATACTCGGAATAAGGGTCTCCTAATGCCGCTACCAGCCCCTCCAGCGCGCCGTCGGCAAGCGCTTGCCGATCAACGTTTTCGAAATACCGGCTGTTCACCAGCTCGAACACGGTCGAGATTTTCTCGAGCTCCTTCTCGGTCAAGCCGCCGGCTTGACCATGGGCGGCGCTTTCTTCCGTGCTGCCGCCGACGGGGTCGGCTCCACCCGTTACCGCCATCGCTTGCCTCACTTCGCGGGGCAACATTCGAGCATCTAGCGAGCCCGTAATCGTAAGCGTCAAAATGCTGCCGGCAAAGCAAGCCAGCAGCACGAACGCAACAACTGTACGGCCTTTAAACAACACGCTTCTCCACCACCTTAATCGTCCTGCTGGCGAAATTCGTTTCACATACTAGATTAGTATATGCAAGGCCTGTACTACTTATGAAATTATTTTAAATAAGGCAGCGGGTCCACCGATTCATTGTTCACGTAAACGCCGAAGTGCAAGTGGTTGCCTGTGGAGTTTCCTGTCGAGCCGACCTCGGCGATTTTTTGTCCGGCCGACACCTCGTCGCCGACCTTCACTTTGATTCCGCCGGAGCGAATATGCCCGTACAGCGTCCGGAAGCCTTCTTTATGTTCGATAATAATGCAGTTTCCGTAACCGCCGTACCACTGAGCGAGGATGACCGTACCCGATGCCGCGGCAACGATCGTCGTACCGTTCGGAGCGCCGATATCAATGCCGGAATGCGTATGCTTCTTCTTCGTGATCGGGTGTATCCGCGTGCCCCACTCGGAGGTGATACGTTCGCTGGACGGCACCGGCCACGTTAATTGCCCGCCGGTATATTTCTTCACCGTAGACTTCTTTTTATTTTTATTTTTGATCTCTTGCTGCTTCTTCACAAGCTTCGCTTGCGTATCGGCGAGCTTCAGCAGCTGCTGCTCCTGCTCCGCCGACAATTCTTCCAAATTATCTTCCTTCGATTCAAGAGACGCGATCGCGACCTGGCGGTTTGCCTGCTTTTTCTCCAGCGTCCTCTTCAGCTCTACGGTCTGAGCAAGCAGCTGGCTCACGTAGTCCAGCTGCGCCTCCACGTCTTTCTTTTTCATCTCCACGGTTTGCTTATCCGCGATATTCAACTCTAAAATCTCTTTATCCTTCTCTACGATCGATTGCAGCGCCGTCATGCGGTCCAAGAAATCTACGAAACTGGTAGAGCTTAGCAATACGTCAAGATATTTGACGAAGCCGTTCATATAAAGCAGCTGCAGTCTCGATTTCAGCAATGCGTCGCGATCGACGACCCGCTGCTCCGCATCCTTCAGCTCCTGCGTCGTAAATTCCAAATTCGATTCCACATCGTCGATTTGTTTGTTCAAATTTTGCAGCTTTTTGCTCGTCGAGTCGATCTCCTTCTGAAGCTCGGCGACCTGAGCCGAATATTCTTCCTTCTGCTCGCGGATTCTTTTAATTTCTGCTTTCGCATTTTTTTCCGCGTCTTGGGCACTCTTAATCTCGCGCTTGACTCTGTCTAATTCTTGGTTGATTTTTTCCAGCTCCGAGACGGCCTTTGCGGGTGTTCCTGGAATGCCGACGGACGTCACCGCCACCGACACTGCCACTGCTAACGGCAATATGTACCGTTTCACTCGATCAACCCCTCGTCTGTTATCGGTTCAATTCGTCGTTACAGCTGCTACACCTTCAGGAACTTTCGGACGGACAGCAAGCTTCCCCATACGCCGATGACAAAGCCGATTCCGAGCAACAGGACCGCCGTCACGGAAGCGATCTCGGATAACGGCAGCAGCGCGATTTGCAGCAGTCCAAGCTCCATCTTGGTTAAAGAAATCAATTGATGGTACAACACGTACAAAATAATAAGCGGAATCGCGGAGCCGATAATGCCGAGCAGCGCGCCTTCCACGAAGAACGGCCAGCGGATAAAGCTGTTCGTTGCGCCGACCAGCTTCATGATCGAAATTTCGCGGCGTCTGGCAACAATCGTGATTTTAATCGTGTTCGCGATCAGAAACATCGACATGAGCGCCAAACCGCCTACGAGAATCAATCCGACGTTCCGGACGATGTCGGTTACTTTAAACAGCGTGCGAACCGTATCGGCCCCGTAATTCACTTCCCAAATCGGGGCGGGATCCTTTCCTTCGTTCAGCGTAAGAATGCTTTGCGCGACCGCCTCAATCATTCTCGGGTCGTACACCTCGACCGTAAAAGAATCCGGGAGCGGATTGTTATCGCCTTCCTGACCCTCCAGCAGCTCCCGCCCGTCATCGCCGAGCCGTTCTTTGAGAAATTCGAGTCCGTCTTCCTTGGACACGAAATCAATCTTCTTTATGACATCCTTGCCGCCGATTTTAATTTTGGCGATATCGTTCTGCAGCTGCGGCACTTCGGATCTTTGCACGGTCGTATCGAGATAAACCCGAATTTCAACCTCGCTCTCGATATCCTTCGTCAGCTGGTTCACGTTCATCGCTACGATCATAAATACGCCGAGAATAAACAGCGAAATCGATATGGCGCTGATCGAAGCGAACGACATCCAGCCGTTGCGCCATATGCTTCGAAAGCCTTCCCGGAAATGCCGGCCAAGCGTACTAATCCTCATAGCCGTATTCCCCTCTCGCCTGGTCGCGCACGATCTGTCCGCCTTCGATCGCTAGAACCCTTTTTCTCATGTTGTTCACGATGTCCCTGTTGTGGGTTGCCATTACAATCGTCGCTCCGCGGAAATTGATTTCCTCGAGCAGCCGCATAATGCCCCAAGAGGTTTCCGGATCGAGGTTTCCGGTAGGCTCATCCGCTACGATAACGGCCGGATTGTTCACTATGGCGCGGGCAATGGCGACCCGCTGCTGTTCGCCGCCGGAGAGCTGCGCAGGATAGGCGTTTCCCTTATCCTTCAGCTTTACAAGCTCAAGCACCTCTTGCGTACGCTTCTTGATGATCCTTGACGGAGCTTCGATTACCTCCATGGCGAAGGCGATGTTTTCGTATGCGGTCATTTGGGGGAGAAGTTTGAAATCCTGAAAAATAACGCCGATATTGCGCCGGACGAACGGTATTTTCCGCTGCTTCAGCTTTTCGAGGTTAAAGCCGTTCACGAAAATCGAACCTTTGGTAGGTCTCTCTTCTCTATAAATCAATTTCATAAACGTAGATTTGCCCGCTCCTGAGGGACCTACGATATAGACGAATTCATTACTATCGATACGAACGGACACGCCTTTAAGCGCTTGGCCGCCGTTCGGATACGTCTTCCAAACGTCATGCAGTTCTATCAAAAGAATCACTCCTGTTTGCACATAAAAAGAACATTTCGACAAAAGGCACGAAATTCCTCCACCAATTTGCGGTTTTCATCAATAAGTAACATTGTAACATTACTTTTGTGCGAATTTGGTCAAAGTCCGGCATAAATTCTCATGTAAAATTTGGGATAAGCCTCATATATATGTAGTAGATCATTTCAACAATGAGGTGCGGCGATGAAATATTGGCTTGTTCGCATAACCCTATTTTTTCTGCTAACCGTTCTTGCGGCCATCGGGACGATCGCCTTCTGGGGCATGAACGAAACGTTGCCAAGAGGCTTAACGGTTTCCGGATGGCATGTCGGCGGAATGACCGCGGCCGAATTTGAAAGGAGCTATAAGCAAAAAGTAAGCGCGGTAATCGGCGCGAAGGTGACGCTGAAGGGGGCGGTTCCGGGGAAGGGCGACATAGAAAGGGCGGTCTCTCTTGGGGAGCTCGGGCTGCAAATGAACGCGGACGCCGTGCGGGAGCAGGTCGTCTCGATCTTAGAGGGGAGCATCTGGGAGCGGGCCGTTCAGCGGTGGGAATGGCACGGGAAAAACATTCCGCTTAGAGTCTCTATAAATGAGCGTTTGTTCGCGGCAAAAGTGAAATCGGTATGGCCGGAGCTGTATGCGGCGCGGCCCGTAGACGCCAAACGCGTGATCACGGCTTCGGATCAGATCCAATACGTTCCGGGTAAAAGCGTCGTTCGGATCGACACGAAGACGCTGCGGCAGACGGTATCGTTGGCGGTCGGGGAAGCGGCAGGCTTGCCGCCGGTTCCCGGAGGCGCCTTACCGGAATCTTTGGAGGCGCCGAAGCTGCTTCGCGCGGAAGGCGGGCTTATGCCGGAGGCGGGCGGCGGTTTCGGCTTTGTGATGCCGATGTATGAGGAGGAGCCGAAGGTGACCGTAGAGTCGCTGAAGGCGGAAGGCATCGAGCGCGTCATCGCAAGCTTCAGCACCTCCTTCGCTTCGAGTGCGGCAGGCCGCAAGCATAATGTAACGTCCACAGCCTCCGTAGTGAACGATACGGTGCTGCCTCCGGGGGACGTATTCGACTACGCGAAGGTCATTGCCGAAACGGAGAAGCAATACGGCTACCGCGAGGCTCCCGTCATTCTGAACGGGAAGCTTGTTCCCGGCATCGGCGGCGGCATCTGTCAAGTATCGACAACGATTTACAACGCGGTGCTGCGGGCCGGACTCGAGATTGTCGAGCGCCGCAACCATTCGCTGCCGATCGGCTACGTCCCGGTCGGTCAGGACGCGACGTTCTCTAACGGCAATATTAATTTCAAATGGCGAAACTCGACGGGGAAGCATCTGTTGATCCGTACGGAGACGCGAGGGGGCGTGTTGACCGTGAAGCTGTTCGGCTCCATGCCGAAGAACGTTACGTACGAAATTCGTTCCGTAACGTTGAAAACGATCGAGCCGCCGGTCAAATACGTGAAAAATACGAGTCTTGCCAAAGGGACCGTCTCGCTGCTGCAGCGGGGCAAGCCCGGGTATATCGTGGAGACGTACCGATATAAGAAGGTCGACGGCAAGGTTGTCTCCCGCGAGAAAATTTCCCGCGACACGTACAAGGCGCAGCCTTACTTGTACGCGTCGAACGCGGGCGGCAAGGATGCTCCGTCACCGAGCGGCGGCAATAACGAGCAAATTATCGAGGACGGCGTCATGGCTCCGGTTTTCGATTGACCAATCGGAACCGATGTCCGCCGGCATCTACACGTGGGCGTCAGGAGCCTTGTCGGCTACAAGATTCAACGCGACGTTGTGCTCCAGCAGCGCCTTACACCCGCAAAGCACCATCGTGTATCCGCCCATGGAGTCGATAGCATGATTCACGATGTCGTCCCCGCTCCCCGAAAAACCGGAGTTGGTAATCGTGACGAAGGTTTCATGGGCCGTTCGCGGAGAAAAATCCCACTCGACTTTCGTGCCGTCCGACGATGTAACCGCGATCCGCTTGTTCGGCTCGATTGCCTCAACATAAACGTCGTCAAAGACGCCGTACATTTCCCAATCCCACCGGACGCGCTTTCCCGCCTCCAATCTCCCGCTGCTTTTCGTAAACCAAAATTTTGTCGTAACCGTTGGGTCGACAAACGCTTCAAACACTTCTTCCGCCGGTTTTCGAATCAGCATTTCCGCTTTTACGACCGGTTCCCGGTTCAGGGCTGCCATTGCTATCTCTCCTTTTTTACGATAACAGCTTCTTATAATGCTTAATGACGCTCACATGCATTCCTTCATGGAATAAGTTGAAAGCCAAAAACTGTTCGGGCGTCCGGAGCGTAATTCCTGAAGACGTCGTGTATGGCTGCGGAACCTCTTCCTGCAGACGGTGCTCCAACGCCGCGCGAATCCGCGCCGGCTGCTCTTGCAGCAGCGCCTTCAGCTCTTCTAAGGTCGGCGCCGGATCTGCAGCTTGATGGTTTGACGGCGAAGTGCCGAATTCGAACCGCTCCTTAAACCCGGCCGGCAAATGCTGCGGAAGCCCTAAATACTGAAACGCATAGCGCTCCAAAACGACGTAAATATGACCTGCATTCCAGCGGATCGAATTATTGAACGGTTCCGGAATCCGGTCCGCCGTTTCTTCCGTAACCCCTTCCAGCTGCTTCAAGGTCTGCCCTCTTACAAAGGCCAGATGCGTAAAAATATAATGCTCCATCGTTCCCGCTCCTTTTTTGTGCATAATTTCGGCGATTCAGATCGCTTAAAGAAACTCCTGCAAGCCCGATTCCGACGGACGTTAAGCCGATCCCAAGCCACGGCATAAAGGGATGGGAATTCCGGTAGCTTCCTTCCTCGGGATTGCCCGGTGGCAGCATCGAAATTTCTCCTCCCGTCCAGATCCAACATTCCAATGGGATGCATGTATACCATGTAAACGCAACAAAGCCGAGATTTGTCAATCTCATCGACAAAATAGTCAGCGAGGAGTGACAAACTTGTCAGTTTGATTGACAAGCAGCAGCTGTTGTCAGTGAGATTGACAACTTAGTCAGTGCTTGCTGACTAATGTGTCATTGTCGCTGACAATATCGACCCCGCCGTAAGCCGGCCTTGCGGCACGGGTTTCATAAATAAAACACCGCGATACTATAAGCGAATACATTTCCTAATCCGTGAGACAGCCAGCCGGGGATAATGCTTCCGTTCCCGATGCGCTCATTAATGGCCGCTATGGAAAACCCGACGACGGATGAAGCGACGGTTATTGCAAGGAGCAGCCATAGATTTTGCGTAATGGCGTAAAATAAAAAACCATGCAAAAGACCGAACAAGACCGCTTGAATGGCGCTGCCTTTGACGAACCCGAGCTTGCGGATCAGCCCTTTTCCGATAAAGCCCCTAAACCATATTTCTTCGGACAGCGACGTTTGGACCAGCGCGATAACAAGGATGGAAACGACTTGCGCCGTTACGGAATCCAGCTTCCTGATATTGCCGCCTACGGTTCCTTCCGCCGTCAACAAATATCCGAGTCCGAACGACATAATGATTCCTAAGTTCAGCAATAAAACAAGCAAAGAGAAGGTTACGGCTATCATTGCCGGTCTGCGTTCCGGCAAGTAAAGTCCTACATACTTGAAAAAGCCGCCTGTTCTTCGCTGTCGGATTAAATAATAAAGAAATGGGATCAATGCAAGGATAAACACCTGAAGCAGCGCGGTAATAAACAAGCTTGCCAAGATCATACAGCCCCTCTTCCAATATTATCCTAAACTTAAATTAACATATAACGTTTTTTTGTAAAGGAGTTCTCGCTCTTCATCAACAAAAAAAACGCCGCCCGATCCGCTGTTTCCAGCGGTCGAACGGCGTGCAGCGTCGTATGCAGTTATTCCGCGAGGCCCGCGAGCCGCGCATGCTCCGCCGCCCAGGCGCGCACCGCCGCCGCGGAAGCTTCCGCGCGCGCTGCGCCGTCCCGCACCTGCGCGAACGCGGTGCCGCCGTACACGGCGCGCGCGTTCACCACGTGCTCCGGCTGGAGCACGTCGAAGATGTCGCTCCCGAACTCGGGAGCGAAGCTTTGGAACTCTTCGAGCGAGAGTTCCAGCAGCACTTGCCCGCGCTCGATGCAATAGAGCACGAGCTTGCCGATGATCTCGTGCGCCTGGCGGAACGGGATGCCCTTGTGCACGAGATAATCGGCGATGTCGGTCGCGTTCGAGAAATCGCGATCGACGGCTTTCCGCATGCGGTCCTTCCGGACCTGCATGCTCGCGATCATCGGCGCCATCAAGCGCAGCGCGCCGCCTACTGTCTTCACCGTGTCGAACATCCCTTCCTTATCCTCCTGCATATCCTTGTTGTAGGCGAGCGGAAGGGATTTCAGCACGGTAAGCAGCCCGACGAGATTGCCGTATACTCGTCCGGTTTTGCCGCGGACGAGCTCCGCGACGTCCGGATTTTTCTTCTGCGGCATAATGGAGCTGCCGGTGCAGAACGCGTCGTCGAGCTCGACGAAGCCGAACTCCGTGCTCGACCAGAGCACGAGCTCCTCGCACAGCCGCGACAAGTGCGTCATCAGCAGCGAAGCGTTGGAAAGAAACTCCACGATGAAGTCCCGGTCGCTCACCGCATCCAGCGAGTTATCGTATATCCGCCCAAAGCCGAGCAGCTCTTTCGTAATAAAGCGGTCGATCGCGAACGTCGTGCCCGCCAGCGCTCCCGCTCCAAGCGGAAGCATGTCCGCGCGCTTATACGAATCCATAAACCGCTCCGCATCGCGCCCGAACATCGCCACATACGCGAGCAGGTGGTGCGCGAACGAAATCGGCTGCGCCCGCTGCAGATGCGTATATCCAGGCACGACCGTATCCACGTTCGCCTTCGCCTGCTCGATCAGCGACTCTTGAAGGGCTGCGAGCAGCTCCACAAATTCCACGATGCGCTTGCGCAAGTACAGATGCATATCGGTCGCGACTTGGTCGTTGCGGCTGCGGCCCGTATGCAGCTTCCCGCCGACCGGACCGATGTCCTCGATCAGCAGCTTCTCCACGGTCATATGAATATCTTCGCTCGACGCGGTAAACTCGACTTCGCCGCGCTGCAGCTTGCCGAGAACTCTTTGCAGTCCGCCGATAATCGTTTCGACGTCCTCCATCGGCAGCACGCCGCACCGCCCCAGCATCGTCACATGCGCGATACTGCCCTGAATATCCTCTTCGTACAGCTCCTTATCAAAAAAGACAGAGGCGGTATACTCCTCCACCAGCGCGTCGGTCGCCTTCGTGAACCGGCCGCCCCACAGCTTCTCTGCCATGCTCCAACCTCCTGATCGATCTTGTGTATGTGTATGAAATGTTACCCGGTTTGTCGTTAGCACCTACTTTTGGCGCTAACTCGCCACGTCGGACGGTCAACTCCCGCTTTAGCACCAATTATTGGTACTGGGCGCCGCCTGTTAACTAACTCAGCCAAAAAATAACGAAACGCTTGTCCACCATTATATCACGGACGAACAAAAAAAGGGCCGACAATGAGGATTGCCGACCCCAACATGTGCGCTTTATTACTGCTTTCCCGCCGCAGCCGGCTCTTCCGTCTTGGCGTTGCCGACGCTGACGCCGACGCCCTCGGAGCCGTGCACGCTGGACGATACCCGCAGGCGAAGCGCGTTCAACCGGATAAAGCCGGTCGCGTCGCCTTGGTTGTACGCCTGCGTCGGATCCGCCTCCATCGTAGCGATGTTCGGGTTGTACAGGCTGACCGGGCTTTGCACGCCGGCCGCCATCACGTTACCCTTGTACAGCTTCAGGCGAACCGTACCCGTAATGTTTTTCTGGCTTTCCGTAACGAGCGCCTGCAGCGCCAAACGCTCCGGAGCGAACCAGAAGCCGTTATATACGAGAGTAGCGTATTTCGGAATGAGCATATCGCGCAGGTGCATGACGTCGCGGTCCATCGTGATCGATTCCATGACGCGGTGCGCCTTGAACAAAATCGTCCCGCCCGGAGTTTCGTACACGCCGCGGCTCTTCATGCCGACGAACCGGTTTTCCACCATATCGATCCGCCCGACCCCGTGCTTGCCGCCGAGCTCGTTCAGCAGCTCCATTACTTCAAGCGGGGAAAGCTTCTTCCCGTTCACGGCAACGCAGTCGCCCTTCTCGAACTCGAGCTCGACATATTCCGGCGTGTCCGGCGCAAGCTCCGGATCTACGCTCATTACGTACATGTCGCGCACGTCTTCGGCCGTGGAGTCGAACCATGGGTCCTCCAGCATGCCGCTCTCGAACGAAATGTGCAGCAGGTTGCGGTCCGTCGAATACGGCTTCGCCGCCGACGCTTTCACCGGAATGCCGTGCTTCTCGGCATACGCGATCATCTCCGCGCGGCCCGGGAACTGCTCGCGGAACTCTTCGATCCGCCACGGCGCCACGACTTCGAGCTCCGGAGCGAGCGCCGCCGCCGTCAGCTCGAAGCGAACTTGGTCGTTGCCTTTGCCCGTTGCGCCGTGAGCGATCGCGAACGCGCCTTCCGCGCGCGCAATTTCTACCATCCGCTTCGCGATCAATGGGCGCGCAATCGACGTCCCGAGCAAATATTGCCCTTCATACAACGCGCCCGCTTGGAACATCGGGTAGATGAAGTCCTTCGCAAATTCCGCGCGCAAATCTTCGATATATACTTTGGAAGCTCCGGTCTTGTACGCCTTTTCCTCCAAGCCGTCCAATTCGTCCGCCTGACCGATGTCCGCCGTGAACGTAATGATTTCCGCGTCGAACGTTTCCTTCAGCCACGCGAGTATTACCGAAGTATCGAGCCCTCCGGAATACGCAAGAACAATTTTTTGCTTCGACATTGCTGCATTTCCTCCTAGTAAAATGTTCCCTTTCCCGTTCCGATCATTATATCCCCGGTTATTCCGGCTAATCCGGTATTTCCGGTTATCCCATCAACGCGGCCATAATCGCCTTCTGCGCATGCAAACGGTTTTCGGCTTGGTCGAAAATAATCGAGTTGTCTCCGTCGATCACATCCGCGCTCACTTCTTCGCCGCGATGCGCCGGGAGGCAGTGCATGAACAAGTAATCGGGTTTCGCATACCGGACCAAATTCGAGTTCACTTGATAATCCGCGAACGCCTTCTCTCTTTCCTGCTGCTCCTGCTCAAAGCCCATGCTCGCCCATACGTCCGTGTACACGACATCCGCATCCACGATCGCTTCCTTCGGGTCCCGATAGAACGTGTAGCTTCCGCCGGTAAGCGCCGCAGCTTCGTTCGTCGCGCGCGTCACTTCCGCATCCGGCTCATAGCCTTCCGGAGAAGCGACCGCCATGTGCATGCCCAGCTTTGCCGCACCCATCATGAGCGAATGCGCCATATTGTTGCCGTCGCCGATATAAGCGACCTTCAAACCGGCCAGCTTGCCTTTATATTCTAACACAGTCATGTAATCCGCGAGAGCCTGGCAAGGATGGGACAAATCCGTCAACCCGTTGATGACCGGCACCGTCGAATACCGTGCCAGCTCCACTACGTTGCGGTGCGCATACGTCCGGATCATAATGCCGTCCACATACCGTGACAGCACGCGGGCCGTGTCGGAGATCGGTTCTCCGCGTCCCATTTGGATATCGTTCTTGGAGAGAAACAGCGCGGAACCGCCCAGCTGCGTAACTCCCACCTCGAACGACACGCGCGTACGGGTTGAGGATTTCTCAAAAATCATCCCGAGCGTCTTGCCCTTTAACGGATGGTACGTTTCCCCGGATTTTTGCTTTTGCTTCAAATCGATCGCCAGCCCGATCAAGTACATGATCTCCTCCGGCGTATAATCAGCGAGTGTTAGAAAGTCCCTGCCCGTAAGCACCGTTTCGTTCTCTTGGGCGGGAATCCGCACAGCGGCCTCCGTCATTTCGCCTCTCCCCTTTCCGTAAGTCGCTTCTATTTACACAACAACCTTATGTTCCGATTTCAAAATGATTCCCGCAAGCTTCTCCAAACCGCCGAGCCACTCTTCTTCGCTGATGGTGAGCGCCGGCAGCAGACGGATGACGTTCGGTCCGGCCGTAATGACGAGCAACCCTTCCCGCTCCGCGGCCTTCACGATCTCGATGACCGAATGCTTCAGCTCGATGCCCATGATCAGCCCCAAGCCGCGAATCGTTACGAGCGCCGGATGATCCTTCAGCGACTCCCGCAGCTTTTGCAAACCCGCCGCTCCGAGCCGTGCCGCTCTTTCGGGGACCTTCTTCGAGAGCATCTCCTCCAGCGTCGCAATCGCGGCCGCGCAGGCGATCGGCGTGCCGCCGAACGTGGAACCGTGGCTTCCGGCGGAAAGGCCGTCGCGCAGGAACGCTTTGCCGAGCATTGCGCCCATCGGGAATCCGCTCGCAATTCCTTTGGCCAATGTAATAATGTCGGGTTCGATGTCGTAGTTTTGGTAGCCGAACATTTTGCCCGTACGTCCTATGCCCGTTTGGATTTCGTCCGCGATGAGCAGCAGATTATATTCCTTGCACAGCTGCTTCACGCCCTGTACGAACGTTTTGTCGGCCGGATTCACTCCGCCTTCGCCTTGCACGAACTCCATCATGACGGCGCACGTTTTACCGTTGATTGCAGCGCGAAGCGCCTCGATATTGTTGTACTCCACGTGCACGAAGCCGGAGGGGAGCGGATCGAAGCCGTCCTTCACTTTATCCTGGCCCGTCGCCGTGAGCGTCGCGAGCGTACGGCCGTGGAACGATCCCTTGAAGGTGATGATTTCGTACCGGTCGTTGCCGAGCACTTTCCGGTTGTACCGGCGCGCCAGCTTGATCGCCGCCTCGTTCGCCTCGGCGCCGCTGTTGCAGAAGAACGCCAAGTCCGCGCAGCTGACTTCCGTCAGCATTTTCGACAGCTTTTCCTGGCCCGGGATTTCAAACAAATTCGATACGTGCCATAGTTGATCGATTTGGTTTTTCAACGCCTCCGACACCGCATCCGGCGCATGCCCGAGACCGAGTACGGCGATGCCGCTCATCAAATCGAGATATTCCTTGCCGTTTTCGTCCCAGAGCTTGCTTCCTTTGCCCTTCACCGGCCGTGCCGTGAAGAAGGAGCCGTAGTTGGGAAACAGCGCTTCGCGTCCGCTCATTCGTATCCCTCCGTCCGTTAATCGGCTTCTTCGTTACAATGAAGCCGCAGTTTGCTCGGCGATAATTTTCGTGCCGATCTTTTCGCCGCGCAACACTTTGCCGAGCACTCCCGGCTCGGAGCCGTTCACGATCACTACCTCGTTCACGCTGCCGCCAAGGCATTTCAGCGCGGCTTGCACCTTCGGGATCATGCCCCCGTAGATTTCGCCGCTGTCGATCATCGCCTGAATTTGGCTCGGCGTTACGCTAGGCAATACTTGCTTGACGCCGTTTACGGTTCCGGCGATGCCGGGCACGTCGGTGACGACGATGAACGGGCTCGCGCCGAGGGCGGAAGCGACCGCTCCCGCCGCCGTATCGGCGTTAATGTTGTAACGCTGATTGTCCGTGCCGAGGCCGACCGGAGCGACGACCGGGATGTAGCCTACGGAAAGCAAGCTCGTCAGCAGCTCCGTGTTCACCTCGGTAACCTCGCCTACATAGCCGAGTTTATCCGCATTGGCAACCGGCTGAGCAGTGAGCAGCCGTCCGTCCGTTCCGGATAAGCCGACCGCCTTGGCGCCGTTCTGAGACATGCGGCGGACGATTTCTTTGTTGATCTTGCCTGCGAGCACCATCTCCACGACGTCGAGCACCTCGGCCGTCGTGCGGCGCAAGCCGTCGACAAACTCCGTATGAATGCCTAATTTGCCGAGCACTTGAGAAATCGCAGGACCTCCGCCGTGTACGATCACCGGCTGCATGCCTTCCCGCTGGAAAGCCGCCAGCTCGGCGAAAAATCCGTTCGGAAGCGCAGCAAGCGTGCTGCCTCCGCATTTAATGACAAACGTGTTTCCCTTTCCGTTTCCATTTCCGTTTCCGTTCATCGAAAGTCTCTCCCTCACCCTTTTATTTCTCTTACGAGCGGTACGAAGCGTTAATTTTTACATAGTCGTATGTCAAATCGCAGCCCCACGCGGTCGCTTTGCCGTCTCCGACGTGAAGGTCCACGAAAATCGCTATTTCCTTATTGTCGTCCAAATATTGCTTCGCCGCGTCCTCGTCGAACGGGAGAGGCACCGATTGTTTCAAGACCGGGATGTCCCCTAGGCGAATATCCACCGTGTTCGGGTCGAGCGGCACTCCCGCGCGTCCTGCCGCCGCGATGATGCGGCCCCAGTTCGCGTCGGAGCCGTATACGGCCGATTTCACGAGGCTTGAGCCGACGATCGTCTTGGCGATTGCGCGTGCGTCCTGCTCCGAGCGGGCGCCCGTAACGTTCACCTCGATGAGCTTCGTCGCGCCTTCGCCGTCGCGGGCGATGTCCTTCGCCAGCGTCTCGGCGACGCAGCGGAACGCCGCGGCGAACGCTTCGTAGTCCGGGTGGCCTTCGTGCAGCGGCTGATTGCCTGCGAGACCGCTCGACATGGCCACTACCATATCGTTCGTGCTCGTGTCGCCGTCGACGGTGATCATATTGAACGTCACGTCCGTCGTCGCGCTGAGCAGCGACTGGAGGACGCCTTCGTTCATCGCCGCGTCCGTCGTAATGAAGCCGAGCATCGTCGCCATGTTCGGGTGAATCATGCCCGAACCTTTGGCCGCGCCCGCAACCGTCACGGGCACGCCGTCCACCTCCAAGCGGACGCAGATCGACTTCTGCACGAGGTCGGTCGTCATGATCGCCTGGCAGAACGCGTCGCCGCCTTCCGGCGACAATGCCTTTGCCAGCGCGCCGATGCCGGCGCGCACGTTATCCATCGGCATGTTCACGCCGATGACGCCCGTCGACGTCACCCCGACATGGTGATCCGGAACCCCCAGGGCGGCTGCGAACGCCGACCGCATCTCGCGGGCGTCGGCCTCGCCCTGTGCGCCCGTACACGCGTTGGCGTTGCCGCTGTTGACGAGCATCGCGCGCAGCCGCCCCTCTTGCGCGATCGACTCGCGCGTCACGCCGAGCGGCGCCGCCTGCACCAGGTTCGTCGTGTACACTGCTGCGGCCAAGGCCGGCACGTCGCACACGATCGCGCCTAAGTCATTCTTCTGTACCTTCTTAATCCCGCTGTACACGCCGCCCGCACGAAATCCTTTCGGCGTCGTTACCGTCCCTTCCGGATCCACCGTAAACCCTTGCTGCCGTCCTTGCGCGATCATGCCGCTCTCCTCCTCCGCCGCCTACGGATATACCGGAGCTGCGCTCAGCCCCAAGCCTTCGTCCCATCCGTAAGACAGATTTAAATTTTGTATCGCTTGCCCCGCTGCGCCTTTCACGAGGTTGTCGGACACCGATATGATCGTAATCCGCCCCGTCCGCTCGTCATATGCAAACCCTATATCGCAATTGTTGGAGCCCCAAACCTCTTTCGTCGCGGGCCATTTGCCCTTGTCGCGGATTCTTACGAACCTTCGGCCTTCGTAATACTGCCGGTACATGGAGATCCACGCATCCTCGGTCCGGTATTGATCTCCGCTCACGCTCGCATACATGGTGCACATGATTCCGCGCGTCATCGGCGTCAAATGCGTCGTAAACGTCGTCGTCATCGCCCGTCCCGCCCGATCGGCGAGCACCGACTCGATCTCGGGGATGTGCTGATGCCGGTTTACTTTGTAGGCTTTAAAGTTTTCATTGATCTCGGAGTAGTGGACATTGAGGCTCAAACCTCGGCCTGCACCGGAAACGCCCGACTTCGCGTCGATAATGATCGTCGCCGGATCGATCGCGCCGGCTTCTACCGCCGGGATTAAGCCGAGCAGCGCCGTCGTTGCATAGCAGCCCGGGTTGGAGATGAGCTGCGCCCCTCTCACCTTGTCTCCGTATACTTCTGCAAGGCCGTATACGGCGGTTTTGAGAGTCGCCTCTTCCGGCGCCTCGTGTTTATACCAGCGCTCGTATTCCTCGCGGGATTGCAGCCGGAAATCGCCGGATAAGTCGATGACCTTGAGCCCCGCCTTGAGCAGACTCGGCACGAGCTTGCCGCTTACGCCGGACGGCGTCGCAGCGAACACGACATCCGCTTTCTTGGCAAGCAGCTCCGGCTCCACCGCATCCAGCGTCGTCACGGGAAGCAGTCCCTGCAGGTGCGGATATGCGTCCGTAAACTCTTCTCCCGCATTCGAGGAGGACACGATCGACGTAATTTCTACATTCGGATGTTGAAGCAAGAAACGAATGAGCTCGACGCCGCCATACCCCGTCGAACCCACGATTGCCACACGTATTGGTTTCATAATAGTCTTGCAGGCCCCTCTCTCACGCTAAGCCGCTCGATGTGATATAAGATATGAATTATTATACATGCACATGAATATTGATACAACGTTTTTTTGTGAAAAATATATGTAGACTTTCATGCAATTTGTGGATACGGGCGGTTGTCAGACATATTGACAATTTAGTCAGTGCTGAGTGACAAAATAGTCAACTTAATTGACTATTGGGGGCGGTAGTCAGTGATACTGACAAAATAGTCAACGCTCGCTGACAAATAAGACAATCTCGCTGACAAACCGATCAATGCCATTGCCTGCTGCATCAAAACACATGAAATTAAGTACCTCAGAATCCGCTATTCCTCGCAATCCCCGTATACCTTTCGCAAATAATTGATTCGCAATCCGTTATTTCCACACACTTCGTTGTATTGCTCCTTCTCTCCCACATATAAGTACCTCAAAATCCGTTATTCCCCACGCCCCATTTCCAACTTTCTCTGCTCTCCGAAATATCCTCGCCCAAACCAAACGGCCGAAGCACAAAAAAGCCCGCCCCATTCAGGACGGACCCATAAAATCTCTATTGAACTTTAAAGCCTTCTCCAAGCACTTCCGTAGCGCCGGTAATAATGACGAACGCCTGCGGATCGGCCTTCTGCACGACCGCCTTCAGCTTCGTGACCTCCGTCTTGGAAACGACGACCATCAGCACCGTCCGCTCCTGACCCGTGTATCCGCCGTGCGCGGTCAACCGGGTGAGCCCCCGGTCCAGGTCGTGCAGGATCGCTTTGGCGATCGTTTCCTCATCGTTGCTGATAATGTACGCAACCTTCGAGGTGGCGAAGCCGAGCTGCACCACATCGATCGTCTTCGTCGTGACGAACAGCCCGATGAGCGCATAGAGCGCCTGCTCCGCCGAAAACACAAAGCCCGCCACCGTTATGACGGTCCCGTCAAGGAGCGCGACGGAAACCCCGAGGCTGAGCCCGGTAAACTTGTGCAATATTTGCGCGGCCACGTCCAGCCCGCCGGAGGACCCGCGCCCCCGAAATACGATTCCGAGCCCTGCGCCGACTCCCAGCCCGCCGAAAATCGAAGCGAGCAGCGGATTGTCGGTAAGAGGCGCCCAGGAAGACGTAAGGAGAACGAATAAAGGAGACACGGCCGTACCTACAGCCGTCTTCAGCCCGAACTTGCCCCCGAGCAGCAAAGCTCCGGCGATAAACAGCGGAATGTTCAGCGCCCACTGCGTGATCGCCGGTTCGATGTCCAGCACCGCCCGAACGATGATCGATATGCCCGATACGCCGCCGGAGGCAATCTCGTTCGGCGCCAGGAACAGGTTAAAGCTTACCGCAATCAGAAAAGACCCGATCAGCAGCAGCGCATATTCCATCGCCGTATGCATCGGCGACCCGATCGGATAACGCGGTTTAACGACTCTTGAACGATTTTTGATCATACGCTACTCGGATTTCTGAATTTGATTTCGCAAATACGCATTGATGAACGGATCGAGCTCCCCGTCCATCACGGCTCCGACATTGCCGGTTTCTTCGCCCGTACGGTGATCCTTCACCATGCTGTACGGATGGAATACGTAAGAACGGATCTGGCTGCCCCAAGCGATATCGCTTTGCTCGCCTCGGATGGCCGCGATTTCCTTCTGCTGCTCCTCAAGACGTCTCTCAAACAGCTTCGAGCGCAGCATCTGCATCGCCCGGTCCCGGTTCGAAATTTGCGAACGCTCGGATTGGCATGCCACCACGATGCCTGTCGGCAAGTGCGTGATCCGGACGGCCGATTCCGTCTTATTGATATGCTGACCGCCCGCGCCGCTCGAACGATACGTGTCCACCTTGAGATCCTCAGGACGAATTTCGATCTCCGTGTTGTCGTCTTCGATTTCCGGAATGACGTCGCAGGATACGAAGGACGTATGCCTTCTGCCCGAAGCGTCGAACGGCGAAATGCGCACAAGGCGATGGACGCCCTTCTCAGCCTTCAGGTAGCCGTATGCATTGTAGCCTTGAACGAGAATCGTCACGCTCTTAATGCCGGCCTCGTCCCCCGGTAAATAGTCCAAAACTTCCACCTTATAGCCGCTCTTCTCCGCCCATCGCGTATACATCCGGTACAGCATCGAAGCCCAATCCTGCGACTCCGTGCCTCCCGCACCCGGATGGAGCTCCAGAATCGCATTGTATTTATCGTAAGGGGAGCTAAGCAGGAGCGTCAGCTCGAATTGCTCGAGATCGGAGTACAGCTTATTTACGCCTTCCTCCCACTCCTTGGCAAGGCTTTCTTCCCCTTCTTCTTCTATTAATTGCTTAAGCAGCTGCAGGTCTTCGCACTCGCCTTGCAGCTTCTGATATTTCTCCACCACCGATTTGATCGCGTTCAGCTCGCCGATCATTTTTTGGGCGCGTTCGTTATCGTCCCAAAAGTCCGGTGCGGACATTTTTTGTTCGAAATCGTCGATCTGTTCCAGCTTAAGGTCTAAGTCAAAGAGACCCCCTAAGCGCTTCGAGTTTTTCCGCCGCTTCGTCGAGACGGTGTCTGAGTTCCGGTTCCAACATCATGAAAATTACGCTCCTTCAAATAACAGATAATGCCCGGCCGAAGCCGGGCGGAAAGACGCTTTACGCGCCGTGGCAATTCTTATATTTCTTCCCGCTGCCGCATGGGCACAAATCGTTGCGGCCGATTTGGTTCTCCGCCTTCACCGGACGCTTTACCTGCGGCTCCTTCGAGTTGACGGCCTGGCCTTTGGCCACCTCTTGGCGCTTCAGGTTCGCTTCGACTTGGGCTTTCGTAATGTACTTCGCTACTTCTTCTTGAATCGCAGCGATCATCTCCTCGAACATTGCGAAGCCTTCGAATTGATATTCGCGAAGCGGATCGGTGCCGCCGTATGCCCGGAGATGGATGCCCTGACGAAGCTGATCCATCGCGTCGATGTGGTCCATCCACTTGCTGTCGACCGCGCGGAGCACGATGACCTTCTCGAACTCGCGCATGAATTCTTCAGGGAGCTGGGATTCACGTTGATGGTATGTTATACGAACCATACCCTTTAAGAACTGTACGATCTCATCCTTCTCTTTGCCTTCCAGCTGTTCTCTGGTAACTTGGCCTTCGTGAAGGAAGTTGCCGTTGCCGTACTCGATGATTGCGTCCAAATCCCAATCCTCAGGCACATCGTCGTCTTGGCAATGCGCGTTCACAATGCGCTCGATGACCGAATCGATCATGCCGAGCACGATATCGCGAATATTGTCCGAGTACAGCACCTCGCGGCGCTGCTTATAGATGATTTCGCGCTGCTGGTTCATGACGTCGTCATACTGGAGAACGACCTTACGGATATCGAAGTTGTTGCCTTCCACCCGCTTCTGGGCCGATTCGACCGACTTGGTGATGAGACGGCTTTCGATCGGCTGGTCTTCCTCGAAGCCCAGCTTCTCCATCATGCCCATCACGTTGTCGGCGCCGAAGCGGCGCATCAGCTCATCCTGCATCGACAGGTAAAATTGCGTCGAGCCCGGATCGCCTTGACGGCCGGCGCGTCCGCGCAGCTGGTTGTCGATCCGGCGGCTCTCGTGACGCTCCGTACCTATAATATGCAAGCCTCCGAGTTCTGCGACGCCTTCGCCGAGCACTATGTCCGTACCGCGGCCCGCCATGTTCGTGGCGATCGTCACGGCTCCGCGTTGACCGGCCTTGGCTACGATTTCCGCCTCTTCGGCGTGATATTTCGCATTAAGCACCTTGTGCGGGATGCCGCGCTTCTTCAGCAGCTCCGACAAATATTCGGAAGCCTCGATGGACGCCGTACCGACAAGCACCGGTTGACCCTTCTTATGCTTCTCGACGATCTCTTCCACCGCCGCGCGATATTTGCTCGCGATCGACTTATACACGACGTCCGGCTTGTCGACGCGGATCATCGGTTTATTCGTAGGAATGGTTACAACGTCAAGGCCGTAAATTTTCTTGAATTCTTCTTCTTCCGTCTTCGCCGTACCGGTCATGCCGGAAAGCTTCTGGTACATTCGGAAGTAGTTCTGAAGCGTAATCGTCGCCAGCGTCATGCTCTCGTTCTGCACCTCGAGGCCTTCCTTCGCCTCGATCGCCTGATGCAGTCCGTCGCTGTAGCGGCGTCCGTGCATGAGCCGTCCCGTAAACTCGTCGACGATGACGATTTCCTCTTCCTGAACAACGTAATCTACGTCAAGGCGCATAATGGCGTTCGCCTTCAACGCTTGCGTGACGTGGTGGTTAATCAAAATGTTGTTGTGATCGTACAAGTTGTCGATGCCGAAGGCGCGCTCCGTCTTGGCGACCCCTGCCTCGGTAAGCGCCACCGACCGTACCTTAATGTCGATCGTGTAATCTTCGCCTTCCTCCAGCTTTTTCACGAAACGGTCGGCCGCATAGTACAGCTCCGTCGACTTTGCGGCTTGTCCCGAAATAATGAGCGGGGTCCGCGCCTCGTCAATCAGAATCGAGTCGACCTCGTCGATGATTGCATAGTTAAGCGGACGCTGCACGATTTGCTCTTTGTACAGCACCATGTTGTCGCGCAAATAGTCGAAGCCGAATTCATTGTTCGTTCCGTACGTAATGTCGCATGCGTAAGCTTGTTGCTTTTGTTCGTGCGTTAAGGCGTTCAGGTTAAGTCCGACAGAAAGTCCGAGAAACTCGTGGACTTGCCCCATCTCGCCGCTGTCGCGCTGCGCCAAATATTCGTTAACCGTAACGACGTGCACGCCCTTGCCTTCCAGCGCATTCAGGTAGGTCGGGAGGGTAGCGACCAGCGTTTTTCCTTCCCCCGTACGCATCTCTGCGACTCGCCCTTCATGAAGGACCATGCCGCCGATCAGCTGTACATCGTAATGTCGCTTGCCGAGAACTCTCTTGGAGGTTTCCCGTACAACCGCGAACGCTTCAGGGAGCAAATCGTCCAGCGTTTCGCCGTTCGCCAATCTATCTTTGAACTCTGCGGTTTTGCCGCGCAGCTGATCGTCGCTTAACGCGGCGATCGTCGACTCCAATCCGTTGATCACCTCAACGGTCCGGAGCATCCGCTTGATTTCCCGATCGTTCATATCTCCAAATATTTTCTTAACAAGTCCGAGCACTTGGTGTTCCCCTTTCCAGGTTGAACTTTCAGCAAATATTGTAACAGTTTGCAGGTAGTGTATCAACTTTGCATACCCAATTATATACGTAAAGAAAGCCCGATCCGTTGCGGACGGGCTTTCCGATTTGCATTATTTACCTGGATTAGACGGCCGGTTCAATCAAGCCGTATTTGCCGTCTTCCCTTCTGTATACGACATTCACGGCCGATGTGCTCGAGTTGGAGAACACGTAAAAATCGTGACCGAGGAGGTTCATCTGCAGAACGGCTTCCTCCACATCCATCGGCTTCAGGTTGAAGCGCTTCGTCCGTACGACCTCGAACGGATCGTCTTCCTCATGCGCTCTGGCCGGCGCCGCCTGTTCGAACGCTTCCTTGAAGACGCTTCTTTGCGTCCCTTCCTGGCGAACCTTTCGGTTAATTTTCGTCTTCAGCTTGCGAATTTGCCTTTCCAGTTTATCTATAACCATGTCAATCGAGGCGTACATATCGTGCGAACGTTCTTCCGCGCGAAGCATCGCGCCGTTCACAGGAATAACAACCTCAACCGTATGTTTGCTTTTTAATACGCTTAAGGTGATCAGCACTTCGGATGTGAGCGGGGCTTCAAAATATTTTTCCAATCGCCCTACCTTTCTCTCAGCATACTCCCTTAAAGGATTGGTGATTTCGACGTTCTTTCCGCGAATTTGGAATTTCATGGTGAAATCCTCCTTTGGTTAAGCCTTAATCACATCTTAACATAACGCCTAACAAAATTCAAAATTTTCTGACAAGTTACCGCTTACAAAAAATGCGCAAAAAAACACCTCGGATGTCCGAGGTGTTGTGAATTGCTACGATCCATATGAACCATCTATTGGTACGGCGGCAATTCCGCCGCGATGATTACAATTTGGTTACGTTAGCTGCTTGAGGACCGCGAGCGCCTTCGACGATGTCGAATTCAACCGCTTGGCCTTCTTCAAGAGTTTTGAAGCCTTCTTGTTGGATCGCGGAGAAGTGTACGAATACGTCTCCACCTTGCTCAGTTTCGATGAAGCCGTAGCCCTTCTCTGCATTGAACCATTTCACTTTACCTTGCATGTGACACAATCCCTTCATATTCAAGTGCGTGGACGAAAGATACACCACAAGACGAATATACCACCACATGCCGTTTTCGTCAATCAGGTCAAGCGGTAATTTCTACACATTCGTGACAATTTCAAATGTTCCGAAAATTCCATTACAAACAGAATATTAACGGGAAAAGGCGTGGATGAAAGCTTGTTTTCATTAGTTATGCACAAAGTTATACACATTATCCACAGGCTTGTTGGTAGAATGGTGTGGATAAAGCTTCATAAATAAAAAGGCCGCAACGTACATTACGCGTACGTCCGGCCGGTTAATCGTCTATTTCTTTTTATCAAAAAAAACGCTGTCGGCTAAGTAATTGCCGTCATACGCGCTTCTTCGGATTTTGGCGGCATGCATTTGATTCATGCCTTGTCTTGCTTCTTCCTTCAGCTGTTCCATCTTCTTCAAAATTTCAGTATCCCGCTCCAGCAGCTTTCGCACTCTGTCCCTAAATACTTGCGTTTCCGTTATGGTGAATTCCGCTTGAATCTCTTTCATGAGCTGCTCTCTTCGTTCAACAAATTCAGCCATTTCCTCAAAATCAATCTCATGTAACCGGCTGATGATCGTTTGCGTGAGCTGCTCCAGTTGTTCAACGGCATTACCCATGTTTCGGACCGGCCCCTGCGGCGGACTTTGCAGCTTGAACCCATGTCTCTTTCAATTCCTGCAAATAACCCAACACCTCTTGAACGATCTCCTCATCCTTTTTGATGTTGGCTTGAATCAATTGATGATTCATATATTCGTAAAGAGCAAGCAATCCCTTTGCAACAGGAGCATTTCGGTCAAGTGTAATAATGAACTCGTTAATAATATCCTGAACCCGGCATAAACTTTTGTTGGCATCTTCATAGCGCTTTTGACGAATCGCTTCGGCCCCTGCCCTGCAAAACCGAATCCCTCCGTCATACAGCATAATTAACAGCTGCTGCGGAGATGCCGTTTGCACCGCTGTTTCCAAATATTTATTCGGTTGCTGCTGTATCATCCTGATTCCCCCCGGTTATTATCGTTGTCCGTTTCCGAATGCGTTCGCCAAATATGCCGACTGGGAATTGTACATGCTAATGGCTCGTTCCATTGCGGTGAATTGACGGTAATACCGCTCTTCGACTTGACTCACTCGCCGCTCGTAGTCCTTGATTTGTTTTTGCAGCTTGTCCCATTCCTTCCCGAGCACGCTTTCATCCTTAAGCGTAGCGGACGTTCCGGCGGTTTCTTTAATTTGATCCAACGTCTTATCGAGAAGATTATATATCTTCTGGGCAATCCCCACATCACCGGATTCCGAACCGTCGCCCGCACCGCCAAGGGAAAACAGCTTTACGACGGCTTCGGGATCTTCCTGCAGCGCTTTCTTAAATTCCTCTTCGTCTTTCAGATACAACTTTCCGTTCTCGAAATATTCGCCTGTCTCGATCCCGATCGAGCTTAGCGTCTTATATTTGCTGCTTCCTGTATTGACTGGACTGACAATCGCGGTCCGCATGCCGAAAATCGCGCCGGAAATGTACGAATCGTTCCGAAGAAGCCCGCTGCGGGCCTTTTCTTCCCACAATTTAATGTCCGACTCGCTCATATCCTTCCGCTGTTCTTCCGTCAAGGGATCGAATCCGCGATATTTCTTTTCATTAACTTCAGAATAGAGCGTTTCCAGTATTTCATTGTAATCCTTAATAAAATCCTTAACGGCGGTAACCGTTGCATCCACATCGTTCGAAACCGTAATGGTGGATTGGGTTCCCGTTTTTTGCAGTGTAATTTCGACGCCGTTTACTGTAAATGTGTTGCTCGTTCGCGTTGTTGTGAGTCCGTTAATTTTAACGGTCGCATTCGTCGCAGCTGTTTCGTATGGAGCGCCGGCCCCGGTAGTTACTTTTAGCACGTCCGTCAAAAAGTTACCTTGCGTATCTTCAAACTTAATATTCGCCTCGCCGCCGTTAGTTCCGTTTACCAATCCGGTTTCTTTGGCTACGAATGATACTCGCTGAGCATTCGCATCATAATATGCCGTAACGCCCGTCGTTGCATTGATTTTTCGGATGACGGCGTCCAGGCTTTCTTCCGCCGTGTTTACAGTAACTTCTTTACCGTTAATTTTGAATTTATAGACCGTTTCGTCTGCAGGTACGACTCCCGAAAGATTTCCTCTTTGGGATTGCAAGCTCTGGTTGGACTTAAACGAACCGTTGGCAATATTTGATGCGCTGTAATTGCTCGCCGCTTTCGCCAATGTGACGGAATCGACCACGATCGTTCCGTTCTGGGAGTTTGCGGAAGTCTTTACCGACACGCCGTCGGTCGAGCCTTTAATATCCGCCTTCTTATTGGAAAGAACCCCTTCAAGGGTAAATTTAAACACCTTATTGTTCCGGTAATCCAGAATTTTGGAGTTCATGTCTAGATAATCTTCCCGCTTCCACTCCAGCAGTTTGTTCTTATTTTGAAGCTTCTGGAGAGGAATCCGCCGCGCTTTCATTAACTCCTTAATGACGCTATCCGTATCGATTCCTGAGGCAAGGCCTCCTACACGCAATACCACAAGGGCCAACCTCCCAATTTATCGCTTCTCGTCAATAAATATGCCGGCAAGCTCCCATAATTTCGCTACCATATCGAGGATTTTCTCGTTCGGAATTTCGCGGATGACTTTGCCGGTTTCTTTATCGAGCACCTTAACCATGATTTCCTTCGTTTTGTCGTGAATCGAAAATTCGAAAGTCGTATACGTGCCGCTCAGCGCTTTGTTCGCCTTTTCGATCACCTTTACCAGCTGCTCCTCGGCGATCGAAAGCGGTTCCCCTTGCACAGCGGCTTGTTTCAATTCTTTTGAAGTAGTAATATGCCTTTGGCCTGATTGAACCGGCTCCGTCTTTTGTACATCTGCGACGGGATTCCGCTCCGGATACGATCGATCCACTCCGCCTATGGATATGCCAGACATCCTGCGTCCCTCCTCAATTAGCTGCATTCGTTATTATTAATATCGGATGCCAATTGAAGAAGGTTTATAGCTTTTTGGAAATAATTACGCTCTCTGTTTTAACAAAAAATCACAAATCGACAAATCCATTTCAGTATCGATATCGAATGATCTGTCCTTTGGCATTATGTAGGCTATCGTTTCTTCTGTCAAAAAGCTTTTATGTTCCCGAAACCAATCAATTTTAGCAACGTAGACAGCTCCATTCAGAGCGTAGGCGGGTTTTAAATCCTGCCTGCGAAGAGGAAGACTTTCCAAATTCAACAGCGGAGTCATTCGATTGCTTTGATGATCTACAGTGTACATCCAATAAGGACTCTTATCAGGTGATGTAACGGATACAAGCGCATTCGCTTCTTTCTCAAAAAGGAGATTAATACAACGATCTATATCGTAAACGGTCCTTAGAGGCGATGTCACCTGAAGCATGACCACGATGTCATAACCTTGAATGCAGTCTACCGCATGAAGTATTGGCGCAACTCCGGGAGTATCGTCACGAGCCAATTCGAACGGCCTTACAAAGGGGACCTCGCACCCCAATCCTTTCGCTGTTTCAATGATCTCTTCATCTTCGGAAGAGAGGACAAGCCTGTCGATATATTGAGATTTTCGGGCCTCTTCAACCGTCCAGGCTAAAAGCGGTTTGCCGGCGACATTTCTAATATTTTTACGAGCAATGCCCTTCGAACCGCCACGGGCCGGAATAACGGCAAGCACCTTTTTCCCTTTGATCATCGTTTAACCGAAAACCTCCATAAACTCTATATTCGCCCTCTTATAGTCATCCATTTGTCCGATATCAAGCCAATACTCCCTGACAGGGAAGGCGGAGGTTTGTTGCTTGTTTTTCATTAACATTTCAAACAAGCCGGGCATATCGAAATAACTGTCTTTCGGAATACTCTTAAGAGCATTGGGCTCCAAAACGTAGATGCCGGCATTCACAAAGTAGGTATGCACCGGTTTTTCTTTAATGCCAATCAACTTATGTTTGTCTACCTCGACAACCCCGTACGGAATTTGATATTCATAATCCCGGACGCACATCGTGGCCATAGAGGCATTCTCTTTATGGAAATCAAGCAACTGCTTAAAGTTTACCTTGGTCAGCAAATCCCCGTTCATTACCAAAAGCGGTTCATCAGGGATTTCAGGAATAAGGGATAATGCCCCGGCCGTCCCCAATCTTTTATTTTCCCTTAGGTAGCGTATTTCTACTCCCCACTTTTCTCCCCTGCCGAAATACTCTTCTACCATATCCGCTTTATAATTAACGGAAATGTAAAATTTGCAAAAGCCGAAGCTGATCAAATGCTCCAGAATACTTTCCAACAAAGGCTTTCCTCCTACCTTCAAAAGCGGCTTCGGGCACTCCTCAGTCAGAGGATAAAGTCTCGTTCCTAATCCACCTGCCATCAAGACGACCCAATTATCGCGTTCCTTCGGCAGGAACAGCTCCTCCAAGGTTTCTAACCCGATAATTTTCCTCGCGTTGTCCAGAACGGGAATATGCCGAAGATGTTTCTGCTTCATAACCGCAAGGATCTCTTCCCGGCTGTCGAACGAGGATGCGAAGGTTGGGCGCGGATTCATGATGGTATGAACGGGCTCGTCCAAAGAAACAGCTCGCAAAATGCCGCGTCTGATGTCGCCGTCCGTCAACACCCCAACAAGATGCCTCTGCTCGTCGACAATTAACCCGATTTGCAGAGCGCTTTCGTCTACTTTCTTAATGGCGTCTCGAATGGAGGAGTTATGATCGATTAAGGCCCTTTCCCACTTTACCATCTTTTAACCTCCTTGCCGGGTACTCCGACCACTAATGTATTTGGAGGAATATCGTTAAGTATAACGGCCCCCGCTCCGACAATACTGTTCTCCCCGATCGTTATTCCTTGAATGACGGTTGACCCCGCTCCAATGTGGACCCTGTCTCCAACAGTCACATTTCCGCAAATCGTAACGCCCGGGGCAATGTGAACATGCTCACCTATACGGCAGTCGTGATCAACCTTAGAACCCGTATTAACGATGCTATTCCGTCCGATTACGGTTCCCGATTGAATAACGGCTCCCGCCATGATTTGAACGCCTTCCGATATATTGCTCCGAGGTGAAACAATCGCGGATGAATGAACGACCGTCGCAAATTTATATCCCTTTCTATTAAAATCGACAAAAAGCTCTGCTCTTATAAGAGATTTCCCTACGCTCCCCATTCCGTTCAGCAGGTAGATATCGGTAACCCCTTCGCAAGCGAAAATTTCGTCCGTTCCCAAATAGCGAAGACCGAACATTCGTGTCATATCCGGTCGAAGTTCCAAATCGGTATAACCTATAATTGTATTACCCTGGCTTAGTGCGGTTTCTGCAACGACTTTGGCATGGCCCCCTCCCCCTAGAAGAACAAGAGGACGTGTCATAGCTCGATCCTTTCATCCTTTAGGAACGAACGTTTGGCCTGCTTGCCGAGTACGTTCCAATAATGTATCGGAGATATGCCGTCGCCCGGCCGCTTTACCGTCAGATTCTGTTCCGAGAATCGTTCTCCTTCTTGAATGTCCCGGGAGGCTACAATGCTTTTTCTCGCTACCCGTTTGTTTTTTAATTCTACGGGCGCAGGGAGTTTATATGCCGTTCCTAAAGCAAGCTCCACTTCCCTTATGGAGCTTACCATTTGGCTCAACTCTTGGGGTTCTAATGATGCCTTATGATCCGGACCGGGCAAATCCCGGCTCAATGTAAAATGCTTCTCAATAACAACGGCCCCTCTTGCTACGGCAGCAATTGGCACCGAGATGCCCGCAGTATGATCGGAAAAACCGACCGTCAATCCAAAGGCATCCCTCATCGTATCCATCGCTCTTAAATTCACATCGCCGAATGGAGCAGGATACTCTGTAGTACAGTGAAGCAACGTAACTTTACTTCTTAACGCTTCCTGCCCTGCGGCAGAAAAATAAGCTTCCTCAAAGGATGCTTGCGAAATGGCGCCTCCCCCGTCTCCAACATATCCGAACGCTATTACGGCAAGAGCATTCTCAATATCGGCTAATGTACACATTCCTGTAGATAAAATGATCGGCGTTCCTGTAGAGGCGACTTTATACAATAAAGGAGCATTCGTAACTTCTCCGGAAGGAATTTTGATCACAGGCAGTCGGTATTTATTCGTCAGTAACTCGGCGCTTTCCAAGTCAAAAGGGGTAGAAATAAATTGGATGTTTTTCCTGCAGCAATAATCGATCAGCACGGCATGAGCATTTTCGTCCAACTCTAATCTTTTTAACATTTGCAGCTGCGTCTCAGTCTGTTCCGTCGTTCCTAATTGATATTCAGCCTTCGGAGCGTCTGAACTAACCAGCTTCTCGGCTTTGAAAGTTTGGAATTTCACTGCGTCGGCACCCGATGCAACAGCCGCATCGACGAGCTGCATAGCCATTTCCAAAGAACCGTTATGATTCACGCCTGCTTCCGCAATGATGTACACCTTATTGTCCATAAAGGGTTCACATCCCTAAAGTAAGATCCGCGTCGAAAAATTTTTTATAAATTATGCCGCTAAGGTCTGCTTCCTTAAGAACAGTCTTTATTTGTTCGGAGGCCCCACCTTCACCGAAAATACATACATCGGCGGTTTTCAATCGATTTTGGAACTGATCGGAATACGCCTGTCGGACAGCTTGTACAATCGACTCCGCATCTTCCTTACAGTCGATGACCGACGCGCCTTTTAATCGGCCTTTTTGCCGGTCGCCTATATTCACGGTCGGTTTGCGAAATGCGGGCACTTCGTAAATCCCGCTTGAAGAATTCCCGATTACCATATCCGTATGCTTAATAGCGCTTAAATAACGAAGCTGCCCCAAGGAAGTGTAAGCTTTCGCTCTCCCGGGGTTTTGCTCCACGTAGCTGTCTATCATCCGGCTAATAACCCGCCCATCCGTGTCGGAGTTCGGTTTCGTGAAAATAACGGCCGTATCGGGAAAACGATCCAACGCCCTCAACAGCTCATGCATCGCCTGTTCGGGACCATGCGATGCAAGCGTCACCGGATGGTAGGTTACTAAAAAGTTTTTGTCCCATAGTCTAAATTCGACGGAGGTTTCAAACTCCTTCCGGTCCATCAACGTCATTCTTCTTATGTTTTCCAGCCCGAGCGCACCTACGTTGAATACCTTATCCGGGTGTTCGCCCATTCTAATAACTCTTTCCCGGTAAACATCGGCCGCTACAAAATGAAGATGCGACATTTTCGTTACCGCATGGCGAATCGCTTCGTCGACGGCACCTTCCGTAACTTCCCCGCCATGCAAATGAGCGATCGGAATTTTTGCGATCATTGCCGCCTGGGCCGCGCACAAAATTTCGTACCGGTCTCCAAGCAGCACGACAATATCCGGCTTTAATCTGTCCAGCGCATCGGCAAAGCCGATGGTCGCAAGTCCCATTGATTTCGTAATGCCGACCGGCGTATCGCTTGAAAGAAGCATCTCCACTTTTTCGTCGATATGAAAACCGTCTGCCTCAACGGTTTTGTAAGTTAATCCGAATTCCGGAGACAGATGCATGCCTGTAACAATGAGCTGCAGCTTCAAATCGGGGTCGGATTGAATTTCTTTCATTAACCAGAATAACAGACCGTATTCCGCCCTCGATCCGGTAACGACGCATATTTTACGCTCTGTCATCTATACCTCCCAACGAAACGCTGCTTGGTATATTAATGATCCGATTTACGAGGCTTTCCGTGACGGCCAAATCCATCCGGGGAAAATCCTTGTACATATCTAAGACATGAATAGGAGCCCAAGCCGGCCGCGTCATAATGCCTAAATCATTCGTCTTCCGGAGCAGCTCCGGGAGTACCTCCGAATGCTCTTTCTCAAGAATCAGCACATTGAGCCAGTAATTGCTTTCCACAAACTCGGCCTCCGTAAAAAACCGCACTCCGGGAATGCTGTTAAATGCTTTTCGATAAACGGAAGCGAGCTCCCTTTTTCTTTGCACGTATTCCGGCAGCTTCTCCAGCTGCGCGCAGCCTAATGCGGCATTGATATTGGGAAGCCTGTAGTTAAAGGCGATCTGGTCGTGAACATATTCCCATTGATGCGGAATTTTCGCTGTTGTGGTAATATGCTTCGCGCGTTTAGCCAAGCTTTCGTCATTGGTAAGGATCGCTCCGCCGCCTCCGGTCGTAACGATTTTATTCCCGTTAAAGCTGAGGGCGGAAATCAATCCGAAATTACCGGTATGAACCCCTTTGTAAAAAGACCCCAGCGATTCAGCGGCATCCTCTATAACTGCGAGACGAAACTGTTCGCATACCTCGAGTAGCGGCTCCAGTTTCACGGGGTGGCCGAAGGTATGCATCGGAACGATTGCTCTGATCGTCCTGCCGGTTGTCTTATTGATACACACTCCGTCTTTTACTGCGGCAATGTCTCCCAAATAATCCTTTAGTCTTTCGGCATCGACGCCCAACGCTTCTTCTTCCACGTCGACAAAATGAGGCACTGCGCCGCAATAAGAAACCGCGTTTGCCGTCGCAATAAACGTTAACGACGGGATCAAAACCTCGTCATCCCGATGTACACCCGCCAGCAGTAAACTAACGTGAAGTGCGGCGGTTCCGTTAACCACTGCGACAGCATGTTTGGCCCCTGTGTATTCCTCCAGCTTCCTCTCGAATAAATCGACATATTTCCCTACGGAAGATACCCATCCTGTATCCAGGCATTCTTTCACGTAATTCCACTCGTTCCCTTCGAACAACGGCGCATGGAGCGGAATGAACGATTCTTCTGCCGGCAGCGTTTCTTTTAGAACATGTATAATCTGCTCTACAATCGGTTGGGTGCTCATATGTTATATATCCCTGCTTTATAGTTTGCCAAATTTTCAGACTGCGTGAACCATTCAACCGTGTTCCTTATCCCTCTTCTAAAACCGTCTTTCCCGGCATATTCCGGCGTCCATCCTAACAGACGGCTTGCCTTGGAGTTATCGGCCCAAAGCCTTTCCACTTCGCTTTTCTCCGGACGCAGCCGAACTTGATCTTCTTCAATGACGATTTCCGCCCGCATCGCTTCCGCGATTACCGCAGCCGTTTCCCCGATCGAAACTTCGAAATTGCTGCCGATATTAATGACCTCTCCGACGGAGCGATCCGATTCGGCCACGGCAATAAAGCCGTTGACCGTATCCGTTACATAGTTAAAGTCGCGCGTCGGATGCAGCGAACCCAGCTTTATAGTCCGTTGTCCGGCTGCGATCTGCGTAATGATGGTCGGAATTACGGCTCTCGCGGACTGTCTGGGGCCGTACGTATTAAACGGTCTTATAACACTGACAGGGGTATTAAACGAAGAGTAAAAAGACATTGCGATTTGGTCTGCGCCGATCTTGGAAGCGGAATACGGAGATTGGCCCTGTAAAGGATGCTCCTCGGTTATAGGAACAAACTGCGCCGTTCCATACACCTCGCTTGTTGAGGTGTGCACCACTTTCTCCACTTCGAGATCCTTCGCAGCTTGGACAATATTCAACGTTCCTTTAATATTCGTGTCCACATAAGTATCCGGGGAATGATATGAATACGGAATAGCGATGAGCGCCGCAAGATGAAGAACGACATCACATCCTTTCATTGCCGTCCTAACCCCGTTAGGATCGCGCACATCCCCAAGAAATACGTCAAGATGATCCTTAATATCCTTGGGAGAACGATCGAGCCACCCCCAAGACCCGAAGGAATTATACAGAACGAATGCACGCACGTCATACCCTCTGCGAACCAGCTCCTCTGTAAGATGAGAGCCGATAAATCCGTCGGCTCCCGTTACAAGTATCTTTTTCCCGGACAAGTTCATTTCGATCACTCCGCAACCGGCTGTTTTTGCTCTTGCTCCATTTCCTCGATAAGGCCGTATATGTTTTGAAGCAACAGCTTTACGATGTTCAAATCCTGTTCTATTTGCATGATTACTTTCCCGAAGCTTTCGATAATTTGATCGACTTTCTTTTTCGGGTCTTTCTGAAATCGCATCGATTCAATGTTGCGCTGAAGTATTTCCAATTGAACTCTATTCATTGGCTGGAAGAACACTTCAAATAGTTTGTTTTTTAGCCATTGTTTAACGGTCTTATCGAATTTCTGATAAGCCTGTTCAAGAGAGCGGGTATTTCTTGCAGTTACAAGCCCACGCATTTCGTTCATATTTCGTACCAACTGACTGGTTAATACGCCGAACTGTTCATATTCCTTGCTCATGGCTAAGTGCTGTGATTTTACATACTGTAAATCATAAGGCGGTTCCGTTGATTCGAACCAATTCGTTTCGGTGACGACCGGCTCTCTTAACCGACTCCTAATTAAGTCTTCAATATTTGCAAAGGTCGTGCCTTGAATTTTGGCGCCGCCTTTCGTCGTATTAATAACCTCCATATGCCGTATTACCTGAATATAGGCTTCCATCTGCTGGCGCATGCGGTTCATCCCGTCGTTTGTCGACGTCTGATTTCCGTATACGTCCTCAACTGCGATAGCCGACTCTTTTTCTCGTTCGGTTACCTCGGAAGTACGGTGCTCGTACATTATGCCCTGTGCATAAAGACGATTGTCTCGATATGCCAAATTGATCCCCGAAAGAATAATCGGATTGCAGCCCATTCGTGCAAGCAATTGCAGCACAACTACTGCAATGGAAGGGGCATCATTAAAGACTTCTAGTGTTTCTCCGTCTCTCTTCACATAGTACTGCGTAACGGTATCTTGATTAATAAGCATATGAAGTTTTGGGCCCTTGTACAAGGGCAAAGAATCATAAGCGATTGTACTGCCGAATAAGAAGGGGATCGTATCGTTTCCGTACTCCACAAACTTCTCAATGACTTTTTTGTTAAGATGCGACGGATCGTAGCTGCAAAAAAGATCTGGGACGACACCATTCGACAGAAGTGCATTGATTCCCGATCCGGTCGCAATAATATAAGCCAATTTGTTTTCACTAATATATTTTAGGTGTTCAATATCGTCGTATAAAGAAGGCCCCGCACCTACAATGATTGCAGGCTTGTTCTCAAAATATTGTTTTTTCTGCGCTATGATATTAGGCGTAGAAAGCGTATATCTCAAATTGGCTGCACTGTTGATGATCCATCTTTTTTCGTATGCGGCGTTTGTATACAGTTTTGATTTACTTTCTTTGAGTATTTCGGTAAATTGTTCAGTAAACCGCCCCAAAGATTCTTGGAACAATCTTTCGTAAGCAGGCAAAGTAATAACGGTGATTCCTTTATCAATGTAATTAAGAAAGTGCTGGATATGTTTTACCGTATCGTTCTGATTGAATTCTACGTAAATGTGCTTTAAAGACTTCTGTAATTTTTCAATCGAACGTGTACTTAGCAAACGATAAATGACCTCTGGGTTAGGCTCATATATTGAAAATTTGACGTCCGGTTTTTCTTGGGCAAACTTTTCAATATGATACCCTAACCCAACTCCATAAAACAAAACATGTTGAACGTTGTCCTGATTGAGATATTTGGAAATAAGGCGCTCTGCTTCTTCTTCAGGGTTGAATTTGCTGTGAATATATACTTTGCTGCCGCCTGCCGTATAGCTTAGCGTAGGCACCCCTGATTTTGACGCCTCTACAGCGAAAGGAGAATCATGCGGCCGTTGATAAGCTTCCATCCATTTTAACAACCCCGGATAGTCCTGTTTTAACACAAGTATATTATCAGTAAGTATCATTAGCTTGTACCTCTTGCCGAATAGTATTCTTTACAGTTTGGGCCAATTCCGTCAAGAACGGTAGAATCTCATAATGTAAGCAGTCCGCAATCAATACAGTATCGTTGTTTTCAACGGCGCTTGCCAATTCCGTCACGCTGGCGCCCACTTTTTTCGATGCCGCTTCATAATCCGGACCGTTCGTATATCCCGCGAATAAAGGAAGCGTCTGTGAAATCCACTGGACGGCTTCTATCAATTGATCGAACCTATTCCATGTAATCGGGGTCGAGCCTCTATAAAACTCATCGGAAAGTTTATGGATATTAGGTATGGCTCTAGTTAAATATTCGTCCAAGGCAAGCAATACATCGTCTCGGTTTATTTCCATTGAAGCTGTCATTTGGCGGCCTCCTTATAGTAGCTGCTCGTGCATGTGTAGATATACTTTATATCGGTTAAAAGGGCGAATAAGTTTATTGCCTAAATCTTCAATAAAAAAAACAGACCCCTATGGAGATCAAAACCTAGGGGTCTGTTTATCGTTAAGCTTATCGAAGAAGTTGAAGTACGCCTTGAGGCTGCTGATTTGCTTGAGCAAGCATGGATTGAGCCGCTTGAGTGAGGATATTGCTCTTCGAATACTCCATCATTTCTTTAGCCATATCCACGTCTCGAATTCGAGATTCCGAAGCGGTCAAGTTTTCTTCGGAAGTACCGATATTATTAATCGTATGCTCAAGACGGTTTTGCAGAGCGCCCAGTTTTGCGCGTACGGAGGAAACCTTGGCAATAGCATTGTCAAATCGGGTGATCGCCGTTTGCGCTTGATTCACAACGTCCGCATTACCGATACCGAGGGCACTTGATCTAACGTCGGCAAGATCGACCAAAAGTGTTGTATCCTGATTGGCGCCGATCTGCAGACTAACGTTATTCTTCCGGGTGCTTGATTCCGAGCTGTCGAAAGGATAATTTCAATAAATCCGAGCAGCGGATCATCCGTGAGATTATCCATATCGGCAACAACGGATTGCGCCGTGCGCACTGCTCCGCCGTCGGCATCGGCACCGCCAATCGCACCGGTGTCAGCGTTAGACAATTTACCGGATGACAAGAGGTTGTTGATAAAGGCTTGGCCCCCAGTCAGACTTCGAAACTTTGACGTAAAATCCGCCAGGTCTGCAAAGGCTCCTGAAGAAGAACTTGCCAATGCAGAATCGAGAGTAACCCCCGTTTTTAGTGCATCTATAATATCCTTAATGCCTGAACCGCCGCTTGCTTTTATTTGTTCGTGCATATAACGAACAGCCGCGTAGCCTCCTGAATACTCCAAACTAGACCCCGACCACGTACCGACGATGGAATCGACAACATTGGATACTCCGGCTCCAAGATCAGCGCTTAAACGTTCATCGGCACCATGGATAAATTCGGCAATACCTTCATTAAACCATGTAGGAATCGCCCCGGCTGTTTGGTTCGTATTGCGCGCCATTACAGCGTGGACCATCTCGTGCGCAATAATTCTATCGTTATAGTATGGCGCATTGCCTCCATTCGGCCAAGCAGCCGGGACAAAGTCCTGCATATCGACATGAAGCTCGAGATTCTGCCCTTTGCCGCTTCCGTCAACCATGTAGCTAACATATGCCAGCTTGTTGCCGACGCCGTCAATCGTGTCGTCAAGAACTATCTTTAAATCTACATTATCGCCGCTAATTCCGTAATAATTTCGAATCAGCGCTTCGCTTTGCTCCAAGAAAGATCGCTTTAAGGTTTCAAGCACTTTCTCTTTATCAGTAGACGTAAAATATGAATTTCCCTTGTTTAACAGTTTTATAGTGTTAAACTCAGTCGTGTTGGCGATTCTGTCAATTTCATCCTTAATTTGCGTTACCTCCGCCTGAATCGCCTCCCGATCGTTGTCGGTCAACGAGTCGTTAGCAGCCTGAACGGCAAGCTCCCGACCTCGTTGAAGAAGCGAATGAACCTCATTCAATCCGCCTTCAGCCGTTTGAATAAGCGAAATTCCATCCTGCGCATTACGGGCCGCCATACTTAACCCGCGTATTTGTCCGCGCATTTTTTCGGAAATAGCCAACCCGGCCGCGTCGTCGCCCGCACGGTTGATTCGTAATCCTGAGGAAAGCTTCTCTAATGATTTGGAATTGGAGGAGTTGTTCGAAGATAGCTGGCGGTACGTATTTATAGATGCGATATTATGATTGATTCTCAAGCGATCGCCTCCCTCTAACGGAAATACGCCTGCAAATCCCTTATAAAAGAAACTAAAGAGGTCTGGCCGAAGCCAGGCCTCTTTAGGCTGCTTTTATTATCGGAGCAATTGCAGAACTCCTTGAGGTTGTTGGTTCGCTTGCGCCAACATCGACTGAGCGGCTTGAGTAAGGATGTTGTTCTTCGTGAACTCCATCATTTCTTTCGCCATGTCGACGTCGCGAATGCGGGACTCGGAAGCCGTCAAGTTCTCTGCGGATGTGCCGAGGTTGTTGATTGTGTGCTCCAGGCGGTTTTGGAATGCACCGAGTTTCGCGCGCTCTGCGGAAACTTTCTCAAGTGCATTGTTGATTACCGTAATGGAGTTTTGTGCGCCTTGCTCAGTGCTGATGTCTACAGAAGACAAGGACAAGGAGCCTACAGACATCTCGGAGATGTCTACGCGCATGGTTTGATCTTGGTTTGCGCCGATTTGGAACGACAACGCGTTGTTCGTGCCGGCATCTTGCGCATCTTGAATTTCAGCGAAGTTGCTGAAGTGGTTGTTAAACTTGTCGTTTCCTGCGATGGAAAGCTTCAAGTCTTGGATGTCGTTATCTTCACCGGACTTACCAGTAATTTGAATCTTACCGTTCACGAAGGAAACTTGGCTTCCCGACAAACCGAGACCGCTAGCAATCTTGCTTGTAAGGTCTTCAATCGTTGTTGCCGTTCCTACGTTCAAAGTAAGCTCGGCAACGGCAGTGCCGTTAACCTTCGCATTAATTTTGATCGTATCGCCGGACTTAATCCCAAGGAGATCGCCATTGTTGTCCTGCAGGTTCGCCAGTACAGCTTTATCGGAAATTGTTCCTGCAGCCACACCAAGCTTAGCTAACGTCTTGTCAGAGCCTTCAGCGCTGATTGTAAAGCTTCCGCTTGCGGAAAACTTGATGTTATTGCCGCTTACGGATGCAGTTAGTCCTGCCGTACCCGATGCCGCGTGAGCGGCAAGTTGAGCGTTGATTTCCGCTACAAGGGCTGCTTCGTCAGCATATTGTCCGCTGGTAAGCTGCAATTTAATAACCGTTCCGTTGGAAGTCGTAACATTAAATTCATCGTTGCCGCTTCCGATCGTAAATTTACCGAATGCAGTCGTACCGCTGATCTCAACGCCGGCGTTTCCACTTGTACCTTCGGCTATACCAACACTGGAAAGACCGCTGATGGAGTTAATGGATACACCACTTGTGTCAATAATTATCTTACCGGATGCGTTCGCAGTAACCGCAACGCGTCCCCCTTGGAAAGACGTACCAGCACCGCTTAATGCGCTGTCAAGTGCCGCAGCGAATCCGGATGCAGTATAGTTTCCAGCTGCAATGTTAACAGTGGCAGTTGCACCGCCGGACAATGTAACTTTAATGTTGCCGCCGCCCCATGCGAAACCTTCAACCGGGTTTCCAGTCATAGAGGATACAATGGCAGCTTTTACGTCAGCGGATTGAAGAACGTCACCTTGTGCAACTTTCGCCGATTGAAGATCGCCGTTCAACAGTTTCTTTGTGTTGAACTCGGTTGTGTTGGAGATCCGGTCGATCTCGTCCTTCAACTGGGAAATTTCCTTCTGAAGCTCTGCACGGTCTTTGTCCGTTTGCGTATCGTTGGAGCCTTGAACAGCAAGCTCACGCATCCGTTGGAGGATGGAGTGAGTTTCGTTCAATGCACCCTCTGCAGTTTGGATCATGGAGATGCCGTCTTGTGCGTTTCGAGTCGCCATTTCCAAACCGCGGATTTGGCCTCTCATTTTTTCGGAGATTGCAAGACCTGCAGCGTCGTCGCCTGCACGATTGATGCGAAGACCGGAAGACAGACGCTCGATGTTCTTAGCACTGCTGCCGTTGTTCATCGTCAACTGACGGTACGTGTTGAGCGATGCGATGTTGTGGTTAATTCTCATGAAATTTCTTCCTCCTTGAAGGTTAGCGTAGTCCACGTCCTTGTGGAACTTATCTACTTGTACAGGTCGGCCGCCCTGCTTTTGTAGACCTATTATTTATATCGTACGATTCATAAAAAAATTGAAGGGCAAATTCAAAAAAAATTTTTACCCTCTTGATTGGTAAGCCGTAATCCGATTTCTTCATCTTCTATACCCGCTTCCGGTATATAATAGAATGAAAATTATTGTTATACTTTGGGTTCTTACACTTACATGTTCAAAGGTGATGAATTACAAATGAGGAATGGGAATAAATCATCGAACCAGCATTTAGATGATGTTTTATTAGAAATAGATGAATTGATAAAAAAAGACCTAATTGACGTTGCATATCAAAAGTATGTGGAACTGTCGGACACAATGGAAAATGAACAATTGGAAACCGACCCTAAAACAAAAGCAGATTTTTATGCATCCTTTGCCTACTTTTTGTTTGGAGTTTCCGAATATGAATCTTTTTTTCAAATGCTGATAAAAGCACAAGACTTCGGATATTCAAGAGATGAAATACATAATGTGCTGTGGGAAGCCTTTATTGAACCCAATTTAGATGAATTCAAAACCATTTATGAGGAAAACATCGAATATTTGACATCAAACCGTCATTTATCCTTTGATCATCTTGCACCGTTTCAAGCATTGCCGTTTTGGCTGCTCCCAACTGAAACTGCTAATGAATACTATATGTACGATAAAGAACAAAAACTAATTAATGAAAAAATATCATTAAGCGAGTTTCGGAATTCGAATCCTCTGCCGACGTTCGACGCCTTGGCCGATTATTTATTGTTGGAAGACTGGAATTTGAATCGTATATTATCATATTTAGATTCTATAAAAAAAACTGACAAAAAAACTTACATTGTCATAAGCCATCTAGGAAAATTCCTTTCCTGCCTGCAAGGGACGCGCTTAAACGGCATAGTTTTGTCTAATGTACTTCTATTTGAAAACATGCACGGTTTGATAGAGTATTTTAGAGGTTCCAGTGCCTACCTCCCCAGAAATGTTATTAACCTTACAGAGAAAAACGAGAATATTCACAGCATCATTTCAGACATTCACAACTACCGGATTCGGAAACAAAACAGAAAAGGCGATCGTATCCTTCTTAGTATTTGTATTCCAAGCTTTAATAGAGGAATTCGCGCCTTTAACAACATCACTCGTCTATTACAATCTTTTTACGATGAAGAATTAGAAGTGATTTTATGTAATAACGGGACTCAAAATGAAACAAAACAATATTACGAAAAAATTGGAAGCATGGAAGACGCCAGGTTGAAGTATTTTGCTTTTGATGAAAACCAAGGATTCGCTATAAATTGTTCTAAGGCCTGCGAATTAGCCAGCGGACAATTTATTTTATTGCTGAGTGACGAGGACTCGATTAATTTTGACGTTCTAAGTAAAATCATGGATATTTTGAATAAATCTAAAGAAAGCTTGTCCATCGTGAGAACAACAAGTTCTTACCAGAGCAAGCCGCCGGTCAAGAACGCAAGTCGCGGAAGAGATGCGCTTCTTACCTTTATGCTAAGCTCCAATTATATGTCTGGGATCATTATAAACAATAAGCTTCTTAAACAAGCCAAAGGTATTGAATACGTTAGAGACAATCTTGATAAGAACGGCGTATGCTTCTGGTACCCTCACATGTACTGGGAATTGCTGTTATGTCAATATGGAAACGTACTGGGGACGGATCTTATCTTAATAACCGAAGGGAAAGCGGAAAAGACGGACGTTGATAAGGTCGAAATCGGAGACGGCGACATGGTTATTCCTTATTACGCGACGGTTGAAGGAAGACTTGAGCAGCATGAAGGTTTCTCGAGTATCTTCAAGGATTTAGAAATCTCTAATGAAAACAATGATCTTTTACGGGAGATGTATATTAAGCTCTGTTTTAAAACTTTGTACTTAGTAGCACTTTCAATAAATGTGTTCTACAAAAAAACGAATGTCAATGTTTTAGACGTGCTTCATCGTGCTTATGTATTTTGTTCCGACGAACAACGTTATAAGACGAAAGTTAATAGCCTTTCAAAGTGCTATGAACATGATGTGAAAATAATAACCCAGTATTACGAGCATTTTAAAAAGCAAGTTTAATAGCTATTGTCCGTTAAAACGCGGGCCCAACCGACGGGAGCTTTCTCGCCCTAACCGCCGGAGGGCCCGCGTAGAACGGTTATTTCGGCACTTCCATTTCTTCCGCCAGATCTATTAACATAATTTCTTTGAGCTCATGCCTGTCTAAATGCGGGTACATATCTTCAATAGGTCTATTGACAACTAATTTTGGATTTACTGCAGACTCCTCATCTATCATGACTTCGATCAAGACTGGGCCTTGATGATGTAATGCCTCTTTAACGACTGAATCAACATCTTCGACCTTTTCAATCTTGAATGACTTTAATCCGTACGCCTCGGCCACCTCAGTGAATTTCATCCTGCTTACAACCGTAGATTGACGACGCTTTTCAAAATACAGGTCCTGAAACTGCCGCACCATTCCCAAGCTTCGATTATTCATTATGAAAATTTTTAAAGGTATGTTGTTTGTAATAACCGTATCTAACTCTTGAATGTTAACTTGAATGCCGCCGTCCCCCGCAATGACTGCTACATCCCCGTAGGGATTCGCCATATATGCCCCTATAGCCGCAGGAAGAGCAAATCCCATAGCTCCCATGCCACCGGAGTTTATCAGCCTTTGATTCCCTTTCAGCTTTAAGGACTGGCTTGCCCACATTTGGTGTTGGCCAACATCCAAACAAATCGTATGAACATTATTGAAATGGGAGGATAACCGCTCCATAAACCAATTAGGATCTATACTGTCGTCCTTAAATACAGAAGTTGGATACCGATCTTTATAATCTTTAAGAATGGTATACCAGTGTGATAAATCTAATCGGTTTACGTCCTTTTTCAGTTTTCCGTTTAGTTTATTTAAAAACGACTTTAAATCCGCATGCACGGCAATATCTGCCTTTACCTTTTCGTTTAACTCATGATAATCGATGTCAACATGAATTTTTTTCGCGGCTCTTGCAAAGGTATCGGGACGGGTCCCTGTTTGCCGCGAATCGAGTCTTGAGCCTAAAATGAATATTAGATCGCTATTTGCGATAGCCAGATTGCTGTAACGGTTCCCGTATGATCCGATCAAACCGAAAAACTCTTCTCTATCTTGACTAAAAGCATCAAGTCCCATTAATGAAGATACAACAGGAATACCGGTAATTTCCACTAACTCTCTTAATTCATCTACGGCTCGGCTTGACCTTACTCCGCCGCCCGCTAATATTACAGGTCTTTCTGCATGTTTAAGTAAGCCGACGATTTCGTTTAACTGATGTTGATCGATATATTCGTTGACAGCTAAATGATTATATTCTTGGCTGTCAAAAAAACTTTCTTGGTTGTCGGGATCTATTTGTGCGCGTTGAATATCCATAGGAATGTCCAGCAGCACCGGGCCTGGTCTTCCATTTTGGGCGATATAAACCGCCTTTTCCAAGTAATATCTGATCTTTGCCGGTTCGGTTATCATTTCGGCATACTTCGTCAGCGGTTTAGCCACACTTACTATATCTGTTTCCTGAAACCCAATTTGTCGGACCGGCTTGTCAAATTTATATTCATAGGTATTTACTTGCCCCGTAATAAACAAACATGGAACAGAGTCAAAATAACAGCTTCCGATCCCCGTTACTAAATTCAGAGCTCCCGGGCCGCTGGTCGCCATCGCCACTCCTAACTTGCCGTTCAATCTAGCGTATGCTTCCGCAGCAAAAGCACCGGCTTGTTCGTGGCGAACGGAGATTGCTTCGATGTCGTCTCTGTTATATATAGAGTCTAATAAATGGGTGATGCCCCCGCCTATCATTTCAAAAACGTGCGAGATACCTTTCTTTACTAAAAAATCAATGACATAATCCGATAATTTCATCATTAAGAACCTTCCTTTAGTAATAGCGGATATTTTCATTTAACCAATTTACAGTTGCCTCAATTCCTTTTTCAAAAGCTACTTTAGGATTCCATTTTAACTTTTCCTGGGCTAATGTTATATCTGCCTTCCAAATTTCCGGTTCTTTCTTTCTTTGCTCTAAAGCGCCCCAGTTAGGGGAAATGTTCTTTTTTGTCGTATTTTTAATGACGTCCGCGGCATCGCCCAAACTGATTTGTTTACCCGAGCCTATATTAAGGAAGCCGCAATCCAACCGGCCGATCCGTAGAAACTCCAAATAGACGTCGACAACGTCATCAATATAGATGTAATCTCGAACTGAAAAAGGGGTTGATAGTTCCGGGGCAGTTTCTTCTAAATACGATTTAATGACATATGGAATGAACCGAGACGGAGCATCCCAGGGGCCGTACGGCGAAAACAGACGTAACGTTACAATGGGAAGCTGTTTCTGTAAACGCTCCGATTCGCAATATAGGGAGGCTGCTGCTTTTGACACCGCATAGTCACCCAATGGTACAAGTAAATCATTTTCCGCCATTTCTTTATTTTTAACGCCGTATTCAGAGGAGCTCCCCGTATTCACAAAATAATCAAACCCGACTTCCTGGCATGCCAGCAGCAGGTTTATGGTCCCCATGAAATTCGATTCAATTATTTCCGAAGTATTTCTTTGAAAATAATATCCGCCATGGGTCGCCAAATGGTATACTACTTCGGGCTTTATGATTTTAACTATCCGTTTCAAGCCCTCCATATCCCTTAAATCAACCTCATGTTCGACTATATAAGGGTTTAAATCCACTATCCTCCATTTATTGGAGCTTTGCCGCGTAAATACGTGAACTTCATACCCGAGTTCGACCAGTTTTCTGGTCAGCGCCCCGCCAACAAAACCGGTGGCTCCGGTTACTAAAACTTTCTTCATGCAAAATTCCTTCTTCGTATGAATCATCTATGAATTACTGTATTCTTCTATTTGCCTTAGGCAAACATTTCTTACGTTGTCGTGACGTTGATAAGAGTGAACCCATTCTATAATTTTTGACAATGCATTCTCTAAACTCCATTTTGGGTGCCAGTTCAATCTCATACTAGCTTTGGACCAATCGAGCTTTAAATAATTGGCTTCATGATGATGATCCGTTTTATCAATGACATAAGACGTATCTTTTCCCCAATGTTTAATTAAATTTTGCACTATCCATTCAACCGGCTTCGCATCTTCACTATGCGGTCCGAAATTCCACGCTTCCGCAAACCGGGGGCCGTCTTCATATAACTTTTGTGCAAGAAGCAAATAACCGCTCAACGGCTCCAAAACATGCTGCCACGGTCTAATTGCATGAGGATTTCGGATAACAACGGGTTCATTTTGCAATAGGGATTTAAGGCAGTCCGGTATTAACCGATCAGCCGCCCAGTCTCCCCCTCCAATGACATTTCCGGCTCTTGCGGAGGCAACGGCAACCCCGTGCTTTTCATAGTCGGCAATATTAAAATAAGAATTTCGATAAGATGAAGTAATCAACTCAGAACAAGCCTTGCTGCTGGAGTATGGATCGTAACCCCCCATCGGCTCGTTCTCTCTATAGCCCCATACCCATTCCTTGTTTTCGTAACACTTATCTGTAGTAACGTTCAGTATTGCTTTAACACTTTCGGTGCTTCTTGCTGCTTCGAACAAGTTTACTGTCCCCATAACATTAATGGAGTAAGTATCCGCCGGGTTTTTATACGATTCTCTCACCAAAGGCTGCGCAGCCATATGAATTACTATACTCGGTTGAAAGGTTGTCATTTCCTTTTTTAACAGTTCCAAATTCCTAATGTCGCCGATAACCGATTTAACAAGCAATTGTTCCACCTTGCAAAGCTCAAATAAACTCGGAGCGGTAGGCGGTTTCGTTGCATATCCTACAACTTTTGCGCCAAGCGAAGACAGCCATATACATAACCATGATCCTTTAAATCCTGTATGCCCGGTTACGAAAACCTTCTTGCCTCTCCAGAATTCCCTCATAATACGTTCACCCGACTATTATCCCATATTTTCCAGGGTGCTTCGTTCCGTGTCCACAAATCTTCAAGGTATTTTTTGTCACGCATTGTATCCATCGGCTGCCAGAAACCTCTATGCTTATAAGCATTTAATTCTCCATGCTTAGCTAAATTTTCAAGCGGTTCTTTTTCAAAGACGGTATGATCGCCATCCAAATAATCAAATACCTCCGGTTCGAGAACAAAAAAGCCTCCGTTAATCCAGGTACTGTCCCCTTTCGGTTTTTCCCGGAATCCTTTCACTTCGTTATTGTCTGAAATGTCCAGGACGCCGAATCGTCCGTCTGGTTGTATCGATGTAACGGTGGCAAGTTTACCGCTACATTTATGAAATTCAACCAGTTCCCTAATATTCACGTTTGAAACTCCATCTCCGTACGTTAACATGAACGGTTCATTGCCGACGTACGGCTGAATTCGCTTCACCCGCCCGCCTGTCATGGTATCAATTCCGGTATTAACCAAAGTTACTTTCCAAGGTTCCGCGGAATGATTATGCGTAATATTTTGATTTCCGTTCCTAAAATCAAACGTTACATCCGATTCATGTAAAAAGTAATTTGCAAAATACTCCTTGATCAGATAACCCTTGTACCCTAAACATATAATAAAATCATTAAATCCGTAGCTCGAATAAATTTTCATAATATGCCAAAGTATCGGCCTCTGGCCGATCTCTATCATCGGCTTCGGCTTTAAGTGAGATTCCTCGCTGATTCTTGTGCCGTATCCGCCAGCAAGAATAACTACCTTCATTTATATATCCCCTTGGTTATTAATGGTGATTCAAAACATATTCTCTAATTTTGCGAATTACATAATCTATCATTTCGTCTGTAAGTCCCGGAAAAACGCCTAATAAAAATGTGTCGTTAAGAATTTTATCGGTATTATTCAGATCCCCGTGAACTCTATATTTTACATGTTGGAATGCCGGCTGCCTTGTAAGATTTCCCGCGAATAACATTCTGGTTTGAATCCTGCTTTTTTCGAGATAACTTACGATCTCATTTCTTGTAAATCCCGCATTGTCTTTAACCGTAAGAATAAAGCCAAACCAGCTAGGATCCGAGTCCTTGGTTGCCCTTGGAAGAATGAAATATTCGCCTAAATCCGTCAGCCCATCGAGCAAACGATTGAAATTACGAATCCGCGCTTTTGTAAAGTCAGGAACTTTCTTTAACTGTTCCAATCCTATTGCCGCCTGCATATCGGTAACACGCAAATTATAACCAAGGTGGGAGTACGTGTATTTATGATCATAGCCGTAAGGGAGCGTCCCTAACTCCCATCCGAATCGTTTACTACAAGTGTTATCACAACCGGACGGGCACCAGCAATCCCTTCCCCAGTCTCTAAAGGATTCAATGATCATTTTTAAATGGGGGTCATTCGTGTAAACAGCTCCGCCTTCCCCCATCGTCATATGGTGGGGCGGGTAAAAGCTGGAGGTTGAAATATGGCCGAAGGTTCCTGTTAATTTGCCTTTATAGCGGGAGCCGAGAGCATCACAGTTATCTTCAACAACCCAAAGGTTATATTTCTCCGCCAGCTCCAAAACTTTTTGCAACTCAAATGGATTACCCATCGTATGCGCGATCATAATGGCTTTTGTTTTAGGGGTAATTGCGTCTTCGATCCTGTCCGTAAGAATGTTATATGTGCCTAAATCCACATCTATAAAAACAGGTACGACTCCATTTTGAACGATCGGTGTAACTGTGGTCGGAAAGCCGGCTGCAACCGTTATTACCTCGTCGCCCGGTCGGATTCTACGGTCGCCAAGTTTTGGGGAGGTTAACGCGGAGAACGCTAAGAGATTAGCTGACGATCCTGAGTTGGTCAATAACGCATATCTCACGCCTATAAACTTTGCAAATTCCTTTTCAAATTCCTTGCTAAATCTCCCGGCCGTTAACCAAAAATCCAACGAGGAGTCCACCAAATTTTTCATTTCTTTTTCGTCGTAAACTCGACCGCCGTATGAGAGCGACGTTTTATCAGGGTCAAAAGGTTTCTTCTGCTCGTGGAATAAATGGTAGAACTCATCTACTTTCAACAAAATTTGTTGTCTCATTACCTTTTCGTATGACTCTTGATTTAACTTTCCAATTCTCTTTGCATGCTTTTTATCTACAAATAATTTATTTGAGTATTTTACTGTGACGGTTTGAAAATCTTCCAAAGTTATCGTACAGCTTGCTTCATCGGAACGATCCGCCGGAACGGCACTTAATGCCAACACGCCGTCTTTATAAACTTCCAGAACAATCGCTAATTGCTCCGTATAATTACTATCGTTAACTATCTGTATAATATCTCCTGAACTAAACACCAAATATCCTCCCAATGTATTAATTATTAGCCGCTTAGTAAAGCTTCCGACGGGTTTCCTTACTCCTTCTTCCGAAACAAATCCTTCAGCGCCTCCGCGCTCAAACCGCCCTGCGAAGCCTCACGGTTCGCCTCCTGAATCGAGGTGTAAATCTCCTTGCGGTACACCTGCACCTCTTTAGGCGCCTTAATCCCGACACGCACCGTATCGCCTTCCGTCTCTATAATGACAAGCTCGATATTTTCCCCGATCATGATCGATTCGCCCTTTTTCCTTGCAAGCACCAGCATCTCGTCACCCCTTTAGCGTTTTGGCTTCTTCAGTTTGCGAAGATTCCGAAACCGCCTGAACCAGGCGATGCTTGGTAGTATAAGGCGAATTGTGCAGGACCACTTGCTTTCCTAAACGCGAAGACGCATTAATGACAATCGGCGCGAGCAGGTTGCATGTCGCATCTTCAAGGGACTCTCTCGCCGTTACGATGGACCAGACGGCGACATCCTCTTCCCGCTCCACCTGCAAAGCAGATTGCGTGCTTTCCGGGAGCACGATCTCATAATCGTTGTATATTCTGAACGGATTTGTCAGAATGAAGGCCAATTCCCCATTGTCCACACATTGAAGAACGGCAAGGGGCATGTCCGCGTCAATTTCCATAATGACATATCTCCGCGTATGCTCGAAACCCGGCAAACCGAACGGAAATTGTATAATGTCATTCTCATTGATTTCCATGTCCCCGAAACGTGAAGTCGTCAGCTTCATAATACTCGGCACTCCCTTAAAAATAGAACTATAGATTGTTGGCAACCTATAGTTCGCATTCGTTGTATGTTATAACGTCAGATCGATTTCCGGAGGTATGATCTCAACCGATGCTTTCTGCACTTGATACAGCTCAAATTTCCCTTTATGATACTCGATTTCCGGCGGATTCGGGTGAGAATCCACGTGAACGTCCCCGTATTCAAACTTCACGATCGGCCTTCTCGGCGTATACCTGGTTTCAACGGGATGATACGAAACCGGCCCAGGCATCACGATATTGACGTCCATAAACGCCTCTCGCGTCGCAATTTCCGGAATCGGATCGGTCTTGATATGGATCGCCCATAACCGGTTGCCGTTTTCCACACGTCTCGCAATCCCTTGTAATGCAACGTTCTTGCACTCCGAATAAATACTTTTTAACCAATCAAAATGCGGTCCGACACCGTACCCCTCGAAGGCACGGCTTTGATCGATCGTCAGTTCGCCTTTCTGCGGCGTAACATCAAGCTGCGGCTTTGTCGTATGCATCTCGAAGTAGGGGCGCGGCTGCTTGATTTCATATTGTCCCGGATCGGCATCAAATCCGATTTTCGCATACTGCTGCCGGATCTGAACCGTAGGAAACGGAATCATCGTCACAACCGCCACCTCCTTCAACAAGCCAAATCCGTTACTTCAAGAAGTCCACCAGACTCGGACGTATAATTTGGGCCCCGACCGATAAAGAAGCTTGATACACGTTCTCGCTCGTCTTTAAATTCGTAATCACTTCCGCGTAATCCGCATCTTCCGTCTTTGTTTGCAGTGTTTGGAGATTGATGCTTATATCTTTGAGCCGCTCGTTCGCCAGCTCGACTCGGTTCATTTTGGCGCCGAGGTCCGCGCGGATTTCCAAAAACTTATCGATTCGGGAATCCAGCTTTCCCAATCCCTCGCGTACTGCATCGAAATCCTCGCGATCCAGTGCGTCGGATATGTTCTGCAGCACCTTAAAAGCATTGTCGTCAACCGGGGTTCCGTCCGGCTTTAAGCTCCCGAACACTTGGTTTCCCGGGACATTGACAGGGACGCGCACGCCCACTCCGATTTCAAATTCAATAATTCCATCATCTGTGGATTCGTTCGCGGCATTCCCTTCAGTAAACGGATTCACGTCGGTGCGCTGGCCGTTAAAAACATGCTTTCCGTTGAACTCGCTGTTGCCGATTTGAACGAGCTGGTTGTACAGTTCTTTCATCTCTTCCTTGATCGCATCCAATGCAAGCTCCGAGTTCGTGCCGTTGGCGCCTTGAACCGTCAGCTCCCGGGCACGTTGGAATACGGAACCCGCCTGGTTCAGCATCGTATCGGTAAACTCGAGCCATGAAAGAGCCGTGTCAACATTCTCTTGGTACTGGTCGGTCGCCGACAAGTCGCTTCGATACCGCATTGCATAGCTTAACCCTACCGGATCGTCGGAAGGCCGGTTGATTCGTCTGCCTGTCGTCAACTGATCCTGCAAATTATTCATTCTTGTCAGGTTCGAATTCAGATTGCGAAGCAACTGCGTATTCATCATGCCTTGCGTAATTCTACCCAGCATGCTGCATCCCCACCTTATTTAATCATCCTACCTGCCCACAACGCCCATTCCGTTTATGACCTTATCTAAAATTTCATCATTACTGGTCATCGCTCTAGCGGCCGCATTATATGCATGCTGGTACTTTATCAGATTGGCCATTTCCTCATCCAACGAAACGCCGCTCACGGATTGTCTTCTGCCTTCCACTTGATCGACCAGCGCCTTCTGGTTAACCTGCTGGCGGTTCGCCTCTTGGGCTTGCACTCCTAACTGGCCTACCATAGCCCGGTAAAACTCATCGAACGAACCGTTCGTTAAGATCGGAGTGCCGGTCGGACTCGGTTCGAAATCGAAACGCTTGTTGCGCAAGCCCGCCAACTCAAGCGCGATGATGTTGTTCCCCTTAACTACCTTTTCAACGCCGCCCTCTTCAATGACCCGTCCGGAAGTAGCGATGTTGGACACTTTATTTTTTATGTCGGGATTTAATTGCAACGACGCCGCAGACCAAGTCGTGTAGCCGTCCTTCATTGTAAAGAACGGTACGCCGCTTTTAGGCGGATCGTCCAGGGTGTAACCGAGCGCGTGCAGCCCGTTGATGCCTTTGACTTTGACCTTGGTATCCGATCCTAACGTTCTGGATGCGACGTCGCCGTTATAAGGCACTCCGTTAATTACGGTTCCCTTAGGAACGACCGTCCCTTGCGGCAGCGTCACTTCCACTTCGCCTTCGACAAGCACTTTCACCATCGAATCGAGCTGAAACTGGTAGCTCGCCACGTATTCGTCCCTGGAATAAATCATTCCGTGCACTTCGCCGCTGTCCAACTGCCCGGACTGGTACATTGCCTCCATATCGGCCGGAGTCAATACCGTATTCACTTCAATGCCGGTTACCAGCGCGGCGCCGCCGAGGGAAATGTCGTATCCTCCCGGAGCTTCCCGGACCGTGACTCCCAAAATTTTGGAAAGGTCGTCGGCGAGCAAATCGCGCTGATCGCGAAGGTCGTTCGCGCTGTTGCCCAACCCTTCGACACGGAATATTTCTTGATTGAGCCGTGCAACCTGCGTAAGCATCTGATTCGCTTCGTTCAGCTTCACGGTTATGTTTTCCGTCAAATCGCCGGCAAGATCCTGAAATTGCTTCGATGTATGGTTAAAGCCGTCCGACAACGCAATGGCGCTTTCCTTTAACGCGGCTCGCGCGGTAGCGTTTTCCGGCTCCTTGCTAACCACTTGCCAAGCGTTCCAGAAATTCTCGATTACTTGTCTAACCCCGGTTTCGGACGGCTCGTTCAGGATCGATTCCAGCTTTTCCAATGCGTCTTTGCGGACGGTCCAGCTCCCTAGGTTTTTATTCTCGTGATAAAATTGCTGATCCAAAAATCCTTCCCGAATCCGCTTGATCGAATCGAACTCTACCCCTTGTCCAAGCTGGCCGGGCGTATTCGAACGCATCAACCCCGGCGCCTCCAAAGGACGCGAAGCGGTTAAGTTCACAATCTGCCTCGTGTATCCTTTGGTGTTGGCGTTGGCAATGTTGTGCCCTGTAGTCTGAAGTGCCGTTTGCTGCGAAAACAAGGCCCGCTTTGCAACTTCCAGACCGCTAAATGTTGAACGCATTCCGCGCCACCTTCCATTCATTATTTCGTAGGAATTTACGCTTTACGGTCGAACAATCCCGGCCTTGGCTTTATATTTCCTTGCTGATGTGCGGGACGTTGATACACAGGTTCGTCCACGGGCGGTCCCATGACGAGATCTACCGAAAAATTTACAAAAGCGATCGACTGCTCCAGCAGTTCCTGGTTCAATCGATTGACAGCCTTCAACCGTTCGATTACGGCAACGAGCCGGTCCCGCTCGGAAAGCAAGGCTCCCTTAAGCTGGGAATCGTGGATAAGACGCGACAGCTCCGTGACATTGATTGCCCGGGTCGGCTGGAGACCCTTGGACTTAAAGAACAGATTCGTTGCGTCCGCCTGCTCTTTAAGCAGTTCGTCAACCGCCTTGGCCAGCTTCGTCTCTTTATTTACAATAGCCGATACCTCATCAACCTTGTTGGCGATAAGCGCTTCTTTCTTTTGTTCGGCCAGCCCCAGTAAACTTTCGTGCGCCTCCGTCAACCGCTCTAACACGCCAATCAATTGTTGAACAGGCACTTTCACTCACCCTAACTTCTATTTAAGATACGGCAGCAGTTTTTCGGCAATCCGGCCTGCATCCACATGGTAGGTTCCAGATTGAACCTGCGCCTTCAATTCTTGGATGCGTTCCGCACGCTCGGCTCCGCTGTTTCTTTGCGCTTCGAGCAGCTCCTTGGCTTCGGCGGAAATCTGTACTCCGTCTCTGGCCGACGAGCTCTTGCCCGCCACCTTCGAATCCCGCGCGCTTACATTGTTTCGATATGCATTAAGTGATGTAATCCGACCTGATTCATTAATCTTCACAACTGACCACCGCCTTCTCAACGTAAAAAAGAACCGATATCTATAATTAATATATCGGTTCTCTTCCGCAAATCATTAATATTAAATTATCGGTCTTTCAGAAATCCGAATCCCGGCTGGGGCTGCGCCGCTCTTTTGCGTTCGATTTCTTTCATGTTTTGAAGATCTCTGGAAAGCTTCGTTCTACACGCCTCGCACAGATGCCCCTCACGAATAGCTGCGCCGCACACTTCGCAATCATAGGACATATTCGGGAATTCGGCGATCGAGATTCTGCCTTCCCGAATAAAGTTGGAAATCATACTCGTACTTACCCCGGTACCATCGCTCAGTTCCTTTAGAGAGCATCTGCGATTCTCTCTAAGATACTTTACGCATTTCGCGAATTGATCCTCTATCTGCTTATAACAATCCGGGCACATATTCCTGGGATTTTTCGCATATATTTTGCCGCACTTAGGACAGTTCGCAATACCGAGACCCATAATTCATCCCCTCGCAAAAAAAAACGTTTCTAGTCCTATTGTAATGCAGCGTGGAAAAATTGTACATTGTGTAATTTTTAACGAAACCAAGTAATTCCGTAGACCTTAACGCGCTGTCCTGCTCCGTATGAAGATAAAAGCTCTGCGGCGCAGCGGTGCAGCGTGCTGCCTGTCGTATATACATCGTCCGCAAGTATGATGTTAACTGGCCCTTGAACCAAGTAGTCCTTCAACCTCATCAACCCTTCAGGCGCAACCGCAAAAGCCCCCTCCAAGCTTTCCAGCCGCTCTCTCCTGGTTTTATAACTCTGCTTTTCCGTATGTCTGGTCCGCACAAGCAGCGACAACAGCGGCAATCCATGCTCCGCGCTAATTGCTGCCGCCGTCCTCTCCGCTTGATTGAAGCCCCTTTCCCCGAGCCTCCGTTCGCTTAGCGGAATATAGCTGATCACTGTCTGTGCAGAGGACGAATCCAGAGCAAGCTCTTCCCTAAGCTGCCGATACGCATAACTGCCCATCGCCGCAAACAGCGGCTCCAGCTTCTCCGCCCCTCTATACTTGTAAAGAGCGAGCCAGTCCTTCATCAGCGGATCGTAACGCACCGCGCTACGGTTCACGATCCGCTCCCCTTCCTTCCGCCGGACGCAATCGGGGCAATCCTCGGCTCTTCCGCAGTAACGGCATTTCAACTCGGTAATCCATGGGATTGATTCGGCGCATTTTGGGCAAATAAGGTTTCCCACCGATCGCAGAGCATCCTTCAGCAATTCACTGTTGCCGCTATCTCGCCGGTTTCGTTCAGATTTCTTCGCGGCGCCGCACACCAAACAGCTGCGGCTTGACGGGGCCAGCCAGCTTTCTGCCCTTTGAAGCCACCCGCCCCATGCGCTTCTCCGTTCCGCCATCATGAAACGAGATATCCTTTCTTCCGCGCTAGTGCGTTCATATCGCGAATTTGACGCACCGCATCCCGCTGCCCCTTCGTCCAATCCGCCGCGCAAAAATATACATGCCCCTGCGGATCCTCAAGCTTGCGTCCCGCGCGCCCGGCCATTTGGATCAGCGACGCATCGTCAAAGAGCGGGCTGTCAGCATCGATAATGAACACATCGGTTTTCGGAACGGTTACCCCTCTCTCCAGTATGGTCGTGGTCACAATGATCCGAATATCCTTCCCGCGAAAATGCTCCACCTTAACCGAACGGTCGCTATCCTTAGAGGACGTCCCTTCTACGCTGACATGCGGAAATGCGGAACTTATCATTCGCACAAGTCCCGGAATGGATTCGATATGAGGCACAAACACAAACAGCTGGGCGTCTCGATCGATGCTATTCCGCATAGCGTGCTTCAGCGGCATAGGCAATCCCGCCGCTGCCGCCGAGAACCGCCTTAGCGGCGGGATGCATATACGCCGGGGCACCGGCAGAGGATGCCTGTGAAACCGCACGCACACCTTGGCGTGCGGCAGCCGGCCGCGTTCCGCGAGCAGGCGCAGCTGTTTGGGCGGCGTTGCCGAGAGCAGGATGAACTTGCCGTTCCTAGCGCATGCCTCCCTCGCCGCATGAAGCAGCTGCTTGTCGCCGTGGAAAGGAAATGCGTCGATCTCGTCAACGACCGCAAGATCGAACGCTTCGCGGAACCGATACAATTGATGCGTCGTGGCCAGGATAATATCCCCGCTCTCCCATCGTTCGCGGCTTCCACCGTAGAGGGTTACAACTCTCTTCATCGGGAACGCCGCCTGTATTCTCGGTTGCAGCTCGAGTACGACGTCCTTTCGAGGTGTTGCGATCAATACACGCCCGCCGCCACGGAGCACATGATCCGCGAGCGGAAACATCATTTCCGTCTTACCTGCTCCGGTCACAGCCCACAGCAAAAACGAATGGCCGCTGCGGCCCCCTTCTTTCAAGAACCGCAGCGCCTGCCATGCCGCATCCGACTGCGCGGGGCTCAGGCTCCACTGTTTAGCAACCTCTTCATGCGAAGCGCCGGCTACGTTCAGTGTGTCCCTGCCTCGCCGCAATCCCTGTACCAGCAATCCGCAAAACCGCACCCTGCCCATCGTCAAGCAAGCTTCACAATACGGGCAATTCGTACCGCAGTGAGGACATGGCGTTCGATGCAGCCGCTCTTCCCCGCTTCCGCATCGAACGCAACGGTAAGCAATTTTGCCCTGTACTCCAAACAGCCCGCGCCTCCTCTTCTCCCGCTCCACGCCGTGCCGGATTCGAATCGTTCCTTCCAGCACACCTTGCTGCACAAAGTACAGCCATGTCTCCTCATCCTCCGGCAGCCCATGATAGGATAGAAACGGCTCCATCTCCTCCCGTAGAAGGCACCTGCCCTCCAATACTTCAATCAATCTCCGGTAACCGCTCAGAGAGATGCCAGCCTCCGCTCGTGGCGAGCATGGCACCCACTCACCCTCATCGTCCGGCACCAACGCACTCCCTCCGCGCTGCTGCTCCACCCACTCGAAGGCTTGTCCCAGCGACATTTTCACAAGTGTTCTCACCCAGATCCGCTTGATTCCCTTGCTCGCCCACCAAGCTAAATCGGCATCCAACGATACCGAAACGCGCCAGCTCCAACCGCTTCCGTCGTCCACACCGTAGCAGTAACCCCGCAGTATTATTCACCTCCATATCAAGCAATTAGTATAGCTGTATCCTCGAAAGATCCTTTGCAAGCGAGTATACTCTTGTTCTTTCGGCGTTCTGATCCGGAGAAAGAATTCCTTTATTGCTAAGCGATTTTAAGACTCCCCTCGCTGCCCTGGCCTCAAGGCCGACTAACCGACTGGCATCGTTCGGTGTAACTCTTGTTATCTCAGCCTGTTTTATCCGGCGGATCAATCTTTCCTCGTAAACGGTTAACCTCCAACTATTGCTTTCATCCTGGCCCATTCCGAACAACCTGCCTAACGTCTGCTGAACGATTCGTTGACAAATTCGCGGCTTTTTATCGATATAATCGTAGGCGAACGGCATAACTATCCAATCATCGTTTACCAGATCGCAGTGTCGCACCCAATCATCACCGAACTTCCAACGGTCTATATCTCTCCAGTGAGGGCCGAATCCGAGTATTTCCCATGCTATCTTATGGTATCTGCGTATATATGCGTAATCGATAAACCGGGGTCCGCCCTTGAAGTCAACAACCTCATACTCAGGATGCAAATATTCAAGATTCCCTACGACTTCCCACCATACGTTCTTAAGGAAGAGTTTTTCCGGTTCTCCATGGCCTTCTTCCAGACGGCGCAGTCTTTCACCTTTACTTTGAGACTTGTGGAAAGCCAACCATTCCTTATATGCTTTTTCAAACTTATCCATCTATAGCCTCCTTTTTCCGGAAGATATTAAGAGTTCCACCCTCCATCCCCTTCGAAAATAAATGCCTTCGAATCCGCTATTCCCTGTACCACTGCCTCTCTCATGGCATATAAGTACGTCTGCATCCGCTATCTGACTCGATACACCTCCCCAACTGCCTGCCGCCACCAAAATAAATACCTTCGAATCCGCTATTCCCCGTTCCACCGCCTCTCTCATGGCATATAAGTACGTCTGCATCCGCTATCTGCCCTCTCCGATCGGCGGAGGTTCGGCTTGCGGGGATTCGTCCGGAAACGGCTGGAGAATGACACGACAAAAGACTAACAGAGGCTAGATGCCGGTCCTTCAAACTTCGCCGAAAAATAAAAAACACACTTCCCCGAGGACGATTCCTCAAAAAAGTGTGCTTCACTGTCTTCATTATATCGCTGTCCTGATTACATGACAACCCATGTCAAGCATCCGCCACAATTGCGCCACAATTGACAACGCTTTCGCGTCTTAGGACACGGATGCCGCTCCGGGAGCTTTTCCCCCGCCCCCTGCAACACCGGCCGCGCCGTTCAGACGGATCACTTGGTCGACGCCGCCCGATTGCTCGTGAAGCCACCGTTCCGCCTCTTCCGCCGATGCCGCGGAAATGACGCGAGAACGCATCCGCGAGCTGCCGGCAAGCCGCATGGCGATCAGGACCGTATCGTCGGTCGAGCCTTCGTCCAGCACCGTAACGACCGTATCGCGCGAACGCAGCCAGCTCATCAACGCGATCGAACGCAAATGCCACTCAATAGACGAACCGGCGTCATTCGTCACCAGCACGATGTGGAACGCCTCACGCTTAAAGCGGCCGTATAGTAAGTGCATGAGGCAGATCCCAAGTCCGTAAGCCGCGGCAATGGCAAGCAATTCTTCCACCATCGCTGCTCCCTCCTTATGTCTTCAACATATGCCGCCGAAGATAAGGAGGTGACAGGTCGAACGTGGAAAAGCCTGCCCGCTGCGCCGACGTGCCCGGCATCCGCCCGGTACCGCCCGTCACAGCCTAGCGCCGCCGCCACATGCCGGTTTTCCTCTTACAAGGTCACCCAGCCGTTCTTGATCGCGATAATAACCGCTTGCGTTCGGTCGTCAACATGCATTTTCTGCAAAATGCTGCTCACATGATTCTTAACCGTCTTCTCGCTGATGAACAAATAATCGCCGATCCCGCGGTTGCTCTTGCCTTCCGCCATCAGTCGCAGCACCTCGGCTTCCCGCTTCGTCAACGGATTGTCGTCCGTATGAATAAATCGCACGCCGAGCCCCTGCTGGAACACCTCGCCCGTCACAGCCGTTTCCTGCTCGGTATCCGTGTCCGTCATTCTCCGGATTTGCGAGATCAGCTTGCCCGTCACCCGCGGATGAATATATGCGTGGCCTGCGATTACCGTGCGGATCGCTTCGATCAGCGTTTCCGTCTCCGTATCCTTGAGCAAATACCCGGACGCGCCCTTGCGCAGCGTTTCAAACACATAGCTCTCGTCGTCATGAATCGATAGAATAATGATTTTAAGCTCAGGCATCGAATGATGCAGCGTCTGCGTCACTTCAACGCCGTTCGCAATCGGCATATTGATATCGAGCAGCAGAACGTCCGGGGAAAGCTCGCGGCATTTATCCACAACCTGCTGTCCGTCGCCGCATTCGGCGATGACGCGCAAGCCCGGCTCCATATTCAGAATTCTCTTCAAACCTTCACGAAACAGCGAGTGGTCGTCGGCGAGAATGATCCTCACCTCGGTCATGTTCGTGGCAGTGCGTTCCAGCATGGTTTACATCCTCCTCTACAATTCGACGAACGGCACTTCGATCGTGATTTTGGTTCCTGCATTAACATTCGATTCGAGATTGAATTTTCCTTCCAGCAGCTGAACTCGTTCTTTCATACCCACAAGGCCGAAATGTCCCCCGTCGCTCGACAGTCTGCGCCCCAAGCGGGTCACGTCAAAGCCGACGCCGTTATCCTGAATGATCAATTGAACCGATTCCGCGCCAAAAGTCAGCTCCACAAACACGTAGGTCGCCTGCGCGTGCTTCAAAATATTGGACAGCGCTTCCTGCACCAGCCGGAACAGAGCCGCCTCCATTCCGGATTCGAGCCGCCGCTCCCTACCCTTCACCTCGAGCTTGGTGCGCAGCTTCGTCTTCTCCTCGAAGTCTTGGGTCAGCTTGCGAATGGTGGGCGTGAGCCCTAAGTCGTCCAGCGCCATCGGCCGAAGATTGAAGATAATTTTCCGCACCTCTTCAAGCTCCGTCCGCACCTGGCTTTTCAGATCGGCCAGCTCCTCTTTTACGACGGCGGTTTCGCCCATGGCCAGCATGCGCTCCGCAATTTCCGTCCGGAGGATCAGGTTCGCGAGCGACTGCGCCGGTCCGTCGTGAATTTCACGGGCGATCCGCTTCCGCTCTTCCTCTTGCGCCATAATGATCTTGAGTCCGATCAGCTGTCGGTTTTTAGCCGATTCCAGCAAGCTTGGCACCTTTGTCAAATCGCCGGACAAATACTCGAGCACCACGTTCATTTGGGAAAACAAGCTTTCCGCTCGATTGATCGTCCGTTCGATGTTGCGGATGCGCTTATGAAGCTCGTCTCGCCTTGCCTTCAAATTTTCTTCCTTCTCGCGGTTTACGGATAATGACGATTGCAGCCGGTTCGCATTTTCATACGCTTCGCGGATATCCTTTTCCTTGTAGCGCTGGAAGTCGCGGCTGACCTCAACCAAACGCGCCCGCGCCCGCCGCAATTCCGCCTCCAGTTTGTCTACCGTCGCAATCGTGGCGTCCAGCTCCGCAAACACCTTTTCGAGCTCTTTATTCAGCGACTCCCTCTCTTGCCGTGCCGCCTCGCAAATCTCGAAAATTTGGTATTTGCTGTTTTCCATAACATCCGTTGCATGCTTTAACACCCGTTCAATGGAATCGATTTGACTGTCCAAGGCCGAACCTTCCTTCATGATGAAAATGTTTCCCGCAACAATGTCACTGTCCTTCTTTGATGGTGACCTCGCGTGCTTTTTGATTCCAATCGACCGTTAATCCGAGCTGCTCCGTCACAAGGCGGACCGGGAGCAGCGTTCTTCCCTTGCGCACGATCGGCGCCGCATCGGACGTAATCCGCTCGCCGTCGGCGATCAGTTCGAGCCGGTCGACCCACAGTTCGATCAAGTGGCCGCCTCTGCGGACCGTCACCTTCTTCTCCGTCTGATTCCAGTTCAGTTCTCCGCCAAGCGCATCCACGATAAAACGCAGCGGCACATACGTGCGGTTGTTCTCTACAATCGGCGGCTGATCGAGCTTTTGCGCTTGATCGCCGACCGTTACGGTAGTTTTGCCGATCGTCATTTTCACTTGCGGCGCCGCCGGCTTCGGCTCTTCCGGGTATGCAAGCTTCAGGTTGTCGATCGCGATCTCGCCTTTGATTTTCGCCTTGCTTACAACGTATATCCGCTTCAGCTTGAGCGCCCCCGTGTTCGTTAAATCGATCGCTACCGTGCGCCATCCGAACCAATCGATCTTATCTGCAAATGTAATTAATACAAGCTTGCCGTTCTTGTCGACAAACTCTCCGCGCAGCCAGCCCCCGTTGCCGTCGCCGTAAATGTCGGCATGAATGGCGGTCGGCGTCCCCGACAGCGTTATGCCGTTCTCGCCGTTCAGGTTGGCGTAGGCCGCCAGGTTCGTTTGACCGTCGCCGGCTTCGAAATCGTACTGCAGCGCAAGCGATTTGTTCGCCCCGTCATTGTCGGTCGTGTACACGTCGGAAAGCTTCACGCTACCTTTGGCAATGGCGGGATACGTCGAAGAAGTGATCATCCACGGCACCGATTCAAAATCGGTAACCAGCTTCTCCTTGGGAACCGGAACGTTCAGCAGGGTGCTGTAGCCGTCATAGCGTGCAACCAGCATCGCTTCCTTCGCATCAGGGGTAAATCCGGTGAACGTAAGCGTATCGCCCTGAATCGTCCCGGCTATGCCGTGACGCTCCCAGTGGAGCAGCCCCGGCGGAACTGCGCGTTCCCTGCCGTCGCGCAGCGTCGCATTTACCGTCAATTTGTAATTGCGGCCCGGCACCCAGCGCTCCGGCGGCGTATCCGTTACAATGTTCAACTTCGCGATTGTGTTGCCGTCCGCCACCTCGATCGCTTGGGTTTGTTTAGCGGCGCCCAATGTGAGCGACAATGTCGCATTGCCCGCCGCCGTTGCGGTTACCTCGCCGCCGGGCGTCACAAGCGCATTATTGCCTTCCAGACTCCAGACCGGAGCCGCGGCAAGCGTCGCAAGATCCACCGGGTTGTAGTGGGTGTCGTACGCTTTCGCTTTGTAAACGGCCGTTTCGCCTTTCCATAGCAGGCTCGCACCGCCGATCAAGAAGCCTTGGACCTCGCCGGCCGGCGCCGTTGTAAATACGCCGATGCCGTTAATCACGTTGCGCAGCGTTCCTTCTTCCGGCGTATTGACGAGCGTCGGCTGGAAATCGCCGAGCGGCCTGGATACGACCGTTGTCGATCCGCCGCCGTCCAAATTGACCGCCCGCCATGCGCCCAACTGAATGAGCAGCTTCTGCAGGTCGGTCAGACTTGCGCCGCCCTGGCCCCCGTACCGTTCGACCCCGACCAGATACACATAGCGCCCGTCTTGCGAGAAAGCCGCTGCGGATCGGGACCGGGGAGAATTCAGGCCCAGTCCCGTCACGTCTCTCGTAAAGGCGGCCGCTTGCCCGTTAGCGACTAGAATCGTATGCCCGCCGACAAGCATTTGGAAGCTGTCCTGCGTATACACCGTCCCTGTCTCCACCGAAGTCAGCTGGTAGGATACTTGAAGCGGTTCGCCTATTCTTACGTTGGTTTCAACGAACTGGGCGCCCGTTCCCGTTGCGCGTAAAATAAATCCGTTCGCAGGCGGAAGCGCGTCGATCGGCATTCCGATGGAAATTTGCTTGACGATTCCGTCTTCCACGAGCACCTCGGTCGGAGGCGTCTTCTCGTTGCTGCCCCGAGTTTTGCTCCCCCAAGCGCTTGTATAGACGTGCATGGCGTATGAACTCGGCGTTTTGTTTACTGCGGATATGGCGAACGTTTGGCCGCCCGCCGCGGTAATCACACCCTTGAAGTTAAACGTGTCGATAATCGGGCGATTATCCTTTGTAATGCCGAATGCATACATGCCGGTCAACCCTTGCGACGGACTCGCCACAAATTTCCCGCCCGTTACTTCGGGTCCGAGCGCAGACGATTGGGAATTGGACATATCGAAAAAGTCCGCATTAATGCCCGCAATCGCCCCCGCATTCTTGCTCATATCCAGCACGTCGTCCCGCTTCGGCTGGCCGGTTGAACTTGAGATGACGTCCAGCTTCACATACGGATTGGCCAGATCGGCGACGATCACCTGAACCTTCGCCCCGTTCCAATCGTAGTGCCGCAATGCGACTCCGGTCGATACGATTTGTTCTTCTACCAAAGTTAGTACAGGCACAGCAGTCTTTGGCTGCGCCGCATTCGTTGTAGTCGCATTTGCGGCTTCCGCGGCGTATACCGGATGAACGACCATGAGCGGCTGTCCGAAAAGCAATGCGCCGGCCGTGGCGGCGGCGGCTATTTTTTGCGCATGGCGCGCTGAACGTTTCCCCAACATAAGCGTGTTTCTCTCTCCTATCCTTCAAAACGAGTCTAGTAACTCTCTAACTCTAATAGACTCAATTAAATAGGGAAAAGTTGCTGGGGAATTATTGGTTAGTATGCTTGCACTACCTGCCCCCCCGATTGCTTCAGAAAGTTATCCACCCTCTTTCATATATGAAACTGGCTAGTTTACTATATCTTTCGTACCGCTTTTCCTCTTTGTGTCCGTTACCGGGAATTTTTTTGGTTCAAAATAACTAATGCGGATAAAAAAAACCCGACCTTGCGGCACAAAGCCGTTCGGTCGGGATTGTATGATCGGTTACTTATACGCCTGCTTCGCTCTTAAGGATCGGGGCCTTATCGGTACGCTCCCAAGGAACATCCAGGTCGTTGCGGCCGAAGTGGCCGTATGCCGCCGTTTGGCGGTAAATCGGACGGCGAAGGTCGAGCATCTTGATAATGCCGGCAGGACGCAGGTCAAAATGCTTCCGCACAAGCTCAACAAGCTTCTCTTCTTCAACTTTACCGGTGCCGAACGTATCGACTGCAATGGAGATCGGCTGCGCTACGCCGATCGCATATGCAACCTGCACCTCGCATTTATCCGCCAAGCCCGCTGCAACGATGTTCTTTGCGACATAACGAGCGGCATAAGCGCCGGAGCGGTCTACCTTCGTCGGATCCTTGCCGGAGAACGCGCCGCCGCCGTGGCGAGCGTATCCGCCGTATGTATCGACGATGATTTTGCGCCCGGTCAAGCCCGCATCGCCCTGCGGTCCGCCGATCACGAAACGGCCGGTCGGGTTGATGAAAAATTTGGTCTGGTCGTCGAGCAGGTTTTTAGGAACAACGGTTTTAATCACTTGCTCCATAATGTCCGAACGAATGCGCTCGTTCGAAATTTCGTCCGCATGCTGCGTGGAAATAACGATCGTGTCTACGCGCACAGGCTTATCGTCTTCGTATTCGATCGTGACTTGCGTCTTTCCGTCCGGACGAAGATATTCGACGATGCCCTCTTTGCGCACTTCCGTCAAACGGCGCGCCAGCTTGTGAGCGAGCGATATCGGTAGCGGCATAAGCTCCGGCGTCTCGTTCACGGCGAAGCCGAACATAAGGCCTTGGTCGCCGGCGCCGATCGCTTCGATTTCTTCATCGCTCATCTTGCCTTCACGCGCTTCAAGCGCCTTGTCAACGCCCATAGCGATGTCGGCGGATTGCTCGTCGATCGACGTCAGCACGGCGCAAGTTTGGTAATCAAAGCCATACTTCGCGCGAGTATATCCAATATCTTTAATCGTGTTGCGAACGATGGATGGAATATCGACGTATTCGGAACGTGTGCTGATTTCACCAGCTACCAAGACTAAGCCTGTTGTAACGGACACTTCACAGGCTACCCGAGCGTTCGGGTCGTTGCGCAAAAACGCATCAAGCACGGAATCGGAAATTTGGTCGCAAATTTTATCGGGATGCCCTTCGGTTACGGATTCCGACGTAAACAGGCGACGTCCGCGTTTTGATGTCATGAGATCGACCTCCTATAAAGAATATTTTGCTGCGCCGGTAAACAATCTATGCTATAAGGACGCATACACAAAAAAATGACCTTTTCCAGGAGGAAAAGGTTTCAAGCCTTTCAATGTTCCATCATATAGCATTTGTCGATTCGTGTCAATTTGCTTATGAGTCCTCGCGTGTCCTTTTATTTGCTTAGGAAAACTGTGCCAAATCGAACAAATCCCTCTCAGCTTTACGGACCAGGTGTTGCGTAATCCGTCCGCCGACAGCGCCGGCGTCACGGGACGCAATATGTCCCCAATAATCTTCGCGGGACGATCCTCCCCCGGCCGATACAGTACCAAGCTCCGCCGCGAACTCGGTATCCGCACCGTTCATTCCGGGACGGTTCGGTCCCACGGGCAAGCCTAATTCTGCGGCGAATTCGTACTTCAATGCATCCAATGCTTTGTGCGCTTCCGGCACGAGTTTTTGGTTGCTTCTGCCCGAACCTCTGGCCACAGCAGGTCACCTCCTTGTTGGGTGTACCTCTAGTATGACCCGGGCTTCGACGGCTCAAGTGTATAACATGTTGTCAAACGGCCGAAATTATGGAGAAGCAGGAACTACGGCGTTGCCGTCCGCATCGAGTTGAATGTATGATCCTTTGACGGTAATGACCGCATCGCTCTTCATCGCGGGATCCACCTTTAGCCCGCGGCCTTCACGCGGAATGAGCAGCAGGTGGTCTTTCGGTGCTTGCGCTCCGTTCTTTAGATCCACGCCGTCCGTAAGGTCCGGAATGCCGTTCTCCGTTCCGCTGTGAATGTTCGCTTTCCCCGCCCTCACTATAAATTCCGTACCCATGCCGCCAAGGAGCGTCTGGCCAGGCTTTAAAGTTACTACTGTAAATGGAACCGATGAGCTTGGCTTGCTTTCCTTTACTTGTTTTAATGCGGCTTCGAGCGCCGCGACTTGTGTTTTGAGCGTATTAATCGTTTGTTCCATCGTGCTTGCTTGGCCGGAGGCTTGTCCTGTCAGCGCCTTCTGAATTTGCTCATCGACATAACTCTTGGTAACAACCGGATCTTCCGCTGAACCGGGCTGCCCGGCAGACGGTATGCTGTTTGCGAACGACGTCAGCATCGAGCCGGCCAACACGCCACAGCTCACTGCTGCAATAGCCGCGGCCGCTTTTCCCCATTTCATGAAGCTCTCCCTCTCCCATCCCGAAAATCTATGTTAATGATAGCCTTTTCACCCGAAATTACGCAACTTTTTTATTCATGCAATCGTTTAATAGACTAGGGGGGTGGTCTCTTGAAGAGTGGGACGAAGCTTGCTGCCGGAGCGTTTGCATTATCGGTTTTATCCTTTGCGGGCGGCGCCGCTGCGGCTGATAAATTAGAGCAAGTGCTTGTTTATGTTCAACCCGATATAAAGATTACATTGAACGGGGAAATGAAGAAGCTGGAGAAAAGTCCCCTCGTATATAACGGCACAAGTTATTTGCCTTTGCGGGAAATCGCTGCTGTGACCGGTGCTGAGGTTACTTGGGACGAAAAGAACAAAACAGCTCACATTAACTCCGCCGCAGCAACAGCTCCTCCTGCTGCAAATTCGGGGAGCGGCTCATCTTCGAGCTCGACATCGGTACCGCCGCAGGTTGCCGTTCAGCGGCCGGCGGAAATCAAGCTTAAAGATGTCATTCGTTACAGCTTCGATTATAACGGCAAATCATATCCCGTTCTTGTTAATTTTGTCGATAACAGCATGTACTTACGTAAGATCGATATCGATCAAATGGGCATCGTTTACGGCAGTATCCAAACTCCTAAAGAACATTGGACTGGAGAACTGTACATCCACATTGACGACATCAAGCCATACTGGTCCGAGCTCCCAAGAATGACTCTTCACCAAGAGACCATTATCAACGGAATGCCTAACGATGATATAAAAAATCTTTTAATTAAGTACCTTCCACCTTCCGGCAGCAAAAACATTTGCTTAACGTTGTCGCCAGCAAGCGAGGCGAATGAATACCGAGCATTGTTGGCCAATTCCGATGGGACTTTTTCTCAAACGCTCATTACTTTAATTCAAATTCAAGATCGTTGGTATGTATCGAAAATTGCTACAACCAAATACGAATAACGTTCTGGAGGCTTCATTATGAAATTGTCGTCTAAACAAGCTATCTCATTATCAATTGCAAGCATTGTAGCGGTTAGTCCGTTTGCCGCCGCTCTTGCCGCCACCACTTCAACCCAAGTGCCTTCCGCAACGGCTACTGCGGGGAGTTCTACAACCTTCTTCCAGCCTACCGCATTAGGAAAAGTCAACTTGACCGCTAACAGCGCCGTTCAATTGAAAAGGGTCACTGCTTTCCAAGGGGAAGAAGGCAAAACGTTCTACTACATCGCTACCATTTACAACAACGGAAATACGGAACTTGACTTTAATTATTATTGGTTTAAGGTAAGCTCCGTTAACGGTGCAAAATATAGCCTTCAGATGGTTCCTGGAAAAGAATTTGACCGAGTTCCGCCGAATTCCAAGAGAGATTTCCATTTTTATGTTACAACACCTTCAAATGTTACAGGTTCCGATTTGAAACTGGAAGTGATTCGCTGGGACTTTAACGCTCCTAATTATGAACGTAAGCTTGGTGAGATCGGGATCCCGAAAACATACAAAAATGTTGCCCCCGCCTACTCCAAACAAAATGTTTTGATCAATGAATTTCCGATTCAAGCATCGGTCACTCGTTCAACAGTAACTAAGGACAAATCGTACCAATACCTATCATTAACGCTTGAAATAAGCAATCAAGGCACAAAGTCTGTCAAGTTTCCAGAGTATACGATGTATCTTAAGACTAGAGACGGATTACTATACCCTCTTCAAACGGATGATTTGAAAGACCTTTCGATTAATCCGAGAGATACTAAGGAAATAGATCTTGTAGCCACAGTTCCGAATGAAGTAAAGACTGATTTTTCTCAGCTTGTATGGACTCAAACCGCCTCTAATAAAGAAGGAGCTGGAGCCGTAGTCCTGCCGTTGGCCTTTTTCTTGATACCGCCGCCTTCCGAAATTACTTCGGCAGAGCCGACAACAGGTAAAAAGACCATTACAATGAATGAGAAAAATGTCGACGTGTTCATCAAATCGGCTAAGTCCCAAACGGTAAACAATAATCATAACGTTACAATCACTCTTGGCCTTGAGAACCAAGACACGACATCAACGAAAGTACCTTTGTACGATATCACGTTGAGGACAAAAGAAGGCTATTCTTACACGATGGATACTTCCGCTTTCAAAGATGCTATTTTGGCGCCGAAAGTAACCAAAGAAGTACCGCTGACAGCCGTTTTGCCTTCCATCATCGATCCTAACGGTTTGACCGTTGAAATTACGGAAGCGAAAGATCCCGATTCTAAAATTCCGATCCAGAAGCTTCCTATTGCTGCCTTCTACGTTACCTTTACTGTAGACAGAACTTATGCGCTTGGCGATATTTACACCTATAGCGATGATAAAGGGACATACGATATCTCCCTTACCAAGATTCAACGCATGCCTTGGGAAGATGAAGATATGATAACTCTTCATGTTAATGTAAAAAATAACGGAAATACTGCAGTGCCGCTGCCACAATGGGCAGGGTCCGTATGGTTTGACGGCGTTGATGGATCTAAATTTGAAGCGAAACGAATTGCTCTTGACGACTTCTTCTCCATTCCGCCTAAATCGGAAGCTCAGTTAGTTTATTTAGCTAAGATTCCTTATACTTATTCGTTCAATGAAGTGAATTTTGAATTATCCAGTAAGGTTGGAGAAACAAGCAGTAAAGTGTTCGGTTTCGAAGATGCTCCTGGAGAAGTGAATTTGCAGGTGCTTAAATCCGGAGAGGTACACAACATAACTGCTACCGGAATCCAATCCAGCTTGGTGCAAAAGGATATGAAGGTCTATACAGCCTCCAATACAAACTTGTTCTACGGAACTTATGAGCTTACGAACTTGGAAAGCCGTCAAGCTTTTACGGCTCCATTAGTAGGTTTCTATAAGACAACAGACGGCACGTACTACAAAGCCAATATTACTCCGGTGAACAAGAAAATAACGCCTAACGGCAAAGTGCTTCTAGCCGCCAAGGCGGAACTGCCTAAGACCGTTAACACGGAAGGCATGCAGCTTATTCTTGGTCTTGGGATCACGGACGATAAGCTCACGCCAAACAACGGAACGCCTAATGCTTATGTGAATGCTGTAGGATTTGAAACAACAGCATCGTCTACCGGCACAGTTAGTAGTTTGAACAAACTTGAGATTGAACCGTATACTTTGACTTTGAGTAAGATTCAAGGAAGGTTAAGTTCATCTTCAGTTTCGGTTGTTGATCTTTCGTTTAACTACACGCTAACCTCAACCGGCAATGAGTTTGAAGTTTTCCCTGCAGATCATAAAATATTGTTTGAACTAACCGACTCCTGGACAAATACGACATATACATCGACTGAAAAAACACTGAACGATCCGAATGATGCGAATGGATTTAAAACCGGCGAAAATCGTTCGATGACAATTTCGTTCTCCGATTTCAAAATGCAGTCACTCAATGGCTTCAAAGTAACGGTATATGATGTTGTAGATGGCCATAAGATCCCGATTGCTTCCTCATCGTATGATTATTTTAAGGTTTATGAGTAATTAAATTAATATAAATAAAACCTCATCTATTTCCGTTTTTTTTCGGATGTAGATGAGGTTTCTTTCTTATTAATTGTTTGTATTGATACTTTTCGGGGATATATGTCGGTTGGTTTTAATGACTTTCTGAGAGTTGAAAGCAACTTAATCCATTCCATTGCATCAGTTCATTGTCAGTTTCCTAATCGACTATCCTTTCGAGACTTTTGCTTCAAAAATTATACAAATACAGGACATACAAAAAGAAACCAATCACCGAAGTGATTGGTTTCTTTTTATTTCTAATTAGTTAAGTGCTACTACGCCACCAGTTACACCGTTAAGGTCAGCAATTGTTGCTGTTGCTGCGTTGAAAGTGATAGCTGTAGTTGTGCCTTTGTTCTTCACAGTCAGCTTAGCGCCATCCCATGTGAACTCAAGGTCAGTAGCTGTACCAGTTGCAACTGCGTTAGTAAGTGCAGTTTGAACTGCCGCTTTAGCTGTTGCGTTCAACTCTTCTGTGAAGAGCAATGTGGAAGTGCTGTTTGCCGCAATGTTGCGGGAAAGTGCGCTACCAGCTTGAACAGCAGGTGCTGTAGCGTCGTACACTACTACAGAGTCAACACCGAACGTAAGCTCGTTATCTACTACTGCCAAAGTGTTAGTTTTGTCGGCAATTTGTGCGCCGGTGTTAACTTTGATCTTAGCAGATGTTCCGAGACGAAGAGCATTGTTCAAATTGACAACGATCGTCTTAGTATCGTTTGCTACGTTCGTTACGCTTGCAACATCAGCGCCTTCGAATGCGGACCCGTCAGCCATTGTAGCAGTAAGAGTCAATGCAGCAATGAAGTTAGTGTACGTTGCGCCCGTTACAGTTGTTTGACCTGCATTATATGTTGCCGCGCCAAGCGTCACGTCACGGTCAAACTTGATCGTGATAGATTGCTTGTCATCGGAAACAGTCGCACTAGCGATAGTTGCACCTTTGTGATCTGCAGTATTAACTGCGAACTCTTTCACAATACCGCTGCCACCAGCGAATGCTGCGATTGCAACATCGTCTTTAACAGTAGCTGTGCCAAGTTCATTGCGGATAGAGTCGTCAAATGCGATGTAACCATTTGTACCAGACAGATCACTTGTGAAGTACAACGTTGTTTGTTTCAAATCAGCGTTGTAAACGGCACGACCTGCTGCAGGTTGGTTACCAGTTGCTGCTTTGTTGGAGTCAACAACTTTGATCAGGTTCAAGTCAACTGCGTCAGTAGAATTCATAGCTTCCGGCCAGTAGATAACAACTGTACGATCGTCTTGAGCTACTGCATAAACATCAGTGATCTTGGAAACTTCTGCAGCAGAACCAGCGAATTGGAGCTCTGCTACGTCAGCCGCAGATGTGCTGTCGGTTGTTGCTTGCAATTCAAGCAATCCGGAAGCATCCTTAATCAACTCGATTGTTTTGTTTGCGTCAATTGCGCCATGTACAGACAAGTAGTATGCAACAGCGCTCATGTTAGCCGTGGACAACTTGTAAGTGTTGGAGTCAACTTTCACAACGTTCGTTACAGCAATTTGAGTTCCTGTACGTCCTGTACCAGTCCAAACTTGGAAGTCAGCAGCTTGAACATCGCTAACCGGTTGGTCGAAGTATACAACCACAGTGTTGCGGTTTTCGCTAGCTACACCAATGATTGCCGGGCCTACAGCATCAGCGGAACCTGCTGCGAACTGAACTTCTTTGTTGTCTTGGTCAACTAGCGTTGTGCTGTTGATTTGAACAAAGAAGCTGTTGTAATCCACGCCGCCAGCGAATTTGTCGGAGTCCGTGCGGATGATAAGCACGTTCTTGTTGTTGGAGTCAACATATACTTCGGACTCTGCTTGAGTCAAGGAAGCATAAGCACTACCAGTTTTGTTTTGCTTGATTTGGACCAAGCCGCCAAGAATTTCACCAGCCGGCTGTGCGTCAGTTGCTGCATCTGTCCAGATCCGGTTCAAAACTGTGTTTCCAGTTACATCGCGGTCAAAATAAAGGTGCAACGTACGCTTGTCAACAGCGATTGCTGCTTGAAGCTTCGGAAGACCTTGAACGTTACCTTTACCCACGAATGTAGCGGAAATTTCTTTTTCCATGTTAACTTTGTCGACGTTCAACAAGTTGTTAACTTTCACAGTATAAAGCTTGCCGTCTTCTGTCTTAGGAACAGTAATGTTGACTTTGTTTGCAACGTCGCTGTCCTTCGAAGCAGATGTCGGGTAGCCAATACCTTCAATGTAGTAGTGAGAAATGTCTTCTGCAGAATCAGCATCAACGTCACGGTTGAATGTCAATTCCAACTGAGTTGCATCGTTCGAATTCAACACTGCGGATACGGAGTCGATCTTAGCTGCTACAGCTTTACCAACAAACGTAGTCGTCTTAGTGTCAAGAGCGTTGCCTGCGTCGTCAGTCAAGTTAGCAACAGTTACTTCGTACAATGTTGCAGACTTTTGAGCGTCAGTAGTCAACAATACATAAGGTACTTTCGAACCGTTGTTTGTATCGTTGCTGTCGCTGTCTTTCAACTCAGCTTTAACAACGTTAAGAACTGCTTGAGAGCCGTACTTCTCTTTGATTGTGAAGTTAGCTGTGTTCTCAGCCAATTCTTTAGCAAGGTCGTCGTTGAAGTTAACGCGAACCGTTGTGTTGCTAGTAGCATTTGCACCCGTTACATTCAACTTGCTAGTGTCAGGAGCAACGCCAACGAAAGTCGTGGATTTGTTGGATCCAAGAGCTTTACCGAACATAGTTGTTACGTTAGCAGCTGTTACTTCGTAAAGCGTAGCGCCTTTCATGGAGCCGTCAAGCGTCAACACTACAGTGTCTTTGCTGTCAGTCTTCATTTCTGCGCCTTTAACTGCGATTGCCGCTTGCGAACCATACTTCTCTTTAACAGTGAAGTTAGCTGCGTTAGCTGCAAGTGCTTTATCAACGTTCACGCCGAAGGTAACTTCAACTTGCTTGTCGTTGATTGCAACTGCGCCAGTTACGGATTGATCAGCAGTGGAGTTAGGCTTACCAACAAACGTAACTTTGATTTCATCACTAGCTACGCCGTTGATCGACTTAACGCCTTTAATTGTCAACTCATAAAGAGCTGTGGATTGAGCTGCCGTTGCCAAAGTGACGGTTTTTTGGTCGGAACCAAGCGTAGCACCGGATACTTCGAGAGCTGTTTTGTTGCCATACTTCTCAGCGATTGTGAAAGTTGCGCCGGAGATATCAACGCGCTTGTTGAACTTCACTTTCGCTTCTTGGAAGTCAACCGTTACGCCGCCGTCAAGGACAGCTTTTGCTGTGTCTGCAGCCAGACCAGCAAAGTTAACTGTCTTATCGCCAACAGTCAATTTGTAAAGTTGGTTAGCTGTTTGTGCAGCTGTTTCAACAACAACAGTCTTCTTGTCAGCATCGTAAGATGCTACAGTAGCACCTTTCACTTCAAGAGCTTTGCCGTCTTTGTCAACGATCGTGAATGCGCCAGCGTTAGCCGCGTTCACAGCTTCTTCGCCTTTAACTTCTACCAAAGTGTTAGTGACAGCTTTAGCAGACTTAAGTTTGAATGCTGCTGCAGCAATCGTGAACTCAACGGAAGCGGACTCGTCGCCGTTAACTACAGTTGCAGAGTAAGTACCTGCTGCAAGAGCTTTTGTAGTGTAGGAGAATTTGCCGTCTACTACTGCTACAGTCTCTTCAGCAACTTTGTCAGAGCCTTTGTTAACAGTAACAGTTACTTCGGACAAAGTAGTTTCGCCAGCGATCGTTACCGTACCGTTAGCGTTAACTGTTGCAGTTGCGGAGATTTCGCTGTTAAGCGCATCTTCTGCAGTGTAGGAAGCATTAACAAGAGCTTCGCGCAGAGCAGGAACCGTATAATCGGAAGATTCCGGAAGAAGTCCAGCTTTAACTGCTGCTGCTACGTATTTCGTTGCCCAAGGCTTCGTTGTGCCTTCAACCGTTGCGTTCTCGTCAACTTCAAGGCCGAGCACTTCAACAAAGACTTTCGCCATTTCTTGAAGCGTTACGCTGCCTTTCGGATTGAAGATCGGTTTGCCTTTAGCGTCCAAGAGGCCATTGAAGTAGCCTGCTTTAACGCCTGCTTCGATCGCGCCGTTTGCCCAGTGGTCAGCCGGTACGTCTGTGAAGGTATTGCCTTTAACTTCTTCAAGACCCAACAAGCGCTTAACAACCGTTGCGAAGTCCGCACGAGTCATTTGCTTGTCAAGACCTGCAGTGCCGTCTTGGTAACCTTCGAAAATTTGTTTTGCTTTCAATGCGTCGAATTTCTCTTGTGCAGTCATCGGATCAGCTGCAAGAGCTGCAGACGAGAATGCAGAAAGAGCCATGGAAGCTGCAAGAAGCAGCGATAAACCTTTCTTCATAACCTTTTTTTCTCCTCCTCGATTATGGTGCGGTGTGTGAGAAATGTTTTTTGTAATATAGCTCGATTCCCTCATCGCCGATTCACCCCCTTTCCAAGGTTGAGCGTGTTTGTTATTTGGAGTCTGCTGCCTATTTTAATAATGGCGCGCAGAAACTAGTAAACAAAGATAGAAAAGCCACTTTACAATTATACATTGGTAGGCAAACAGCGTAAAGAGGTAAATGAGAAAAAGTTCCATGTCTCAGTACGATTCCGGACGCATGAAGCATTACCTATGCAATTTTTGAGGCTTTTTCGCTTCGCTTCAACATATTAAACGCAAAGGTTTTAAAAAAGTTGCGCCTTCAGCGAAAAAAGTTTTTTCAAAAAAATATTTATTGCAAGTGCGTATATATCGTTCGTCTACGAAACTTAGTATATCTATATCTATCACCCGCGTCACCGCTTAACATTTTCCATTTCCATTCCACAAAAACAAAAGCAGCTTACGGAAAAAATCCAGTAAGCTGCTCCATTTATGCCGTATTTATTACTTCGGAACCTTCTTCTGATCCTTCATTACGCGGAGCGCCACGGCAGCCGCTTCCGCACGCGTGAAGGTTGCCGTCGGATCGAAACGGTATGTCGCCTTTTTCTGCCCTTCCAAAAGAACATTTTCTTTACCGAGGATCAGGCCTTTACCCACAACCGCATCAATTGCGCTGCGGGCGTACATGTCGATACCGTTAGCATCCGTGAATTGCTTCTGGAGCGACTTTAACACCTTGTCAGGATCCGTGCCGAGCTTCAAATTCGCAGCTCTGGCAATCATGACCGCGGCATCCTGGCGCGTAATCGCATTATCCGGCTGGAAGCGTCCGCCTCCGGCGCCGCGAACGATGCCTGCCTTAGCAGCCGTCTCGATGTACTTATAGTCGTAAAGTCCGTTAGCAAGCGGATTGACTCGCAATACATCGGAGAAGGTCGGATCCTCCGAATAATTTAACGGTATATCGAAAATCTTAACTAACAGCGTCGCAAATTCGCCGCGCGTGATCGGATCGTTCGGAACAAAGTTTGTCGACGTCTTGTTCAGCATAATTCCTTTGGAATACAGGATATCAAGATCATCCCGCGCCCAAGCATGCGCAATGACGTCATCGAAGCTTTGGTCCATATAAACCACCTGATAATAACCGAAACGTTCGAACGGAACTGTGATCGTATTTTTCTTCGGATCGACCACGCCGCCGATATTGCGCCATCTCGGGCCGGTTACGCCGCGATAGTCTTCATAGATATCGTAATGATACACAGAGACGTACTTCCATGCATCCTGACGAATAGTGGGATCGTACTGCAGCGTCAATGTTCCTACCTGTGAAGGCACGACTAAATCCTTCAGACTTCTATTGTAGAAGCCTGCGCCGTCATAAGGCAGCTCGCCGCTTCCATTGAGCGCTTTGCGCAAATCCGTCTCGTTGGACAAAATGGTTCCTGCATCGATCCAAAAGAGCGGGCTAACCGGGCGGAAGCGTCCCGTCGGTTCGGTCAACAGCAGCCGCGCATCGGAGCTGATCGGCGGGTTCGGATTGCCGATCTGTCCGTCGTATGGCGCCGGATGCTTGTATTTATTCACGCGTCCGTCGATACTGTTTGCGATGCCGAACAAAATTTGCCGGTCCGTCGTAATAAATTGATTAACGGCAGACGGATCGTTCCTGCGAAGTACCGTTCCCCTAGGGAAAGAAAGCTCCAGTTGCTTATTAAAGACGGAGAGCTTCGTCTTTATAGGCGATTTGAACTGCGCACCTTCGATCGGAGTATTCACATTGTTGAGAATGAAGTTGCCCTTTACCTTTTCCGTCCCCCTAGTAACCGTAAAACTAATCGTGTTGGCGCCGTTCTTTAAATCGCGCGCCTCATAAAAGAAATGGGTTTTGGGAAGACCCGTTGCCGGATCAATAACTTGGCGCGGAACCGCTTTGTCTTTGCCAAACAACACATCATCCGCATTCTCCGCTTCCAGTTCGATCTCATAATAGTTGCTGTTAATATTCGCTTGGTCCTGCCCCTTGTTATTTTTTATCAGCTTCGGGCTGACAATAACATAGGGCAACGGCTCCCTTGTAATCGTAAGCGTTCTGGTCACGACAATGTTCGTCGAGTTCGTGATCGAAAACTCGAATACGGTATCCCCTTTCGGAGAGAGCGTAATTTGACGAGTCGTGAACTGCCCCGCCTGCGGCGTATTGATTCCGGCAAAATAATTCGGATTACTGGATGTCGGTTCAAATTGGCTGAAATTCGAACCGTGTCTTCTGTCATACAGCGTGATGGTCTGGTTCGTAACCGGGTCGATCGTTCGCACCGTCAATTTGATTTCTTCGGCGTTGGCAAACTGCCCGCTGAAGGCTACGGTCGTTTCGTTCGTCGCATAGGCATCTCTGTTCTGCTGATTTTCGCTCTGAATGTACTTAGAAATATCGCCCGACTCGATCGGTTTGATATTGATAAATTCAGGAGCGTTCTTGCTGAACTTGAACACTTCGTACGACGCTTCGGTAATCGGCCTTGTTCCCCCGACATCGTAAATTAAAAATTTGATGACGTTCTTTCCTTCTTTAAGATCGCCGGCCGTACCTCCCGGCAGCGGATGATCGCTTCCAGGCCCGAACCAGAACGTAAATTTATCCGGGTTCAGAGAGTCCTTGAAGTCCGTCGGCTTCGTCAACGTGAATGAATCGTCGTTGATTTGGACAACGATCCGGTATTTCGTGAAATCCGGGATGTTGACGAGGCGCCCTTGGATACACTGGGTTAACGTGCTGCTTGTCGTCCCGCAGGAAATTTCCACCGACGATTTGATAACCATACCGTTAAACAGGTTATTGACAATTACATAAGGAGTGCTGGAGACGTTAAAACGATATGGCTTTCTCGCAGCCAGGTTCTCACCCGATTTACTTGTCGGCACACCGGGCGCGGTGCTGGAATCATTATCCGTCGTATACGTTGTAATACTCGGTACGAACGTAATGTCATTCAGCCCGCTCGGCAACGTGTTAAGTGTGACCGTAAATTTTCGCAAGCCTGTAACCGGGTCGATCGTAAAGTTGCGCGAAGCCCGCTTCGGCGTCGAGCTTGGTTTATACTCGCCGACATAATAGTTAATGCTGTTCGTCTTCGCATTGGCGTAAATATATAGTGTTGCGGGCATTTCGGTTATTGCGTTGGTTGCCCCTTCGCTCAGGCGAAGCGCAGCGCCGGAATTGTCGATCGCTGCATGGCTGATGTAAGGAAGCGTATCGTTCTCGTAATAAAATACGAACGTCGTCGGCGGAACGTTGTCCGTCGGAATGTTGAAGAATCTGAAGCTCATATCCTGACGGCGGTCCGGCGGGAGGTCGAACACGGAAGAGAAATCGTAAACGACGTACTCATTCTTCTTCGACCATTGTGCGTTCTCTTGAAGCTGGGCAGCGAGCGAAACCGTATATTTCATCGGGGCTCCGACCTCGTTGCCGTCATATAGCAATCTAACGGTATAAGAGCCCTGCCCCATACCCGACGGCGCGTCAAACTTCGCAATCGAACCGTTAATGATGTTCTTGGCGGTCTCCGTATACATTAAGCTCGAGTTCGCATCCGAAGTAAATTTCAACTGAAGCAGGTCCGTATCCCGGCCGAAGCCAGCGCCTGTCAAAGTCAAATACCCGTCTCGATCCGCATCCGGCAAATCCCGATCGACCACACTTGGATTCAAAGCAGCCGGAGACGGATTTGCGACAGAGAACGGATACTGGGCAACGATCGTTTCGGCCGTCGGCGTTTTGCTGACAAATTGAAGAATATAGTTGTCGGCGGTCAAAGCCGGAAGCGTGAATTCACCTTTATCGTAAGTGGCGCTTGTTACCGTTACAGCCGTTTGTTGGCCGGTGAACGTTCCGTTCTCCAAGCTGATTCTTGCAAGCAGCAGGTTGGAAGGGGCATCCGAAAGGTTTTTCCCGTTAACTGAAATAATATTAGACGCGCTTCCGACCAACACTTGCGATTGATTAATAGAAGTGACCGTCATGTCCTTATAGTCCGCAGCAGGCGGTGTTACAGCTTGCACCTGATTTGCACCCGCAACTGCCGGACCGGCCGATTTCGTAATATCGAACGATCCGTTCCCGTCGACGTCGTACTTAACATCGAAATCTACATTGTAAGTACCGCTGTCTAAAGAGTCTTGAGTGTTGTTAGGCAAATATTCCCGGTCGAGCTCAAATATAACCAAGTTATCTTTATGATCGACGTATGTAAGCGTTCTGTCTCCAAAAGCTTTCGGAACAATTTGCGTATTCGGGTTCATGCCGAATCCGTTGCCCTGAACATATAGGTATGTTTTTCCGGTCGGATTGGCGGCATTGCCCGGAAGAATTTTGTTGGTTACTACTGATGTAATAACCGGATTGGCAGGATCCGGATAGCCGATTTTGAAATACCGCTCATGCAAAATGTTGTTATTGTACAAGACTCGCATTTTGTATTCGCCCTGCACCAAGTTTGGAGGCATTACAAAATCAAATGAAGTGCCCCCGTTATAAGTGGAAACCGTACGCGTTCCCATAACCGTAGTTCCGGCCATGTTTACGATTTCGATTTTGCTCGACTTCGAAGCATCCGGAACGGCTCCTGTAAATGTTACCCGCAGATTCGTCGTCCCATAGCCTTGTTTCAAGTTATATGCGTTGAGACCCACCAATGTTTGGGGAGGACCCGGATTGATTACATCAATGTTCGAAACCGTAGGCACTGTCGTTCCGACGGGTGTGCTAACGTTCACTTGGAATTCGCCCAATACTGTGGCTCCGTCAGCCTTCGTTGCGGTCAATTTGTATGGAGAATCCGTTGTTATAAACATACTTGCAGGCAATGTGAAAATTTTCAATGTTTTGTCTTCCGAAACAGTACCGGCAGTAAGAGCTGTACCCAAACCGTTGCCCGAGTTTGTATTCCAATACAATTTCACGTCATCCACAGCCGTGCCCACAACCGTAAAATCAAACTGGCTGTGCCCCGCAATAATCGACTTCGGGAACAAATCCGTAACCCGCTGGGCGGCGCCGGACTTACCCAGATCGAACGGGCCGTACTTTTCGCCTCCGGAAGTAACCTCTACATAGCGGTACTGCGGCAGACCGTTCGTGTCGAGGTCAACCTTCAGCTTGGCGTCCACCTTAACGCGAGGCTGTTTTACCGTCGGATTCGTAATGAGCTTCTGAGCGGTCGACCAATCGACCGTATTCGGGTTGTTGTCCGCGTCGTACTGAATATTCGCCCCGAACACGAACGGCTTTCCGTTGTCATAAATCAAGTTCCGTTCAAGCTGGAACGCCTTCGAGCTGTTCTTCGCAAGGAACGTAATCGGATTGTCGCCAGGCGTAAGCTTCAAATTCGCGATTGAAGTCGCCTTATTGATATCGTCGCCGATAAAAGAAAAAATACCGTCGCCGGGACTGAAAAATCCCGATACCGGAGATCCGTTGTTAATGCTTGCCTCGACGCCCGTCGCATTCGGGGCAACGCCGCGGATCGAAACGGCGGTCGACTGTTCCGGGTTGAGCGGATAAATCGTATTATCCAAGAACGGCTCGCCGTTAATCGTCAAATCCGAAATATTCGTCGTAGCGGTGTAGTACACCCAACCCGGAGCCGATTCGACGATGCTTGTCTCTCCGAGCTTGACCACGACTTTGTTCAAGCCTTCCGTCAGCGGAACGCCGTTGAACACGACATCGAACGAATTCGGAATTTTCTGCGCCTTAATTCCGTCTTCCTTGACGGACCGATTCGACGTTACGTTCGTGATGTCGAGGTACAGCGAAGAAATTTGCGCATCGCTGATCCCTTCCACCGTAGCCGTTAAGTTAATGGTGCTTGTCGTCACGCGCGGCACCTTGTTGTCGTCCTTCGGACGGCCGTTCACGATGTCGCTCGGGGACGCGGTAACGTACAGGCTCACAATGCTGATCCGCGAAGCTGCCGAAGCCGTGGACATCGGCAGCAAGCTGGCCAATAACGTAATGATCAGAACGATATGTAACCACGGGCGATAAAACCGTTTCAAGCAAAATTCCTCCTTCTCATCTCTTCCATCAAGGTTGTATGTATTCCGTCGCTCCACCCTTGCTCTCTCCGAATCGTTCCGTCCTCCTTTTCACCCATTTCCTGGCACTACTGCTTTAGACATGCCGCCAGTGAAAAAAGTTTCGCGTACTTCAATATATCGGCCGGAAACCCCAAAAACTTTAGACGGGATTTGCCGCCGACACTCCCGGTCAAACCAAAAAAGCGCCCCGTAGGGCGCCTCAATCAAGCATATTATAAAATATATTAAGATTTCGATGTCGAAAACAGCCGCTGCACGAAATGAATCAACGGCCGCTTGCTTTTGCTCACAATTCCGATCGCCTCGGCCCCAAGCTGCAAAACCAGCAGCGTCACCGCGACGACAATCAGAGCAACCCACTGCGCTACGGTGGACAACAAAATCGCGCTTGTCGCGAACATAGCGGCGATGCCGTAAATCACAAGCACCGTGTTGCGGTGGCTCAACCCCATCTTCTGCAAGCAGTGATGGAGATGGTTTTTGTCGGCGACCGAGATGCCCGTCTTGTTGACCGTACGCCGCACGATCGCGAAGAACGTATCGGAGAGCGGCACGCCGAGAATAAAGATCGGTACGATGAACGAAACGAGCGTTGCTTGCTTAAATCCGAGTACGGAGAACGTCGCCAAGCAAAACCCGAGGAACAGCGCACCGGAATCGCCCATAAATATTTTTGCCGGATGGAAGTTGAACACCAGAAACCCAAGAATGCTTCCGAGCAAAATGGCACTCAACAACGCAACGGTCACATTACCCATTATTAAGGAGAGCACCAAGATCGTCGCGGTGGCAATGCCGGAAACGCCGGCCGCGAGACCGTCCAGTCCGTCAATCAGATTGACTGCGTTCGTCACGCCGACAATCCAAAATATCGTTATCGGAATCGAAAGCCAGCCCATCTGGGCGGAATCGCCGAACGGCAGGTTGACGAAGTCCACTTTAATTCCGAAAGCGACGACAACGCCGGCCGCTATAATTTGGCCGAGCAGCTTCACCTTCGGGGAAAGCTCGAAGCGGTCGTCCAAAGCCCCTACAATCGTGATAATCGTGCCCCCGATCAGCAGCCCCCATACTACGTGAGCCTTATAACCTTCCAACACCGGAAGCACGATGAAGAAGGCACATACGAACGCAAGGTAAATCGCCAACCCGCCCAGACGCGGCATCACCCGGGTATGTACCTTGCGGTGATTCGGCATGTCAACGGCTCCTATGGCGATTGCAAACTTTTTGACAAGCGGAGTCAGCCCTACGGCAAACGCCAACGCGGCAATGCATCCAAGAATATATACTAAATACATATTTCTCTAATTCCACCCCTTCTTGAACTAACAGTGCCCATTATACTCCGGTTACCATGGGGTTTGCCAGAGGCGTGAATTGCCAATTTCAACGTTTTTCATCCGTTTTCACGATGTTTTCAGTATGCAGAGCATATAAGCCCACCGTTAGCGAATATTTTCTCCCTTAAGGAGCACTTTTAACGCGAATTTCGGCAGCACCGTCATTCGAGGCAATCGGGACGGCTCCTGCGCCAGCCGGTACAGCCACTCCAGCTTGACGGCCCGCATCCATTTCGGCGCCCGCTTGATGCGGCCCGACATAACGTCGAAGCTTCCGCCCACGCCGATCATGACCGGGACCTTCAGCCGGTCCTTATATTTCGTAATCCATACGTCCTGCGTGCTCATCGAGCGCCCCACCAGAAGTAAATCCGGCGCAGCCTCGACAATTTCCTTCACTACGCTGTCGTCCTCATCCGGTCCGAAATAACCGTTTCGGCACCCGACGAATCGAAGTCCCGGATATTTCACCGCCATATTGTCGCGTGCCGCTTCAATGTTTTCCTGCGACGCCCCGAGAAAAAACACGCGCCAACCTTCTTCGTTGCCGACTTTAAACAGCTCCTGCACCAGATCGAAGCCGGCGACCCTCTCCGCTACCGGCTTGCCGACGCGGGAAGCGGCCCATACAAGACCCGCTCCGTCCGGCACCACCATATCCGCGTTCTTCAGCATGGCCATGAAGCTCGGATTTTGCAGCCCTTCCATTACCATGATCGGATTCGCCGTAACGACGTGATGCGCGTTCCGCTCATGGACTGCCTCGGTTAAGTAACGAACCGTCTGCCGCATGTTCATTTTGGAAATCGGTATGCCAAACACGGTAACGGTTTCGAATTTGTTGTCTAATTCCATTATCGACCAACCTTATATACGTAATTCTCGCACAATTTGTTTCGCGGGTTCAAGCGAATCCCGCTGTAATCGTTCGATCGCCTCACGCCTTTGAGCCGCCCAAGCGTCCGCAGTCCTAATGCATTCCAATGTCGTTCGGGCTAACGTCTCCGCCGACAGCGAGTCCGTCGTCCCGGCCGGCGCGTCTCCCAGCCTTCTTAGAAACTGATCGATCTTAGGGTCGTAAGATACGCCGATCGCCGGAATGAACGAAGTGGCCGCATAGATCAAGGAATGCAGCCGCATGCCGATCAGCGCGGCACACTGCGATACTTCCCGCAGCATATCCTCAGGGTGCTCCGTGCCCGGATGCACCGTTACGCGATCCGGACCGAACCCCATCGATAACAGCTTTTCCGCCACAACTCGAGAGGCATCCAAATCCGAAGGCAAGTGAAACGGCAAAAAGGTTACGCCGCAATCGGAACGTTCCATAAGCAAAGCGAGGCCTACCGCAACGGCATCCAGATCCGCACGGTCCTCCCGCCAAAATCGCACCGATACACCGACAGTTTTGCCGCGATCGGCGCCGGACCTCCGTAAACGGGCCGACACCCCGAGCCCCATAACCGGATCGGGAACGACCTGCACCTCTTTCCCGTTCAGGCCGAGTGCGGCGAGCAGCTCCTTCGACTCTTCGTCCCGCACCGATACGTATTTGCACGCGCGGAGCACGGACCGAATCATCGGTCCGAACAAACCGCGGCGAAGCACCGGACCGATGCCTTGTGCGTAAACATACGTCGGCTTGCCCATCAGCTGAGCAAGCTTTATGACGCCAAGATAGTAAGGGATCGTTTTGACTCCCGTTACATCTTGCAGCAAGCTGCCGCCGCCGCTGATCAATGCGCCGGCGCTCCGCACGGCTGAAATCAGCTCTTTGGGGCGCATGCGGTGTACGGCTTCCACGCCGTACATCCGCGCCGTCTCCGCCGGGTTCGCCGACAAGACGACGGGCGTAACGGAGACGCCCTGCCGCTCGCTCTCCTCGCGAAGCGCGGATACAATCGAATGAAGCACCGCCTCATCCCCGCTGTTTCGGAAGCCGTAATAGCCGGAGATGACTATTCTTTTATGATTGACTTGGCCCATACTCTCCATCCTTTGTCGGCGATTCTCCATACCGCTGTCAGAATAACGCCGATCATTGCGCCGAAAATTACGCCATACATCACTCTAATGAAAGATATGAAGACCGGCGTATGAAGATGTGCGAACGTATCGACCGCCGAAAGCTGTCCGATCGAGGCCGCGGCAATAAGGAACAAGCCGAGCCTTTGACGGGCGAATACGGTCAAATATACCCCCAGAACGAAGATCGGGTGGGCAAACAAAAACTCTTTGGTTCTCGGCCTTACTCCCAGCGTATCCTGCAGCGTCTGGCGGAATAACCGCTCCAAATCCGACGTTTGGCCGGCGTTGCCCGTACGGGACAAGTAGTAGAGGACGGCAAGCCCCCCGATGCCCGCAATGATGACCCACAGCACCGTGACGTTGGTTTGCAGAAAATCTACGATCCGCTTCAACGCCGACCGGTTGTCGTTCTCCCGCTCCCGATGGAAAAACAGTAAATATCCGAACGCTAGTACAATCGGCAAAAGATGCAGCAGGCTGACTCCGCGGAACTGTTGAAGCACATATAAATAGCTGACTTCTTGCAGAAGCCCTACAATATAGAAAATACCCGCGAAAGAGACGGCGGTCGTTACCGCGAGCAGTCTGACTCCGTATAACGCCGCTCCGAACGCGGTTCCGGCTTCATTGCGATGCGACGCTTTGCGCGCGGACGCCCTGCGCAGCGCGAACACAATGGCGATCGTCGGAGCGGCAATGCCCGCACCGAGCGCAAGTCCTTGAGCCAGAAGCGAAGGGGACAGCACGTACAAGCCTGCCGACCCGATTAGACCGAGAGCAAACACGGCCAAAGCAAGGCGCGGGAAGAACAGCTCGAACATCAATGCGATCAACGCGATCGCACCGAGCGTAGCAACTGCTTTTAATGGCAGCTCAGCCCCGTTGGCGGGGAACAGATCCGCCTTCACGAACGGCTTTGCTTCCCCTAGCGTGCTTCCTTCCTTCTGAATGCGCGCCAAGGCGCCTTCCGGTCCGCGTAAGCTTAGCAGCACATTGCCGATCGTATCCTTGCGCACGCCGTTCTCCGCATCCATCGACGCTTGGACGTTCAGAAAGATCATTCGAATATTGCGGTCCTGAACGGCTAGGGCGAACCTGTCGGAGAGATCGTCAGACGACCTTCCCGACATATTGGCCGGCAGCGAGTGCAGACGAACGACATTGTAATCGGTAAGATACGCGAGCGTATTCAGCCCTTTCTGAGGCTTGGCCAATTCAATCGTGGCAAGACCGATGCCTCGCTCGTTCATCATCTCCGCCATTGCGGCAAGAGAGTTTTTCTCCGCGTTGTCCTTCATGCCGGTTACGGCCGAGCCTTCAAATATAATGCGATTGATGCCACGCTCCGCCAATCCGTCAAGAAGCTTCTCCATATGCTCCTGATTAAAAGGCCGTTGATCCGTCAATCGAATGACAAGATGAAACCCTAATTTTTGCAGCTCCGCCATCGTAATCGGATCCGGGTCCATCGCCTGAAGCGATGCCTGGTCCTTCGGCATGGCAATCTTCAGGCCTTGCAGACCGTCATACTGCCACGGGGTTACCTCCACCTGCAAAGCGGAGAACGCTTCTTCAACCAAAGGCCGGATTAACCGCTCCGACGCGTCCCCGAGAAAAAGCACGTATGTGCTTTTATCGTTGGCGGGGACCTTGAAGCCTGTAAGAATAGCCGCCTCGGAGGAGGAGAGCGACTGGATCCGGCCGCTTAACTCCAGCTCGCGGAGCGAGCTCTCGTAAACGGCCATCGAATGAATCCCCGCCTCCTTCATCTCGATGAGACGTTCCAGCGTATATTCGGACGGCTTGCTCCGAAATGCCGACACTTCCAGCAGGTCGCGATAATCGAATACAAATTCAACGGAACGGGAAGATCGCTCGGTTTCGATTCGTTGGAAGGCAAGCGGCAGTGTGCATAATATTCCGGCAATCGTCAACGCCCATAGGACGGGTTTGATTCTCCGCGACAAGCGGAAGTAGGAAGAAAGCAAAAATAACACTCCTTATTGATTAAATCGCAGAATCGATCTTCGACATGACGTCTTGAACGAGGGCATCCATCTTAGCTTGCGCATCGGGGCCGCTTGTACCCTTTACGGCAAAATACGTTTTTATTTTCGGCTCGGTTCCCGACGGACGCAAACAAAACCAGGAACCGTCTTCAAGCTTGAATTTCAGAACGTTTTCCAGCGGCAAACCGTGCACGTCCTGCAAATAATCCAGCTTCTCCGCGACAGGAATTCCGGCGGCGGCGCTCGGCGAATGCAACCGCCATTCGTCCATCAGTGCGCGCATTTTCTCAAGGCCGTCTTTGCCCTTGAGCGTTCTCGCCTGCAAAGATTCCAAATAATGTCCATGCCGCTCGTACAATCGCTGCAGAACGTCGAACATGGATAATCCTTTGTGTTTCCAATATACGCACGCCTCGGCTATAAGCAGCGAAGCGAGAACGGCATCCTTATCGCGGGCATAATTGCCGGCAAGATATCCGTAGCTTTCCTCGTATCCGAATATAAATGAGTGCTCTCCCGTCCGCTCGAACTGCGTCATTTGTTCCCCGATGTATTTAAAGCCCGTCAGCGTGTTGATCACTTTAGCGCCGTAATGGCGGGCCACTTCGCCGCCCAGCTCGCTGGTTACGATCGTCTTGATGACGACGGCATTCGAGGGGATTGCTCCGCGCGCCGATAAATTTTCCATGATATATTCGGCAATCAGCGCCCCGGTTTGGTTGCCGTTCAGCACGAAGTAGGACCCGTCCCCGCCCTTTACCACCGCTCCTACGCGGTCGCAGTCGGGGTCCGTGCCTAGAAGCAGGTCCGCCCCGGACCGTTCCGCCAACCGAAGAGCGAGCGTGAACGCTTCGCGTTCTTCGGGGTTGGGCGACTTTACGGTCGAAAATTGCGGATCGGGGAGCTCCTGCTCCGGGACAACAAGGACGTCCTTAAAGCCGGCCGCCGCAAGCGCCCGCCGAACCGGCACATTGCCGGCTCCATGAAGAGGCGTATATACGATCTTGATCGATACGCCCTCCGCTTCGGCATCGCGCGCGGCCGAAGGGTTCGGACTGGCTCCGACAACCGCTTGATTGTATTGCTCGTCGATCTCCTCTCCGATCCATACGAGCTTGCCGTCCGCTTCCGCCTGAGCACGCTCCGCTCTTACGACGTCGCGGAACATATCCACTGAAGCAATTTCCGCCAAAACCTGCTCCGCAGCGCCGGGCACCAACTGGCCTCCGTCGGGCCCATACACTTTATAGCCGTTATATTCCGGCGGGTTATGGCTTGCCGTAATCACGATGCCGGCGGAAGCGTTCAAATACCGTACCGCGAAGCTCAGCTCCGGCGTCGGACGCAGACTGTCGAATACGTATACCTTAATGCCGTTGCCGGCAAGAACGAGCGCCGCCTCCAAGGCAAATTCAGGGGATTGATTTCTGGAATCATACGCAATGACGACGGAGGGCTCCTGCATACCCATCGCATTAACATATTGGGCAAGCCCCTGACTCGCTCTGCCGACCGTATAACGGTTCATCCGGTTCGTTCCGGCGCCGATTACGCCGCGCAAACCGCCGGTCCCGAACTCCAAATCGCGATAAAACCGATCCTCTATTTCCTTATCGTTCCCTTCCAAGGCTTGAAGCTCGGCCTTCGTTCCGCTATCGACAGCCGGGTCGCTAAGCCAGCTGCGGTAAAGCTTCATTATGACACTGTCATTCATCCGGTCATCCTCCTCGCGAACACTTATTTCTGGATGGCAAACATGAGCTCCGCTTCCGCTACGACCTTTCCGTCGACCGTCGCCGTAGCGTTTCCTTTGCCGATCGTTCCCTTCATGCGGGTTATGACCACTTCAAGCCGAAGCGTGTCGCCGGGAACGACTTGCCCGCGGAAGCGCGCTCCGTCAATTCCGGCGAAGAATGCGATTTTCCCTTTGTTTTCCTCAACGCTGAGAATGGCTGCCGCCCCGACTTGGGCAAGCGCTTCTATGATTAACACGCCCGGCATAACCGGAAATTCGGGAAAATGCCCGAGGAAATGCGGTTCATTCATCGTCACGTTCTTGATTCCGACGGCACGCACCCCGGACTCCAGTTCTAAAATGCGGTCCACCAGCAGGAACGGCGGACGATGCGGGATAATCTCTTGCAACTGACGTACGTCAAGCATGAATAAGTCCTCCTTCGGATACAATAACCATTGTCCCTTCACGATCTGCAGTAGTGAGGGTTCACATAAGGGGCGTAACCGCTACACGAAAAGCGGCTTATGCCCTTTTTTCGGCAATTCCCCATCATTATACCGTTCCCTTATGAGAAAAAAAACTCCCTCTAAAGCAGGAGGGAGTTCGATCTATTAAGCAGGCGCAAACACTAAATCGAGCATATGCTTCCAAGTATCGATGCGCAAAACGTCCGCCGGGTCGCCGCCGCCGAAATTGGCGTAACCGATCCGCAGTCCGACATAAAGCCCGGCAATACAAAGGATAGGGAATGTTATCCATTTAATGACTGTAAACATTCGGCGGACGGCCGGATTGCGCTTTTTGGAAGGCTTATCCTTCGGTCCTGCATTGCTGCTGTTTGGCATAATCATTCATTCCTTGCATTTCTTGAATTACGCTCGCAAATTATTGGCGAGACTCATAAGCGTATCGCTCGAGGTGATCGCTCTTGCGTTCATCTGGTATGCCCTTTGAAGGGTCATCAATTCCGTCATTTCTTCCGTCAAATTCACATTCGATTGCTCCGCAAAGCCTTGACGCACGGCCACTCTGGTCGATTCGTTAATATTGTTGTTCGCGGCCGTCACGGTTTCCAGCACTTGATCCGCCGTTACTCCAGGAGGCATGCCGAACAAATTGTTTCCCTCGTTAATAAGCACCTGCGGATAAATCGCCCGAACGAGCTTGAGCCGTCCGATCTCCACCGGAGTCGATTCCGGAGCCGCCGAATTCCGGGCGGATATCGCCCCGTCCTCTCTTACGACGATCTCATAATTGAGCGGAATGCGAATCGGCTGATTATTGGCATTTAACACCCGATAGCCTTCCGATGTCGTTAAAAACATCTCGTCCGGATTGTCTCCGGTCGGGGTTAGCTTGAAGGAGCCGTCCCTCGTCCATGCGACTTTAGGATTTCCCGCATCATCTACGCTATCCGTCTGCACCTCGAACAGGCCGTTGCCTTCGATGCCGATATCGAACGGATTCCCGGTCAAGTTGAGCGCGCCCTGCTCCAAGTTTATTTCTACCTGTCCGATCTTCGCGCCCCATCCTTGCGGCAGCCCGAGCGGGGTTAACCGCCCGTTGCGCTCGAACGTTGCAGGCTGATTCGAAACGTTCGTCAAAATATCCTGGAACGAGGCGTCCCGCCGCTTATATCCGGTAGTATTCACGTTCGCGATATTGTGCGCGAGCACGTCGAGCTTCTGTTGGAGCGCCTGCATCGAGACGAAGGCGTTAATCATGGAATGGTTCATACTCTGCCCACCTCGTTAACCGCCTTCTCCAGGCTCTTGTCGTAAAATTGGACGATTCGCTGGTTCGTCTCGTAAGCCCGCTGCGCCGCCATCAAATCGGTCATCGATTGAATCGGGTCGACGTTGCTGCTTTCTACAAAGCCCTGATACACCGTCAGATCGTCGCCGGGTCCCACCGCTTGAGGAGGATCGTCCTCTTCCGGCAAGCGGAAGTTTCCGAAGCCGTCGCGAACGAGCCGGTTCGGATTTTCGATCCGGACAACCATCAGCGAAATCGGATCGCCGTTCGCATCCACGATCGGAGCACCGGTAATGCCGTCAATGAATGTGCCGTTCTCCGTCGCCTTCACTTCGGAGACGGAGCGGTCGAATTGAATCGGGCGGCGCCGGCTGTCGAGTACCAGATGACCGTCGGAGGTGACGAGCTGCCCGGCGGCGTCGATCGTAAACTTGCCGTTCCGCGTATAGCGTTCCCGGCCTTCCGCATCCCTTGTCGCAAACATCGCCTGCGGCTGGTAGGTCACTTCGCCGTCGGGAGAAACGTACTTGCCGGATGCGTCGAAGGTAACGCCGTCGATTTGAATATTGGATATAATGGCAAAATCGGACGGATCCCGCGTCTCCATCAGCTCCCCCTGCTTGAAAATATGGGGAACCTCTTCGACGAAGACGCCCGTGTTGAGCCGCCCAAGGCTTTTCACCAGCTTGGCCGGCGCTTTTCCTTCATCAACGAAGGAAATGAGCATTTCCGGAAACGAGCGCGAAATAGCCACGTTCGCTTTATACCCCGGCGTGTTGATATTTGCTATATTGTTAGTCACGGTGTCGTGTCTGCGCTGGTTTGCAATCATGCCCGCCGCCGCCGTATTTAATCCTCTTAACACGTTGTACCGTCACCTCATCCTATTTTTTTCGCGACACGCGGTCAAGGTTGTCCAGCATAATCCCCGTACCCTTCACGACGCAATGCATCGGATCCTCTGCGATCAACACCGGAACCTTCAGCTGCTCGGCCATCAGCTGATCCAGCCCGTGAAGCAGCGCTCCGCCTCCCGTAATGATGACGCCGCGGTCGATGATATCCGCCGACAGCTCCGGCGGTGTCCGCTCCAGCACCGACTTGGCGGCGACAACGATGGAGGATACCGGCTCCCATAGCGCTTCTTTAATTTCGCTGCTGTGAACGGTGATGGTCAGCGGCAGTCCGCTCACCATATCTCTGCCGCGAATGTCCATCTCCTCGCTGCGTCCGTCCGGCTTGACCGTACCGATCTTGATCTTTATGTCCTCGCTTGTCCGTTCGCCGATCAACAGCTTATATTTGTCCTTTATGTATTTCATAATGGACGCATCGAACTTGTCCCCCGCGACCTTAATAGAAGAGGCGGTTACGATATCGCCCATGGACAGGACGGCCACATCCGTCGTCCCCCCGCCGATATCGACCACCATATTGCCGTACGGTTGGAAAATGTCCATCCCTGCGCCTACGGCCGCCGCCTTCGGCTCCTCTTCCAAGAATACTTCCTTCGCGCCGCTGCGCTCGGCCGCTTCCTGAATGGCCTTCTTCTCTACGGAGGTGATGTTAGTCGGCGCGCAGATCAGGATCCGCGGATGGCTGTACCAATTTCTGCCGCCGACACGTCCGATAAAATGCTTGAGCATCATCTCTGTAATTTCAAAATCCGCAATTACGCCGTCCCTCAGAGGGCGAACCGCTATAATGTTGCCCGGCGTACGGCCGACCATCCGCCTCGCCTCTTCGCCCACTGCCAGCACGCGCTTCGTTTCGCTCTCGATCGCTACAACGGAAGGTTCATCCAATACTACGCCGCGGCCTTTGACATGAATGAGAACGTTAGCCGTCCCCAAGTCAATGCCGATATCTTTGCCAAACATCCAGTAAGCCTCCTCACGGGGTACCCAAAAAAGGGAGAAAAGTCCGATGTCATCATATTTAGCACGTTAACTATAAGGATATTCGCCGCAAATTGATAAAATCCTCTTTTAGGGAGCAGGGAAACTTACGAGGTTTTTTGGGTCAAGAACGCCCGGAGAGCACAGGCGTCTGCTTCGCTTTCGGTTTCGTCTTCTTGTACTTGATTTTGGTCGCTTCCCCGCCGCGCAGGTGGCGAATCGACTTGTGATACTCAAGAATCGTCTTCACTTGATTTGCAAGCTCCGGATTGATCTCCGGAAGCCGTTCGGTGAGATCCTTGTGCACCGTGCTTTTCGACACGCCGAATTCCTTCGCTATAGTTCGAACCGTGTTCTTGGTCTCCACGATGCTGCGGCCGATCTTTATGGTCCGTTCCTTAATATAATCGTGCACGCCCCTCGCCTCCCTGTGTTCGAGATGATTGGTACATTATATTGAGGGGTAGACACACTTATTCTCTATAACCAAGCCTGACAAGCCCGCTCTTTCGCAATAATTTGCAAAAACACAAAAAAATGACCCGGCATCATGAGATACCGAGTCCATTGTATTATTCAGTTACGCCGATTTTATCGCAGTTCGCTTTCAGGATTTACCGGCTTGCCGTCTTTCCATACTTCGAAGTGGAGGTGCACGCTGTCTTTTTCGATCTCGCTGCGGCCCGCGGTAGCGATTTTTTCGCCCTTTTTCACTTCATCGCCTTTGGACACTTGTACGTTCGCCAAGCTTTGGTATACCGTCTCCAGCCCGTTGTCGTGCTGGATCGCCACCACGTAACCGACTACCGGCAGCTGTTCTACGCGAGTAACGGTTCCGCTCATAGCGGCGAGAACGTCGAATGCCTCTTCGTTCGGGCTTGTCAGATCGATACCGGTGTGCGGAGTGAACGTATCGCCGTACTCGACCATTGCCGCCTGGTTGTCTTCATTGGATGCATTCACGTCGAAAAACTCCATCGTTACTTCCAAGCTGTCCTTGTTCCCTACCGGCCAGCCGAGCGTTTCGGCTCCCGCCGTCACCGGCAATGCGTCACCCGAAGTCGCGTCTCCCGCAGTTTCTACTCCGAGCCCGGTTTCGTCTTGCGTCTTCGGCGCGTTTGCGGAATCTTGATAGACCCACATCAGAGTTAGGATGATTGCCGCAGCCGCCATATACGTTGCCGGGAACACCCATTTCTTAGCGAGCAGACGCTTCCAGAACGACGCCGTCTCTCTTCCTTCGCTAGTATTAGGAGATTCTTTTTGCTCCCCCTGCAAAGGATGAATCTTGTTTTCATCTTTCATTGTTCTATCACCTCAGTAGCCATTGTTGCCAGCTACAACTCTTTTATACGTGGCTATTCCGGTGATAGAAAAAATTATTTAGGATACGGCCGCCGGAGGGAGAACATCGCCTAGCGGCACGATGTCTACATCGGTATAATAATAGTGCAGAATATCCTCCGCCGATTTGCCTTGCTTCGCCATGCCGTTCGCGCCCCATTGGCTCATTCCGACGCCGTGGCCGTAGCCGGATGAAGTAAACGTAAGCGTCTTTCCTTTCAGCGCCCATGTAAAATTGGTAGACGGAAGCTCCAGCTTCTCTCGGAATTCGCGGCCCGTGAACACCTTGCCCCCCGCTTCGATTTTCATAATTTTGCCCGTCGGCGAACGCTCAATAACCTTTAAACTTAGCTGGCCTTTCGACTCGGATAACCCTAACCTGCGAAATACCTCCGAACGGTTGATAACCGTCGTGTTTTTGAATTTCGGCGAATAGAGACGGTCCCATGGGCTTTCTACGCTTCTCAAATAGGGCACCCGCTCGCTCCAATAGTTTTCCGAGTCCTCCGTATATCCGTCGCTCGTAGAGAAGAAGGTTGCATGAATCGGCTGGCCCTCGTAAGCAACAATCAGCCCCTTCGTTTCGTTGACGGCTTTTGTCAGCTTGTCTATGTTTTTCGCGTAAGAAAAAAGCCCCCACCGATCCCTAAGCTTCTGTTCCGTTAAATACGCCTGATGGACGACCGTATCGGTCACAACCGCCGAATCGGCCCCCTCGGGCATCGAGCTCCTATCTCCGTCCGCCAGCCGCCGGACTATGTAAGTCCGCGCCGCGATCGCTTGAGCCTTCAGCGCTTCCAGCTCGAATTCGGCCGGCATTTCCGCCGCCAGGACACCCCGGACGTATTCCTCAAGCGGAACCGACACGGTCGTCTTCTCCGCGGTCAAAAATACGGGAACCGCAATGCTTTCCTCCACTTGCACCAGCCGTTCCTGCGGCTGAAGCGGCAGGATCGCCTGCGCCGCCTTGTCCCACTCTTCAAATTTATTTACTAGAATGAGCGGAATGAGCAGAAATACGGCCAGCAATACCGCCGCACCCGCAATAGTGAGCTGCCATTTCATCATACCGTTCGGTCGTTTGCGTATCGTTCTCATTTTGCGCATAGGTATGCATCCTCCCGTTCCTCGCATTGCTATTCTATGAACGAGCCGGCGATGCTAGAACCGCGGAGGACGCGAGGCGCTATATTAGGATTTCACAACGCTATTTTAGGAGCATACGGTCATTCCGCGGATTTGAGTCTATTGAAGCAATAAGCTCAATTTTTGACACAAACGCAAAAAATCCCCGTCCGAAAACCGGACGGGGACCCGCTTCCAGCCATATTATTACGCCAATGAAGGCGTGATCGCAAACAGGCTCAAGCCTTGCTGCTCTTCTTCGATGATTGCGTTCGTGTCGAACCTCGTTACGTCGGCGCCGAGCCTCCTCAGCTTGCCCGCGATATCGACGTATCCGCGATCCAGATGATGCAAGCCCGTAAGCTCCGTCTCTCCGTCCGCCACGAGTCCCGCCAAAATCAGCGCGGCTCCCGCGCGGAGATCGGTCGCGCATACCTTCGCGCCTTTCAACCGGGAATTGCCTTTAATAACGGCGGTCCGGCCTTCGACCTTGATTTGCGCGTTCATGTTTTTAAATTCCGCAACGTGCATGAACCGGTTCTCGAATACCGTCTCGGTAATGATGCTTGTGCCGTCCGACACCGTGAGCAGCGCCATCATCTGCGCCTGCATATCGGTCGGAAAGCCGGGATGCGGCAGCGTCTTAATATCGACGGCCTTCAAGCTTCCGCCGGAACGGACGCGGATGCCGTTCTCATCCTCCTCGATCACCACTCCCATCTCCTGGAGCTTCGAGATGACCGGAGCCAAGTGGTCGGCAATAGCGCCTTCAATGTATACGTCGCTCTTGGTAATGGCGGCGGCAATCATGTACGTGCCCGCTTCGACGCGGTCCGGAATGACCGTATGCGTTACGCCGCAAAGCTTCTCAACTCCCTCGATCCGAATGATGCCGGTCCCCGCGCCGCGAACTTTCCCCCCCATCGCATTGAGGAAGTTCGCGAGGTCGACGATTTCCGGCTCTTTCGCCGCATTCTCGATCGTGGTTACTCCGCTGGCAAGAACGGCCGCCATCATAATGTTCTCCGTTGCGCCGACGCTTGCTACATCGAGGTATATTTTCGCGCCTTGCAGCTTCTTGCCGTTCGTGCGCGCTTCGATAAAGCCTTGCCCGAGATCGATCTCCGCGCCCATCGCTTCGAAGCCCTTGAGGTGCTGATCGATCGGCCTTGTGCCGATGGCGCAGCCGCCCGGGAGCGCGATTCGGGCATATCCCGTTCTTGCAAGAAGAGGACCCATGACGAGAAACGATGCGCGCATTTTGCGAACCAGTTCATACGGGGCTTCCCATCGCTCGAGGTTTTGCGCATTTATGTAGACCGTTTCGTCTTTATAATGAACTTCGATTCCGAGGCTTTGCAGCACTTGGCTGATCGTAATTACATCGTCTAGTGGAGGCGCTTCATGTATTCGGCACTCTCCCTCCGACGCTAAAATCGAGGCCGCGATAATCGGCAGAACGGCGTTTTTTGCACCGCTCACCTTCACATTACCGGACAAACGTCTGCCTCCGCGGATTACAATTTTGCTCATGTAGGTTCCCTCCGCGCTACTCCGCTCTGGTAAGAAAATGTCGTTACGAATAAAGCATGAAAAACTTCAGCCGAATCCCCTTTCAATGAGGGGCGATCGCGCCGTTAAGAAAGCTTTTCGTTTACAAAAATCGACTTGTTTCGGCACACTCAACTCAGTGTAGCATCAGGAAGCGGCTGAAACAACTGTAAACTTTCAACAGTATTCGTAACGAGTTTTCGATTTCAGACGGTATTACTATCCATTGTTAACAAAGCGAGGTTATCCTATTCGGCAGCGACCTAGAATGCCTCGCCGAACAATGCGGTAATGTGAACATATTCAAGCAAAAAACTCCCGAACTGCCTGCCCAAAATGACCGCCAATATAAGATGCAGCAGCTTCGCCTGAGGGCTTCCCGGCGTGCTCACGATTCGCTCGAATTTCAGGCAAAGCAGCGCCCACCAGCAAATGCCGATGCTGAGCAGCATGACGGCAAGCGATACGGCAGGACCGTATATTAATGAAGCATCCGAAACGATTACTTCCGGGTCCATAGTCTCTTCACTCCCACCCCTTATATTGTATCGCCGCTCTACTTCAATAACCGGTCGAGCAGGGCGGCGAATTCCGCCCGGGTCGCCGGAACGTTAGGCCGGAAGGAGCCGTCGTCAAAGCCGTTGACCAGCTTCTCCCGCACCAGAACCTGGACATATCCGGCAGCCCAGTGCCTGCTGGTCATATCCGTAAAAACGACCGTCCCCGTCGTCGTCGGCTTCTTCCCTGCCGCTATAGCCGCCATGGCCGCCATTTCCGCGCGGGTGACCGGTTCGTTCGGCTTGAACGTCCCGTCGGGATAGCCTTTGACGATTTTCGCGGCGGTCGCGCCCGCAATCGCATCGGCGTACCATGTATTATCGCTCACGTCCGGAAACGGCTCCGCTTTACCCGAACTCTTCAGCTTGAATGCGCGGGCAATCATGACGGCCGCCTCGGCGCGCGTTACTTTCCGATCCGGCTGGAAGCGGTAGTTGGCATAGCCGGTCACCACTTTCCCCTCCGTGAGCTTCACGATCGAGTCGCGCGCCCAATGATCGGCAATATCCCGGAAGCCCGCATAAAGCGGCTCGCTGGTGATCCTGATATTATATTGTTTGTCTTGATATGCGGCGTCCGTTTTCAGCTTGATGTAATACGTACCCGCGCCGAGATCATGAGAAAGCTGCAGCTTCGTTGTGCCGAAGGGGCTCGTTTTGCCGAATTTCTGCTTCACGCTCGCATTGTACAACGTGTAGTACATATAACGATCCTTCGGTATTCCTGTAATTTCTACGGTCACAAGGCTTCTGCCGCCCAGCTGAAACTTAAACCAATCCTCGTCGGAGGCGCTGTCGAAGACGCCTTTATAATCCGTGCCGCCGATCATTGTCGTCGCCTGGAACGATCGGTCATTCGGCTCATTCCCGTCGATAAACTTCTTCTCGAAATCGACCGTTAACGTATACTCTCCGGTTACCGGCAGCGGAAAGGGCGTTTTTACGTTTCTGACGCGCACATAATATTTGCCCGGCTTCACTTGATACGCGGGACTGTACTCCGTCGGATCCTCCTCGCTCCCTTCGTCGATCGTTTCCGCAATGGAGCCGCCTTCGGATGCGAAATACAGCTCCGGATCGATCCGGGGGGTATCCGTCTCAACCTTTAATCGCAGCGTGCCCGGAGTCGTGAAGTTCATTGCGAACCAGTCCTGGTCGCTCACCTGGTGGAACGTGCCTCTTACCGTCTGGCTCCGTTCCGGAAGAAGATAAGCCTTGTACGCTTTGTCGTTATCTTCAAAAGGATCCTTGTAAATATGAAACTCCGTTTCCAGCCGGTAGGGGGATACTTCCTCCATCGCTTTCGCTTTGCCGGCCTGCGGGCGAAGATCGATATACACTCTGTCGGTCGTTACCGGAAGCCGCACGAATTTTCCCGTCGACAGATCGAGCACTTTTTTCGGCAAGCCGCCGTTCTTTCCGTAGTACACCGCCTCCGCCGGAATCGGCTTGCCTTCTTCATCCGTAAGCCGAAACCCGATTTCGCCTTGATACGGCGGGTCCAAATAAAACCAGTCGTTGTCCGACTTTCCCTGAAAGGCGCCGCTGATCGAATTGGAGACGGACAGCGCCTTGGCCGTGCCGAACGAATTGTTCGGTTCGTTCATATCTTCGACCGGCGGCATGGACAGCGCCAGGTCGGCGCGGAGCATTCCGTAACCCGTATAGAGGTTCCAACCGTCTTTATGTGACGTTTCGGCGGATTGGCGCAGCCGGTTGCGAACTTCGTACGGCTTAAGATCGGGCTCAAGCCCGAGAATAAGCGCGGCGACGGCGGCCACTTGGGGCGCAGCCATCGACGTGCCTTCTTTATATACGTACCTTCCGCCTACGGCCGTTGTATATACGTACCACGGAGCAATGAGATCCACCTCCGGGCCGTAGTTGGACATCGCTTTATACTCATTCGTTACCGAGGCTCCTCCGACGCCGACTACCGTCGGATATGCGGCCGGATATTTCACGGTTTGCCCCTCATTGCCTGTGGCGGCAATCAGCAGTACCCCCTTCTGCTCCGCCTCGTTCACGATTTCATACAAATAGGTTGAATACAGATTCAATCCGAGAGACAGCACAATAATGTCCGCCCCGTGATCGATTGCGTACTTGATTCCTTCGCCTAAATGTTCTTCGTCCCCTTTGCCGTCGCTGCCGATCGCCTTCACAGGCATAAGATTGACGTTGGGCGCAATCCCCGCAATCCCCTTCTCATTGTTCCGAATCGCCGCAATAATTCCGGCCACGTTCGTACCGTGCCCATGGTCGTCTTGAGGCGGCTTCGCGGGCTCCAGTATGTTCTTGCCCTCCACCAGCCTGTCCTTAAGATCGGGATGGTTTAAGTCGATGCCGCTATCCACGATGGCGACCGTTACGGTCTTCAGCTGGCGCCCCTTCAAATATTCCCAGGCTTCCGGAACATGAATCTGCGTTAAATATTTTTGTTTATCGTAATGAGGATCGTTCACGGGCAACGCGGCAGCCTGAGCGGCGGCCGCGCTCCCTTGGCCGAGCAGCAGCGCGAACGCGGCAATTGCCGCCCCGAATGCAATCCAAATGTTTTTCATCGCGAGTCATCCTTGTTCTGTTTGTTCCACGAGTATCATGTGTATGCTCCATTCCTCTATTTATTCGATATGCACCTTCGAAAACCCTTTAGGAAAAAAGTAGCGCCTGCCCCGCATCGATGAGCGATGCAAGGCAGGCGCCATAAAAATTCGCATAATTATTTTGTAAAGAAGAAGTCGGTGCTGAACCGGAATACGTTTTCCAGCAAGCTCAAGATTTGTCCCGGAACGAGGCCGAGGACTACGCTTGCCGCCGCGGTCAGCCATAAGACGGTGCCGTGCACCGGATGAACCTTCACTTCCGGGGCGCCGTGACCGGGCCTCATGAACATTTGGCGGATGACGCCGAAATAGTAATAGAACGCAACGGCACTAGTAACGATCATGATCAGCGCCAGCCAAATGAGCTTCATCTGCAGGGCTCCGAACAAGATGAACAGCTTTCCGAAGAAGCCGCCCGTAATCGGAATGCCCGCCAGCGACAGCACGATAATGATGATGGCGATCGCCGTCACCGGCGCTCGATGATAAAGTCCTTCGAACGCCTTAAGCTCCTCGTTCCCTGAAGATGCGCTGACGATCGCGAGCGCGGCGAAGGCGCCGAGATTCATCAGCAGGTATGCGGCCAAATAATAAACGAGCTCAGCGAAGCCGCTCATATGGAATATTCCAATCTCGTAATTGGAGACGATCGGCACAAGCATGTATCCCGCATTCGCAACGCCGGAAAGCGCCAGCAGCCGCTTCATATTGCTTTGGCGAAGCGCCATCGCGTTGCCGACAATCATAGCGAGCGCAGCCAGCACCGCGAACGATAAAAATATATCGTCCTTGATCGGAAAATCCTCCGATCCGGAGCCTACTTGGAAGTAGACCGTGTACATGAGCCGGAACAAGAGCGCAAAGCCCGCGGCTTTGGATACAACGGCAAGGTATGCCGCTACAGGCGTTGTCGAGCCTTGGTAAACGTCCGGCGCCCACGTATGGAACGGAACGGCTGCGACCTTGAAGCCGAGACCCGCCAGCATGAGGAAGAAGCTGACGTATAGGAGCGCTTCATTGCCGGCTGCGGCGTTGCGCAGCGCGTCGTTTACTTCAAACAAATTGGTGGATCCGGACAGCCCGTACAAGAACGACATCCCGTATAATATGAACGCGGACGATATGGCGCCCATTACGATATATTTGAACGCCGCTTCGCCGGAGACGGAAACCTTTTTCCGGAAGCCTACCAAAATATAAGAGGTGATGCTAAGCAGTTCTAGTCCGACGTACAGCGTAATCATGTCGGTCGAGGAAGCCGTAATCATGGCCCCAAGCGTTGCCGGAAGGAAGAAGTAATAATACTCCCCCACATCGTCCGTGCTCAGCCGCTCTTTGTTCATCCCGATGCCGATCAACACGGTCAAGGCCGTACCGGCCAGGAAGATCAGCTTCATCACGACGGCAAAATCATCGATCCGGTAAGAACCGTTCATGAGAATGGTCGGCTCGCTCGTTCCGCCCTGCATTACCGTAAATACGCCCGATACCGCCAAAGCGGCCAGCGCCAACCAGCCTATCGCCGTTCGGCTCGCCGTACGCGGCATCAGCAAATCCATTACGGACAGGACCACCGCTGCGATGACCAGCGTCAGTTCGGGAGCCAGATAGGCTAAATCTTCAACGTGCAAACGTTGCAGCTCATCCATCTTTTAACCTCCCACCTTCGCTTGAAGTCCTTGCAGCACCTGGTCAAACCCGCCGATCGCCGCTTGCAGCGGCTCGCTCAGCACCGCCGGATATACCCCGAGCAGCAGGATGAACGCCACGAGCACGATCATCGGAATCGCTTCGACCAGTCTGGCATCTTTATATTGAGCCGTCTGCTCGCGAGCTTCGCCGTATGTAATGGCGAGAACCCCTCGCAGCACGTAAACCGCGGCAAGAATAATGCCTAAGCAGCCTATAACCGTTACAACCGGCATTACGTCATACAGCCCGAGGAATGCCAGAAATTCGCTCACGAAGCCCGACAATCCGGGAAGTCCCAACGATGCCATACCCGCTACCAGCAAAATCCCGCTCATGAACGGCATCGGTTTTGCCAAGCCGCCGAGCTCGCCGATTTGCGTCGTCCCCGTACGCTCGTACAGACTGCCGACGATCAAGAACATCAGCGCCGAAATTAAACCGTGCGACACCATTTGGAACACGGCGCCTTGAATGCCGATGCCGTTCAGCGCCGCGAGACCGAGCAGTACGATTCCCATGTGGCTGATGGACGAATACGCAAGCACAAGCTTGAAATCTTTCTGTACGAAAGCGAGAGCCGCCCCGTACAAAATGTTCACGACACCCAGCACACCGAGTAAGAGCGCCCATTCCTTCGTTTCGTTAGGGAACAGAAGCACGCCGAAACGAAGCAAGCCGTATGCGCCCATCTTAAGCAATATGCCCGAGTGGATCATGACAACCGATGGCGGCGCCTCGGTGTGAACCTTCAGCATCCACGTATGGAACGGGAAAATCGGAAGCTTGATCCCGAATGCGAGCAGCAGCATGAAGAACAATCCCGTCCGCAGTCCTTCCGTTAAGTAGAACGGGTTCGGAAATCCGGGCGAGAGCTCAGGCCCGCCGTTCACAAACGTGTTGGATCGGCTCAAATTATCCAGGATGACATCGTAGCTTCCCGAATAAATAAGCGCCGCTCCCGACGGTGCTTCGGCGTACGTCATTCCCGCCGTCGCCACAAGCAGCAGGAACGCCACAAGCATAATCGCCGAACCTATGCCGTTATACACAAGGAAGCGGTTTGCCGCTTTTTCCCGTTCGTTGTAGCCGTAAATCCCGACCAGGAAAAACATCGGCACGAGCGTAATCTCGAAGAACATGAAGAACAAGAACAAGTCTCTCGCAAAGAATACGCCGAAAATGCCTGCCTCCAGCAGCAAAAACATAATGAAATACAATTTCCACCGTTTCTTGATATGAACCGACGCGAGCGCAGCCATCGTGCTGACGAGCGCCGTAAGAAGCGCCAGCGGCAGCGTAATTCCGTCCGCGGCAAGCGAATAGCTGAACTGGAACCCGTAAACGGCGAAGTTTCCGGTGTGCTCCAGCAGCTCTTTATTTAATGCGGCGTCGATCCATAGCGCTTTCTCCGCAAACTGCGCCGCTCCGCTGCCCGTATCAAAGCTTGCGTACAACCACACGCATAGCAACAGCGGAATCAGCGTCGTTGCAATACCGATCCACTTAATTAAGCTGCCCTTATCTTTCGGAACAAACAAGAGCGCGAGCACGCCAATGAGCGGGGAAAGAGTAATAAGCGACAAAATCGGAAATCCATCCGGCATCTAGAAGAACCTCCTTCCCGCCAACAAGACGGCAAACAGCACTAACCCAAGTAATGTAACAACCCCGTACGTTTGTAATTGGCCGTTTTGTAAACGCGTCCCGACCCGTCCTATACCGACGGCGGCAGCCGTGAACAGCTTCACCGCGCCGTCCACAATATAGATGTCGAACCATTCCAGCAGCCGCCCAAGCGCGGCGTAAGGCTTGACGATTACAGCCTCATATATTTCATCGATATAATACTTGTTGCGAAGAACGCCGTACAACCCGCCGTCCGCCGATTCCGAAGCTGCGTCCGATTTCCGGCTATAGATCAAATAGCCGATTACGATGCCTGCAATTGCGGCGACATTGGAAAGCAGAATGACTGTCCAATTTGCATGCTCCTCATGCGGCTCGCCCCAAAGCCAACCGGTGAGCCAAGGCTGTCCCGGCATATTGATAAAGCCTGCGGCAACCGCCAGAATGCCGAGCAGAACGAGCGGAAGCGTCATAACAAGCGGCGATTCGTGCGCATGATTGTCTCCTCTTGATTTCCCGAGAAATACTAGGACATACAATCGCGTCATATAGAAAGCCGTGAAGAACGCCGCGATCAAACCGACGGCAAACAATACCGGACGCCCCGTATGCAGCGCCTCCGATAAAATCGCATCCTTGGACCAGAAGCCTGCGAACGGGAACAGTCCGGAAAGCGCCAGCGTACCGACCGCGAACGTGATCGCGGTAATTTTCATTTTGCCGAACAGACCGCCCATAAACCGGATATCTTGTTGATCGATCGCATGAATGACGCTGCCCGCTCCCAAGAACAGAAGCGCCTTAAAGAATGCGTGAGTGAACAAGTGGAAAATGCCCGCGGAAGCCCCAAGCTCCGTTCCGAGCCCCAAAGCCATCATCATATAGCCGAGCTGGGATACGGTCGAGTAGGCGAGCACCCGTTTAATATCGTTCTGCGCCACCGCAATCGTTGCGGCAAACAGCGCCGTGAACGCGCCGGTGTATGCCACGACATCCAGCGCGGCAGGTGCCGCTTGGAAAATATCGAACGTCCGCGCGACCAAATAAACGCCCGCGGCAACCATCGTTGCGGCGTGAATGAGCGCCGAAATCGGCGTCGGGCCTTCCATCGCGTCCGGAAGCCATGTGTGCAGCGGGAACTGGCCGGACTTGCCGACAGCTCCGACGAAGATCAGAACGGCAATGGCCGTGGCCAAGCCTTGATTGATTTCTCCGCCGGCGAACGCGTTATGGATCGACGTGAAATCGAGCGAATGGCCCGGCATCGCCCAGAACAAAAGCAGGATGCCGATAAACAGGCCGACGTCGCCGATCCGCGTGACGATAAACGCCTTCTTAGCCGCCGCCTTCGCTTCCGGCTTATGATACCAGAAGCCGATCAATAGGAACGAACAAACCCCTACGAGCTCCCAGAAGATGTAGAGCATTAAGATGTTGGACGAAATGACGAGCCCAAGCATCGAGAACGTAAAGAGCGATACATAAGCGAAGAAAGTCGTTTTGCGCTCATCGTGGCTCATATATCCGATCGAATACAGGTTCACGAGAAAGCTGACGAACGTAACGATCACCAGCATGAGCGCGTTCAAATTCGTAATTTCGTAGCCCATATGCAGCGAGAAGCCGGCAATATCGAGCCATTTCCAATCGTCCCATGTGCGGTCCGCCGCCGCTCCGCCCGTCCGTTCGATAAACACAAGAGCGGCAAGCACGAACGAGAGGAAAGCCGCCGACGTGCCGATGACGCCGCCGGCTGCTTTCCCGCCTCTCCCTAAAGCCGTCAAGATAAGAAAGCTAAGGAGCGGAAGCAGCGGAATTAACCAAGCGTATTGCGAATAAGTATAGTCCATTCGTCTGTTCCTCCCTCCTTAATGCTTCATCTCATCCATATCGGTGACTTCGCTGGAACCGCGCGCTCGGAAGAATGCGATCAAGATCGCAATGCCGACGGCCGCTTCCGCACCCGCCACCGCAATGTTAAACAATGAAAAAATTTGCCCGTCGAGCGACGGGTTGATTCCGTACTTGGCGAATGCGACCAGGTTCAGGTTGACCGCGTTGAGCATCAGCTCGATCGACAGCAGCACGATGACCGCGTTCCGCTTTGTCAAAGCGCCGTATAATCCGATGCAAAATAAAATCGCCGCAAGCGTTAAATACGAGGTTGCAAGGTTGACGGTCATTGTTCGCCCTCCCTTCTGGCAAGCACAATCGCTCCGATAAAGGCAACCGTCAGCAGCACCGAAACGAGCTCGAACGGAATGACGCGCTCCGTAAACAGCAGCATTCCGATTTCGCGCGTGTTGTCCTCACCCGGGTTTAACGTTCCCGCTGTCGTCAGATCGACCTTCTGGATCGCGAAGAACAGAATGCCGAACAACACCGCGCAGCCGACCGCCGTCAGCGCCTCATGAGCGGTGCGGGGTTCGTGCTGCGGTTCGTCCGAGTGCTTCGTCAGCATGATCCCGAAAATCATAAGGATCGAAATCGCGCCCGCGTAGATCAATATTTGAACGAAAGCTACGAATTCCGCTTCCAACAGCACATATAAGCCGCCGAGGCTCAAGAAGGCGAACGCCAAAGAAACAACCATATGTACGACCTTGGTGAAGGAGATCATAAAGATCGCCCCACCAATAATCAGCAGCGCAAAGATAAAGAAGGCGACCAACTCGCCTGTCAGAAACGGCATGTTAACTGGCTCCCCCTTTGCCGCCCGGCTGCGGGTTCCTTGTGTTTTCGCTGCGGACGTGGGTATTGTTCTCGTTGAGCCACTTCATGTTTTTGAACAAATCGTCCCGCGTATAAGCCGCCAGCTCGAAGTTGTTCGTCATGACGATCGCTTCCGTCGGGCACACTTCCGTACACAAATCGCATAGAATGCAAATTTCGAAGTTGACGTCGAACGTATCGATGACCTTTCCCTTTTTCTCGGGATCGGGGTTCGGTTTGCCGGTCAACGTAATGCATTCGGTAGGGCAAACTCTGGCGCATTGGTTGCAGACGATGCATTTGTCCGGGTCGAAATGCTGAATGCCGCGGAATCGATCGGGCATTACAAGCGGCACGTCGGGGTACGCATACGTTACTTTCTCTTTGGTCATGCTCTTGAGCGTAACGCCCAATCCTTTGGCCAAGCCTTTCATAGTCTCACCTCTCCATTCCCTTTAGAAGAAAAGCTCTTTGACCAGCGCGGTTAAGAAAATGTTCACAAGGGCCAGCGGCAGCAAATATTTCCATGCAAATCCCATCAGCTGGTCGACCCGGATGCGGGGCATCGTGGCGCGCAGCCAGAACAGGAAGAACACGATAAACGAAAACTTGAGCAGAAACCAGACGATTGCCAGTCCCGGCAGCACTTCGTCCAGCCATGGCACCGGCGCGTGCCAGCCGCCGAGGAATAGCACCGTCGTCAGCGCCGCGATTGCGAACACATACACATATTCCGCCAACATGAAGAATGCGAATCGGAAGCCGCTGTATTCGACGTGATAACCCGCAACAAGCTCGGACTCGGCTTCCGGCAAGTCGAACGGCGTACGGTTCAATTCGGATACGGCCGCGATGATGAAGATGACGAAGCCGATAATTTGCGGAACGATGTTCCAGGTGAAGAAGCCGCCGGCTTGGCCTTCTACGATATCCTTCAAGCTCAGGCTTCCCGTCAGCATAATAACGCCCGTAACGGACATGACAAGCGGCACTTCGTAGGAAATCATCTGCGCCGCCGAACGCATGCCGCCGAGCAAAGAGTACTTGTTGTTGGACGCCCAGCCGCCGAGCACGATGCCCAGCGTCGAGATGCTGGAAAGCGCTGCGTAATACAATAGGCCGACATTCAAGTCCGCGGCGTACAAATTGCCGGTATACGGCAGCGTGACGATGACCGCGAACGAGGGTACGAACGCGATGACCGGCGCAAGGATGAACAGCGACCGGTCCGCTTTCGCCGGAATCGTATCTTCTTTAATAAGAAGCTTCGCAACGTCGGCCACCGATTGAAGCAAGCCGAGCGGGCCTACGCGGTTCGGTCCGATCCGCAGCTGCATCCAGCCGATGACTTTGCGTTCGAAGTATATGGCATACGTTACGAACCCGAGAATGAGGAGCAGCATCAGTACGCCGACTCCCAGCATGGCGAAAAACCCGGTCCAAGTGAGCGGGTTTTCAAATAGCCAATTCATTAAGCGTCAACCTCCCCGACAACGATGTCTACCCCGCCCAAGATCGTAATCAAGTTCGTCATCGTCTCGCCGACGAGCAGCTTCGGCAATATTTGCAGATTGACGAAGGACGGGCGGCGGAACTTGAGCCGGAACGGTTTGTCTTTGCCCTTGGAGACGATATAGCAGCCGATTTCGCCGCGCGGCGATTCGATCGCCGAATAAATTTCGCCCTCCGGCGGACGAATGACCCGAGGCACCTTGCCCATGATCGGGCCGTCACCCGGGAACTGCTCGACGGCTTGCTCCAGAATGCGAAGGCTTTGTTTAATTTCTTCGATGCGGATCAAATAACGGTCGTAGCAGTCGCCGTTCTTGCCGACAGGCACGTCGAATTCGAAGCGGTCGTACAAGCTGTACGGCTGCGCCTTCCGCAAATCCCACTCTACGCCGGTGCAGCGAAGGTTAGCGCCGCTTAGGCCGTAATCGATCGCCGTCTGAGCGTCGTATTTGCCGATTCCTTTGATCCGGGCCAAGAAAATTTCGTTGCCGCTGACGAGATTGTTGTACTCTTCGAGCTTCTCTCTCATATAAGGAATGAAATCGCGAACCTTCTCGATCCAGCCCTCCGGAGCATCCCACTTCACTCCGCCTACGCGCATGTAGAAGTAAGTAAGCCGTGCGCCGCAAAGCTCATTGAACAAATTAATAATGATTTCCCGATCGCGGAAAGCGTACAGGAACGGGCTCATTGCCCCGATATCGAGCAGATACGTTCCCCACCATACGAGGTGTGATGCAATACGCTGCAGCTCCATCACGATTAAGCGCAAATATTCCGCACGCTCCGGAATTTCTACGCCCATCAGCTTCTCAACAGCGTTGCAAAGCACGTAGTTGTTCGTCATGGCAGACACGTAATCCATTCGGTCGGTATAAGGAATAATTTGCGTGTACGTCAAGTTTTCGGCCAGCTTCTCGGTGCCGCGGTGCAAATATCCCATGACCGGGATCGCTTCCCGAATGACCTCGCCGTCCAGCTTTACGATGATCCGGAATACGCCGTGCGTACTTGGATGCTGCGGACCGACGTTCAGTAACAGCTCTTCCGTTCTTAATGCCATGTCAGCCTACACCTCCGGATCCAGCGGTTCGTAGTCTTTGCGCAGCGGATAGCCTTCCCAATCGTCCGGCATCATAATGCGGCGAAGGTCCGGGTGTCCGGGGAAGTCGATGCCCAGCAGGTCGAACACTTCCCGCTCGGTCCAGTTCGCCGTTGCATACAACGGCGTTACCGAAGCGACGGATGCGTTCTCGCGATCCGTCTTCACCTTTACGCAAAGCTCGTTCTTATCAGCCATATTGATATAGTGGTAAACAACCTCAAGATGCGTTTCTTGATCGACGCCGGAAACGTTCCGCAAGTAATTCATCGAAAACTCCGGATGATTTTTGATCGTTTCCGCCGTTTTCGACCAGTGTTCATTGCTTATGGTCAACGTCGGCATGTGTCCGTTCTTTTCGTTGATGACCGCCGCTTCCACCGCTCCCTCATGAACGGCTTCGCGTATGATCGCCGCCCAGCGGTCGAGCAGCGGCTGCTTCGGCGACGGCTCCTTCGGTGCGGCGTCCTCCGCTGCTTCCGCTTTCGCCGCTCGCGGCGCTCGGGGCGCTTTCGGGGCCGCGGCTGCTGCCGCATCGCCTGCCTCGCCCGCCGGCTTCGCTTCGCCGCCGCCTTCTGCAGCCTTTGCCGCTTCCCGCGCCGCTTTCGCTTCAAGCGCACGCTTGATGCGCTCTTCCTTCTCGGCTTCGGACAGCGGAGCCTTCGGCGCTTTCGGCGTATCCGCAGGAGGAGCTGCTGCGGCAGGCGCTTCCGCAGATGGCTCAGGAGCCGTTTCGCCCTGCATGTCCGCGGCGCTCGTCTCCGCATGCTCCTTCTTGCCTTCGGCTGCCGCTTCGGCGTCTCTTTGCCGCTCCTTCGCGACCGCTTCGGCCGTTTCGCCGCCCGGCTGCTGCTTCTCGAGCGTCTTTGCGACCGTTTCTTCCGTAGGAGTCGCTTTGCCGTCCTTCACCTTCACCTTATCGTCAGGCGCATTCTGCATTGCGCTTGCGTCTTTCTCAGGCGCCGGCGTAAAATCGGCAACCTCCTTCTCGTTCACCGGAACGGAAACGTCGTAGCCTTCCGGCATTTGCTCCGGCGGGTTGCCGCCGCTTTCCTTCGCCAGCGCTTCGGCGGCTTGTTCGACCGGAGTGTCCTGCGGCTTTCCGCTTTCCGGATTGTTGCTTTGCTCCGCGCCGTTACCGTCGTTTGCTCCGTTGTTCGGATTTTGCGGATCCTTTTTCAATTCGTTATCGCTCACTGATCCGTCACCCGCTTTCCGGTCTTGGCTTCATAGCGGATTTTTTCCTGCAGCTTGTTGATTCCATAAATAAGTGCGGCCGGATTCGGCGGGCAGCCCGGTATGTATACGTCTACCGGCACGATTTGGTCTACGCCTTTGACGACGGAGTACGATTTGACGTACGGTCCGCCCGCGGTTGCGCAGGAGCCCATCGCGATCACCCATTTCGGCTCGGGCATTTGGTCATAAAGCTTTCTGAGCAGCGGCCCCATCTTCTTCGTTACCGTGCCCGCCACGATCATTACGTCGGATTGACGCGGAGACGTGCGGAAAATGACCCCAAACCGGTCGAGGTCGTAGTGGGATGCGCCCGTGCCCATCATCTCGATTGCGCAGCATGCCAGACCGAAGGTCAGCGGCCACAACGAATTGCTTCGCGCCCACGCCTTCAGCTGCTCCAGTGTCGTCATGAACACATTGCGCTGCAGCTCTTCGTGCTCTTCAGGTGAAATTTTCGTTAAATCGAGGTCCATTTGAACACCTTCTTCTTCCACGCATATGCAAGTCCGACGACAAGCAGGGATACGAATATCAGCATTTCAATAACCGCAAAAAGGCCCAATTGGTCGTAAGCGACCGCCCACGGATACAGGAACACAGCCTCTACGTCAAAAATAACGAACATTAACGCGTACAGGTAGTAGCGGATATTAAACCGCACGTGACCCGAACCGACCGGCTCGTTACCGCTTTCATAGGTGGTCTGTTTTTCCGGTGTCGGATTGTGCGGGCGCAGAAAACGGCCGAGCGTCAGCGCGGCGACCGGCAAGAAAACTCCCAAGCCGATGAAAATGGCCACCAGCACGTAGTTATTCATGTAATGACTCAAAGCTTCCAGTCCTCCTGTTTACGTAATTTTGCCCTTGGTTTATGTGTCAATGGTATGAACTTGGGACGGAGATGCCGCATCCGGCGGCTGCGTCTTTGCTTCGATGCGAAAGTGCTATTAACCAATATTTCCCCGTAAGCCGTAATTATTATATCAGAAAGTCCCATCGAGGTATATGACATTGAGTTCTTTCTGATGCGAAATCGGGTCGTGTCCGAAATTTAATGCACTCAAACATTTTAACAAAATAGCCGGGGTAAGTAAAACCGCTTACAATGGTAATTTTGCATGTTCTTCCGTTCCAAATGTTGACATCCGCTGTCCCGCCATTTATGATAACACTATCAAAATGAATTTAGGAGGTTACAGCTAATGGCACTCTCTCTTACTCATCTGATTCAAAAACAAATGGAGTTCGTTGCTAACAATAACTCTTGGCACGCATCCTTGATCGAGCTGCTTGAATCCGTTACGCCTGAAGAAGCGGTTTGGCGTCCCGAGGGCGGCGGGCACACCATCTACGAGCTTGCGGTACACCTCGCTTACAGCGTCGAAGAGGCCACTTCCAGGCTGCAAGGAAACACTCCCCAATGGATCGAAGAACAAAGCTGGGTTCAGTCGCCGCAGCCGCTCACCGCCGATGAATGGGAGTCCGCGAAGGCACGGGTCGTTCAGTCCAGGCAAAAGCTTGCCGAAACCGTCGCCGACATGGGAGACAGTCGCCTCGAAGCTCCACGTGAAGGCAACAAGCCGCCATTCATGGAGCTGGTGCTGCAAATCATTCACCATGATGCGTTCCATGCGGGACAAATCGCATTGCTTCGCCGTCAACAAGGAAAAGCCGCCCTTATGTAAGAACGGTTATAATTGGCGTCAGCAACATCCGATTCCAGAGGACGCCACCATCTCCAGCCTGTGGGAACTGTAGAAATATGAAGTTTCACATCGCTATTTTTTCGAAAATTCGTTTCCCGAATCGAAATAGTGAAGTTTGACCGCCTTATTCCAGCTGCTCCCTACGTTTGAGCCGGTTAGAAGTGGATATAGTGAAGTTTCACATCGCTATTTTCCGAAAATTCGTTTCCCGAATCGAAATAGTGAAGTTTGACCGCCTTATTCCAGCTGCTCCCTACGTTTGAGCCGGTTAGAAGTGGATATAGTGAAGTTTCACATCGCTATTTTCCGAAAATTCGTTTCCCGAATCGAAATAGTGAAGTTTGACCGCCTTATTCCAGCTGCTCCCTACGTTTGAGCCGGTTAGAAGTGGATATAGTGAAGTTTCACATCGCTATTTTCCGAAAATTCGTTTCCCGAATCGAAATAGTGAAGTTTGACCGCCTTATTTCTATTTCCCACACTGCATTTTCATTTCAGAGCTGAAGCCGAAGGGACTCCCCTCCGGCTTCATCAATGAAACAGTTTGCTTTCTCGCGCTTTCTTCACTAGCGAACCGGATACGCGGTTAATGGGCTCTTTCAGCGCCAGTCCGACGACCATTGCAAGTCCGGCATAAACCGCCATCATCGACGCATCCCTCGCAACCACATCCCAAAGAATGCCCCCGACCGCTTCACGCATCATGCCGATCGCATACGTGAAAGGCAGGAACGGATGAATCAGCTGAAAAAAGGGCGGCGTCACCTCAATCGGAAACGTCCCTCCGGACCCGGCGAGCTGCAGCACGAGCAATACGATCGCCATCGCCTTCCCCACATTCCCGAAAACCGAAACGAGCGTGTAAACAATCAGCATGAACACGGCACTTAATAAAACGCCGAACAGAACGAACCACAGCTTGTCCGCCACATACGTTTTTAAAATCCAAATATCCCCCAGGGTGACCGAAAGAGATTGAAATACAGCCACCGCAAGAAACGTCATGTAACGCCCGAAATATACTTGGTAACTTCGATAGTCGGCCCCGGTATCATGAACTTCGACGGTTAGAAGGGACACGAGCAGCAGCGCTCCGACCCATAACGATAAAGTCGTGAAAAAGGGAGACATCGCCGACCCGTAATTCGGGATCGGAAACAGCTTATTTTCCTTAAGCACGACCGGTTCGGCAAAAAATTCGCTTTCTTCCTCCGCATTCATTTCCAACAAATCGATCAGCTCGCCGAGGCTTCCTTCTTGCTCCAGCTTGCGGATGAGCGCCGCCAGCTCCTTCACCTTGGCTTCCGCCGCAGGCAAATCGCGTTTGAAGGCGTCAAGCTCCCGCTTGCCGACGGCCAATCCTTTCGCCGCATCCTGCACGATGCGCTCCACATCCGGCACGCTTGCCGCCGCATCGGCCATTATCGCTCGCGCGTCGGAGGCGGATTGCTTCGCCTTCCCAATCGCCTGCGAAATCGTCGGAAGGACGCGGCTGTCGAAGGCGTCAAGCAGGCCGCCGACGCGTCGCGAGGAATCCTGCGACAGATGAAGCAGCCGATCGACTTCCTCGCTCGGCATAGCCGTCCCGTTATGTACTGCAGTTTGAAGCCGGTTTAGGAGGGCGATTTGCTCCGCGAGCCGGTTTCGGATTAGCCCGAGCTCGCTCACTGCAAAAGTAAGTCCGCTTCCGTCCGAAAAACGTTGCAGCCTCCCAAGCATCGCCAGCAAACCGTCCGTCAGCTCATCGGCGGCTGAAAGCCGTTCCTCCGCCCGGGCAAGCATCGTGGCCGCAGCGTCCGGTTCGATCTTGGCGTCCTGTAATGCTCCAGCCAGCCCCTCTACTGTACTTACATGCTGACGAAGCAGTGCGACATCCTGCTCTATATTGGGAATTGCCGCATCCAGACCTGCCGCACTGCGGTCAAGCAGCTGTTCGAGATTCGCCGCAAAAGCTTCTCCCTCCTGCGCGATCCGAGCCGCCTCCGGCAAATTGCCTTGGATTTTCCCGACAATGCGATTCGCGGCGGATACGTCCCTTTCCGCGATATCTAACGCATGGTTCAGCTGCGGGATCATTTTTTCCAAAGTAAAAATCGTATCCCGCACCTTTAGAATCGCCGGCAAATTTCGCTCAAGCTCTACGCCGATGCTGTTAAGCACTTCAAATATGGCTTCATTCGCGGTTTTTACGAAGCTTTGGCTCACTTGCTCTACGATGCCGCTGGCGCCTTTTGCGGTAATTTTCGGCGCCACCGCGTTAATTTTTTCGTTCACCGTATAGATGATTTCCGCTTTCCGGGGAACGTCCGCCGCTACGGTCGCGATCCGGCTCGAGAAATTTTCCGGAATCGTAATGCTTGCGTAGTAATCTCCGTGCATTACCCCATACAGCGCCGTCCTTTCATCCGCGAACACCCAGCCTATATCACGGTTGTTTTTCAGCGACTCTACGATCTCGTTGCCTGCATGGATCGGAGTGCCGCGTACGGTCGCGCCTTGATCCAAATTGACGACAGCCACTTTAATCCCGCTCGTATTCCCGTAAGGATCCCAAGACGCTTCGATATTGAACCATGCATAAAGGGAAGGCAAAAAAGCGAGTCCTGCAATTACGACAAGCGCCGCCCAATTGCTTGCAATACTCCGGATGTCTCTTAGAAAAATAAATCCAGCCTGTTTCATGGCTCATGGCTCCGATGTTGTTTTTCGGTTAGTATTGCAAGTTTTCCCACAGTCATTCCTTACCGGTCACTCGTGTACTTTGTGGGTTAATTACAGGTTTACAGTGCACCCATCTCCGTTTAGCGGATCCAGATGTACTAAAGTGCACGGTATGTATGGTTACTCGGGGCAATAGCGGTTTGAAGGGTACTTATTTGGAAGGTGCATGCAAGTTAACAGTGAACCCACCTCCGTTTAGCGGATCCAGATGTACTTAAGTGCGCGGTATGTATGGTTACTCGGGGCAATAGCGGTTTGAAGGGTAGTTATTTGGAAGGTGCATGCAAGTTTACAGTGCACCCATCTCCGTTTAGCGATATCCAGATGTACTTAAGTGCGCGGTATGTGCGGTCAGCCGGTAGGATAGCTGATCGAAAGGTATTGATTTCGGAGGTTCACACAGTTTCATTAAGGCGGGACAGCTACTCCCAACAGACAAAAAAGCTGCCCGACAAGGTACATCCTTGCCGGACAGCTTTAAAAAATTAAAGATCCCGATTTCTAACGTTCAAACGCAGGATTGCGCGCTCAAGCGCACGCTGCGCACGTTTGTAATCGACGTTTTCCTGCTTTGCTTGGCGCAAGCGCGCTTCCGCGCGTTCGCGCGCCCGAGCGGCGCGGTCTACATCGATCTCTTCCGGAAGCTCGGCGCTTTCGGCCAAAATAATGACCTTATCCTTGCGAACCTCCATAAAGCCGCCGTGAACGGCGATGACGTGCTCCTGTTGTCCTTCTGCCTTAGCTCTCACCGCAGAAACCTTAAGCGGCGTCACCAACGGAATATGGTTCGGCAGGATGCCGAGCTCGCCGTCGATGCCTTTGGCGATCACCATTTTAACTTGTTGCGAGTATATTTTTCTCTCCGGAGTGACGATTTCCAACAGCAATGTGCTCATGGGCTATATACCCCCGATCACAATTTCTTCGCTTTTTCTACTGCTTCTTCAATCGTGCCAACGTAGAGGAAAGCGGCTTCCGGAAGGTCGTCGTGCTTGCCTTCGAGAATTTCTTTAAAGCTGCGAACCGTTTCTTTAACCGGAACGTATTTGCCCGGCTGGCCGGTAAATTGCTCGGCAACGTGGAACGCTTGCGACAAGAAGCGTTGTACCTTACGAGCCCGTGCAACCGTCAGCTTATCTTCGTCGGACAACTCGTCCATACCGAGGATGGCGATAATATCTTGCAGCTCTTTGTAACGGGCAAGGAGACGCTTAACGCCTTGAGCTACGTCATAATGCTCTTGGCCGACAACCTCAGGGGACAAAATCCGGGAGCTGGATGCCAGCGGATCAACCGCAGGGTAAATACCGAGCTCGGAAATTTTACGCTCCAGGTTCGTCGTTGCGTCCAAGTGCGCGAACGTAGTCGCAGGAGCCGGGTCGGTGTAGTCGTCCGCAGGAACGTAAATCGCCTGAATGGACGTTACGGAGCCTTTCTTCGTGGACGTAATCCGTTCTTGCAATTGACCCATTTCGGTAGCAAGCGTCGGCTGGTAACCTACCGCGGACGGCATACGTCCGAGCAATGCGGATACCTCGGAGCCTGCCTGCGTGAAACGGAAAATGTTGTCGACGAACAGAAGCACGTCGCGGCCTTCTTCATCGCGGAAAAACTCGGCCATCGTAAGACCCGTCAATGCAACGCGAAGACGCGCGCCCGGCGGTTCGTTCATTTGGCCGAATACCATCGCGGTTTTGTCGATAACGCCGGAGTCCTTCATCTCGTGGTACAGGTCGTTACCTTCGCGGGTACGCTCGCCTACGCCGGCGAATACGGAAATACCGCCGTGCTCTTGTGCGATGTTGTTGATAAGCTCCTGGATCAATACCGTCTTGCCTACGCCCGCGCCGCCGAAGAGGCCGATTTTACCGCCCTTAGCGTACGGAGCCAGCAAGTCGATAACTTTAATCCCGGTTTCAAGAATTTCCGCTTGCGTCGAGAGCTCAGCGAATTCCGGAGCCGCACGGTGAATCGGCAGCACCTTTTCGCGGGAAACATCGCCCGCGTTGTCGATGGATTCGCCAAGCACGTTGAACACGCGGCCCAATGTCACTGCGCCTACCGGTACGGAAATCGGCGCTCCTGTGTCAACGGCTTCACCGCCGCGCACCAAGCCGTCCGTAGAAGACATCGCGATCGTACGAGCTACGTTATCGCCGAGGTGAACCGCCACTTCCGCGGTTACGACCGTATCGGCGTCACGAACCAATTTAATCGCATTAGAGATCTCAGGCAATTGGCCGCGTTCGAACTCTACGTCGACGACCGGTCCCATTACCTGGAGAATGCGTCCTTTATTCATCGATTTCCCTCCTAGCTTCATATCGAAGCGATTACGCGACAACCTTTGATTGTCTCAGGCTTCATTTCGAAGCATTTCACGGCAAACGAGCCGTTTGCCTTATGCAAAATCTTTATGCGTAGGCGGCCGAAGCCGCCGTTCACGTTTACCCGTTATTGCGCGTTCGCGCCGGCGACGATTTCCGTAATTTCTTGCGTAATCGAAGCCTGACGTGCGCGGTTGTATTGCAACGTAAGCGAGGAAATCAGCTTCGTCGCGTTCTTCGTCGCGCTGCTCATCGCCGTCATGCGCGCTCCGAACTCGCTCGCCTTGCCTTCCAGAACCGCACTGTACACCATCGTTTCCGCATAGCGCGGAAGAATGTGTTCCAATACCGCCTCCGGAGAAGGCTCGAATTCGTAGCTCGCCTTCGCTCCGCTCGCGGACGTTACTTCGCCGAGCGGCAACAAAGTCTTATCGACAGGCGTTTGGGAAATCGCCGATTTGAACTCGTTGTAGACCAAGACCAACTCGTCGATTGTGCCCGTTTCGTAAGCATTAACGGCTGCAGAAGCAACTTCTTTAATATCGGAGAAGCGCGGGAAGTCCGGCAAGCCCGTCGTCTGCGCCACAACCGGCATGTTCCTGCGGAGGAAGTAGTCTCTACCCTTCCGGCCGACAACATACAGCTCGTATTCGTCCGCGGAGCGATGCTTCTCGCGAAGCATCAAGGACAGCTTCCGAAGCAAGTTCGCGTTGTAGCCGCCCGCCAAACCGCGGTCCGACGTAATGACCAGATAACCGGTCCGCTTGATCGGGCGCTTCTCAAGCATCGGATGCTTGACGCCGCCGCCCGCGGACGCGACGCTGGCAATGACTTCGCGAAGCTTATCCGCGTAAGGCCGTGCCGACTGAGCGGCATCCTGCGCGCGCTTCAGCCGGGAGGCCGCGATCATTTCCATCGCTTTCGTAATCTGCTTAGTGTTCTGGTAGCCTTTGATTTGGCGCTTTATATCGCGCATCCCTTTAGCCATGGTATGTCACGCTCCTTCCGCGCCTACGCCGTGACGGAGAAGCCCTTTTTGAACTTTTCCACCGCTTCCGTAATAAGTGCTTCGGTCTCTTTGCTCAAGTCTTTCGAATCGCGAATGGCACCGAAGATTTGCGGGTAGTTCGCATCGACATACGCGTGGAAGTCTTTCTCGAAGCGGAGGACGTCGCCGACCGGAATGTCGTCTACAAAGCCCTTCACAACGACGTAAATCGATACGACTTGCTTTTCGACCGGCATCGGCTGGTTAACGCCTTGCTTCATGATTTCCATCGTGCGCGCACCGCGCGTCAAACGCGCTTGCGTCGATTTATCCAAATCGGAGCCGAACTGCGCGAACGCAGCAAGCTCGCGGTATTGCGCGAGGTCAAGACGCAGTGTGCCTGCGACCTTCTTCATCGCCTTGATTTGCGCGGAGCCGCCTACGCGGGATACGGAAATACCCGTATTGACCGCAGGACGCTGACCCGCATAGAACAGGTCGGACTCCAAGAAGATCTGTCCGTCCGTAATCGAGATCACGTTCGTCGGAATGTAAGCCGATACGTCGGAAGCTTGCGTCTCGATGAACGGAAGCGCCGTAATGGAGCCGCCGCCGAGAGCGTCGTTCAGCTTCGCCGCACGCTCGAGCAAACGGGAGTGCAAGTAGAATACGTCGCCCGGATAAGCCTCGCGGCCCGGAGGACGACGGAGCAGCAAGGACAATTCGCGGTATGCGGCCGCTTGCTTGGTCAAGTCGTCATAGATGATCAGGACGTGCTGTCCTTTGTACATAAAGTATTCGCCCATCGCTACGCCCGCGTACGGAGCCAACCACAGGAGCGGCGCCGGCTCGGATGCGCCTGCGTTCACGACGATGGAGTATTCCATTGCGCCGTGGCGGCGGAGCGTTTCTACGACCTGAGCAACCGTCGATTGCTTTTGGCCGATGGCAACGTAAATACAAATTACGCCGTTGCCCTTCTGGTTAAGGATCGTATCGATCGCGATCGATGTTTTACCGGTTTGACGGTCGCCGATGATGAGCTCGCGCTGACCGCGGCCGATCGGGACCATCGCGTCGATCGCTTTGATGCCGGTTTGCATCGGCTCGTGAACCGATTTCCGGTCGATAACGCCTGGCGCCGGAGATTCAACCGGACGAGTTTCCGTCGTGTTAACCGGGCCTTTGCCGTCAAGCGGCTGGCCGAGCGGGTTTACGACGCGGCCAAGCAGCGCTTCGCCTACCGGAACCTCCATGATGCGGCCCGTACGCTTTACTTGCTGTCCTTCTTTAATTTCCTTGTACGGACCGAGGATAACGATACCTACGTTATCTTCTTCCAGGTTCAACGCGTAACCTACGGATCCGTTCTCAAATTCGAGCAGCTCCCCGGCCATTACGTTCGAGAGTCCGTGTGCGCGGGCAACACCGTCACCGATCGTGATGACTGTGCCGACTTCAACGACGCGAGCTTCGGATTGATATTGTTCTATTTGCTGTTTAATGAGCGTGCTGATTTCTTCGGGTCTGATACTCAATGAACGTCACCCCTATCGTGCTTTATTGAACGATCTTTCTAGCTCCGCCAGCTTGGTGGCCAAGCTGCCGTCATACAATGTATCGCCGATTCGAATGCGAATGCCCCCGAGGAGCGACTTATCTACAACCGTTTCAACCGTCACTTTCTTGCCTGTTACGGCGCTGAAATGACGCGCGATTCCTTCCTGCTGCTCCGGCGTCAAATCGAACGCGGAGGTTACATACGCGTTAGCGCGCCCCAGGAATTCGTCTGCAATAGCTTTATAAGCCTGTGCCACAAGCCCGACGGACGAGCCGCGGCCCCGGTCGATCAGAAGCTGCAGCGTGTTCACGACTTGCTCGGAAACTTTGCCGCTGACTGCGTCCTTTACGGCGCGAATCTTCACGTCGTTGCCGATTTTCGGATGATCGAAGAACGCTTGGATTTCCGGATTGCCGGCCAGCGCCTGGGCAACCGCCTGCAATTGTTCTCCCGTCTCCTCGATCTGTCCTTTATCCTTCGCCGTCTCAAACAGCGCTTTCGCGTACCTTTTGGCCGCTACCGCCATGCCGCTCATCGATTGTCAACCTCTTTCAGGTACTTATCGATCAACTGGTCTTGCGCCTTGGCGTCGACTTCCTTCTCGATGATCTTGGAAGCGATCTTGACGGACATTTCGCCGACTTGATTGCGAAGCTCCGCAATCGCTTGATTTTTCTCGTTCACGATATCTTCCATAGCGCTGGTCTTCAAGCGCTGCGCTTCATTCTTAGCGGCTTCGATGATATCTTCAGCCGACTTCGCGCTGATTTTGCGGGTTTGCTCAACGATGTCTTGAGCTTCCTTGCGGGCTTGTTCGATCGCTTTGCGCTGCTCGTCAAGCAATGCCGAAGACTCCTTGCGGTTCGCTTCCGCCTGCTCGAGCTCGCCAAGCACCAATTGTTTACGCTGCTCCATCATGTTGAACAATGGACCGAAAGCGTACTTGTTAAGCAGCCAATACAAAATACCAAAGGCAATGATCGTAATTACCGTCGACTCCCAAACGAAGTTCAAAGCGGACACTCCTTTCTACTGGTGTTCCTAACCAGCCGCTATAAGCGCATTCTGACGTTATCAAATTGAAGGCGTGGAGGGCTCAAGCCATCCCCGCCATATTCGCACTTATAGAAGCGGCTTACGCTCCGAAGTACAGAAGGAAGCCGATAACTACGCCGATGATCGGAACGACCTCGACGATACCAACGCCGATAAACATCGTCGTTTGAAGCGTACCGCGAAGTTCAGGTTGACGGGAGATGCCTTCTACCGTCTTGCTTACGATCAAACCGTTACCGATACCTGCGCCGAGCGCGCCCAAACCGATTGCCAAAGCTGCTGCCAAAAATTCCATTTGAAAATCCTCCTTAAATTTTAGGTGGTCTGTTATTGCATATTTTTGTTTCGAAAGCTCGGATTCAAGCTTTGCTTCAACCGAAGCTTAATGCTCGGCGGAATGCTCCTCGTGAACCGTTGCCTGCGAAATATACACCATCGTCAAAATCGTGAACAAGAACGCCTGAATGGCGCCTACGAAAATACTAAAGCCTTGCCATGCCGCCATGAGCGGCAACCCGATCCAGCCCATCATGAGGATTGTCGAAATCAACACCTCGCCCGCAAAAATGTTCGCGAACAAACGCAGTGCGAGCGTAAGCGGCTTAGCGAGCTCCTTCATAATGTTAAGCGGGAAGAAAATCGGGAACGGTTCGAAATAGTGCTTCAAGTAATGCTTTGTGTTCTGCGTCAGTCCAAGGAAATGAACCATCACGAACACGATCAGCGCGAGGCCTGCCGTTACCGACAAGTCGGCCGTCGGCGACTTCCACCAAGCGAACGAAAGATGCTTGCCTTGTTCGTGCGCTACTTCTATATCATGTTCTGTCAAAAGCGTCATGCCTGCAAAGGTAACCGGGCCGTGATTATCCGGAGCCACATCGGTAACGATACCGAACGGCAAACCCAGCAAGTTGGAAACGAAGATGAACATGATCAGCGTCATACCAAGAGAGATGTATGTTTTCGCCTTGCTTAACGGCATTGTGCTGGCAATCGTGTTATGGACGAATTCGACGACCCATTCCATAAAGTTCTGGATTTTCGTCGGATTTCGTACGGACATATTGGCGACCGCCGCTCTTGCGAGAGCAAATACAACAATCGACGAAACGAGAATTGCTATAATCGCCGAAATGTCAAAATGGAGCCCGCCGATCTCCACCACCGGGAATATATGCATACTGTGCTTCACCCCTTTCCATCGGAACGATTATTATTGTGTACAATTGCTGTAAAAAACACCGCAATTTGGACAAAAAAACAGCTTGCCAATGTAGCGGGCAAAGCAAAGTATTCCGGATACCGCTTGGCAACCATAACGGCAAGCAGCACGGTCGCGAGCCGTCCTGCCAACCCCATGCCCTTCCTGACGACGCCTTGTTCCGCGAGATTGCTTAGAAACTCAACCCTTCTACGCAATAAAAACGCATTCACAACGCTCGCCAAGGTGCCCAGAATCAGGCCGGCGGCAACCGTTCTTCCCTCAGGAACCAATGCCCAAGCAGCCAATAAGGCGGACATAAAAAAAAGAGCTGTCCGTACGGCTTTATTCAATATTTCAACCATCGGAGTCCTCCAGTAAGCGTTTCAGCAGCACCACACAGGAGAGAATGCCGACTGCCAGCCCCGCTAAGATGCCGAAGGCAACCCAGCCGCGCGAACCGCCGATCCGATCGCCGAGAAAAAAGCCCAGGGTGATGCAAATCGCAACATCAAGCCCCATGACGCCTACCAAACCGGCGGCCCGCCACGGATTATCTTTATTGCTCTTCTTATTCATAGCCCTACCCCTGCTAACCCTCATATATTTTATCCATCCGGCGTAAGGTTTGTCAATTCACGTAATTTCAAACATTCCGTGAACGGACAAGCGGAAAACCCTTGCGCGGCAACAGTTTTCCCGCTTCTCAAACCATACAGTGCAACTGTATGCTGTAATCTTCCAGCTTTATGCTTGAAACTTCTCCGGCCTGCGCTCGGACAATCCGAAATGATGAAGGATCGCTTGTACAATCCGTTCCGACGCCCTTCCGTCGCCGTAAGGGTTGGCCGCTCGGCTCATTTTCTCGTAAGTAGCGGAATCCGTCAGCAGCGCTTTCGTTCTTTCATAGATCCGCTGCTCGTCGGTGCCTACCAGCTCCAGCGTGCCCGCTTCGATTCCTTCCGGCCGCTCGGTAGTGTCCCGCAGCACAAGGACGGGAACGCCGAACGAAGGCGCCTCCTCCTGCAAACCCCCGGAATCGGTTAATATCAAATGCGTATGCGGATAAAAGTTGTACATCTCAATGAGATCCAGCGGATCTACGAGCTTGATGCGGGGGTGTCCGCTGAGCAGCTCGCGCGCGGTCTCCTGTACGACAGGGTTCAAGTGAACCGGATAGACGATCGCGACGTCGTCGAATTCGTCCGCAATGCGGCGAACGGCGCGGAATACGCGGCGGTGCGGCTCGCCCTGCGATTCGCGGCGATGCGCCGTCATCAGAATCAGACGCTTGTCCTTCGCCCAATCAAGCAGCGGATGCTCGTAGCTTTCTTTCACAATGTATCGGCCGACATCGGTGACGGTGTTGCCGGTAATGAAAATCGAATCCTCCGGCTTGTTCTCCCTGCGAAGGTTGTCCGCCGACCAATTCGTCGGAGCGAAGTGCAGGTCCGCAAGCACGCCGGTCAGCTGACGGTTCATCTCCTCCGGGTACGGCGAGAGCTTGTTCCAGGTGCGCAGCCCCGCTTCCACGTGCCCGACTTTGATACGCTGCAGGAACGACGCGTAGCTTGCCAGGAACGTCGTCTGCGTGTCGCCGTGAACGAGCACGATGTCAGGCTTCTCTTCCATCAGCACCGGCTCGAGCCCTTGCAGCACTCGAATCGTAATTTCGTTCAGCGACTGCCGCGCCTTCATTACATTCAAGTCGTAATCCGGCCGGATGCCGAACACTTCCAGCACGCTGTCGAGCATTTCGCGGTGCTGCGCCGTCACGCAGACGACGGAATCGATCTTGTCCTTATGCTTCCCGAGCTCCAGAATGAGCGGAGCCATCTTCACCGCTTCCGGGCGGCCTCCGAAGACGGTCATTACTTTAATGCGACCTACCACCGGCGATTCCCCCGATTCCTTATATTTTACTTCGTGCCGAACAACCGGTCTCCGGCGTCGCCGAGTCCGGGAATGATGTAGCCGTGATCGTTCAAATATTCGTCGATGGAAGCCGTGTAAATGTCAACGTCCGGGTGAGCCTCCTGCATCGCCTTCACGCCCTCCGGAGCCGCGATCAGACACATCAGCTTAATTTGGTTGCAGCCCCGCTTCTTCAGCAGCTCGATCGCCGCAATGGCGGAACCGCCGGTTGCCAGCATCGGATCGATCACGATCAGCTCGCGCTCGGTCACGTCCGTCGGCAGCTTCGCATAATATTCCACCGGCTGCAGCGTATCCGGATCGCGGTATAGGCCGATGTGTCCCACCTTCGCAGCCGGGATCAGCTTCAGAATGCCGTCCACCATGCCGAGCCCCGCGCGCAAAATCGGAATCAAGCCGAGCATTCTTCCGGAGATGATCTTCGATTCCGTAACGGCTACCGGAGTCTTCACTTGGGTGCTCTCTAGCGGAATGTCCCGGGTAATCTCATAGGCCATCAGCGTCGCCACCTCGTCGACCAGCTCTCTGAAATCCTTCGTATTTGTGCGTTCGTCGCGTATGTAAGTCAGCTTATGCTGGATCAGCGGGTGATCACACAGGAACACTTTACTCATTCGTTTGTTCGGCCTCCCGATTATTGGTTGCAAAAAAATCTTAACCATTATAACATTGTCCCACTTTCGTTGCACTATGCGCTTCATGGCACCTGGGGTTCTACCTTCTAGCACCGGTTCATAGAATTGGGTAAGAAGCGGATGAAAAAACACTATAACCGCTTTGAGGACAAGGAGTAGAACTTTACATGCGATGGAAACAACTCGGGCGTTCAATCGCCGAAGGAGCCGGAGGCTTGGCCCGCGCCTTCGCCTCTCTCGTTGTATGGTGCATCATCGGAACTTTCGTCGTCATATCGCTAGTGTCTATTCTATGGAAGCTGGAAGATTCCCCGGTCCAGCAATTGGAAGGCGCGGCGGCGTCATTGCCGAGCGTATTTTTCATCGATATGCTGGGGATGGAGTTTCGCCAGCTGCCGCGCAACGAGGATGCCTCCTCATTCTCGACCGGCAACGTGACGCAATTTTTGACGCGCCTTACGACCGGAATCGATCCCGGGGACCCGCGCACGCTGGCCGCGCAGACGCTGCCCGGCGCTCCGAACAATCAGTACGTCATCCTCGTCAGAGGCAAAAACACGGCGGCTCACGATTACCCGCTCGAAATTCCGCCTTCTCCCGACTTAATGGGCTCCCACAGTCCTGAGGAAGGGCAGCCGGAGGAAACCGGCCAACAACCGGGAGCGGGCGGACAGGAGCCCGCTGGCGGCGAGTCCGGCGAACAAGAGCCGAGCGCCCCTCCTCCGCAAGAGCCGGGCGAACCGCCGAACGGCGCCGACTTATCGAAAAAAATATTGTTCGTATACCACTCGCATAATACGGAATCGTATTTGCCGGAGCTGGACGGCGAAACGCAGCCGGACCGCGCATACTCGACGAAAGAAAAGCCGACTTCCATAACGAACGTGGGCAAATACCTTGTCGACAAGCTGGCGGAGAAGGGAATAGGAGGGCTCCACTCCGATGCGCAGTACCCATGGAAGACGGCCTATACCGAGTCTAGAAAAACCGTCAAAGCAGTCATGCAAAAAAACGAGGGGCTTCAATTTATTCTAGACCTTCACCGCGACTCCGCCAGAAGAGATGCTACAACCTTGACGAAAGACGGGACATCTTACGCCAAGCTGTATTTCGTCATCGGGGAAAAAAACCCGAACTTCGAGCAAAACTTTGCCTTCGCCGGGGAAATGAATTCCCGCGTAGAGGAAAAATTGCCCGGAATATCCCGCGGCATCGTAAAAAAGCTCGAGCATTCCAACGCCGAATTCAATCAGTCTCTTTCCCCGTATAGCGTTCTGATTGAAGTAGGCGGCGTCGACAATACGCTGGAGGAGTGTTACCGCTCCATGGACGTCCTCGCCGAAGCCATCGCGGAAATGTACTGGGACAACCAGGATACGGAAAAGGCCGACACGCCGCCTGCGCCAAGCGAAGCGAACAGCCGAACGACCGCCGGAGGGTAAAGGTGTTAATTTGCCTTCGAACTGGTTACCTTAACAAAGGTGAAGCATTAGACGAAGCAGCGTTAAGGAAAGAGGCGATCAAACGGTGGATATGGTACAAATGACGGAATGGCTGCTTGGGCACGTGAACGAAACGTTGCTCATCCGCAAGGAGGAGAACGGCGACACCGATCAAGTCATGCTGAAGCTGCAGAAAGTGGCCTACGGCACCGGCGGACCGGACAGCGACGATTTCGTCAACGACGACCGGATTATCCTGCACGGCGAAGGCACGATTACCGTAGACGGAGGTTCGGGCGCCGCCGAGCTCCCGAGAGGCTCGTACGAAATCGCGCTGGCCGGGAATATTCGAGGCTCCGTTCAAAATCATGAGCTGCACATTCAAACCGAACGGGCTACATACCGGGTAGGCGCTATACGGCATTGAGGAAGTTTTTCGGGGCCGTCTCCAATTTTTTGGGGGCGGCCTTTTTGGCGTGCATGGCGGGAGGCGGGGTTAGCCTGTATGTGCGCCGAATCCGCACATGGCGGTTTGTCGGCTGTACCCTCCTCCGTTTGGAAAAAGGTTGTCTATAATCGGTTGCGGTTCGGTCATAATTTTGCGGTTTTTTCCCTCGTCTAATGATGTATTGGCAAAACTGTGTTCAAAACATGCTGTCGCCATTACCGTTTTTGAACACACTTTTGCCATAATGGTTGGTTAAAGCCGGATTTCGGCGAATTTATGGAAAAAGGACAGCACAATATAAACATCCTTTTGCCAAATTGCGTGCGGGAGTGTAAGCTGCGGCGTGCAACACTGTCTCTTTTTCGTACATTTTGACATAATGAAAAAAACTTCCAACCTTTTATACCGTCTCCACACTTTATATTTGACAGGATTGCAAGGAGGAAGCAGCATGCCCGCCCATACCGCCACAAACATAACTGCAGAGGACCTTGCGAAACGGTACGCCCGACCGATATTCGGATTTGCGTTGAAGCGTGCGGGGCATAGGCAGGAAGCGGAGGATCTCGCTCAAGAGATCATGCTTCAACTATTCAAATCCGTTGCGGCAGGGGCCGCGATCTCCAATATGGATGCATACGTTTGGACCGTTGCCCGGTACGTATGGGCGAACTGGGTGAAGAATGCGTCTAACCGAAGGCACTATACGGACAATAACGGCATGTCCGACCTACCCGCAGATCCAACCGAAGGGCCGCTCGATTTGCTTCTGCAAAGCGAATCGGTTCAAGCGTTGCGCAGAGAAATCGCCCTGCTGTCGGAAATGCAAAGGCGGATCGTCACGATGCATTATTACGACGGCCTAAAGCAAAGCGAGATCGCTGCCGCCCTTAACCTTCCTGTCGGAACCGTAAAATGGCATCTACACGATGCGAAGAAGGAGATGAAGAAAGGGATGGAAAAGGTGCGAAGAACCGGAGAGCTCAGCTTTAATCCGATTCGTTTCTCGACGACAGGCCATATCGGCAGTCCGGGTTGGTTGGCGGAAGGCCCCGATTTTCTCGGGCGGACTTTGACCCAAAACATAATTTACGCCATGTACAACAAGCCTCTATCCGTTAAAGAGCTTGCGAATGAGCTTGGAACGCCTGCCGCATTTGTTGAAGATGAGGTCGCCTTTTTGGCGGAATACGATTACATTACGGAAACATCCCCTGGAAAATACGCTGCGAATATCGTTATCCAGGACCCCGTTATTGAGCATAAAGAGGAAGGCCATAAGTTGCTGAAGCAATGCGCCGCAAAAATCGCCGACCGGCATTATGAGGCGCTGATGGACATTCGTGGTCAAATGGTAGAGACCGATCTGTACGTTCCTAATAACGACTACAATTTCTTGTTGTGGACCCTCCTCCCGAAAAATGTCGAAAACCAAGGGAATCGTTCACTCCCCGCCGCCGACGATCCGGAGCAAATCATTCCGTTGCGAAAGGATGGCGGCAAGTACATTGTTTATACCGAAATAAGGAGGCCTCTCCAACCTGCCGTAAGCTATGAGCAGAAATTTTACAAAGCGGTTGGGCCGATGAATCGAGGAGGAGGAGGCAGTCTTCATTTGTGGCAAATGGACACGTATTGGAGCGATCGGCCCGGGTGGCGGCATTTGCACTCTAGGGATGTACAGCTGTGCGACGCATTCAGAAGAAATGAATTGAAAGATACCGAGGAAAATCGGGAAACTTACGCTTTCCTGCTGTCAAAGAAATACATCATTCAGAAGGAAAAAGGCTATCTTTTCAACGCAGTGTGGATCGACACTCCGGACACCGCAGCGGCTGTCAACCGTCTGATCCCGGACTTATCGGAGCTTTATAAACCGGCTGTCTCCACGCTTTACGAAGAACGGTTGAAGCTTGCCATGATCAACCAGCCGAAGCACCTTGCACCTCAGATCGCTTATATGACACGCGGTGATGTAGCGGGCTGCGCACTCATCCCCTACGTGCTGAAGCACCTCGTTGATAAAGGCAAGCTTCGAGAGCCGCTGCCGGAGCAAAGAAAGACAATCACCACGTTAATGGGACATTTTAGAAAATAGAATCGCTTGAAGCACAGTGCCGCCTCTTTCAACCCGGACGCGTACCCGTCCGAGAGGCGGTACAGTTGTGTTTTTTATATTCGACAGAAAATAGTGTTGACGAAACTAATAACGTTAGTTATATTTAAACTAACACTATTAGTTTTATGGCGAATATGATTATTTTTGAAGGAGAGAGCCGCATGAATTTTATTGTTTTTATTTTGCTGTTCACTGTTTTGGCCAACTGGCTCGACAATCGGGCGACAACCCACCATACAAAGAAAGGCGTGAAGTAACATGTTTGCAGGACATTTCGGACTCGCTGCGGCGGTCAAGGCGAAAGAGCCGGGGGTGCCGCTCTGGTCCCTCATGGCGGCTACGCAACTGTTGGATATTTTGTTCGTTCCCTTATTGCTGTCGGGTGTGGAGACGATCGATTCGCCTGCGGGAACCGGGTACGGCAAAGCGATCATCCATGCCGATTATACGCACTCCTTGGTCGGCGCCATTGCGATTGCGGTCATTGCCGGGTTCTTTGCGCGGCGGGCATGGGGAAAAAGAGCGGGCATCGTCATCGGCTCGGTCGTATTCAGCCACTGGATGCTGGATTTGCTCGTTCATCGCAGGGACCTGCCGATATTGCCCGGCAACGCGGGAGATTTGCCGCTGCTTGGCTTGCATCTGTGGAACTATCCGGCGGCCAGCATGGCTGTAGAATTTGCACTCATTGCCATAGGGTTTGTCATGTACTTCCGTTCCGTCCTCCATCGGGCGGGACTGCCGAATAAATCAAAAGCGTTGGCGGCAAGCGGCATTATGGGATTGCTGCTCATCCTATCGCTGATCACGGACGTGTTCGGCATTGGAGCATAAGGCCGCGAATCGTTATGGCAGCGAGATGTGCGCGATCACCGGATAATGGTCGGACGGAAACCGGCCGAGGCACTTCTCCCGATCGACGACGATCTGTTCGATACGGATATCGTCCGTCGCGAATATATAGTCGATCGGCTTCCCGCCTTCCCCGCCCCCGCGGAAGGCGTGGTACGTGGCGCCGGCTGCGGCGGCGCCTCCCGGCAGCTCGTCGCAGGCATCGACGAGCGAATACGGCGGCGCGCTCAGCTGCGCGACCGCAGGGCGTCGAGGCGACGAGTTGAAGTCGCCGACAAGGACGGCGGGCACGCCGGAGGCCGCCCGCCGCTCGATCAGCCGCGCCGCCGCCAGCGCGGCTCCCCGCTCCCGCGCAAGGCCGCTGATGTGGTCGAGATGCACATTGTATACGGCTAAGCGCGGGATCCCTCCGTCGGCCGGTTCGAATACGGCCCACGTGCAAATTCGCGGGAACATGGCTCCCCACCCGCGGCTTGCCGGCAGCTCCGGTGTGACGGAGAGCCAGAACGTTCCGTGCTCCGCGGGCTTCCATCGCTCCTTAACGTAATAGATCGCGCAGTGCTCGCCCTTGGAGCCGCCGTCCCTCCCTTGACCGACGCGGCCATAGCCGGGCAGCAGTCCATCGAGCTCCTTGAGCATGAGCGGCAAGCCTTCCTGCGTGCCGATGAACTCCGCTCCGGATCTTAGAATCGTCTCCGCGACGCTTCGCTTCCGGAACCGCCATGCATTGTTTCGGTCGGTCCACGAGCTGCGCCGCAAGTTGAACGTCATTACCGACGTCATTATCCCTTTAGACTCCGTCACAATTTCCGTTTCCGACATGCCCGCCAGCCCCCTCCCATTCGCAATCCGCTCGAGCCGTTCCGTCCGCTCTCACTTCGAAATCCTCCGAACTCTTCCGTTCGGTCCCGCTCCGTAATCGACCAAGCTTCTTCACTTGCACCAACCCGTAATCCGCCCGTTCTTCCGCCAACCCTATTTCTTTTTCATCAATATCAGTCCGGATCCATCCGTTAGCTCCCTCTATCTTACGGCAAAATAGCTCGACACATCCATAGGATGCGGCGGGCTTTTGCGTTACAATAAGTACATCATTCGCCATCGGCGAAAGGAGATGCAGGAATCATGCATAAAGTAGTAGTGGCCGGCTGCGGCGGCATGGCCCGGACTTGGATCGAGTACGCGATGAAGCGCAGCGACTGCGAGATCGTCGCTTTCGTCGACATCTTCGAAGACAATGCCAAACGGTATCAGCAGGAATTCGGGATCGGCCGCACGTTCACCGATGTCCGTACAGCAATTAAAGAAACGGGCGCCAACCTTCTGTTCGACATCACAATACCCGACAGCCATTACGAAGTGGTCACCACTGCGCTCGAGCTCGGCTGCGCCGTCTTCGGCGAAAAGCCGATGGCTCACTCGCTCGATGCCGCCCGCGCGATGATCGATGCCGTCGAGCGCGCCGGAAAGACGTACTCTGTCATGCAAAACCGCCGCTACATCAAGAACATCCGCGCCTTCCGCGAGACAATCGTCTCCGGCGCCATAGGCAATCCGGGCTTCGTCTGCGCCGATTTCTTCCTGGGCCCGCACTTCGGCGGCTTCCGCGACGCGATGGATTCGCCGCTCATTCTCGATATGGCGATACATACGTTCGACCAAGCCCGATTCATTACCGGTAAAGATCCCATATCGGTATACTGCCACGAATTCAATCCGGAAGGCTCCTGGTACAAAGGGAACGCGTCCGCCGTTTGCATCTTCGAATACGGGGACGGCTCCGTTTTCAACTATCGGGGCTCTTGGTGCGCGGAAGGCTACCCCACCTCGTGGGAATCGTCGTGGCGGATCGTCGGCTCCAAAGGCACCGCTCTGTGGGACGGAACAAACGCGCCCGTATATGAAACGATCGTTCAACCCGAAGGGAAGCCGTTCCAAAACAAGTTCGAGCGCTTCACGGCGGAGACGTCCTGGAGCGGCAACGAGTATCATCACGGCTGCTTGGACGAAATGTTCGCAGCACTGAACGAAGGCCGCCCGGCCGAAACGGACTGCCGCGACAATATCAAAAGCGTGGCCATGGTGTACGGCGCGATCGAAAGCGCCCGAACCGGCACAAAGGTACAGCTCTAACAACGCCTAAAAAAGCCCCCAAGCTCGCTGAAATAGCCAGCAAGCCGGGGGCTTCGTCATTTTAATATTCGAGGTTCGGGTAGATCGGATATTTCGCGGTCAGTTCGTACACCATGCCGCGCGCCTTCTCTACGACGCTCGCATCCTTCGGCGACTTCAGCACCATCGAGATGATGCGTGCGATCGCGCGCATGTCGTCTTCCTTCATGCCGCGGGTCGTCACTGCCGGCGTACCGATCCGGATGCCGGAGGTGATCATCGGACCCGCTGGATCGTTCGGGATCGCGTTCTTATTGACGGTAATTCCCGCTTCGTCGAGCAGCTTCTCCGCTTCCTTGCCGGTTACGTTCAAGCCGCGCAGGTCGACAAGCATCAAGTGGTTGTCCGTTCCGCCGGAAACGAGGCTGATGCCTTCGGCAAGGAACTGCTCCGCCATCGCCTTCGCGTTGGCAACGACTTGCGCCGCGTAGTCTTTGAATTCCGGACGAAGCGCTTCGCCGAATGCGACGCCCTTCGCCGCGATGACGTGCATCAACGGTCCGCCTTGCGTACCCGGGAACACGGCCTTGTCGATCGCCGCCGCCCAAGGCTTCCGGCACAGAATGAGGCCGCCGCGGGGACCGCGGAGCGTCTTGTGCGTAGTCGAAGTTACAAAATGCGCATGCGGCACCGGGCTCGGATGCTGTCCGCCCGCCACGAGGCCGGCGATATGAGCCATGTCGACCATGAACAGCGCGCCGACGTCGTTCGCGATTTTGCCGAGCGCTTCGAAATCGATGATGCGCGGATACGCGCTCGCGCCCGCCACGATGAGACGCGGGCGGTGCTTGAACGCCGCCTTGCGCACTTCGTCGTAATCGATGTAATGCGACTCTTCATTGACGCCGTAAGCGACGAAATTATACAGGATGCCGGATGCGTTGACCGGGCTGCCGTGCGTCAAATGTCCGCCGTGCGCCAGGTTCATGCCGAGGACGGTGTCGCCCGGCTTCAGCGCGGCCAAGTATACCGCGAGGTTCGCCTGCGCGCCGGAGTGCGGCTGCACGTTCGCATGCTCCGCGCCGAACAGCTGCTTCACGCGGTCGCGCGCCAAGTTTTCGGCGACGTCCACGTATTCGCAGCCGCCGTAGTAGCGGCGGCCAGGATATCCTTCCGCGTACTTGTTCGTAAGTACCGAACCCATAGCTTGCATAACCGCTTCGCTGACAATGTTCTCCGAAGCGATCAGCTCCAGATTGCGCTGCTGGCGGCCAAGCTCTTCACCCATCGCTTTCAGCATTTCCGGATCTTGCACCCTCAGTTGTTCCATTTTCTCCAGCTCCCTTTTTTTAGTTGGTTATGTTGAATCTATTCGGACTGCGACTACATATCCTCCATCGTAAGCGTCCCGGTTTCCGGAGTTGCCGTGGCTGCCGGGACGGGCTCCATGCCTTCCTGCGGCAGCGTGTAGACCGCCCTCGCGCCTCCGATCAGCTTCGGACGCGTGAACGCCGCGTTCACTCGGGCGTTCCCGACAAATCGGATCGACGGCCGGAACGGAACCGCTACACGGCGCAGGTGCATGCCGATCAGCGTTTCGCCGACATCGATGCCCGCATGGGCCCGGATTTCCTCCACGATCACGGCGTCGTCCAGATGGCGGTGCGCCCAGGAGGCCATCGCCCCGCCCGCCTTCGGCACCGGAACGACGCTCACCGGCTCAAAGCCGTATTTCTCCGCCGCTTCCCGTTCGATGACGAGCGCCCGGTTCAAATGTTCGCAGCATTGATATGCCACATAGCAGCCGATCTCCTCTTGAAACCGCTGCAGTCCTGCGAATAAGGCGGAAGCGACCTCCGACGTGCCGTGGCTGCCGATCCTCTGACCTAGCACCTCGCTTGTGCTTACGCCTGCGACAACAAGCTGCCCGGTTTTTATTCCGCCCGCTTGCGCCACTTCTTTGGCGATTGTATAAATGTCATACGCCATTTTTTCCAAGTCGGGTTCACGTTCTGCCACTCGCGCATCCCTCCGATCGTTCGAATCAGGCGGTACATTGTTCATTAAGGATGAATGGATTGCTGCCCTTCCAGCGCCGTCACCTTCGCAATGCGGTTCTTATGACGCTCCCCTTGAGAAAATTCGGTCCCGAGCCACGTTCCTGCGATTTCTTGCGCGAGCCCCGGCCCGATGACGCGTTCGCCCATCGCCAGCACGTTCGTATCGTTATGCTCCCGCGTCGCCTTAGCCGAAAACACGTCATGAACAAGCGCGCAGCGAATGCCGGGCACTTTATTCGCAGCAATCGACATACCGATTCCGGTGCCGCAAATCAAGATGCCGCGGTCGGCTTCCTTGGAAACGACTTTGGCGCACACCTTCGCCGCGAAATCGGGATAATCCACCGAATCCGGCCCGTTCACCCCGAAATCCTCCACCTCGTGGCCGAGGGAGCGAACATATTCTATAATTTCCGCTTTCAGTCTATAGCCTGCATGATCCGCGCCGATGGCAATTTTCATCGTTCTCATCTCTCCTAGCTTCCATATTCGTTCGCCCCATATTATACCCTAACATGCAAAAAAGAGCATACGACACGCGTTGCGCGTCCATGCTCTTGCCCAGGCGACCGGCGTATGCCCCGATGCTCCATTGTGGTCGTCCACGAATGTCGCCAGTTACATCAGGGTCCCGTATGTTGAAATCATCATATCGCAAAAGCCTCTTCGATGTAAAGCTCCAAATATCATTGCTTCAGCTTTTCGATAATGCCGAGCAACACTGCCTCCAGCTCTCGGGCGACGACTTCATATGTTTTTAACGAGCCGCCGATCGGATCGACGATATCCATATTCGGAACACGCTGTTCCAGCTCGAACAATTTATCCTTCTCGGCATCGGTAATGTGTTGTTTTAGCGCCATTTTGACCTGCAAGTCGGCAATGAGCGACTCCCGCTCCCGGTGCAGCGCGTCCAGATCGGAGCTGTCGTCCGCGTATTCTTTTAGCGTGAACGTTTTGTCCACGGCGCCGGGGTACGACTCCAGCACGTGACGCTTATGATGCGACGTCATGGTCAAAATCAGATCCGCCCAATCGACGAGCTCCTTCGTCAGCTCGGAGGATTGAAACCGGTGAGTGTCTTTGATTCCCTTGTTCTTCAGCACCGTTGCCGAATGCTTGGACATGGACGTTCCGTTAAGCGCGGCAACGCCCGCCGATTTGGCTTCGGCTTCGAGCCCGCTCTCCGCCGCCAGCTTTCGGAACAGCGATTCCGCCATCGGACTGCGGCAGGTGTTTCCCGTACAGACGAACAACAAACGCTTATGCTTTTGCATGAACATCCTCCTTCCTTCGGCCTAGGAACCTAATCAACTCTATTGTAAACCAAAGAAAGGTCAAAATAAAAATAGCAAACCGAAGGCGAGCAGCACCGCGCCGCCCAGCGCTTCCCCGTACTCGCCGATCATCGCCCCGACTCTCCGCCCGACCATGAGCCCGACCGCGGACATGAAGCCTCCGAGCAGCCCGAACATCATGACGGACAAAATGAGGTCGGTCGAAAACATGCCGAGCGACACGCCGACCGACAGCGAATCGACGCTGCAGCTTAACGCGAAGGCGAGCACCCCGAAGAACGATCCGTGATTGATCGATCGGACGGCCTCCCCCCGAAGCGAGCTGTAAATCATATGGGCGCCCAGCGCCATCAGCAGCCCTCCGCCAATGGCTACCGCCAAATCCCCAAGCAGCGTGCTCATGTATTTTCCCGTGAAAAAGCCCACCAACGGCATCAACACGTGGAATAGCGCAATGGCGGCGCTGATTTTGGCGACGTCTCTGAGCCGTATGCCCCTCATCCCGATGCCGAGGCTGAGCGAGAATGCGTCCATCCCGAGCGCTATGGCAATCAGGAGGATGGTGAGAGTTTGCCCCAAATGTTCCGTAATTTCCGCCAAAGCTTCCGCCCCCTAGTTTGTCCGCTTATCACTAACCATGCTATGCGGACAAGAGGGGAAACATGTCTGAGCGGTCGGAAGACAGGTGTTCGTCCCTGACCGGCGTTGCGTTCAGACGCGGATGATGTTGCCGCCGGCGGCCTTCTCCAGCCGGTTCATGAAGGCGAAGCCGAGACCGGAAGCGTCGACGGCTTCGGCGTAAATGCGCGCGATGTCCCGAGCGTCGCATTCTCTTAAAGCGGCGTACAGCTTGTGCGCCGCGGTCGTTGCGTCGCCCCGTTCGCCGAGGGCGACGGTGTAGTCGGCGCGGTACGGCAGCGCCGCGCCGGGTGTTGGCGCGAACGCGAGCACCGCGGTTCGCAGCCCTTGCGCGGCGTCGTCGTCAACGCGATTTTGGATGTGCGCGCGGACCGCGTCCGCTGCGCCTTCCACCACGCACAAGCGCCCTTTGGGGGCGTAGTGCGTGTATTTCATGCCGGGGGAGCGCGGAGCTTCCTCTTCTTTGGCGCCGCTCAGCCGATGCGCCGCTACAATAAACCCGGCGTCGCGAAGCGACTCCGCCGTGATGCCTCCGGGCCGCAATATATGTACGGCCCCTTCTTCGTCGACCCGGGCTACGGTCGACTCCAAGCCCACGTCGGTCGGTCCACCGTCGACGATGCCCTCGATGCGGCCCTGGAGGTCCTCCTGCACATGACGTGCAAGCGTCGGGCTGGGCCGCCCGGACCGGTTGGCGCTCGGCGCCGCCACCGGCACCCCTGCTTGCGCGATCAGCGCAAGCGCCGTCTCGTGCGCGGGCATGCGCACCGCGACCGTATCGAGCCCCGCCGTCACGCGGGGCGAAACCGCGCCGGGCCGCACCGGCAGTACGAGCGTGAGCGGCCCCGGCCAAAACCGCTCGATCAGTCTGCGTTCCGTCTCGTTAATATGCTCCGCCAGCTGCTCCGCCGCCTCCACATCCGCGATATGCACGATCAGCGGATTGTCCGACGGTCGTCCCTTGGCGGCGAATATCCGCTCCACCGCTTCGGTGTTCCGCGCATCGGCCCCGAGCCCGTACACGGTCTCGGTCGGGAACGCTACGAGCGCGCCCTCGCGCAGCAAAGCCGCAGCCTCCGAGAGGTTGCCCCGGAGGCTGTCGCTTGGTATATGTTGGACATTCCATAATTTGGTTCCGATTGGGTTCTGGTTTTGGTTTTGGTTCTGGTTCGCTGGCATTCGGGTATTCTTCCGTCCTTTTTGTTATGATGCGCTCCCATTATATCACAATTACGCGAACCACGATTGCACCGTATGCGTGAAGCCTTTGAACCAGTCGAACAGGAAGAAACGGAACTCCACCTCATCGGAGCCTGTCGCCTCTGCGGTTGCATTTGCGGCAACCTTTTCGCCGCCGCTTTTCGCCGGCTGATCCTTATCCTTGTTCGGGGATTCGCCCGCCGTCACGTCCACGAAGCAAAGCGGCGGAAACAGCACGCACCACCAGTTTTGACCGAGTCCCCGTCCGAGCGTGACGCGCAGCGCCTCATAGTCCCCGGCCGGGTATACTTTATCTCCGTACACTTTAGTAGGGAACGGCACGATGCCGAGTTCCACTTTGTAAGTATAGTCATATCCCGCTTCTCTTACATATCGGCCGACAAGCGTCTCCAGCTCCGGTATGTGTGTGCGAACGGTTTCTCGTGCTTCCTCGATCGTTTGCGGCCCCTTCACCCATGCGTTCATCTGCTCGATAATCGCATCGCGGATGCGGCGCTTCAGCAGTTGGTCTTCTGTCGCGTCCGAGTCTGCGAGAATTCTTAGCCGAATCGATTCCTGCGGAATCGTAACGTCGTTAGCCGCCGCGGCGATCACTGCGTCATTTTTCCCTTGCTCCCAAGACATGACAAGCACCATCAAAGCTACATGTACAAAAAAGAATGATTTCCAAAATGATTGCTTCACCCGTGCCATCCCCTCTCGACCTTGCCTCATACCCACAGTATGGACAGCCGAGGGACTCTCTAAACCTATGATTCTATAAATCTAGCTGTAGTTTTTAGTTGGCTCGGAATTAAGCAAACTACGTGTTGCTATCGGACTTGTTTTAGGGGGCTTGTAGAAAATAGCAACACTACAGATTGCTATCAAGCTGAAAATGAGCCTCCCACACCTGATTTTCGCCGAATAGCCACTCGTAGTGTTGCTATTTTTCTGAAGGTGTCCAAAATAGGCCCCTTAGCAACTCAGAGTGTTGTTATTTTCATGTGCTCCAACGGAACTTCTCCCGCTGCACCCTCTCAACCACCACATCCAGCTACTTCCAACAGAACTTTCTCCCGCTATACCCTCTCAACCGCCACCTCCTGCTACTTCCAACGGAGTTTTCTTCCGCTGCCCTCCCCTCTTACCACACTCTGCCCCCTCCAACGGAACTTCTCCCGCTGCACCCTCTCAACCACAACACAACAAAAAAACCGGGGATAACTCCCCGGCCGAACATAATTTATCCACATTTCATAACGTGCCATCCACACGATTCAAGCGAATATCCACAGTGGATATCCACTTACCCACAAACTTATCAACATTACACACATCCACAAGTGGATAATCACAGGTCACAGGTTTCCCCGTATCGCTTATCCACTACCGGGTCCCCATCCTATCCGCTGCCCCAAAAGCGGCAACTAACCGCCACGCCAACCCGCACGCCAATATACGCGTCAACAATGACAATCGTATTTCCGGTATGTGTGTACCAACGGGTTCGCGCGCTTCCTCTATCGTATGCGGTCCCGTCACCCGTACCTCTTAACGGCGAACCCCGATAACATGGCGCTCAATCCCCGCCAAATCCGGTACAACGAGCAGCTCGGTCCAGCGGCACGTCTCCCTCAGCATCTGCTCCAAATCGCGCGCCTGGCCCATTCCGACCTCGAAGCCGACCAAACGCGGCCACACGTTGAATTCCCGCATCTGCTCAAGTATCCGTCGATACGGTGCCAGTCCGTCCGGACCTCCGTCAAGCGCAAGATGCGGCTCATAGTCGCGAACCTCCACCTGCAGCTCGTTAATGTCGCTCGAACGAATATAAGGCGGATTGGACACCAACATATCGATTGTCTCCCCCAACTCACGTGCGGCAGGCTCCAGTAAATCCCCTTCCAGAAACCGCACTCGATCCGTTACGCCATTGCGCTCCGCGTTGGACGCCGCAACAGCAAGCGCATCAACACTAATATCCGAGCAAAACACGCGCCACGAAGGGTTCTCCGCCGCCAGCGAAACACCGATAGCGCCGCTTCCGGCCCCGACATCCACAATGACCGGACGCGCTCCGGACCCGGGCTCCCACAGCTCCCGGCCGATCGCCGCAATGCGTTCCACGAGCAGCTCCGTCTCCGGACGCGGAATAAGCACCGCCGGCGTCACCCGAAACGGCAGCCCGTAAAAGTAAGCTTCCCCCATAATGTATTGCACGGGTTCGCCCGCCGCGCGGCGCTGCAGCAGGTCCCATAGCTTGCCGAACGCCTCCTCTTCGATCGGATCGCTCCACACCAGCAGCAATCTGGTACGCGAGACGCCAAGCACGTGCTGCAGCAGCAGCTCCGCCGAAGCGGCGTGCTCGCTTACCCCGCGCCCGAGCAAAAAAGAAGAAGCCCTCATAAAGGCTTCTCTAGTTGTCATTCCGGATGTTGTCACGCGGAATATTCCCCTCTCTCGGCCATCTCCGATTGGGATGCGACCGTCAACGCGGATATGATCTCTTCTATATCGCCGTTCAACACTTGGTCCAGCTTATGCAGCGTCAAACCGATCCGGTGGTCCGTCACCCGGCTTTGCGGATAATTGTACGTCCGAATGCGCTCGCTTCGGTCGCCCGTGCCGACCTTGTTCCGGCGCTCCGAATCGTATTTCTCCTGCTCTTCCAGCAGCTTCTTCTCGTAAATACGGGCGCGGAGCACCCGCAATGCCATCTCTTTATTGGAGTTTTGCGATTTGCCGTCTTGACATGTCGCCACGATGCCTGTCGGAAGGTGCGTTACGCGCACGGCCGATTTCGTCGTATTGACGGACTGTCCGCCTGCGCCGGACGAACAGAACGTGTCGACGCGAATATCGCTTTCCTTAATCTCAACTTCCACGTCCTCCACTTCCGGCATAACGACAACGGTCGAAGTCGACGTATGGATCCGTCCGCCGGATTCCGTCTCCGGCACGCGCTGCACGCGGTGCGCGCCGCTCTCGAACTTAAGCTTCGAATAGGCGCCTTTGCCTTTGACAACGAAGATGATTTCCTTGAACCCGCCGAGATCGCTCTCGCTCGCTTCCATCAGCTCCGTCCGCCAGCCCTGCATATCGGCATATTTCGTATACATGCGGTACAATTCCGCCGCGAACAAAGCCGCTTCCTCGCCGCCCGCCGCGCCGCGAATTTCCACGATGACGTTCTTGTCGTCGTTCGGGTCCTTCGGCAGGAGCAGCACGCGAATTTGCTCTTCGAGCGCATCCTTGCGCTCCGTCAGCTCGGAAACCTCAAGCTTCACAAGCTCCTTCATTTCGTCGTCAAGCTTCTCTCCGAGCATGGTGCGAGCGTCCGACAATTGCTCGGACACCGATTTATATTCTTGATACGCGTTATACACCTCTTGCAGATCGGACTGCTCTTTGGAGTATTCGCGCAGCTTCTTGCTGTCGCTGGCCACATCCGGATCGCAAAGCAGCTCGCTAAGCTTTTCGTACCGGTTGGCAAGCGCTTCTAAACGATCAAGCATGGATCTCACCTCTTAGCTAGTATCTTCATCCTTTAAGTATATGATGCCCGAAAAACAGATGTCAACGAAACAACGCTTCCAATCCTTCCAGCATCAATCCATCCCCAAGCAAAAAAGGCGGCTAAGCCCCAGCTTCAACCGCCTGAATCCCAATCGCACTCAATTACACGTTAAACCGGAAATGCATGACGTCGCCGTCGCGCACCACGTAATCTTTCCCCTCAAGGCGAAGCAAGCCTTTCTCCTTCGCCGCGTTCATGGAACCGCAAGCGATCAGATCATCGTAGCTCACGACCTCGGCACGAATAAAGCCGCGTTCGAAGTCGGTATGAATGACGCCCGCGGCGCCCGGCGCTTTCGTACCCGCACGAATCGTCCATGCGCGAACCTCTTGTACGCCCGCCGTGAAGTAAGTATACAACCCTAGCAGCTTGTAAGCAGCCTGAATCAGCCGGTCCAACCCGGATTCTTTAAGGCCCAGCTCCTCCAAGAACATCGCCTTGTCTTCGCCTTCCAGCTCGGCGATTTCCGACTCCACCTTGGCACTGATCGGAACGACCTCAGCCCCTTCCGCCGCCGCAAACTCGCGAACCTTCGCCACATACGGATTCCCTTCGGAATTTGCCGCCTCTTCCTCGCTGACGTTCGCCGCATACAGCACAGGCTTCATCGTAATCAAATGCAGATCGCGGAGCAGCAGACGCTCTTCGTCGCTGAGCTCGACGCTGCGCGCCGGCTTGTCGTTATAAAGCGCTTCTTTGACCCGCTCCAACGCCTCGGCCTCGATCGCATATTTTTTGTCGCCGCTCTTTAAATTTTTCTTGGTGCGCTCCAGCCGTTTTTCCACGGACTCCAAGTCGGCCAAAATAAGCTCCAAATTAATCGTCTCAATATCGCTAAGCGGATTGACGCCGCCGGACACGTGGGTAATATTTTCGTCTACAAAGCAGCGGACGACGTGAACGATTGCGTCCACCTCGCGAATATGAGCCAAAAATTTATTTCCGAGTCCTTCGCCCTTGCTTGCGCCTTTCACCAAACCGGCAATATCCACAAATTCGAAAGCCGTCGGCACGATCCGCTGCGGGCTCACAATGTTCGCCAAGCCTTGCAGGCGTTCATCAGGAACCTCCACCACGCCTACGTTCGGGTCGATCGTACAGAACGGATAGTTCGCCGATTCCGCCCCCGCCTGTGTGATTGCATTAAACAACGTCGATTTGCCCACGTTCGGCAATCCGACAATCCCCGCTTTTAAAGCCATCTATCTACACAACTCCCGTTCGATTATTTTCCGTCAATCTTCTTGTACATTATATAGTAGGATGTCCACAAGCACAATTTGCTTGGGAGCATTTTTCAATATACACTACTACCATGAGAAGCGCATGTCCACAAGACTTTTTTAAGTTATCCACATAATTATACACACCATGTTAACAAAAGAATGCTTGTTCGCCTTTTTATCCACAGCCCGGGACCGAGAGGAATGACACTTGATGCTTAACGATCCCCAAAACGAAGATATCCGCTGGATGAACGAAGCGATTGCCGAAGCCCGCAAAGCCGAGGCGATCGCAGAAGTGCCGATCGGCGCCGTTATCGTAAAGGACGGGCAAATCATCGGCCGCGGCCATAACCTGAGGGAAACGAACGCCGACCCTACGGCTCACGCAGAGATGATCGCCATTAAAGAAGCAAGCCTCTCGCTGGACGCTTGGCGGCTGACGGACTGCGATTTATATGTGACGCTGGAGCCTTGCCCGATGTGCGCCGGCGCCATTATCCAATCGCGCATCCGCCGCGTCGTCTATGCTTCCCCCGATCCGAAAGCGGGCTGCGCCGGAACGCTGATGAATTTGTTGCAGGAATCCCGCTTCAATCACCAAACGGAAGTAACGGCCGGCGTCCTTCAGGAGGAATGTTCCGATATGCTGACGAATTTCTTTAGGCGGCTTCGCCAAAAAACAAAACAGGAGAATGATACGCAATGACATTTACATACTGTCCCTTTGACATCACGGATCCGCAGCACGCCCGAAACGTTCAGGAGCTGCAGCAATTGTCTTATCCGATTGAAGCGCAGCTGATCGGACTTGAAACGCTTCCTCCCTTGCTTGATACGGTGGAAACATTGATGGGATGCGGAGAGCAATTTATCGGGTGCTTTGAGGGGGACCGGCTGATCGGAGCGGTCGCTTACAAAATGGACGGCGGCACGATCGATATTCATCGGATGATGGTTCACCCCGAGCGGTTCCGCAAAGGCATCGCCAATACGCTGCTCACTGCCGCCCTGTCTGTTCCGGGCGTAAACAAAGCCGTAGTTTCCACCGGGTCTGCCAACCTTCCCGCGGTAACCCTTTATGAACGCCACGGCTTCAAGGAGAAGGAACGCGTCGAGGTTGCGCCGGGAGTAACGATAACGCTATTCGAAAAACCGATGGTTTTGTGAAAAAGTACACATTATTTTTGTTGAGTAACACACAGAAACGGGATTCCATATTGTGACATAATGTTTCTCATGAACCGAGTCCTCCGGTCTGCTTTCCGGAGGCTCGTTATATTTTAGGAACATAGGTGAAATTAGCCATGAGACTGATCCCGACCGCAAGGTGCCTGCCCGGCATGAAGCTGGGCCGCCCGATCTACACGGCCGAGGGGCATGTGCTTGTAGGCTATCGAGTGGAATTGACGCATCACATTATCTCCAGGCTGCAGCAATTAGGCTACGAATACGTATATGTGGAAGATCCTCTTACGGAAGACATCTTCATCGAAGACAGCATTCGAGTCGAAATAGCGCTAGTAAATACGATGCGGAAAATTTGCAATCTCGTTTCTACGGCCCCCTCCTCTTTGTCTGAAGGAACCCTATCTCTTTCCCGGCATTGCCACGACAGCATTATGATGGCTATACGCGATCTGGCCAACCGGCATGACGATTGGATCATGATGACCGATCACCCGATACAACCCGGCGGGCGAAATGTCGATATGTTTATTCAAAACTCCGTCAACGTCTGCGTATATGCGACCAAGCTGGGCATGATCGAAGGCTACAAAGGCGATGATTTATATACATTGTCGCTTGGGGCGCTGCTTCACGATATCGGAAATCTTCGCATCCCTGCGGAGCTTCTCCATAAGCCCGGCCCGTTGACGGCGGAGGAATTCCGGGAGGTCCAGACGCACACGCTTCAAGGCTTCCAATTGTTGAAGGCGGAACCCGGAATCCTCTTCGCTGCGTCGCAATGCGCATTGCAGCACCATGAGCGGGTGGACGGTTCCGGTTACCCTTTCGGACTGAAGGGTTCGGCGATCCATCCGTTTGCCCGTCTGGTAGGCATTGCCGACGCTTATGTCGCGCTAACCCATTCGAGATGTTACCGGAAACAACCGTTTTTGCCTCATGAGGCGCTTGATATGCTGTATGCGAATACGGGAACCTTTTTCGATAAGGAAAAAGTTGAGCTATTTCGAAATAAAGTGGCTGTTTTCCCAGTTGGCGTTAGTGTATCATTGAATACAGGAGAGCAAGGCATTGTATCCAAAGTAAATCCGATGTGCAAACACAGGCCGGTCGTCCGAATATTACGAAACCGCTATGGACTGGAACTGCAGAAGCCCTTTGAGATTGACCTTTCCCAGAAGCTGAGCGTAATGATCAACCGGGTTGGGGAGGAATTGGCGGCCGCTCCTTTATTTTAGGCTGGAATTCCGTCGGGGGCATGAATATGCACGATATCACGAAATTATTGAAGAACGTTCCGATCTTGGAGGACTTCGATTCCGAAGAATTGGCCGCGATTGCGCCTTTGTTCAAGGAGCGCACGTTTAAGAAGGGGACGATTTTGTTCTTCGAGGGGGACCCCGGCGAAGAGCTGTTCGTCATCAGCACCGGCTTCGTGAAAATATACCGCCTCGAGCAAACGCTCGACCAAACGAAGGAAATCACGTTATCGTTATTTAGAGACGGCGATTTTTTCGGAGAAATGGCGTTAATCGAGAGCGGCGCCACCCGTTCGGCCACAGCGGAGACGATCGATGCCACCACGGTTTTTACGCTGTCGAGGAACGATTTCGCTCAATTTCTGGTGCGAAGCCCGAAGCTGTGCCTGAAGCTGCTGGGGGTAACGATGAAACGCCTCCGCAAAGCGAACGACAAAATTCACGATTTAACGTTCCTGGACGTCCGGTCGCGCATTATAAAAAATATCGAACGTCTTTCGACGGAATATGGGGTGAAAGTGCCCGAAGGAACGCGCATCGACTTGAAGCTTACGCACCAGCAGATCGCGAATATGGTGGGAACGGTTCGCGAATCGGTGACTAAGGTGCTTCAGGAGCTTCAGGACGATGGAATCATATCCGTAGACAAGAAGCGTATCATTATTATGGACCCGGTGCGGTTGAGCAAGTCGATCCAGTTCTAGGCATGGATTTTTCCACGGAACCGGAAGCTTCGCCAGCGTTTTCACCTTGCATCGGTCGCCGTTTCATGTTAGATTTATATTTACTTCAAGCGCCCGTAGCTCAGCAGGATAGAGCGATAGTTTCCTAAACTATGCGTCGCGGGTTCGAATCCCGCCGTGGCGCGTACCATATGAACGTGAAACCCTTGTTAATCAAGGGTTTTTTTGTTTCTCAACGAAAACGGCCCCATAAGGGGCCGGCAATTGGTATACAAGGTATTAAGTTAAGTATTACTTACTTGCCTACAAAAGGGCTATTTCCTCCGATAATGCGCTCTCCGTTCTTCCCGATCACATAGGCGTTTGCTTCATAGAGTGTTTGGCTATTCTGACTGGACGTAGTAAGCAGCACAGTATTCGGTTTTACCAACTTGGCCGAAACGATGGTCAAAAAAGGGCGCGTTAAGCCGTATTTTTCACGAATAGTATAATTGTTAACATCCTCCGCACTTTCTTTAGAAATCGGCTTCGTGAAAACAAATTCTACCGTTGTATTTGATAAAGCGAAAACGCTGGCCAACATCGGGTTGTCTCTGGTCGTATCTGAGTTAGCGGCCGGTGCGGGCGGAGCCGCGGATACAAGCCCGGTTCCTAGTGTGAAAAGGACAAGCGAAAGCATGACAACGATCGATTTCTTCATCATCAACAACCTCCTGGAATAAGATGAATATATTTGTCAATGAATATCAATTGCATGATAATAGACGCCATATTCAGTAAAAGGTTTCGTAAAATAGAAAAATTTACATTTATTTTTATATGAGACCCACATCCAGCGTCCGGAAATAATTACACACTTGATTTCATACGAAAAACATGATAAATTATTCGTTGTCGTCGCGAAACATTAAATCGACGCGGCATCATCGAGACGTGGCTCAGCTTGGTAGAGCGCTTGCTTCGGGAGCAAGAGGTCGCAGGTTCGAATCCTGTCGTCTCGATATTTTTATTGTCAATCGCAGCTCTCTTGTCCGTCGGGCAGGGGAGCTTTTTGTTATGGTGCGGCGCTCCCCCATCCTGCTCCCTCTAACGGAACCGAATGACCGCTACATTGGCGAAAAGCCCCTAAAAACAGCAATTAGCGGAACCGCTTGTCCGCTAACCGCACAAAAATCCGCATTTCCTGTGTAAAATCGCAATTTAACGGACAACATGTTCCGTTAATCGCCGGTATTATGTAAACAACCGCAAATTAGCGGACATTTCTTTCCGTTAGCAACAAAAACCCCCTCGAAGGAGGGGGCAATCAACCCTATTTCTTCTTCCCTTTCCCCGCGCCTGGGTTCGGGTTAGGATTAGGGTTCTTCAACGTTTCCGCCAGCGCTTGGTTGAACTGCTTCTCCGACGCGAGCAGCTTCGGAAGCGCCTCTTTGATTTTCTTCTCGTCTCCGTTCTCTACGGCTTTCGTGAATTCGGTCACAGCCTCGATGTGGACCTTCATTTTGCCTTCCCGATCCTCAAACAGCTGTCTCATCCGATCGCGCACGCCGCCCCGGCTGTTCTCGTCCAAGCTGCGGATTTGCTCGAACAACCGCTTCCGCTCGTCAAACACTTGCTTCCACTCCGCCTTCGTTTCCGGCGCATATTTTTCAGCCAGCAGCTGCATATACATGCCTTGATGAACGGAGCCCTTATACGCGCCGTGGCGGTGGTGATGCTCGCGCTTTTCCTTCGGAGCCTTCGGAGCCTCCGGCGCCGACGCCGACGCTGCCCCTGCATAAGCCGACAGCGCTACGGCAGCGGCCATTACCGATACGAACAGTTTGCGCATTCTCTTTTCCTCCTGTCTGGTAAACCCATTCGGATGTAAGATGCGCAATGCCGAACCATTTTATGTATGCTCGTTCCGATCAGCCGCTTAAACCGATAATCCGCGGTAACGGCCCGTACGCAGCTCCTGCACGTATTCCTTCATGAATGGCATTCCTTCCTCTTCCGCCGCCATCCGAACCGCTTCCTCGATGTCGTAGGGTACTCGAACAAGCGATACGGAGAACGAACCGTTCTCCCGGCTCTCGTAATGCCCTTCGATGACCGCATAGGAAGCTTGCGTAATTTCCAAAGGGTTGCCTACGCTGCCTGCATTAAACAGCATCCTGCCCGGAAAATGCTGCACATACGCATTATGCACGTCTCCGTACCCGATCACATCCGGCTGCCCTCCATGCTCGGGGACCCCGGTGCTTTCCGTATTATCGAACATCGTCAGCCGGGTCTGCACCGTATCCCACGGCTGAATGCGCTTATGCACGCTTTCGGGCGAGGCATGGAACAAACGGACAAACCGGCCGCTGCACCAAAATTCCACGCAAAACGGCAGCTTTTTCAAATATGCCAGCCGCTCCTCGCCAAGCCGGTCCCGGTGCCACAGCAAATCCGGTTTATCGGTAGGTCTTGTAATAAACTCATCCCAATTTCCTTGCACGACAATATCGCAGCTTTCACGGATCAAATCTACCGCCCGTTCGGAGTGCGGGCCTTTGCCGATGAGATCGCCAAGGCAGACGATACGGCCGATTCCGCGCTCTCTGATGTCGCCAAGTACAGCTTCTAAAGCCGGCATATTGCCGTGTATGTCCGAAATGACCGCGATGCGCTCCATCCGCACCCCTCCTCCTAGTCCATCTCTAGTTTAATATATCCCGCATCGCCTAAGAAATCATCTCTAGTCAACAGGCGGCCCGTCAGACGCTGACGGTAATCCGTTATCGTCCCGTCGTGGCTTACAATGAAAACGCGTTCACTCCGCTGCATGCGGATCCATTCCAGCAAAGTGCCCACCGCTTCCCCGTACCGCTGCGAATCCATCCGATTCAAGCCTTCGTTGCTTAAGCCTTTATAATGCTCGTACAGGATGACGGCCTGCGGAAATTTCCGTTTGACCGCCTTCGCGCTCAAAATATAATCGCACAACAGCGTAGCAAGTCCTTCCTCATCCGTAACCGGAGGAAACATCCGAGGACCGACGAGCGGTGTGACATAAATCGGAGCGCCTGACCCCGCGGCCAAAATTTCGGCCGTCTCGAGCGTTCTCATCGTGGGACTGGCCACTACCAAATCCGATTCCTTCGGCATCATCTTGCTGCGAAGCGCGCCCGCCTGCTGCCGGCCAAGCGCGGTCAGCGACGGGTGAATCGTCTCGAGAGACCGGGGCCAATCTACGGTATGCTCCCCTTGAGCATGCCGAATGAAATACATTTGCAATTCGAACACATCCTTGTTTTCAAACCGGTAAGGGGCTTTTCAAACATGAATACGCCTGTTCCGCACAATTTATCCCATGCCGTATGAACGCAATCCGTTAGCTAATACTCTACCATAATATGAGCGTTTCTTCCCCTATTTCGCGAAATCCGTTGACTGGAAAAATAAAGTGCATCGCCGATGGACGTGTTATAAAATGGAATGGAGAAATAGCTGCGTATCGTCATGTAGTCCCAATAAAGGAGTGATATTTCGATGAAATTTCAAGATTTTCATTACCAACGGCCCGACATGGAGAAATACGTTTCGGAGTTTCGGTCTCTTCTGAACCGCTTCTCCTCCGCAACATCGGCAGAAGCGCAGAATGAAGCGCTGGCCGCAATTAACCGGCTCCGTGCCGAATTTTCCACCATGGACAACATCGCTCATGTGCGCCATACGATCAATACGAAGGACCCGTTCTACGAGGCGGAAAGCACGTTCTTCGACGAAGCGGGCCCGACTGCGCAAGGACTCGTTTCCGATTACTACAGGGCGCTCGTTAACTCGCCGTTTAGAGCCGAGCTGGAGACTAAATGGGGAAGCCATCTGTTTGCTCTGGCCGATGCCGAAATCCGCACATTCTCGCCGGAAATCGTGGAGGAGCTTCAGCAGGAAAACAAGCTCGCCAGCGATTACGTAAAGCTGCTGGCATCGGCTTCGATCGAATTCGACGGCGGTACATACAACCTCTCACAAATTGTTGCGTTTGTAGAGTCCGCCGATCGCGACGTCAGGAAACGCGCTTCCGAGGCGAGATGGGCGTTTTACCGCGACAACGAAGAGAAGCTTGACGAGGTTTACGATAAGCTGGTTAAGGTTCGTACCTCCATTGCTAAGAAGCTCGGCTATGACAGCTTTGTGGGCCTAGCCTACGACCGGTTGAACCGTACCGATTACGACGCCGCGAAGGTAGCGAACTTCCGCAAACAGGTACGGGAGCAGCTCGTTCCGTTCGTTACCGGCCTTTGGGAGCGGCAGCGCGCGCGGATCGGCGTAGAGAAGCTGATGTACTACGATATGGACTACTACTTTCCGTCCGGCAATGCGCATCCGAAAGGCGGCGTTGAGTGGCAGCTCGAGCGCGGCGCCAAGATGTACAAGGAGCTTTCCAAAGAAACCGACGAGTTTTTCCGCTTCATGCTCGACAACAACTTGATGGACCTCGAATCGAAGCCGGGCAAGGCGGGCGGCGGCTACTGCACCTACTTCCAGCTGCACAATGCGCCGTTCATCTTTGCGAACTACAACGGCACGGCTCATGACGTCACCGTCCTGACGCACGAAGCCGGCCATGCATTCCAGGTATACAACAGCATGGGCTACGAAGTGCCGGAATATCACTGGCCGACGCTGGAAGCATGCGAAATCCATTCGATGAGCATGGAGTTTTTCACATGGCCTTGGATGGACCTGTTTTTTGAAGCGGATACGGAAAAATTCAAATATTATCACGTCGTTCATTCGCTTCAGTTCATCCCGTACGGCGTTACGGTCGATGAATTTCAGCACTGGGTATACGAAAATCCCGAGGCGACTCCGGCCGAACGCAAAGCGAAATGGCGCGAGCTGGAGCGAGTCTATTTGCCGCACCGCAATTATGAAGGCAACGACTTCCTGGAACGCGGCGGTTATTGGCAGTTCCAGCGCCATATTTACCGTTCGCCGTTCTATTATATCGACTACACGCTCGCCCAAATTTGCGCGTTCCAGTTCTGGAAGCGCACGATGGAAAACCGCGAAGCGGCTTGGTCCGATTATGTAAAGCTGTGCCGCACCGGCGGCTCCAAGCCGTTTACCGAGCTGGTGAAGGAAGCGGGCTTGGTATCCCCGTTCGAGGACGGCTGCATCGCCTCGGTCATCGAGGCCGCGCGGAGCTACTTAGCCGGCGTCGACGATTCGGCTTTGTAGAATGCAGTGGATCGCCATCGTCACGATGTTTATAGACCACGTCGGCGCCGTATGGTTCCCGGATTCGCCGGTATGGAGACTGATCGGGCGGCTGGCGTTTCCGATCTACGCGTATTACATCGCCATAGGCATGTCGCGGACGCGGAGCCTTCGCGCCTATATTCGGCGGCTTGCCTTCCTTGCCGCCGCTTCCCAGCTGCCGTTCATGCTTCTGTTCGATACGTGGACGGTCAACGTGATCGGCACGTTTCTCGTGTCCGTCATTGCGATTGAGCGAATGGAGACAACCGAGAACCCGCTACTCAAATGGGGTTGGATCGCCGTCGCCTCCGTCTTGATGACCGTTATCGACTTTGACTACGGCGCATACGGTTTGCTGCTGATCATGCTGTACAGATACTCGCAGGGGGTAGCGATGTGGGCGGGCCATCTGGGCATGAATGCGCTGCTTTGGCTGCAAGCGCCCGATACCCTGCAAATATGGAGCGTGCTGCCGACGTTTTTGTTCGCATTCACGTTTCCGTCGTCCGGCGGGAACGGCTTGACCGGAAGCGCCGGCGGCAGCCCGATCTACCGGCTCCAAGCGCCCCGTTGGCTTTGGAGATCGTTCTATCCTGCGCATCTTGCCGTATTGACGATCGTTTCCTTCTGGATCGGTCCGAACAGTCTGCCGTTTTAGAACGGCAGGCTTTTTTCGTATGAGGCGGTCTTCATAAGGGGAAACTAATCCGGCTGAAGGGAGGGATGGTTGCAATATGACAAGCACAACGACGCTTCCACCGGAGCAAACCAAGCCCAAACTTGTATTGACCAAAATTTGGGGATGCAAAGATGCGAGCTGCAAAGCTTGGGTCCGCGACGAGTTCGCCGATGATGAGGCGGTCTCCGCTTGTCCCATTTGTAAAGGCCCGGTCGTTAGAAGCTTGAAGCATTTGCCTGAGGTCAAGACGCCAGCAAGGAGGAAGAAAGCGAAAAGCACAGAAGGATAACGGCTTTGCTGCCCTTATCCGAACGCGCTGGAACCCCTCGAATCGATGTCGAGGGGCCTCTTTACCGGTTTTTACATAGAGACATTCAACCATTTCAACAACGGGCAATCGCACATAGGATATTAAAACGGCAGTAAGGGAGGACTGAGAATGGACAAAAGGAGCAGAAAAAAAGTTCGCGACGAGCGAAAAAGCCAAACATCAAGCCGTAGAAAAAGGGAGGACCGAAACAGCGATATCCAGCCGGAGCATAATATGTGGGGAAAAATTCCGAAGCGGCTTCAATCGCATTACTTGCTTGTCTTGCCGCAAGCTCAGCCGGTACCCGAACCTACGGAGCCGCCGAAGCCGGCCGAAGCGCTTCCGTTGCGGGAATGGACGAAAGCCGACCTTTTACGGCATAAGCTTAAGAGTTCCGTGTAAAGCATTGCCCTTTCTCCCGGTGCATACCGAGCGAAAGGGCAATATTCGTTTTGAATCGATTTACTTTGCTCTTGGGGATTTCGCTTCATATTCGGCATCGATGGCTTGTTTCGACTTCACCGTTATGCCGCTTGCGCTTAGAAAGCTTTCCACCACATCGTTGTCTAAAATGGCGTATGTTTTTGGCACACGTTCAATAATAGTGCCCCATATGCGAGGGTCCAAATACGAATAATGCCCGAAATCGTACGTTCGAAATTCGAATAAACCGTCATAAGGCGTTGAAAAGCCGGGCGGTACCGCGTAAGTTTTCGTTTTCGCCTCGGTCGTCATTTCTTGCCCTCCTTTTCATTATCAGGATCAATGGGTTACTGCATTATATGCATCCGCGGAACCGCGGATTGGACGCGCGCATAATTACGTCAGCAAATACCGGGTTATTTGCCCTTCCTGCCATTCGCCCTTCTGAATACGATATAGCAAGTCATTTTTTTGTAATCGTGTGTAAGGAGGAATCAGTGTGAAAATATTGCTGGCGTCGTCCCGGGCTGCGCCGGAAGAGGATGAACACAGCTATATTCAAGCCTTAAAAAAAGGGCTGGAATCGCTCGGTCATCAGGTGGACGAACTCATTTTCGACGCTTTTTCGAACCATTATCGTCTCCAATCCGACAATCCCCGCTCTATCCCGAGGGCGAAGCTGCGCGACCCGATATCGAGAGAATTGCTTATGTATTACGACATGCACTATAAAGAAATCGAGAAGTGGATTGTTTCCCGCGAGATCGACCGGTATACGTTCGAGCTGGCCGCCGCTTATTTAATTGAAGACCTTAGGGCGTACGACGTAATCCATTGCCAAGACGCCGTTGCATCGCGAGCCCTTGCACGGCTTACGCCTGCCGATCTGCCGTTCGTAACATCCATTCACGGCTCGCTTGTTCAAGAGCTGGCGGACAGCGGCAATATTCCGGAGGGGGATATATTAAGGCGTAAGTTTGTCCTTACGGAGGAGTTTTACGGAATTATGTCGAGCGATATCGCCATCGTTCCGGAACGGCTGAAGCAAGAATATGTCACAATCCGAGGAATCCCTGAACGGCAGCTTGCGACAGAGCCTTACATCATAGCGGACAATGACCGGCTGCTCTCGGAAACTTTGAACGTTTACGCGTCTTTGCGAGGGTAACATATTTCTGCAATGCAACTATTCCGTCTCTTATTTCGTTATTATCTCTGAATCGGGGGCCGACATAATGGCCAACCTAAATAGAGATACGCTTTAGGAGGCGGATGAGATGAATTTGATGAATCGATGGAAGCTTGTCATTGCGCTTGCCGCATTGGCTGTTTCACTGGCGGCATGTACCGGAGGAAATACGGGCAATAAAGACCAGCCCGGAGAGGACACACCGGCGGTTTCCGAGGACGGGAAAGCAGGAGAAGCTGCCGACGGAGCTGCGGGAGGAGAACAGCAACCTGCGGACGGCACAGCCGATGAGACCGGCGGGGAAGCAGGCGCTGGCGCCGGTGCGGGGAGCGACGGGGGCGAGGCGGTAAATGCGGACGACCTGCCTGCAACGAAGGAACTCACGGTAACCGTTGAGGGAAATGAGGAAAAAGTAGCTTCGAAGCTTACGAAAAGCGACCAAGGCTACGCATTTTATCTGATGGACGGCTTTGAGTTTACTCCTGAAGAACCTGGGAAGGATATGATCTTCTTTAAGAACTTCCCGGACTATTACATTCGAATCGAGAAGCTTCCTGCCAATATCAATGTAGACGATATCCGAAAGACGGCGGAAGCGGGACTTAATGCGTTAGGCGAGGTTGTTTCTCAAGAAGGAGATAACATTTGGGATCCGAACGTCCGGGAGCATGCGGAATTTTTCCTCCATTCGAGCGATTCCACGCTTTCCCGCAATATGATTCTGATGAAGTCCACCGGAGCTTATTACCTTTACACGATGAATATTCCGAACGGCGAGCCGGCGGAAGGCGTCGGACCGAGATTTTATCCGATGATTAACTCAGTAGTAACTACGAAATAAGTGAAGCAAGCCCTTGGCCGCTCTGATCTGTCAGAGTGCCAAGGGCTCTTTTTGATTTTACGATCCTTCACCGTGGTTCGCTCTGGAATGGTTTCTGTTTTTGACCTTCTTGGACCCGGAGAGCGGTTCTACGGGTTGATGAGGATTTTTCTTAAAGCGTCCCGCATTCTCCTTGGCCGGATTGCTGCCTATGTGAGGATCTATGGTGAAAATTTCTTTGGACATGGCGGATCACTTCTCCCATTCGTGATTTTGTTCCGCTTCGTGACGCTGTGATCCTACACTTAATCGATCCGTATGACGGCGATCTGCTTTATCCTGCTCCATTTTCATATTCATGTACGAGTTGATTTCCGGTTGAGCGAGCTCATCCGTAACGTTCTGCAGGTTTTTGTCTACACCGTTTTTCGCCTTCGTCATGGATTCGTCAGCCCTTTCAGACGTTGTGCGCATTCGTGAATGTGACGGATATAGTCCTCGATCAAGGTTTGAATGACCTGGCGCTGCTCGTTGGCGGGGATGCCCGCGTTATCGACATCGACAAATTCGACGTGCACCTCGCGGGTGTCCTTGTACGTGCATTTGAAGTCTAACGTGTATTGCGTCCGGCCGGCAGTCGTAACATGAATGTGAAGGACGTCGGAGTCCTTCTCGTCCGGAGTAACCGTTGCCTTATCGGACGGACTTAATACGAAGGGAAGCTGCTCGTTCCAGGCGTCGGCCAGCTTCTGAGGATCGACGGATAATACCGCAGTCTTGCTCATCGCAAACACCTCCCCCTTTAAATTGGGGAATCCGGGGGTGTTTTATGCACGACTCAAGCTGTGCGAAGCTTTTCCCACCTGCATGCATCGCCATTAATTTTTCAACAATATTTGTTCCAGCTTCAGAAGGCCTATAAGCCCGCTTTCCGCAACACCGATCCCTGAAAAAAAGCTTCCGTGTACACCTTTGATCTGCTCAGGCGGGGATTGAATATTTTCGTATGTAGTCACTTTGTTTACATGATCTACCACGATCCCGATTGCTTCGTCACTGTAATGAATAACCATGATCCGGGTGGATTTGGAATACTCAGGTTCCGGAAAACCGAATACGCTGTGTATCGTCACAACCGGAACGAGTTTCCCTCTTAAATTTATTACTCCTTTTATAAAAGGGTCGATGTTTGGCAACGGTGTTATTTTTTGTACTTTTATGATTTCGTTAACATCTTGAATGCGAACGGCATATCGCTCTGAACCGACCCCAAACTCCACGTATTGTTCCATAAGAATTATCCTTCCTTATTTCAATGCATATCGCTAAACTTTGAAGGTCGATACGGATTGCTGCAGCTGCTCGGCCAACTTCGCTAAGGATTGGGAAGAGGATGCAGTCTCGATGGCGGCCGCCGACGCTTCTTCGCTGGCTGCGGCGATCGATTCGACCGAGCCTAAGATTTGCATCGATTGTGCGGTTTGTTCCTGGGCAGCGGCTGCAATTTCCGAAACTTTATCGGATGTTTCGCCTACCCTATCGGCAATGGACTCAAAGGCTTCGCCGCTTCGATCCGAAAATTGAACGGCTTCACCGACAGCCGTCACACTATGCTGCATATTTTCTTGCATTCCTTTAATTATGGTTGTTATTTGCTTCGTTGCTTCACGGCTGCGTTCCGCCAGTTTGCGGACTTCATCCGCAACAACGGCGAATCCTCGACCCTGCTCCCCCGCCCTTGCAGCTTCGATAGCCGCATTGAGCGCCAACAGATTTGTCTGATCCGCGATTTCATCGATTACTTCGATGATATCCCCAATACGGTCCGAATCTTTCTCCAGAACGGCCATCTGCCCGCTTAACCGGTTCATGCCTTCAAGCGACGAATTTATCACCATCCGCCCTTCACGGGCGATCTTCGTCATTTCCTCCGATAATGAAGCTGCGGCGTCTGCATTGGCAGAGACGGTTTCCATGCCGATGCTCAGCTCTTTGATCAGCTGGTTGATCGTTTGCGCTGCATGGGCCTGACTTTCGCTGCCGCTTGCGATTTCTTCCGTAGCTGAAGATATTTGCTGGGTCGCCGCAGACAAATTGTAAGACGAATTAACAATGTCGCGTATGAAGCTTTGGTAATTATCGAGCATGCGGTCGAACGCCTGTGCCAATTGACCGATTTCATCTTTAGAGGATATTGCAAGTCTTGCGGTCAAATCTCCCGCATTTCCCGCCAGTTCCACAAGTTTGTCGGCTACTTTTTGAAGCGGTTTCATTTTCCGGAAAAGAAATATAACCGAAGCAATCATACAAGCGCTCACTAATAAAATGGTGGCAATCGTAATATTCAGATAAAAGAAAAACCGGCTTTCGGCTGCCTTCGTTTCATTTTCCGCCCTCGAGTTCATTTTTGACTGGAACTCATTGATCGGATCCGTAATAATTTTTTTGTTCGCTTCATATCGATCGTCAAACATCAGCTGGCGGGCGGTGTCGAAATCGTTTTGTTCCACCGCTTTCATTGCGGCATCCTCCGTCTTTACCAAAGCGTCGGAATTATCCTTCGCTTTTGCAATTAAATCGAGCTCGCTTTGGGGAGCGTTTAGTTCTTTTAGCCTAGCGACGACTTTATCCCGGGATTTGGTTTCATTAACCTCTTTCCAGTAATTGTCGTAATGGACTTGATTGCCGAATTGTACGTACTGTCTGGCCTCATTCGTCAAATAGTCCGAAGCGTTGGCGAGGTCCAAACCAAGCTGCTTAAATTCCGCTTGTCTGGCAACCGCGGTGCGAACATCGCTAAAACTGAATTTCAACATTTGAACCGTATAAATAAGCACACAAGACAAAGCCAAAAACAAAATACCGATCGTTTTCAATAAGGTAGATATTTTCATGCCGACACTCTCCCTTAAACGATTCTCATCTGCGACTTTTCACCTATAATGTAAGGGATGTGTCTTATTTTGTCGAAATGATTTGAATCTCGTAAATTGCCATTGACTTCCGCACTAACAAAATAACGACCCCGAAGGGTCGTTATTTCAATGTATGGCGGAGAGGGTGGGATACTCCTCCTGCCGATTCACATCGGCTGTTGGAGACTGCGAAGCGATCCTAACGAAGCTAATGCTCCGACGAACCCACTTCTCAGGTTCTCACCCGCCCTCTCGTATGTAATTTTCATTTTATTTAAAATAATGGCGGAGAGGGTGGGATACTCCTCCTGCCGATTCACATCGGCTGTTGGAGACTGCGAAGCGATCCTAACGAAGCTAATGCTCCGACGAACCCACTTCTCAGGTTCTCACCCGCCCTCTCGTATGTAATTTTCATTTTATTTAAAATAATGGCGGAGAGGGTGGGATACTCCTCCTGCCGATTCACATCGGCTGTTGGAGACTGCGAAGCGATCCTAACGAAGCTAATGCTCCGACGAACCCACTTCTCAGGTTCTCACCCGCCCTCTCGTATGTAATTTTCATTTTATTTAAAATAATGGCGGAGAGGGTGGGATTCGAACCCACGGTAGCCTCACGACTACGGCGGTTTTCAAGACCGCTGCCTTAAACCACTCGACCACCTCTCCGCGAACCGGCAAATCCGGTCCAATCGGCCAAAAAGCCGACGACAACAAGCATTGTATCACAACCCGCAAGCGAATGACAATGATTACTTATTGGTAATCCTCGTCGCTCCGCGCATATAAGGCTGCAATGCTTCAGGAATCAGGACGCTGCCGTCCTCCTGCTGGTAATTTTCCAGAATCGCCGCGATCGTACGATCCACAGCCAATCCCGAACCGTTCAACGTATGCACGAACTCCGGCTTCGACTTCGGATCGCGGCGGAAACGGATGCCCGCACGACGCGCCTGAAAGTCCTCCGTATTGCTGCAGGACGAAATTTCGCGGTAAGACCCCCCGCTCGGCAGCCAAACCTCCAGATCGTACGTTTTGGCTGCGGAGAAGCCGATATCCCCCGTACAGAGCGCCAAGACGCGATACGGCAGCCCAAGAACCTGCAAAACCTTCTCAGCGTCGGTCGTCATCTTCTCAAGCTCATCGTAAGAATTTTCCGGGAGCGAGAGCTTTACGAGCTCGACCTTGTTGAATTGGTGGAGACGAATCAAGCCCCTCGTATCCCGTCCGGCCGAACCCGCCTCCGAACGGAAACACGCGCTATACGCCGTATAATACTTCGGCAAATCGTCCGCGGACAAAATTTCCTCCCGATGATAGTTCGTCACCGGCACCTCGGCGGTAGGCACGAGGAAATAATCCAAATTTTCGAGCTTAAAAACATCCTCCGCGAATTTCGGAAGCTGTCCGGTACCCGTCAAGCTGTCACGGTTGACGATCATCGGCGGGACCATTTCGGTATAGCCGTGCTCGCATGTATGAAGATCAAGCATAAAATTGATTAGAGCACGCTCTAAACGCGCCCCTAATCCTTTGTAAAACACGAACCGCGAACCGGTAACTTTTCCTGCAGCCTCGAAATCGACAATCCCCAAATCTTGAGCAATCTCCCAATGAGGCTTCGGCTCAAAAGAAAACTCCCGCGGAACTCCGTGCTTCCGAACTTCTACGTTCTCCTCTTCGGATTTTCCGATCGGGACCGATTCGTGCACCACGTTAGGAATGGCCAGCAGCAGCGAATCCAGCTCCGTATCCAGCACGCGGATTTCGTCGTCCAATGTCTTAATCCGGTCGGCGACTTCACGCATTTCAAGAATGAGCGCTTCTGCGTCTTCTCCTGCTTTTTTCTTTTGCGCGACTTCTTGGGACACCGTATTTCGGCGGTTTTTTAACGCTTCGCTTTCTTGAATAAGGCTTCGTCTTTTCACGTCCAGCGTGTCGAACGCCGAAATATCGTCCAACGACTTGCCCCGGTTGATCAACGATTGTTTTACTTTGTCAGGATCATTACGCAGCAATTTTATGTCGAGCAATGGAAACGTGACCTCCTTAGCGGCTACCAGTCGATGCGGCGTATTCCCGCACCATTTTTATAAAATACTCATGCATTCCCGTATCGTCCGTAAGCTCGGGGTGGAACGACGTTCCGAGCAAATGGCCTTCCCGAACCGCTACAATGCCGTCACCGTATGTGGCCAAAACGTCAACCGGACTTTCCACCTTCTCAATGAGCGGAGCGCGGATAAATACAGCCCGAATCGGCTTGTCCCAGCCCTTCATCGGGAGGTCGACCTCGAAGCTTTCCCGCTGCCTTCCGAACGCGTTGCGGGAAACCGTTATATCAAGCAGTCCAAGGTGAGGCTCTTCGCCGCTGCTTAATTGCTTTGCCAATACGATCAACCCGGCGCAGGTGCCGAAGATCGGTTTTTTTTGTTCGGAAAACTGCCGAATGGCATCGATAAACCCGTACGTGCGCATTAATTTGCCGATCGTCGTGCTTTCGCCGCCGGGAATAATGAGTCCGTCCAGCTCGTCTAGCTGTTCCTTGCGTTTGACGGCAACCCCGGTTGCTCCCCCCGCCTCAATCATGCGAATATGCTCAGCAACGGCGCCTTGCAAGGATAAAACACCGATTTTCATGACCGTCACTCTCGCTTTCCGTCCTTATATGCGAAAAAGCGGGGAGTTTTACCAACCCCGCTCTTGCATCCTTTGATTCGTTTCCAGCTTGGAAATTTCGATGCCCTTCATCGGCGTACCCAAGTTCTTGGAAAGGTTTGCGATCAAGCCGTAATCCGTATAATGCGTTGTCGCTTCAACGATCGCTTTGGCAAACTTCTCAGGGTTGTCGGATTTGAAAATTCCCGAACCGACGAATACCCCGTCAGCTCCAAGGTGCATCATCAGCGCCGCATCGGCCGGAGTCGCTACGCCGCCGGCTGCGAAATTCACAACCGGAAGCTTTCCGTTCTCGTGAACGTAGAGCAGCAAATCGTACGGAGCTCCCAAATTTTTCGCTTCGGCCATCAGCTCGTCCTTGGACATGCCTTGTACCTTACGAATTTGGCCGACGATCATGCGCATATGGCGTACCGCTTCGACGATATTGCCCGTACCCGGCTCACCCTTCGTACGAATCATCGATGCGCCTTCGCCGATCCGTCGGAGCGCCTCGCCCAAATCTCTGGCCCCGCATACGAACGGAACCGTAAATTCATTCTTGTTAATGTGGAACACTTCGTCGGCCGGCGTCAAAACTTCGCTTTCGTCGATATAGTCAACGCCAAGCGCCTCAAGCACCTTCGCTTCGACATAATGTCCGATCCGAGCCTTCGCCATAACCGGAATCGATACGACCTTCGTCACTTCCTCGACGATTGTCGGATCCGCCATACGGGCTACGCCGCCGGCAGCGCGAATATCAGCGGGAACGCGCTCGAGCGCCATTACCGCCGACGCGCCTGCCGCTTCCGCGATTTTGGCTTGCTCCGCATTCATTACGTCCATAATGACGCCGCCCTTTTGCATTTCGGCCATGCCCCGCTTTACGCGAGAAGTACCTGTTTCCATATGTCCAACCCCCCGGTTATCCTCTGAATTAACGATAATTACTAACATATAATATTACATTATTCGCTCGGTTTATAGCAAATGAATTCCTTATCCGAACAAGCCTACAATTCCTGAGAACAAGTTGGAGAAAAAGTCGCCGATCCCGCGCATCAAACTCTTGAACCAACCGGCCTTTTCAACATCCTCATTCACAATCAACGGCACTTGATAATCGTTGCCCGCATATTTTACAGTAACGACCCCGACTTGGTCTCCGGCTTGCATAGGCGCCTTAAGCTTCGATTCGTCAAACAATTCGTAGCCGACCGCTTCCAGCGCGTCCTCGCCTTTTTTGCCGACAACCTCCAGGCCTTCCCCGATCACAACGGGCACATCGCGTTTTGCAGCGTTTTTAATGTGGACCGTTTTAATTTCAGGGTGCTCCGTCTTGGCTACAAGCACCGTCTTCAATTCAAAATTGTTAAAGCCGTAATCCAAAACTTTGCGTGTTTCGTTAAACCGAGCGCTCTCGGAGCCTGCGCCCATTACGACGCTGATCAATCGCATGCCGTTACGCATCGCGGTGCCGGTAAAGCAGTAACCCGCCGCTTTGGTGGAACCTGTTTTCAAACCGTCCAAGCCTTCATACGCATATTGTTTTAAGTTTTTATTATCCTTATTCCCTTCAAGCATCCAGTTCCAGTTCACCATCGGGTATTTATCGGTTTCCTCGAACTTTTTTTGCGGGATTTTCGTAATTTCAAGTACATCCGGGTGCTCGGTCAAAATATGTCTAGCCAAAATGGCCGCATCCTTCGCGCTCATCCGCGTCTCGCCCTCGATCGAAGGCTCCTCCACCATATCCTTGCGATCCAATCCCGTGGCATTGATAAAATGCGCGCCGTCCGACAATCCGATCTCATCGGCCTTAGCATTCATCATCTTGGCGAATTCATCCTGTGTACCGGCAATATGCTCAGCAAGCGCGACCGCGGCGTCATTCCCCGAATATATGGATAATGCCTCAAACACTTTACGTAACGGGTACGACTTGCCTTCCGCCATCATTTGGCCGGAACCGATCGAATCGGCGGCGTTCTTCGATGTAAACACTTGATCGTCCCAGCTGATTTTGCCTTCTTCGATCTTTTCCATAACCAAATATTCCGTCATCATCTTTGCCATGCTTGCAGGAGGCCGAGGTTCGTCCTCGTTAAATGCGTACAAGACTTGCCCGGTGGAAGCGTCCATTAGGATAGCTGCTTTTACGTTAAGTCCAAGATCAGCGGACTCTGCAGCATTCGCTTGCGGCGCTCCGGCGAACAATCCTTGCACTAATAACGAACACGATAAAATGGCGGCCAATCGACCGGTGCGTTTCCCCAACATTATTTCTTCTCCTTCACCCATTTAATTCTCGTTCATTCCACTATTGTATCATAACAATGGACGAGCCAAAAAGAAGCGAAAGACTTATGCCGAAAAAAGGAATGAGCAGAACCGGCTGGCTCTGCTCATTAGTCGTTAAAGCGAATAGTTCGGCGCTTCCTTCGTAATCTGCACGTCGTGCGGATGGCTCTCGCGGAGACCGGCGCCCGTAATGCGGATAAACTGCGTCTCATTGCGCAGCTCCTCAATGTTTTTCGTGCCGCAGTAGCCCATTCCTGCGCGCAGGCCGCCGATTAATTGATGTATCGAATCCTTAAGCGGCCCTTTGTAAGGAACCCGTCCTTCAATTCCTTCCGGAACCAGCTTTGTTTCATTTTCTTGGAAATATCTGTCTTTGCTGCCCTCTTTCATCGCTCCGATGGAGCCCATGCCGCGATAAACCTTAAAGCGCCGACCTTGGAAAATTTCCGATTCCCCCGGGCTCTCTTCCGTTCCTGCAAAGAGACTTCCGATCATGACCGCGTTCGCGCCTGCCGCGATCGCCTTAGAGATATCGCCTGAATATTTAATGCCGCCGTCGGCAATGATCGGAACGTTATACTCCTTTGCAACGGATGCACAATCGTAAATAGCCGTAACTTGCGGTACGCCGATCCCGGCGATTACGCGTGTCGTACAAATCGAACCCGGTCCGATGCCCACCTTCACGATCGAAGCGCCTGCCTCGATGAGATCCCTGGTCGCTCCTCCGGTTGCAACGTTTCCGGCTACGATCGTAAGCTCCGGATATAGCTGGCGCAATTTGCGGACCGTTTCGATGATGTTCACGTGATGTCCGTGCGCCGAATCGACGACCAGCATATCGACCTCCGCGGCGACAAGCGCCGCAGCTCTTTCGAACGTGTCTTTGCCGATTCCGACCGCGGCGCCTACGACGAGACGCCCTTGCTGGTCTTTCGCCGCGTTCGGGAACTGAATCGCCTTCTCGATATCCTTAATGGTGATAAGACCCTTCAGCTGATAATTCTCGTCGACCAATGGAAGCTTCTCGATCTTATGCTTCTGCAGAATGACCTCCGCCTCTTGCAGCGTAGTGCCGACCGGAGCGGTAACCAAATTTTCCTTTGTCATGACCTCTTTAATCAAAATCGAGTAATCATGAACGAAACGAAGGTCGCGATTCGTTATAATGCCGACGAGCTTGTTGTTGTTGTCGACAATCGGAACGCCGGAAATTCGATACTTGCCCATCAGCTCTTCCGCGTCATACACATGATGCTCCGGAGTAAGAGAGAACGGGTTCGTTATAACGCCGCTCTCCGAGCGCTTTACCCGGTCCACTTCTTCCGCTTGTTGAGCAACGGACATATTCTTATGGATAATGCCGATTCCGCCTTCACGGGCGATCGCAATGGCGAGCTTCGATTCCGTTACCGTGTCCATCCCGGCGCTGATTAACGGAATGTTTAATTTCAGCTTCGGCGTCATTTGTGTGGAAACATCCACATCTCTCGGCAATACTTCAGACCTGCGCGGAAGCAGCAACACATCGTCAAAGGTTAAGCCTTCTTTTGCAAATTTCGTTTCCCAGCTCAAAACAGATCCTCCTCAATATAACAATCGATCGCCTTTTTTGGGGGCCCTCTAGAAAGATATTATTGCCATAGTATCAGAGTGGATATGAAGATTCAAGGAAGTCACAATGAGTACAAAATTGGGATTCCAAATACGGTAGTGATCTATGTACGATTACATGGTTGCGGCTCAAGAAAATACGGACATAAGGTTCCTTATTTGTGACATTTTCGGCTATAGAATTACGGATCCGTTGTCCGCGAATATGCTGGAACAATAACCCTCCATGATCGTAATCACTTCAGGGTGGGCGCACTGTTGTCTGCTTGGCAGCGTCTGATTCCACAGGCAGCTGTGGTCCATGTACCATCGACGTTAGTTCAATATTTGATGCTATCTTATCGCATAAGCTCAATTCGTGAGCTTATGAACGATGCTTTGCCGCATCTTAGTCGGTTAATGTCATTATTTGAGCTTAAACGGCTCAAAATGGCGCTCGTTTCTCGGCTTCCCGCCGGTTAAAGTCAATTATTGATTCTATGAGTTCAAATAAGGTCAGTTTTTGAGCTCTGTTGTCGGATTGGAGACGTCTTACTCTCTCGGGACCCTGCGGTCCGAATACCATCGGCGCTGGAAGGCTTTACGTTCGTGTGCAGGATGGGTACGCGTGGTTCCCCTTCGCCATGCCCACAAACCATCGATGCTTCTGCCAACCGCATTCAAATGCCATTTTTAACGCTTTGAATCTGTTTGCCATCTTTTGTTGACTGTTTCTTATTTAGTCGCGAAACAGTTCGTTCTGGACGTGTGTCCGGACATTGGGGCAGGCTGACATTCGTAATGATTTGCTTGGCATGCGCTTTCGAGCGAAATTAGCGGAACACATTGTCCGCTAATTCGCAGCAAACGGCGGAATTTTACGAATTAGCGGAACAAGATGACCGCTAATATGTTGAAAAGTCAAAATATCGTGAAAAAACCCCGTGTTAGCGGACAACGCGTTCCGTTAAATGNAGCAAACGGCGGAATTTTACGAATTAGCGGAACAAGATGACCGCTAATATGTTGAAAAGTCAAAATATCGTGAAAAAACCCCGTGTTAGCGGACAACGCGTTCCGTTAAATGGCCGAATTATGTAAACTTGCCCATTTTAGCGGACATTCGTTTCCGTTAGGCTCATGTTCGTCACCTTGTTCTAGATCGACACGAAAAAAGCGCCCTTGATCGTTGATTCGATCAAGGGCGCTCTGTTGTCGGCTTGGCGACGTCCTACTCTCCCGGGACCCTGCGGTCCGAGTACCATCGGCGCTGGAAGGCTTAACGTTCGTGTTCGGGATGGGTACGNCTCTGTTGTCGGCTTGGCGACGTCCTACTCTCCCGGGACCCTGCGGTCCGAGTACCATCGGCGCTGGAAGGCTTAACGTTCGTGTTCGGGATGGGTACGCGTGGTTCCCTTCCGCCATTATCACCAAACCATCGATGTTTCCGCCAAGAAACATCATTTATGCGGTTCAAGGAGTCTTGCCCCCTGAAAACCGGATGCGAAACGTGAGACATCATTCCGTGTATTGCTTATTAGGATAAGCCCTCGACCGATTAGTATTCGTCAGCTCCACGCATT
>NZ_JAQZSG010000049.1 GCF_028745515.1 Paenibacillus thermotolerans | reverse complement strand
CTAATTCGGAGTGTCCACTTTTTAGTCTAACTCAGAATGTCCGTAAACCGGGCGGTTGCGGTCGACAGGCTGCGCCCATTTCACCGCATTAATAATGACACGCTGAATCTCTTTGTTGTGGTAGGTCGGATACGTTTCATGGCCCGGTCTGAAATAAAACACTTTACCGTTGCCGCGCGTATATGTGCAGCCGCTGCGGAACACTTCGCCGCCTTCGAACCAGCTGACAAAGACGAGCTCATCGGGAGCAGGGATATCAAAGTGCTCGCCGTACATCTCTTCTTTTTCAAGCTCAATATACTCCCCGATTCCTTCGGCGATCTGGTGGCTCGGCGCCACAATCCAAAGGCGTTCCCGGTCGTCCGCTTCCCGCCATTTCAAATCGCAGCTTGTGCCCATTAATGCCTTAAAAATCTTAGAAAAATGGCCGGAGTGAAGCACGATTAAGCCCATTCCGTTAAGCACGCGCTGTTGTACTTTATGAACGATTTCATCCTTTACATCTCCGTGGGCGAGATGTCCCCACCAAATCAGTACGTCGGTATTGTTCAATACATCATCCGTTAAGCCGTGCTCCGGCTCATCTAACGTCGCCGTCCCTGCAACAAAACCCGCTTCGGCTAAGAAGGATGCAATCGCGCCATGAATGCCGTTCGGATAAATTCCGCTTACAACCGGATTGTGCTTCTCGTGACGATTCTCATTCCATACCGTTACTCTTACCATAGTGAACATCTCTCCCTGTTGATTGTTTTATTCGCCGGTAATGCCTGTTTTGTCGATGCTTTCCACAAACCATCTTTGTACGACAAGATACATAAGCGCCAGCGGGACAATGGAAATCAAAGTACCTGCGAACGCTTTGGCCTCCGTATAGTTCAGATTTGGATTTTTACTGAAATCTCCCCCTCCGATATCGTTCACCGCCGCGCCGAAGTTGTTTTCCAATCCGGCGAGCAGCATCGGCACGGTCTTTATTTTTCCATCTAAATAAAAGTTCGTTAAAAAGGTTTCGTTCCAATAAATGGAGAAGCCGTAAACGCCGACGATAATAAAAGCCGGACCGACCATCGGGATCGCTATATTCCAGAACGTTCTTAACGCACCCGCTCCGTCGATAAACGCCGCTTCCTCCAGCGCTTTAGGAATCATTTTAAAGAACTGATAGAAAATGAGAATAAACAGTGCGGCCTGCTCCCCTTGACCCGTTAATGCCGGCACCACCAACGCCCCGAGATTCCCTTTCAACCCGAGCTCCATATAAATTTGAAATCTAGGAATGAAAAACAATGTCTTCGGAACGATGTAAGTAAATAACAGCAAAGCGAAAACTGCACTTTTACCTATGAATTGAAAGCGGGCTAACCCGTAACCGATCAGCGAGGAAGAAAGAATGACGCTGACGGTAGAAGCACCGGCCACCATTGCAGTTGTAAAGAAAGCGTTCGGCAGCCGTAAGGCTCTCCATGTCGCTTCATAGTTAAAGGTATATAGACTGGAAGGAATCCATTCGAAGGTGTTATCCACCAAGTCCATATTGGACATCAGACTCGCCGACAGCATATAAAGCAGCGGAAACAAGAATACAAACCCAAATACGATGAGCGTAGCGTAGGTCGCCGCTTTGTACACGATGCCGTCGCTGATTTGCATGCCGAAGAGCAGCTTCTTTACTGAGGGTGTGTACCGCCCCAATTGATGTTTCATGCGAACATGCGCGCTTGTCATCTCCGATCACCTCCCCTTCGTATTTTTGCTGCGAGTCGCGTAATACAAAATCGCAATCAATACGATCTGTACGACGGAATAAAGAATCGCTAATGCGGAGGCATACCCTTCCCGCCTTGACCCGTCGAATTTCGAATTCATAATAATCGAATTGATCGGATTCGCTTCGAAGTTAGCCAGAAATACGACGATGTAAATGACGCAAATGCTTACTAGCGGATAAATGGTAGGCAGCGTAATTTTCCAAAAGCTCGTCCAAGGAGACGCTCCGTCGATGGATGCTGCCTCGTACATGTCTTTGCTGATTTTTTGAAGCGCCGCCAGGAAAAGCAGGATCGGTACTGCGCTATACCAAAGCAATTGAACAATCAGATCGAATAAATCGACGATCAATAGCACTGCGCTTTTAGATGGAATAATCGTAAACAGCGTTTCCAGAATGAAACGATTGGCGATAATCGACATGCCCCCGTAGCTGCTCATGTTTTCCATCAATTCGCCGTTCAATATAATGATCGGCAAGAAAAACAGCAGGCGAAAAAACGATTTTCCTTTCACCTTTTGGTTGAGCAGCATGGCGATGATCACCGACAGTGCAATAATGACCGGCACGTAAAGCAGCGTGCTGACGAAAAAATTTTGAACTTCAATGACAAAGTCCGTTTCTTCAAACAAAATTCTGTGATAGTTTTCCGCGCCGACCCATTTATATCTCCATCCCGACTTTAATCCGTAGGAAACATTATGGAAGCTCATGAAAATCGTTTTATACAACGGATAGGTGACAAATGCCAAAAAACCGATAATCCAAGGACTTATGAAGAGTATGCCTGTTAAGCCCTGTTTGATTCTCATACTCAAGCGAGTTGTCATAAAATCACAAACCCTTTTGATTTAATTTTCACATCTTCATAAGTCATGTCCGTACTGTTGTAATTGATGAGTATTTTCTTCCCGTTGCTGTATTCGACCCGCACCACTCCGGGTTCAATCATCCGATGATCGACCATTTCGCTGCCTAACACTTCGGTTAATGCTTGACTGATCGAGGAATAATAAAAGTCCATGCGATCCTTTAAATATTTGTATTCCGAAGTATAAACGTCGTTGGAAGCGGTATATTTAATGTCGTATGTGGAATCGCCCGTTAATACGAAGGCCGGATAAATCCCGAACTCAATCAACCGGAGCATCGAGTCGGTATCATTCGACGAAAAATTCATATAAGGCGAATACAGATCGGCGTAGCCGCTTAACACGAGCGAAACAAGCGGGATCGTCTCGTCGATGAATATGAGCTCCGAGGAAGCGATCGGCGCGTCGTAATAATCGTTAATATATTTATAGAGATAAGCATCGGGCGTATATAGATTCGTTTCTATCCCTTGTTCCTTCAGCTGCTGCAGCGTATTTTCAATGTAAGCCATCCCCTCGTTCGAATAACCGATCGTTCCGTGATCGTAATGAGTGAATAGGCTTGCCCCAAAGCCGTCCAAGGCCAATGAACGAATATTGAATTTTTTATAAGCGTTTAGATCTTGTTCCGCCATGACCTTGAAATACTTCGGATTGTTCAAGAAGTTGAACAGCGATTTGTTCTCGTTCGCCACACCCATATCTTTTCTGTTCAGCTTACTGGCTGTATACCGCGTCTTTTCATAATAGGATCTCGCATAATCGGCATAATAGCTGAACTTAACATGATTCGCGTCGAAATAATCCGTTGTCTCCTTTAATGCGCCGCTTCCGCCGAGATTGTTCATCGCCTTGAAGCGATACCCAAGATCCTCTTTGCTGAAGGTTCTGAAAGAAACATGTAACGCATCGTAGCCTTTGCCCTTAAGCGTTTGTACAATTTCCCTCGCCTGTTTGTATGTCGTTGCGGGAACATTTTCGGCCCCTAGCGTCCCCATCGTTACTTCATTATTAATAAAATCGATTTTCATCGGAACTTTGCCGAATCCCGATTCGGCTTTCTTGCTTAATCCGTCTTTCTTCACCAGAAAGTCGCGAAAGCCTTTGGCCGCCCCGACGTAGTTCGCTTGCTTCCCGTTCAGAAACACATAGCGTTGAACCAAGTCGAACTGATTCGGCTTTTCTTGGAAGCCTAAGATGTGCTGGTCTTCCTTTACCCGGCTTTGGAATTGGGAGTAAGCGGCCCGATAAATATAATTGAAATACGACTGGTAATAATCGGACTGCAGCCCCTTGGAAACATAGTTATACGTTGCGTAACCGGCGCCGTCTTCCGAAATAACCAGCAATCCGGCCCGGTCCACGTCGTGGATGATGCCGTACATCGGCATGGACACTCGTTCCAACGGCTTGACGGCGATCCGCTTCGCATTAATTGACACGGCGCTTTCGTAGCCGGGATCCGATCCGTACACCGGGGCTGAATAACCGGTTGCGTATTTCGGCGTTTCGCTTAATTTCACGATCGCGCCGGAACCGTCCGGAATGACCATATATCCGTTGTCTTTGTGAGTTACGCTTCCGAAGAACGGATACAAAATCACTTCGCTTAAAGAAATGTCGTCGTTCCCCGGCTGCCACAAATCCGGATCTTCCTTCACGCTTTCTTTAGGAATTTGAACGATAACATCCCCTGCCTTTAAGGTAACGGAAACATCGAATTTGACCTGAGCCTTGGTGAAATCGACGGTTACGGTAAATCCGTCTTCTTTCATTTGATATTGTTTTTGCGCTTTGTCTCCCAGGACCGTTCTTCGCCCCGGCGTGAATTTATCGTACGTAATAATGGAAATTCCGGATTTGATGTAATTGATCATTTCGGCGCTGTATCCGGCCTCGCTCAAATCGGTGTTGACGTCGTAAGAGAACCATCCGTATCCGTTGCATTTGTCTTTAACGGCAATGGCGACGCTCTCTTCTTCCAAGTACAGCTCGAGCCGCTCGTTCTCCGCCACCTTCTTAAACGATTTCGGAATGACGGTTTCGGCAGCCGCTCTGTCGCATGAATTCGGTTGTTCGTTAACCGCTATGTCTATAGGATTGCTTTGAGCCACGGCGACTCCGTATTTGACATCTTGAACACCCTTCAACAAGTAGCTCACGCCGAATGCCGCAAGGATTACAATGACAATCCCGTATTTCATTAGTTTCATGACCATCTGTTGCCCGCCTCCGTCAAGACATCATGCACGAAACCAAGCAGTTGACTGCCTAGCGAATAAAACACAAACAAGAACAAACCGATGACAAGCATCGTAAATAAGCTTTTAATAATAACGCCTGCCGTTTCTCCGACTTCATAGCCATGGATATCTTTGATCATGAAAAACATAAGAAACGCGACCCAAATCGTGATCGCCTGGACCGGCAAATGATAAAAGACCGATTGCTCCAGCGTCAGCCCGTTGCTTACTAAAATCAGCGGAGGGATGATCACGAGCATCGGACTCAAGGAGTATGCGGTAGCATTATATACGTCCTTGAATTTCCCTTCGCCGTCGGAGATGGAGCAAATTAAGTAATTGGATAATACCCACAACACAGCCAGGCCGATCATGACAGACAATTCGTGCAGAAAATACCCGTGCTTGGGCACAAACAACGGATTCGCGTATTCATACAGTGCGATCACCATAACGATGACGAGTATGTAGATGACGGTCGACGATGTACGGGACACCCTGTTTTCGTACTGGATTTCGTAAAATCCGTTTAACGGTCGTTTCAAAAAGCTGGAAATGTAAAGCAAATCATCAACGACTTTTATTCGTCTCACGATTCGCAGCTTGCCGCCGATGGCTCCGGCATACCCGTATCTTTTGTTTAACAATGTATGAGCATAGCCGAGGATCAATATGGCGACTAAGATCGAAAATACAACATTCAGGTTGTTTTGAAGCCACTTCTGGCGAATTTCCCAGAACGCCTCCGATATGCCCGTATTGTACTTCGCATCCCAAAACTCCTCCATTGCAGCGTAGGCGTCGCCCTCGCGGAGAAACGCGCTGCCCAAGCCGATATGAGCATTGTCAAACAAGGAATTGTATTGGAGCGTAAATTTCCAAAGCTCTTTACTTTTCTCGTAATCGCCGTCTTGATAAGCGTCCATGGCGCTGTGTACGGCATCGGCAAACTCGGTCGAACGATACGTTTGGATCAAATTTGTGCCTTGATCGACGACGATCAGCTCGTCCGAAGAATTGGAAGCGATACTGACCGGCCGGCTTAGCAAACCTAATCGGATCGAGTTAAAATCTTTGCCTCCGAACATAAACAGCAAATTCCCGTTGGCATCGTACTCAAAAATCCAACCGTCCGAGCTGACGGAGAAGACGTTGTTGTGCTTCCCGATCCAGACGCTCTCCATCGAGAACGTTCCGACCATATTGTCCGGGAAATAGTTCGTGCCGGACACATTGAACTTCTTAATCGGGTTTGTCTCTACGGATGAAGTGACTGTATAAATAAAGCCTTTCCGGTCGATCGCTATATTGCTCGGCACGTCGGATTGCACCTTCTGAATTTTCTCTTCCTGGACCTTAGTCAGAAGAAGAGAACGGATCCGATCCATAATCGGAACCTTCAGCGGATTGGCTCCGAAGAAGCTAATAAACTCGCCGTCTCGGTTTAACATGATCAGGCCGTTTACGGAGCCGGAGCTTCGAACGTAAATATTGCCTCTGACATCTACCGCAATATGCGTCGGGTTGAATTTATAGCCTTCCGAGAAAATCGGCGAATCGGGCGTGCCTATCTCTTGCACCAACGTATGGGAGGGCTTGTCGAACACGAGTATTTTATTTGACCCGTCCGCCACATAAATATATTGATCCGTAACGAACACGCTCTTAATGGCGGAAAACTTGTCGCTGGTCAGCTCCCGGTCAAAGCGGTAATTGCTGTCTAATATAAAAACTTTGTTCAGCTTGCTATCGGAAATATAAATATAATCTTGCCGGTCGACAAACACATGCTCCGGCGTCTCAAGCCTCTGGCCGTTAATTGTCAAAATTTGTGCGGCCGGCGTGTATGCGGCTTGGGTCTTAATCGTATACCCTTCACTGTCGCTAGTGTAGGTATAGTAAGGAGCCTCGGCGGCGGCATGTGTGTAAGGAATAGAAAAATAAATCAACATAACCGCGGCAACAAACTTCAGCGCACCTGCAATGTTCCGTTTGTTCATATTACTTAATCCCCGTATGAGCCATGGAATCCATGACTTTATTTTGTAAAATGATGAACAGAATCAGGTTAGGAACAAACATGACCAACCCGGCTACCGCCGCCAAGCCCGCGCCTGCAACAATGTTGCCCGATTGAGCGATTAAGGTGTTCATATAGAACGGGAGCGTCCGCAGCGTTTCGTCATCCGTAAAGATGGACGAGCCTTCGACATTTCCCCAGCTCGCCTGGAACGTTAGGATCGCGACCGTTACGAGCGCCGGTTTGACCAGCGGCAGCATCACGTTCCAATACACCCGCCAATTCCCCGCCCCGTCCATCTTCGACGCTTCGATCAAATCATTCGGAATTTGGTCCATAAATTGCTTGATGAGGAAAATACCGATCGGCATCGCCAGCATCGGGATAATGTGCGCGAGGTACGTATTGAAGATCCCCAGCTTCTCGATGATTAGAAACCGTGGAATCGAAACGGCGACCGGAACGAACATCAGCGCGAGCGTGTTGATCCTGTTAAATGTGTCCTTGCCTTTGAACTGAAGCTTAGACAAGCCGAACGCCGCCAATGAGCTGATCAACAACGTTAACAGAATGACGATTGTGGTTGTCAGCAAGCTGTTGAACACGTACCTGGACGCCGGTATTCCCGACTCCGCCGAAAAGTTGAGCAATAGACGGAAGTTTTCCATCGTAGGCTGCTTTACGAAAAAAGTAGGCGGATACGCAAACAGCTCCGTAAACGGTTTAAAGGCATGATTCGCGATAAACACAATCGGCAGAGCCATAAACACGCATAACACGGTTAACGTTACATGAAAGCTCATCTGATCCTTATGGAACTTGCCGGGGTTAATTTTGATCAAACTTCTCACCACACTTACCAGTAAAGTATTGAGTTTATTTGTTGTCTCCGAACAATTTGTAGCTGATTTTGTTGAACAAAATAACGATTAACAGCAGAACCACAGTGACCGCGGACGCATATCCCATTTCGTAACGAACGAAGCCGAAATCGTTGGCATGGTCGACGATCATCCACCCGGCATATTGCGGAGGCGGCGTTCCCCCGCTGAGCGTAGCGGCGATCCCGGATGCATTGAAGGTTCCGATAATGGCCATGACGGCTCCGAACAGCATCTGAGGCTTCATCGACGGAATCGTAATAAAGAAAATTTCCTGCCAGCGGTTCCGAATTCCGTCAATGTAAGCCGCTTCATATAACGTCTTGTCGATGTTCATCAAGCCGGCAAGCATAGCCAAAAAGCCGACGCCCATGCTCCCCCACAGTCCGATAAAAATCATAATCGGCACAAGCAAATCAGGGGACTTCAGCCATTGCAGCGGTTCCTGGATGATATCCATTCTTAGAAGCCAGTAGTTTAAATAACCCGCTTGGTCCCCGCTGAACAGCACCCTCCATACGACAGCCATCATGACCGGTCCGGTTACGGACGGCGAATAAATGATAACGGTATAGATCGTTCGAATGCCATGCGGAACCTGCGAAAGCATCCAAGCAAGGAAAAACGCAAGCATGTACCCGATCGGACCTACGATGACGGAATAGAGCAGCGTGTTGGATATGGCATATTGCAGAAACACGGAGTCGCCTGTGAACAAATCGACATAATTTTTAAAGCCGACGAATTCGGGGAATTCAACGGTATTAAAATAAGTAAAAGACAACGCCATAGCGACTCCCACGGGCAGCACGATCAATAACGAAAATAGAACGGCATACGGCAGTATAAAGAAATAGGGAGAATCCGCTGCTTTAACAAGACGATGCTTCCACTGCCGGTTAAGCTCGGCGTTGCCTTTGACTTTTACCCTGACGCTAGTTTCCATTGATTCTCACCCAGTTCTTTACATTTTCAATCGTTGGAACAACGTAAGGTCTGATTAATGTACCTTTCTCAATGTAACCAAACTCCGTCAATTTCCGTTCCAATTCCCTGTTGATCGTCTTTACCGCATTATCGATCGCTATGCGCGGATTTTGCTTGCTAAATACGACCTGGTTCCAAGCATTGCTGATTTCACGTTCCAGTACATAGTCCCCCGGCACTTTCCCCGTCGCCTGGATCCACTTCCATTGCTCCAAAATGACGTCTTTCGAATCGGAAGGCCAAGCGCTTTTCGCAAACCCTTTCAAATTGGCCGTCATATACAGGAACTTTTCTCCTAAAGTCGCTTGAATATTGTACGAAAAGTCGCTCTGCGTGTCGGCGCTCGCCCACCACTTAATAAATTTCCAAGCCTCTTGCTTCTTGTCGCTGCCCTTGAATATAATGCTTGCGCTGCCGTACGTCGGATCCCACCGCTCAATGATTCCTTCGTCGTTCATGACTCCCGGGATCGGCAGTACTCCCCATTGTCCGGCCAGCTCCGGCGCGGCATGCTTCAATTGAATATACATATTCGCGTCGCCGATGCCGACGGGCGTCTTTCCGTTTCGGAAGCTTTGGAAAAACTCGGAGGTCGTGATCGGGATATTGTATACCGTAAACAAGTCCGTCATAAATTCGAATGCCTTGTACGCGCCTTCTTTATTGATAACGACTTTACTTCCCGATTCATCGTACAATCGCCCGCCGAATTGGTAGATGAACGGCGTAGTCACGTCAAAACCTTTGAACGCGTTATCCGACCCGAGCGGCGTATAAAAGTTCATGTTGTACTTTTGCAGCACGGGAACGAGGCTGACGACATCATCCCATGTTTGCGGCGGTTCCTCCCCAAGAAACTCCATAGTATCTTTACGGTAGAACAACAACTTGACGTCTTGCGTTTCCGGGAAGGCGTACACGCCCTCGTCGTAAATAAAGGGTACGAACGCGCTCGGATCGTACTCCTCGGCTAATTCGTAAAATCCGTCAAACGTTCTTAAGTTTTCGATGATGCCCCGCAGCGCGAGCTCGAACGGTCTGCCGTGGCTGACTCCTAATGCTGCATCCGGCGTGCTGCCGGCTGCGTTCGATAACACGATTTTGTTTTCATCCGGAAGGAGGGACAGCTTCACTTTGATTCCGGTCTCCGGCGTAAACTCCTCGTCAATCATTCGCTGCATGATTTCCACATACAGTCTGGATTGATTTACCCAAATTTCGACGGTGTTGTCATCCATGCCCGCCGCACTTGCATATCTGGGGTTTACAAAGGAATATAAGAAAGCCTTCGTATTTTCAACGGCTCTTGTAAGCAGACCGGCATTCGCCGCCGGCAGCTCTCCGCCGCTGTGGAAGTAAATTTTATCGAGGTGCATCGGATTGTAAACAAGCATCGGCAGAATCGTTTTTATTTTTCCGTAAGCCGACGACTGCCCCTCATTGAACTTGTTCATATAATGAGGCAGCTCTTCCGGATCTTGAATAAATTCACGGACAAGCCCCTCTGCAATGGAAAGCTCCGTAATGACAGGAAGGTCTTTATTGCCGGTCAGCTCGATTAAGGCAACCTTTTGCTGTTCGATTTTGCCCGCGATGCCGACCAAATAAGTAGAGATGTTCGGAATATACTTCTCGATTTTCCATTTGCGCTTTTTATCGACAAGCCCGCCGGTCAACCGGTTGATTTCCTGCGCCGTAGCGTCGATTGCTTCTAAAGTCTTGAGCAGCTCATGGTATACTTCTTTTACACTGGTGTTGTCGATGGAAAGCGTTACTGTATGCTCCCCTTGCTCCAAATAAATCCGGAACGGCTCTCCTTTGTCGTCGTGCAGCGTTTCGTTTCGCCAATTGCTGGAATAGCCGAAAGAATAGTTCTCCAATTGTTTAAACGGCACGTTCCCGTCGATCTCAATTTTTCGATGTGTCGGCATTCCGTTATTAGTGTCTTGGGAGTATTTCAATGTCACATAATAGAAACCGCTTTCTTCTATCGAAAAACGGTAGGAGACTTTGTCCCCGCTGTCCCCGAAAGAGTACCCGTCCAACACGTTCAGTACCCTATGTTTATAAGCGTACGGCGTAATCTGCGGGTCTCTTACGTATTTGCTGCGGATGCTTTGCCGATTCTTGAGACTTACATGTTCGGCTTCGATAGTAACCAGCCGATCGACAGCCTCTTTCGCTCCTGTCGTGCTTGCAAGATATTGTTCATATGTAACGTTGGAGGCGTCCGTATTTTTAAGCTCGATCCTTCCAAGCAAAATATGCCCCTCGTGAAGCGTCATTCGGATTGTGTTTTTTCCTTTATTCAATTGGAATTTCAGCGGCTCCGCGAAAAAGTAATTGGGGTCGGCAAGAGCTTCGTTCTTCCAGCTCGAAACGATCACCGACTTCGGAGTCAGTTCGTCGCCGAAACGGTCGATCTTGCGCTCGTCGGCTTCGGGGCGCCAGTCCATTCCGAGAACCAATTTGTTCATTTCGTTGTATTGATTTTTACCGTTAATGTCGATCCTCAGCTCAGGCTTCAAAACCGTCTGCGGTAAAATATAATAATCAAGCCATATTTCATAAAGCCCCTGTTCCGCAACGTCCACGTCAAAGGTTACAACGTCTTTCGGAGCGGCATAAACGACATCGCCTTCGTAGCCTTCGCTTTGCGCCTTGCCGTATGACGCTCCGCCGCTTAGCTTGGCCGCAGGAATATCGTAACGCTGAGCCGGAACAGGAACGCTCGCATTGTTCCATCGGTTAAACACGCTATAGTAATTGTTTTCTCCTTCGGAGCTGCTTATATGGGCTTCCACTGCCGCGATGCTGCGTGCATAATCAGCTTCGGAACGCTGCTCGCCGGACGTGTCTCTCGCATTGCTGCCGTAGATTAGCCATACCGCGACCGCGATCAGCAACATTCCTGCGGCAATAAACGGGATTTTCGATGTTGTCTTCATTGAATCACAACCTATAGATTCAAAATTTTTACTGACATAACCCAAATACCTGATAATAAATCAATAGTTTCTAATTGTTGCCAATTAGAAACTATTGATCGTTCATCTTTAATTATTGTTTGTTGTATTCGCGCAAGTAATCGTCAAGCGATTTATTCAGCATTTCGTCCCACTCCGCCGCGACATCGTCATATTTCTTGCCTTCGTCTCGAATTTGGTCTCTGATTTGCCAAGGGTTAAGCGTCTCGTAAACCTTCGCTACAGCCGGCAAGTTTCTCGGATAAGGGACCGGATTGGCAAGCATCTGCTGGAAGTCGACGTTCTGGAACGCCGCGAAATTATAGATTGCAGCCTCGCTATCTTCCGGAAACCCTTTAACGAACGGATGATCCTTAAGCACCTCAGGATTCGTCGTAACCGGCCAGCCTTGCACGAAATCCGCCATCCGGTCTTCCGCCCTGAGCGGAGCATCCTCCGGAAGTCCCATATATTCGTCGATCAACGCCCAGCGGGACCTCAATCCTTCTTCACCGTAAGTCAACCATTTCAGCAAATGGTATGCCGCTTCCGCTTTTACGGGATCTTCCGCCAAAAAGCTGGATATGCTTAACGTATCGTAGTATGCATGGATGCTGGTCGTTCCGCCTTCAGGCGCTTTCGGCATCGGATAAATATCGATCTCCATTTTGCGGTTTTTGACCATCTCGGTTATATCGCCGCTTAATGCGTGCATCCAGATGTTGCCGACTACTTCCAGTCCGTCGCCCCAAGGCCATCCCAAGTCTCCGACCTTCTTCTTGCGATCCTCTTCCGGTAAATCCCAGAAGTGCAAGCCCTGCTTGTTTTCTTTCGCAAATTGATCGAGCCATGCGCCGAATCCTACGCTGTTCGTGAAATCAAATCTGCGGGTTTCGGTGTTAAAGGCTTTCCAACCGTTCGGAATGCTGTCAAAGTAATGCGGTCCGTGATCAATGAATTCGATAATGCCCGGGAATATCGGATTGTTCGGAGTCAGCTTCGCAACTTCCGAACGCAAATTTTCATAATCTTGGTACGTCCAGTTATACGGCGGGATCGCGATATTATTTTCTCTGAGCAGCCTTATGTTTATCGCCGGGAATTGCCCCGTGGACATCCAAGGAAGGCCGTATATCTCTTTGCCGTCGTATGATTTAATAAACTCTTTTGCGTTTTCGGAAATCCATTTCGACTCCGGGTCGGCATCAAGATACGGCGTTAAATCGAGCGTTAGCTCCCGATCGTACATTTCAGCCGAAAGAGGCGAATAGAAAATATCGGGAATCGTCCCATCCATTGCTCTGGCGGTAAGGATTTCAAGCTGCTCCTGGTCCGATTGGTTGACAGCCAGCTGCGCATCGCGAACCACCTTAATATTCGGATACTTCTCGGAAAATTTCAGAGCGTTCAGAAAGAGCGGGTTCAATGCGTCGTCTTCCCCATAGTGCTTGAAGGCGATCGTAAGCTCAATCTGCTTCTCCTGCCAATCCGGGACACCGTTCCCGTCTTCGTCGATTCCGCTGGCATCGGAACCGGTTTCATCCTGCGACGCCGTATCCCCCGGCTGCTCCGATTCCGTCGACTCCGCCGGTTCCGTAGATTCCGGATCCTTCGAGCAGGCGGAGAGAAGAAGTGTGGCAATCAACGAAAGCGAGAGTAATAATATTAAACTTTTTTTCATATGACCCTCCAAGTTTGAATGTAATATTGTGTTGCAGAACCTAGTATAAACGGAAGTCGTCTTCCAAAGAGTTAGGAGGGCGTCGCGAGTTAAGGTAGATAAATGCATTTCACGCCGTCGACATTTATCATCCTAAAATTCAGACACATTTCTACCGCTGCTTGTAGTCGATTTTCATCATGTCCCAATACTTCAGATGCGGAAGCGTCACGTACACTTGTCCGTTCCTTTGTTCGAATGCCAGTTCTACCGCCGAACCGTTGTAGTAATCCGGAGAAGCGAACATTATGCCTTTCACCTTCTCGTCCGACGGAAAGACGACGCCAACGTCATGAAGCTCCTTCGGCTCGGCTTGATCGCCCATATTATCTCTCCACTCCAACGATGTCGCATCGGTGAAGTTGATAAAGTGTACGATCTCGCTCCCGTCCTTCCGCTTTGCGAATGACCAAATTTTACCTTGCTGGGCTCTGCCCGTGATTTCCGGTCCGTCCGGGCTTTCTACGGAAAGCTTCGATTCCTCCAGACCGTCCCGCAAAATATTTTGATATGCGGTAAGAAAATCGTAATATCGGATCAGCTGATCATCCAATTGCGGCGGAACGGATAAATTTTTTATCGGGAAATATTCGTGTGAAAGCATATGCTCTCCCAGCTCCAGATGAGCTCCCCCGGAAGCGAAAATGACCGCGTCCGCAAACAAGACGCCCGGCGCATTGAATGTGCCGATCCCTTTAGCGGAGCGTTCGTAGTTGATATACGCGGCGAGAACCGTATTCAATCGGCCCCTGCTTAAATTGTTGTTTTGATCGATAATGTCTTTCAAATGTTCATAGGTTGGGTAAGACCAAACCTCACTGTAAAGAAAATCGAGAGGAGCCAGCGCCGCCAACAGCCCTTGGCCGTACTGATCGACCGCATTCATGACATAATCGACGTCCAAGCTTTGTTTCGCAGCCTTAAGAAACGAAACATATCCTTGGGACAACCTGACGCTCTTTCCGTCCGCATCCAGCACCGTACCCCGATCGCCCAGCTGATCCACATGCCATCCGTCGAACGGCAGCAAATCAAACACTCTTTTTTCCTTCTCGATCAAATATTGCTGCCATTCGGGATTGTCCGGATTATACAGCATAATATCGCTTGCCCAGCCCGGAAGCGGATGCTTGTCTTGTTCGGACCGGTTGCGGCCCTTAAACAGCCCCCACTCCTGCTTCACCCCGTCTTCTGCCGCATCCTCGTAGGCCCCGAATATGAGGTTATAATTCATTGCCCTCATATTTTTAGCGTGGGCCAGACCGATATAGCCCTTCACGGTATCGTATGCGACCGGGCGTTTTGCAATATCGGGCCACTCCCGGGCCGGCTCTCCATCGGTTAATTTGATCGGATCATGATGCTTATATTGCCAGTCATAAAACTGAAGTCCGTTGATATGGAACCGGTTGAGCCGTTCGATCACGTTCTCCATTCTTTGTTGTCCCATCTTTGAAAAGTCGGACAAAAACCCGTAACGCGGAAATTTGCTCCAATCGGATGAAACGTCGACCGCAATATTCGCGTGATCTTCGATTGTCTCCTCTGAAACAAACACTTCCGCCATATAGCCCTTGAAATCATCCTTCGGCGGCATCCACTCCCAAACGGCTTCGTCCCCGGACGCTCTCAATTTGCGCCGGTCGATCAGCTTTTCGAGATGCCGATACTGAACGATAATTTCCAAATTTCGATAAGGTTGCTTCAATGTGAGGGAAAACTTCACTTTCTTCCCCGGAAGATACGAAGCTTTGTCCGTCGATATATTTTCTATAATCCCCTTACTGATCACTTGGTCCGCAACGACGACTTGCTCCGTGCTGCACCCGGATATTAATACGACAATCGTGCATACGTAAACGGCGGCAGCTCGGATCGCGTTCCCTAAACGAGGCTTCATTCCCAATCAGCTCCTATGATCTCAATAAAAACTGCGGTGCTCCAACAGTGAAAAGGCGACCACAAGGTCGCCGTTACGAGCACAATGCTACATTATTAAGAATAAAAGGAATACGTTTTTCGCGGGATAGGCTGCCGTCGTTTGTTTGGGTAGAAAAAAGAACGCTAGTCATCCAAATGGCAGACAACCATTTCGATTTCCGATGACATCTTTCCACCTATTGGCAGAACATTTATCTAACGCTGCATGTTATTCTCCCGACGGCAGGAGCACGATTTTGCCGTCGTCAAGCTCAACGCGCAGTTTATTCGCATGCTTGGCGCCGATGGACTCCAAGTAAGCCGACGGCACCTGCAGCCTGCCCGCTTTATCGAGCACCGCAAATTCGACATGAGTTTCTTCCTCCGCCGTCTCCAGCTCCTTCAGCTCCTCGGCATAGGAGCGTTTGCGATGCATTTCCGAAGATATTTTCCCGTCGCGGATCGCTGCCACCCGGTCTACTTTTTTGGCCAGCTCCATATCGTGCGTAACGATCACGATCGTAATCCCTAGATTTCGATTCAAATCGCGGAACAAATCCAATATTTGATTGGCCATTCGTGTATCTACGGAACCGGTAGGCTCATCCGCCAGAAGCAGCTTCGGATGATTCGCAAGCGCAATGGCGATGGCCACCCGCTGCTGCTCCCCCCCGGATAACTGATACAGCTTATTGGATACCCGATGGCTTAACCCGACCGCATCGAGCAGCTCTTTCGCCCGCGAACGCCTGCGGCGGCCTGTCAGAAGGATAGGCAGCTCCACGTTCTCAAGCGCAGTCAAATACGGAATTAGATTCCTCGCATTGTTTTGCCAGACGAAGCCGACGGTTTCCCGCTTGTAACGCACAAAATCCGCCTCGCTGAATTTCAGCAAATCTTTGCCGTCTACCATGAGCTTTCCGGCCGAGGGGCGGTCCAAGCCTCCGAGCATATTAAGAAGCGTTGATTTTCCGCTCCCGCTGTTCCCGATAATGGCCATGAGCTCCCCTTGCTCGATGCGGAGATCGAGGCCTTGCAGGGCAAAAACCTCAAGCTCGTCTCTTTTGTATATTTTCACAAGCCCTTCGCAGTATATCACCGTTAATCCTCTCCCAGCTTAATCGCCTGATGAATGCGCAGCCTGGACAGCATCCAAGCCAGTATGCCGAGACCGAGCAAGAGCATACAGCCGACCAAAACGTAGATTCTCATTAAATCGGCGGCATCAACCGTAATTTGAAACGGAGGAACGACTCTTGCGGCGCGAAAGGCGATTTGAAAATTCGGCACATACAGCAAGCTGGCGGCGTTTCCGACAACGATTCCGATCATTACCGCAACTCCCGACGTTAACAGCTGCTCGAGCGCAATCATTCTTACGAGCTGCCGCAAGGACAAACCGACGGCGCGCAATATTCCGTTCTGAAGGGCACGCCCTTGCAAAGACAATATCCAATATAACAAGAGTCCGATAAAACTGATCATGATCGATAACACGAAGCCGAGCGTAAGAATGCCGTTGAGAGCCATCATAAACGGATCGTTCTTCAAATCTGCAAGCTCTTCCTTCGTATTTACAACCTTTGTGATCGGAAGCTTCCGCTCGGCCATTCCTTGATACAGCTCGGCGACGGACGCATCCGCTTTTAACCGTATCCATACTTCATACGGCTCTAAGGCAAGTTGAAGCTGGATGCGGGATAGATGGCCCACGATAAGCATCGGCGCGCTCGCCTCTTCCGCCTTTCTGCTATTTCCAGTTTGGTTGGCGGCGACGGTTGGGTTAAAAGCCGGGAAATAGTCGATTATTCCGTAAACTTGGAACGGCTGCTGCGGCACCCCGGTCCAGCCGATCCATATCGTATCGCCCGGCTTCACCTTCTTCTGCTCTGCGAGCGTGCTCGAAACGAGCACGGCCTTCGGATCCGGCGCGATTAAATTTAAATAATCATTGATGGAATAATCGAGCAGGCTGTCACGGAACCAGGCCGTCTCGCCGAATTCGTCAGTATCGATCCCCATCAGCGTCGCCGTTCCGCCTTCATTGCCGACGTTGAAGGAAGCTTCTTTCCTGAACACTTTCGCCGTATGCCCGACGCCTTCGAGCGTTGTGTACGGTTCATAGGGCGGTTCCAAGTAATGAACGGTCACCGGCGCTTGGATCCCGGCCGAGGCAGGCATTGCGCCCGGCGGGCCGGACGAACCGGACGGTATCGAAACCCCTTGTACCGGTTTATCGTCAATCCACTGCGATGCAAGAACAATGTCGGAGCCGTTCTTATATCGAATTTGCTCCTCCGCATTCGTATTGATCGTTCTCGCTGCGGTAGCGCTGAACACGCCGGTAGCGATCGTCATTATTAAAAACATCATCAAAAACTGATACTGTCCGGTTGAGCGGCCGACCTGAATTAATGTCGCATAAACCGTCGGCGGCCACCATTTCTTGCCGATCCAATAAATAAGCGTTAGTACCCAAGGATATAACCGGAGCAGCAGCAAGCCGGATCCCAGAATAAAGAGCGCCGGGACAATGAATTGCAAGGGCTCTATGGATAAAGCGTCCGTCTGCAATCCAAGACTTTGCAAATCGTTCAGCCGCTTCTTGAACGTATATAAGCCGTACATAGCTACCGCTACCGCAATGACATCAAGAAATGCCTTGTGCCAGAAAAGCGCCGCTTGCCGCCTCGACAGCTGCTGCTTATGCCCGACTATCGTAAATCGGTTAGCGACGACAATCGGGATCAGCATCACTACAAAGCATGCGCCGGACGCCATCGCCCCGTAACGGTAAGCTTCAGTCGACAGCCTGACGGGCAGCCGCACGCGCTGAACAAATTCGAGAAAGCCGTTCGATGCGCCGAGCAATTCCGTGAAAACCAGTCCGAGCAGCGGCCCGGCAACCAACGCAATACTGCACAAGAGTGCGCCTTCCACGGCATAAGAAGCGATCACCTGCCACCGTGCCGCACCTCTGCTGCGAATGACGGCAATTTCATTTTTTTGGCGATTCGCTATTAAATTCGATACCATGAACATGTAGAAAGCGAGCATAATTAACACCGGCGCATGTAAGGACCATATAACGGTTTTTAGATGCTCAGCCTTCTTTGTGAAGGCCGCAACGGTTTCCATCGCCGGGATCTCCCACGACGTTTGGTACATCGTCACTTTCTTCAGCATCGCGCTGCGAATTTGTTCGCTCGTATGTAAAAAATCGTCGAGATACTGCAGTTCGAGCTTCGAATAATCGAGCACGAAAAACCATCCGACGGATGCAACCGGAATGCTGCCTTCTTCTAAGAAGTACTTCCTTGCAAGCTTGTCTGTAACGATGAAGCTTCCGCTCAAACTCGCTAAGTCGCTCTCTTTGAAGTACGGATCGTCATCCTGTTTTTTTTCGAATATGCCCACCGGCTTCAGCTTGATTTCGCTATTCAACTGTTCGTCATCGATGATGAACACCGAGTCGAGCACTGTATTAAATCGCACAAGCCCCCGTCTCGTGACGAGCACTTCGTAAACCCCGTCCGCCGGCTCGTCCGCCGGCATTCGGCCGTCGATCAATTCAATATGATCCTCCAGTTCGGCGAACGAACGCAGCGTCATCGTTTGGAGCGATTTTGTCGTTCCGGGATACGGATCATGCTCTGGTCTGATCTTTATGGGATCAGTCTGAATGTCGGCAACGAGCTCCGTTACCGGAATTTGAAAGCCGTCCGCGGCATCTTCCTGCATATACCGGTTCATGTCGTCAAAGATCCGGCTTCGTTTCTCCGGAGCTTCTTTCATAAAAAGCATTTTATAATATTGCGAGCCGGGGTATATGTTTGTCTTGAGCTGCAGCGCTTCCATATCTTTAACGAGCATGCGCGACAAAATGGCTTCCGTAAAAATCGGCATGCTGCTGACCAAAGCGACGGAAATGAGCAAGCCGGCGAAAAGACTGGCAACCAGCCACTTGTTCTTCACCATCTTGCGAACGATCATAATAAACAAAGCCATACGAAATCCTCCCAAAAGCCAGTGCTGACATTACTGTAAAACGACGACCGCGCCTTCCTCCAAGCCCTTGGTGATCTCGATTTCCGTAGAACCCGCAATCCCCGTCTCCACATCGATTTCGCGGATCTTTCCGTCCTCCAGCGTTCTGACGAACGTTCTGTCAAGATAGCTTCGCAGTCCGCTGCGCGGAATGACCAGTACGTCGTCTCGTTTCTGCAGCAAAATTTTCACGTCCGCAAAGCTCCCTATTTCCACTCCGTCAGGCATTTCCGGCAGCTCGACATACATCGTCTTGGAATATCGGTCCCGAAGCTGCTCATTTAACGTATCGGGGGCGGAGGACGGCGTCTGAACGACTTTCCCCTCGAACGTCTCTTTTCCGACGCTTACCAGCGCCGGATATCCTACATCAATGTCCGCGATTTTATCCCCTGCATCGACGCTTAGGGCTAAGCGAAGACTTGATGGATTCGAAATGACGACAAGCGCCCGGTACGCCTCCGCGTAGTCCCCGGCCTTCAACCCCTCGACGAACGTAACTTGCCCGTCCATCCCGGCCAGGAGCTGTTTGCTGTTGAACGTATTCAACAAGCGATCGTACTTCAGCTTTTCAATTTCGAACTGCAGTTTAGCGATTTTGAGCGAGTCCTCGTCTCCGCTATTCTTTGCTTGTTTTAATGATTGCTTGGCGCGTTCAAGCGCGAGCTCCCGCTCCTTGAGCTGAATATCAAGCCCGTCCACGTCAAGGCGGACAAGCGGATCCCCCTTCTTCACCCGATCTCCTGCGGAAACGAGAATTTTTTCAATTCTTCCCCCCTGGTCCTTCAATTGAACGATCTCCGTCTCGGTCGACTCAAAGCTTCCGCTTCCTTTGTATTCCCGCGTGATGACGCCTTTCTTAACGGCTACCGTGCGATAGCTTTCTTGCGCAGGTTTTACGAGCGGCGGCTTCAGCTTCGTCTCCTCGGACGGAAGCAGTGAGCAGCCCGTTAATGAGACGCCGACGGATAATATGAGGAAACAGCCGAGTACTGGGTTAAGCTTTCGCGACAATTCGTCCATCCTCCAGTTCATACACAAGATCAACAAGCTCCATTATGGCGGGATCATGGGTCGTCATTACGATCGTCATTTTCCCTCTTTCCACTAAATCGCGGAACACTTTCACAATCTGCAAGCCCGTACGCGTATCCAGCTCCGCGGTGGGCTCGTCGGCAAGCAGCAGCTTCGGCTTATGCGCAATGGCTCTGGCGATGGCCGTCCTCTGCTGCTCGCCGCCGGACAACTCGAACGGTCTATGATGCATTCTAGACTTTAAACCGACTTGCTCCATTGCATGAACAACGGCTTCTTCGCGTCTGCCGGCAGGCACTCCGGCAATTCGTAATATAAACTCGACATTTTCGTAAGCGGTCATCAGCGGCATAAGGGCGAACGATTGAAAAATAAGCCCCATTTCCGACTTCCGTATGTGATCCCGTTCTTGGTTTGACAAATGAGTAATATTGCGGCCGTTGAAAGTAATCTCGCCGTCCGTCGGCCGATCAAGCGCGCCGAGCAAGTTGATTAGCGTAGTCTTTCCGGATCCCGATCGTCCTTTAAGGGCAATTAAGCGGCCGGACGGAACGGATAAGTCGATCCCTTTGAGCACTTGTACCGCACCGTGTCCCTGTCCGAAGGTGCGGCTTATATTGCTAAGACGAACGATATCGCTTGTGGCTGGTGACATGGCAGGCCGACCTCCTTGTTCGCGAACGTAGTTGCAGATATCAATATACAAAAAAAAGACCGGTTCCTGTGATAGGAATCGGTCATATATTCGGGTAGATGAATGGCTGAATTTCATGGTACAGCCGCTCTGCAGCGGGTCGCATTCCGGACATCTGCCTCCCTAACGATTGAACATTTCTCTACCTTTTCCGCTGTTTCATCTCCTCTTTAACTTCCGTTGTGATTCGTGAGCCGCCTTGACGTTTCCAATCCGCAACCCATAGGTCGAACGCTTCAAGCGGAGCGGCCCCCATAATGATCTGACTGAATACTTCCATCTCCGTATCCAATAGATGTCTCCACTGGCTGTCCATCGTTGCCGTATTGGACACATATGCACTTTTCACTTTCGTGAGATTCGGATCAAGAAGATTTCTACCTCCGACCAGTAAAGAATAAGCCCTCTTGAAATTGCTGTGCCTTGTATCCCAATATTGAATATCCATCTGATCGTAAGGAGGAAGCTTCGTATTATTAATGGTTGCCAGATCGTTACGCAGCAGTGTGTACTCCTTCTGATCGGCAAAATCTTCAGGTGCTCGAAGGCCCGATAAAACGTCTTTCAGCGCTTTTACCGAGAAGGCAATTTCATCGCGGGGAGCTAGCACGTTCCGCAGCGGTTGAAAGTCGATTCCGTATTTATACTCGTCCCTCAATATGACATTCGCAACTTTAACAACAGCCTCCGGATGCTGGTAACCTTTGCGAACGACAATAAAAGATTTGGTCGGTTTGAATATTTTCGCATTAAACCTGCCGCTCGTATCGAGAGGAACGGCGTATGCCTGCCAATTCGCTCTAGGATTGTTCTTCAGCGCTTCCGGAACCGGCCAATATGCGCCGGACGAAGGTGCGAAAAATATGCCCGCTTTCCCGTCAATCACAACTTCCGCGGCGGATTCGCGAATCCCCATTTCCCTGTCGATCAAGCCCTCGTCGTATAGCTCGCGAAGCTTGGCAAGCACAGCTTTCATCTCAGGCTGTATAGACCCGTACACCGGATCACCATAAATATCCTTCAACCAAAATCCGGGGTATGCATTGTAAGCGGAAAAGATCGGATTTAAATTAAAGCTCCCTGGGCCGGAATGGAAATCATCGTAAAGAGAAGCTCCGACGGCAATTCCGATCGTATCGGCTTGACCGTTCCCGTCCGGATCTTTATGCACGAAAGCTGCCGCTACTTGTTCCAGCTCTTCCATTGTTGTCGGCACATCCAAGCCTAGCCGATCCAGCCAATCCTGACGGATCCACATTAAACTGATGTCCTCTGAATCGACCGAGGGCAATGCCACCATCTTCCCATTCACTGTGACATGCTCCATCGCGGTTCCTTCCGTACTGTCAATAATGCTTTTCATGACAGGCGATGCATAACGATCATAAGCAATCGTCAAATCTGCAAGTTCATCGGCTTTGATCATTTGATTTAACTGAAATTGCGATACGACCATCGCATCCGGCAGCGTGTTGCTGGCAATGGCCAAATCCGTCTTCTGCGCCATGTTCTGATTGGCTACAATCCAGTCGACCTCGATCTGTACATTTAACGTCTCTTTAATAGCATCGACCCATGGATTATTCGCCGGGGTTTCGCCCGTATACGTTTTAAAGTTCGGCTCCACTCCCATCCCGATGCTTAACGTGACCGGCTTCGTATATTTCCCAAACGGCCCATCCGCTTCTCCGTTAGTCGGGGAAGCGGTTTCGCTCGATCCGCTGCATGCGGTAGCCAAAAACAATAATGCTGCTATGCATATTACGGCGCTTTTGCTCAACACGGTTTTCCCCCCGGATTATGTCTAGGATTTGCTTGCAAGATTGTTGTTACGGTATTCGCTCGGAAGCATTCCGGTTAGCTCGCGGAAGCTTCGGCTAAAATACTTTTCATCCGTATACCCCGTATTTTCCGCAATCCATTGAATCGTTTTGTTCGTGCTTAGTAAGTACATCTTCGCTTTCTCCATTCGAATCATTCGAATGCGCTCATTAAACGTATTTCCGATAATATCCTTAAAGCATTGGCTGAAATAGCTTCGGCTCATATTCATTCTCTTTGCCACTTCAGCCGCGGTTAAAGGTTGAGCCATTTCGGACCGCATGATTTGTTCGGCCTTGAGAATACAATTAATAATTTCCTCCGAGTAATTGGTTTGATTTGCCGCAAGTCGAATCCTTTCGCGGATTCCCTCTATCCACTGCTCGATTTGATACCAGCAATGAATCGGCTCGGCAAGCTTAATCTTTCCAAGCTTGGTGTGCGACAAAATACGGTTCCACTCGTTAACATAGGCATATAATAGTCCGATGAGCCTCGCCTGCGGCATACGAAGCAGCCGAATTTCCCTAACGAAATTGCAAAATAAAAAATCGCTGTAAAGCCATTCCGCTGACAGCCATAGCTCCTTCAATCGATCCAAACCTTCGTCGTTCGGCTCATGCTGAAGTTGATTCCCATTATACATACAGGCTTTGATGATTTTGTTATCGGGACGATACTCATAGAACAGTTCTCTTTCCGCAAAATCCCGCACCCATCGTTGATATTCATTCCACGGCATTTGCGCCGCATCATGCAGCTCAACAAGTGCAATATTTTCCGTTGTACTTACTTTACTAGATAATTGCCGATAAAGATTGGTATCGTCTTCCTCTTCGGAAATGAACAGCCAGCTGCTGCGGTCCGCCTCCATGAGGCCCACGTGTGCGGGAAGACTCAAATCTTCCGCCCAGCTGCCGTCGAAATCGCCATCCAAACAAATAACGGCATAACCGGATTGGAACGTTAAGAAAACCGGTTCATTAAAGCTGCGTTGAACGGCGCCGACATTCGTTTGCTCCTGAATTCGCCCTACAATTCTTGCCAGAACATCATCTAATTGTTCTTTCTCCAGCTCTACTTTCGCAATATAATCGATAGCTCCCAAGCGGAGCGCTTCCTGTATATATTCGAAATCTTGGTGTAAGGTTAGAACGACAACATGGAGTCTCGGGAACCTTTTGCGAACGATTCGCATCAATTCTATTCCCGACATGACAGGCATAGCAAGATCCGTCAATAACAAATCGACGGATTGTTCCTCCAGAAACTCTAGCGCTTTCTCTCCGTTATTTGCTTCTCCGATGACCTCCATTCCGAATGCTTGCCACGGCAGCATCGAAATGAGTCCTTTCCGAACCAACTTATCGTCATCTACGACTAGCACTTTGATCATACTAATCTTTCACCTCTTCAACCGGCAAAGTTAAAAATATGCTTGTCCCTTGTCCAATCCGGCTGTTAATTTCGAGCTTGGCCTTGTTGCCGTAACGGGAATGAAGCGTGCGTTTCACATAATTCAGGCCGATTCCGAGCCCGACCTTCTGCTGCTCGGTCTCCTTACTGTTCAACAACTTGTAAATCCGATCCTCCGTCATTCCCGAACCGTTATCGTGAACGGCGATCTCGATGCCCCGATTAAGCTTGACGTCGATCACAATAGAGCCGTCGTCGCTTAACCCGTGATAAAGCGAATTTTCCACAATGGGCTGTAGAATGAACCGGGGGACCTCCTTTTTGAGAACGCCTTCATCGACATGGATACGAACATCAAACTGAAAGTCGTACCGAATTTGCTGCAAAGTCAAGTATTGCTTGACCGCATCGATTTCTTCCTCAATGGTGGACGGTTTGCCCAGCTTACCCAGATTATAATACAGCAATTTATTCAAGGATTGGATAAGACGGTCGATTTCGTGCTGTCCGTTCATGGCCGCGAGCCAGTGCGCGGTATCCAGCGTATTCATTAGGAAATGCGGGTTAATCTGATACAGAAGCTTTTCCACTTCAAGGTCTACCCGCTGTTTTTCTTTTTCCTTAACCTCGTTAAACAAATCCCAAATTTGTTTCTTCATTTGTTGAAATTGATCCAACAAGGAATCGAATTCGGGTATTCTGGTTTGCTTCGGGTAAGGTTTGCTTTCGGTTTGCGCGATCATTTTGATTTCCGTATGAAACTGATTGAGAGGCTTATATACCATCTTCCATAATAACCATGCCAGCATTAACGTTAAGGCAATGAAAACTAAGGTAAACAGGACAATTTGGACAAGCCATCGATTTTTCTCTTCGTTAAAGTCTGCTTCAGCCACGACGGACACGACGCTCCAGCCTTGGCTGCTTGATTGCCTATACCAGTAATACCCCTTACTGTAGCCGGATGGATCTCCTTTCGAAAATTCGGGGAAGGTCGTGCCATTCTTGAACAGTCTCGGAAACTCGCTATAAATAATCTTTCCGTTATTGTCCAGCAGTACATGACTGATATTATTTTGGGATAGGTCGCTGTCCAACATATTTTGCACCAATTGGATACCCATCTCGATGTAAACGTATACATCGTCTCGTCCGGGGTAATCCACTTTTCGTAAAGCCGACAATACGTATCTATTATCGAACCGGTTAAAGCTCTCATGCGGGCCGAAATAAGAAATTCCGTAATACTGCGCAAAAAGCGGGAGCTTTTGTGGAGAAAAGCTGTATTTCACGGGCAAATTTTCAAATTGATACTTTCGGTCCTTCTCAAAATAATACATCGTCAATCCGACGTCCGGGTTCGTAAACGTAATCAGGTTCAATTTGCTTTTGAATTGGTGCTGCAGCTTCATCCGAAGAAAAGGTTCCTTGGTTACCATAAGCTCTTCGAGTTCTCTTACGATCGTGCCTTCATAAGCAAATTGCTGTGAAATATGATTCAGACTATTAATCGAGCTTTCCAAAGACAAGGTGACTTGTTTCAAGTTGCTTCGGATTCCGGACTCGATCTTATTCGATAAAATCGAGTTGATCGCATAGTAAGAAATAATCGTAATACAAACAAGCGGAACGAGCGAACTGAAGATAAAGATGAAGAATATTCTTCTTTTTAACGTCAATGGAACGACACCTTTTCTCTGAGACTTTCTTTGTCTTATGTATGCTAGCTTATCGTTTAATCTCGATTCTATTATTAAACACATTAAAATTCTACAATACTAAACTATTTTTATAAAATAATTCCTCTGCTTTCCCCATCTCAACTTGTGGAGAGCTCCTAAAAACCGTTTTTATTGAGCCATGAAACCGTCAAAAAGCCCGTACCATTAAGGCACGGACATTTACCTCTACAAATCATGCTCTTCCTGCAAAATGTCCCTTAAAAAAACGGCTACCCTTTCCGTAAATGCGGCATAATCGATCCCCGCACATGACAGCGGCTGTTCCCAAATCTCATCCGAACAGAAGATATGGTTTACCAATGCGCGTACATCATGATCGGCATCATAACGCGCCCAGTATTCCGAGAAAGCGGTCAGCGCCTTTTCCGCATCNCATCCGAACAGAAGATATGGTTTACCAATGCGCGTACATCATGATCGGCATCATAACGCGCCCAGTATTCCGAGAAAGCGGTCAGCGCCTTTTCCGCATCTTTCACCTCAAAACATTGCTTACCATCGTCAATCCGCCTATACCCGAACCATTTTCCATCCTCTTCGGTCACCCGGTAAAACCTTACGAAATACGCATAAGATTCTATCAGAGCTTCAGGCACGCTCCGCTTCAGCGCATAGTAATCGAGCAATGTCGATTGCAGCCGGACGACGCTTTTGCTTACACCGTTCAATGCGATATCGAGCAGACGATGATCGATGTACGGATTGCGGAAACGATCCAGCACGGAAGCTATGTAATCTTTCGTTTCCTCTTCAGTGAAAGGCAGGACGGGCAAGACCGTGCTATGCAAAAATGTCCTCACCTTAGCGGCAATGCTCTCGTCACTAACGGCATCCCGCACGATGTCATACCCTTTCAAATACGCCATCGGTACAAGGAACGTATGCGCCCCGTTCAATACCCGCACCTTGCGTTTCACATACGGGCTTAAGTCGTCGACCCACCGGACATTCAGTCCCGCTTCCCGGAACGGCAGCCGGTCGGAGAGGCCGTTTCGGTCCTCGATCACCCACTCGTAATACGGCTCCGCTACGACAGCCATTTTGTCTTCATAACCGAGCGCTGCACCATGCTCCTCCGGCGTACCCGCAGGATATCCCGTCACAATGCGGTCGACCAATGTATTCACGAACGTGTTTCTTTCCTGTATCCAACGAATAAAGCCTTCGTCAAGATTCCAATCCCGTGCATGCTGAGTTACAATCGACTGCAGCCGATCCCCCGCACGCTCGAGCAGCTCGCACGGAATGACAAAGAGCCCGTGATCCTCACCTAAATGTGTATAGCGCCTGTTCATGTAGGCCGTTAATCGAGCCGGGTACGTAACATAAGGTCCCTCAGCCGAGTATTCCTGCTCCACATATGCGATTCCCGCTTCCGTCGTATTGGAAATGACAAACTCCATATCCGGATTTTCAGCCAGAGAAAGAAAACGATCCCACTCCTTGAACGGGTCGGCCGTTCCGGCAATGCTCGATACCACTTCATTGAATTCCGTCTTCCCGCCGCCGGAAAGTCCTTTGACCATCAAAGTAAACAGTCCGTCCTGTTTCCGAAGCAATTCAAGCTTGCCGCGGCCGCTTGTTCTGGGCGGAGTGAC
>NZ_JAQZSG010000048.1 GCF_028745515.1 Paenibacillus thermotolerans | reverse complement strand
GACACCTTCGAAAAGTCCGTGCTCGTTGTTCAGTTTTCAAGGAGCAAGCTCGTCTTCGACCTCTCGGCCGGAAGACTAGATTACCACAGAAGGTCGTGCATTTGCAACCGGAAATTGCTTCCTGCTGCCTCAGCTGCCGTGTCCTTCGCCGTCAACCGCTCTCGCGGCGACAAGCAATAATATATCACAACCCAAACTCAGTACGCAAGCATTTTATTATACCAATTTAAGGCACTTCAATATTCCCCGTTTTTCCCGCATGAAAAGCTAACGGAACCGTTTGTCCGCTAATCGAACCAAACCTCCCGATTTATGTGAAATAGCGGAACGATTTGTCCGCTAACCAGCCTAATATTCGCAGCTTTCCGCCAAAATTGCGATTTAGCGGTCAGCCCGTTCCGTTAATCGCCGATATTATGTAAACAACCGCAAATTAGCGGACATTCGGTTCCGTTAGCCCGCTCAGCAAAACAAAAGACCGGCCCTCGCAAAAGAGAACCGGCCCGCCCAACCACCAAACAACTACTCAATTCGCTGCGCGCGCATATGCGGGAACAGCAGCACGTCGCGAATCGACGGCGCATCCGTCAGCAGCATAACGAGACGGTCGACGCCGATGCCAAGCCCGCCGGTCGGCGGCATGCCGTATTCGAGCGCGCGGATGAAATCGTAGTCCATCATGTGCGCCTCGTCGTTGCCTTGCTCGCGCTCCAGCAATTGCGCCTCAAAGCGCTGCCTCTGATCGATCGGATCGTTCAGCTCGGTGAACGCATTCGCGTGCTCGCGGCCGACAATGAACAGCTCGAAACGATCCGTGAAGCGCGGATCCTCCTCGTTCTTCTTCGCCAGCGGCGAAATCGCCACGGGATGCCCGTACACGAACGTAGGCTGAATCAACGTCTCTTCGACGAACTTCTCATAGAAGGCATTCACAATATGCCCGAACGTATGCGACGGCTCGACCGGCACCTTATGCTCCTTCGCCAAGGCATGCGCCTCTTCGTCGGTCATTTGCGCCCAGAAATCGACGCCGATCGCTTCCTTGATCAAATCGACCATATGCGCACGGCGGAACGGAGGCTTCAAATCCACCTCTACGCCTTGATACATAATCGTCGTCGAACCAAGCACCTCTTGAGCGATGTGCGCGATCACATTTTCGGTCAAACGCATAATATCTTGGTAATCGGCGTAAGCCTCGTAAAGCTCAAGCATCGTAAACTCAGGGTTATGCCGCGTCGACACCCCTTCGTTCCGGTATACCCGGCCGATTTCGTACACCTTCTCCAAGCCGCCGACAATCAGACGCTTCAAGTGAAGCTCGATCGCGATTCGCATATACATCTGCATGTCCAGCGCGTTATGGTGCGTAATGAACGGACGCGCGGTGGCGCCGCCCGCAATCACATGCAGGGTCGGCGTTTCAACCTCCAAAAAGCCGAGTCCGTCGAAATATCTCCGCATGGACTGAATAATTTTCGACCGGGTAATGAACGATTGCTGAACCTCGGGGTTCATAATCAAGTCCACATACCGCTGGCGGTAGCGAAGCTCGATATCCTTCAGCCCGTGGAATTTCTCCGGAAGCGGATAGAGCGACTTCGACAGCACTTCAAGCTCTTGTACGCGAACCGACAGCTCTCCGGTTTTCGTCTTGAACAAATACCCGCGGACGCCGACAATATCGCCCAAATCCAGCATGCTAAACGCTTTATATTTCGCCTCGTCCAATTCGTCTTGACGGACGTAAATTTGAATTTTGCCGGAAAGATCCTGAATGTGCGCGAAAGACGCCTTGCCCATGCCGCGCTTTTGCATAATGCGGCCTGCCAAGGACACGTTGATCGTATTCGCTTCCAGCTCTTCATTCGTCTTCTCGCCATATCGCTTCAAAAGTTCGCCCGCATGGTCCGTTCTTTCAAACTTATGGCCGAACGGGTCCACTCCTAAACCGCGAAGCTCATCCAGCTTGTCCCGGCGAATTTGCAGCAACTCACTTAACTCTTGTTGTTGTTCCGTATCGCTCAACTCGTCCACTCCTAAAGGGAAATATTCCTAGGCCGCCCTAGAACCAAAAAAGCCTCCGAGAGGAAGCTTCTGGCTGTTTCTTACTTCTTGATATCGACGATCTTATATTGAATAACGCCGGCGGGTACGGTCACATCGACGATCGCGCCTTTCTTCTTGCCCAAAATCGCCTTGCCCACGGGGCTTTCGTTGGAGATTTTGTTCTTCAAAGGATCGGATTCCGCAGAACCGACGATGCTGTACTCAACGATGTCCTTGAATTCCAAATCTTCAAGCGTAACGATCGAGCCTACGCTCACCGTTTCCGTGTCGACTTCGTCGTTGTTGATGATCCGCGCGTTGCGAAGCATTTTCTCAAGGGTAATAATGCGTCCTTCGATGAAAGCCTGCTCGTTCTTGGCGTCTTCATACTCGGAGTTTTCGCTGATGTCGCCGTAGCCGATCGCAACCTTGATCCGTTCGGCAACCTCGCGGCGTTTCACCGATTTCAAGTGTTCAAGCTCTTCTTCAAGCTTCTTTAACCCGTCTTGGGTTAAAATGACTTCTTTCTCCGTCATTCCCAGAACTCCCGTCATTGGAAAATTTTCGTGCGCCGCCACAAGAGCGTTGACGGTTCGGTTTATGTCAATAATATATGAACGCTGCTAATAATATTACACAGGTTCGGCGCTAAATTTAGTCACGATTATATTTCAAGGCACCGGAAATGTCAAACAACGGAAACCGCTTTTTCCGCTTCGCCGGCTTCGGCCAAGGAACGAACATAGTCGTCCAGAATGGCGACGACTTGGCTTCTTTCCGTAGCTTCCATGATCCGGTTTTTCACTTCTGCGGATCCGCGAAGACCTTTCAAATACCATGCAAAATGTTTCCGCATATCCTTCACCGCCACGTGCTCGCCCTTCAAAGCGATCAACCGGTCGAGATGGAGCATGGCGATGCGCATCTTTTCCGCGCCGTCCGGGTCCGGCGGCAATTCGCCGGTCGTCAAATATTCCACCGTGCGATACAGCATCCAAGGATTGCCGAGCGCGCCGCGGCCGATCATAACCCCGTCGCAGCCGGTCGTCTCCAGCATCCGCTTCGCGTCCTCCGGCGTAACGACGTCCCCGTTGCCGATGACAGGAATCGATACGGCTTGCTTCACATCGCGAATGACGTTCCAGTCCGCCTTGCCGGTATAAAGCTGCTCGCGGGTGCGTCCGTGAACGGCCACCGCTTTCCCGCCGGCCCGTTCTACAGCTTGTGCATTTTCGACGGCATATATGTGCTCATGGTCCCAGCCGATGCGCATTTTGACCGTTACCGGCTTCTCTACGGCATCAACGACGGAAGCGACCATCTCGTAAATTTTGTTCGGGTCGAGCAGCCAGCGCGCGCCCGCGTCGCAGCTGACCACCTTCGGAACCGGGCAGCCCATGTTAATATCGATAATATCGGCGTTCGTATATTTGTCGACGTGCTTCGCCGCCGCTACAAGCGTATTTTTGTCCCCGCCGAAAATTTGAAGGGACAACGGCTTTTCGCGCTCGTCGACGTAAAGCATCTCCATCGTCCGCGCGTTGCCGTGCACGATCGCTTTGTCGCTCACCATTTCGGCGCATACTAAGCCCGTGCCGAATTCTTTGGCGATGAGGCGGAAGGCCGGATTGCACACGCCCGCCATCGGTGCGAGCACGACATTGTTTTTCATCTCGATCTCGCCGATTTTCAGCTTTTTTTGAGTTTGCGCATTTGCTTGTGCTTGTGTCATTATTTTCCCTCCCTGCTGTCGTCTTTCTATGAGTTAACCCGTTAATTCGTCCCTATCGATGCCGAGCGCCTCCGCAATGCTGCGGAGCAGCTTGGCGTCCGCCTTGCGCGTTCCGCGCTCCACCGAGCCGAGCACCGCAACGGAGACGCCGATTTTGTCGGCAAGCTCGTTCTGGGTCAGCCCTTTAAGCTTGCGGAACGCTCGGATTTTTCCGGAAAGATTGTCGTAGTTGTCCATATTTTCACTCCATCGCAACCGTCTTGGGTAAGCTGAACCGACAGTCGTTCCTCCATGTTCGGCATCACATCCCGAAGAGGCGCAAGTACGAACAGGCGCTCCAGAAGCCTCGGATGGGGAATCGTCAATTCCGGCGTATCCAGCTTCAAATCATCGTACAACAATATATCGATATCGATCGTTCGAGGTCCCCAGCGTATGATGCGTTCTCTGCCAAGCCGGCCTTCGATGACCGCAACGGCCTGCAGCAGTTGTTGCGGCGAGAGCGCCGTTTCCAGCCTGCAAGCCATATTCAAAAACGCCGGCTGATCCAGATAACCGACGGGGTCCGTCTCATATACCCGGGATACGGCCGTTACGCTCGTATTCTCCACGGCGTCCAGCAGGCGAATCGCCTCAAACAGCTGACGTTCCCGGTCGCCTACATTGGAGCCTAATCCCAGGTATGCAACTTTCGCTTCCGTCGTCATGCGCCGTTCTCCCCGAACCCGATCGGGTTGCGCTTTGCCGGCTCCCGAGCTCGTGTGATTTCAATCGTAACGCCGTCAAATACAATGTCGAACGGCGGATGCGGCTTGGTGACCTTCACGGTTACTTCATGTATTTTAGCATAAGCGTCAAGCAGACGGGAAGCGATAGTCTCTGCCAGCGCCTCTATGAGCTTGAGCGGCGGCCCTTCCACAACGGCCTTTACCGTTTGATACAGCTCAGCGTAATTGATCGTTTCCTCCAGGTCGTCCGTACGACCGGCCTTCGACAAGTCTATCCGAAGCTCAAGCGAAACATAGAAGCGTTGACCGAGCTTATTTTCCTCCGAAAAAACGCCGTGCCTGCCGTACAATTGAATCCGGTCCAGCCGCATAATGTCATATCGATTCGATTTTCCATCGTCATACAGTAACATGATGTGTGAGCCCTCCTTCGCCGGCGCGGACAATCGCGTCGGCCACTCTGGCGGCGCGCTTGTTCGCGCGCACGTCATGCACGCGCACGATATGAACGCCGTGCGCGATGCCCAGGACGGTCGTGGCGACCGTCCCTTCCAACACGTCGTCCGGAGAGGCGCCGTCAAGCGTTTCGCGGATGAAACGCTTGCGGCTCGTCCCCAGGACGACGGGATAACCGAGCGCGACGAGCTCGCGCAGCCGGTTCATGAGCAGCAAATTATGCTCATAGTTTTTGACGAAGCCGAGGCCCGGATCCAGCAGGATATGCTCCTGCGGCACTCCGGCGGCGACCGCATGCTTTACGCTTTCGCGCAAATCGTCGAGCACGTCCCGCACGAAATCCGGCCCGTAATTCATATCGAACCGGTTGTGCATGAGCATGACCGGAGCCCCGTACCGCGCTGAGACCTTCAAAATGTCCGGCTCCGCCTTTCCGCCCCATACGTCGTTGATTATATGCGCGCCCGCTTTCAGCGCCGCTTCCGCAACCGACGCCTTATAGGTATCGACGGAGATCGGTACGCCTAGGCTTTCCCGCTTCAGCGCTTCGATCACCGGCACAACGCGGCGCAGCTCCTCCTCCGCAGGTACCGGCTCATGGCCGGGGCGCGTCGACTCTCCCCCGATATCGAGAATGTCCGCTCCTTCGGAGATAAGCCGTTTCGCGTGCTCGACCGCCTTTTCCGCCGTATTATATTTCCCGCCGTCCGAGAACGAGTCGGGCGTCACATTGACGATGCCCATAATCAAGGTGCGCTCCCCGATCGTCAGCGGGATCCCTTTGCAATCGATAATCCGGTGCTTTTCATTGCCGCTCTTCACAGCAGCCCCTCCGTTCTTGCAGCCTTATACGCATCCATAAGCCGGAGCGTAACTTCCCCGGGCCGTGCGCCGCTTACTTCGACCGCTCGTCCTTTCTCGTCGATCAGCGACAAGACCGGCGCAATTTCTTGAATCGAATTCGTTACAAACACTTCGGAAGCCTCCGTCAACCGCTCCCAACGGTATAAGCCCTCCGCGATTTCGAGTCCTAGCCGGACGGCAAGCTCCATGACATAATCGCGAGTCACGCCCGGAAGACAGCCGGTTTCCAGCGACGGCGTGGCCAGCCGCCTTTCCGCGTCAACGAAAAACACGTTGCTGACCAAACCTTCGCAAACATAGCCTTCTTCATTCAAAAAAAGCCCTTCCGCATTGCCCGCTTGCTTTTCGAGCAGCTCCCACTTGCCGAATATATTGTTCATATATTGGAACGATTTCATCCGAACGGCCTGCTCGGGCGAACTGCGCGGGATGTCAAGGCGTACCAAGGCTTTAGCTTTTGCCATCGGATCCGAGGGTTCCGGCGGCAGCCGCTTCATATGCATTATGACATTGGGACGCGAATACCCTTCGGGGCCAGGCAGCCCGAGCGGAGCGGCTCCGGCGGAAACCGATACCCGGACGTAAGCATCCTCGAGCGAATTCGCCGCCAGCAGCCCGGCAACGGCGTCCCGAAGCTCCGCTGCGTTCGGCTTCCAGGCGAACCGCAGCGCCCGGCATCCGTCCGCAAGCCTTGCGGCGTGCCGCTCGAGCAGAAACGGTTCCCCGCCGTACGTACGGAACGTTTCAAATAAGCCCATACCGTATAGAAAGCCGTGATCGCTCACGGGGATCACGGCTTCTTCTTCATTAATGATGCGTCCGTTCAGCCAAAGCTTCATCTCGCGCTCTCCCGGGCCGGCTCGCTTTGAACAAAGTTGCGAAGCAGCGTAAGCCCGTGCTCCGTAATGATCGATTCCGGGTGGAATTGCACGCCTTCCACTCGATGCTCTTTATGCCGAAGCCCCATAATTTCGCCTTCCTCGGTCCATGCCGAAATTTCAAGGCAATCCGGGAGCGTCTCCCTTTTCACAATAAGAGAGTGGTAACGGGTCGCGGTAAACGGCGAAGGCAGTCCTTCAAAAATCGTCTTTCCGTCGTGAAGGATCGGCGACGTTTTGCCGTGCATCAGCTTCTCCGCGCGGACGACTTCGCCTCCGAACGCTTGCCCGATCGCTTGGTGCCCCAAGCATACGCCCAAGATCGGAATTTCTCCCTTGAAGCGCTCGATAACGGACAATGTAACCCCCGCATCGTCCGGGGTTTTAGGTCCCGGAGACAGCAAAATCCGGTCCGGCCGCAGCTCGGCGATCCCGTCAAGACCGATCTCGTCGTTGCGTCGAACGACGACCTCTTCGCCAAGATCCCCCAAATATTGCACTAAATTGTACGTGAACGAATCATAGTTGTCGATTACCAAAATCATCGCTCTTACTCCTCCTTCTCAGCTCGTCTCAGCTCTATGACACACGCTTTCTTGCTCCCGCTCGGTCATTTCGACAGCCTTCCACAGCGCCTTCGCTTTGTTCAGCGACTCGCGAAACTCGTTTTCCGGCACCGAGTCGATCACAATGCCCGCGCCGGATTGCACGGATGCCCTGCCGCCGGCGTATACAAGCGTACGTATAGTAATATTTAATTCCATATTCCCGTTATAGTCAATCCAGCCGATCGAACCCGTATACGGCCCGCGCCGCACCGGCTCCAGCTCCTCGATAATTTCCATCGTACGGATCTTCGGCGCTCCCGTTATCGTCCCGCCCGGAAATACGGCCGCAATCACATCGAAAGCGTCCTTGCCCTCGGCCACTGTGCCTTCCACCTCGGACACGATATGCATCACATGCGAATACCGTTCGACCGCCATGAGCTCCTTTACCCGAACCGTCCCGTAGGCAGCGATTCTCCCGAGATCGTTGCGCTCGAGGTCGACCAGCATAATATGCTCCGCCCGCTCCTTCTCGCTCAGCAGCAGCTCCCGCTGAAGGTCCTCATCCTCCGTGTCGCTCATGCCGCGGGGGCGCGTTCCGGCAATCGGCCGGGTCGAAAGGCGGCCGTCCTCCAGCCGGACGAGCAGCTCCGGGGATGCGGAGACGAGCGCCCGGTTTCCAGGCAGCCGAAGATACGCCATATACGGCGACGGATTGAGCAAGCGGAGCGTTTCGTACACGTCTTCCGGCGGGGCAGTCAGCGCTTTGGACTGCCGCACGGACAGGTTGACCTGAAACACGTCGCCCTTCGCGATGTACTGCTGTACCGCTCGCACCGCGTCTTGAAACCGGCGCCCGTCAAGTGACATTTCAAGCCCCGGAATGGCCGAGACATCGATGTCAAGAGAAGCTGCCGAAGCGGCGCCCCTATCCCCGCCGTCCGCACGCTCGATCCAGCCGTCCCATTGCAGCTTCATTCGGGCCGCTTGCCGTACGCAGTCCTCGTACGAACGGAGCAAATCCCCCTCATTGAAAGCCAGCGCCCCAACAGGCAAAAACGCATGAACGGCACAATACAGCTTGCATTCTTCATGATCGATCGCCCACAGCCGGCCGACCCGCATGAACCAATAATCCGGCAGCAAACTATCGGCGGCTGCGTCGTTCGGCAGCTTCTCCAGCGTTCGAACGACGTCGTAGGCGAGATAGCCGGCGATGCCTCCCGAAAGCTTCGGCAGACCGGCAACCTTCGGCGACCGGAACGGGCTCGTCCATTTCCGCAGCACCTCCAGAGGAGCTCCGTCCATTCTTACGGGGCCGCCGCCGTCTTCATTCTCAACCGAATGCAGAACACCGTGCTCCAAATTTCCCTCGATCCACTCCAGCGGCTCCGCACCGATGAAGGTGTACCGTCCGCCCTTCCCGCTTTCCAGCACGAACGCGCTCTCTCCGGCTTCCCGCCACAGCCCGTGCCAAGAAGGGATACGATCCCGGTCCAATTCATACACCTCGGCATAAGGAAAGCAGGTGTACTCCCCCGCCGCATTCCACGCCACCCATTGTTCGAACGCAATCATTTTCGGTTTCGACCCCATTTTTTCGTATCGCTGTCTCATATGAACTTTAGTATACTGATTCCGCCGGACAAGAGGAAGGATACGCCGAACAAATAAGAAAGTTTCACAGCGCTATTTATCCGAAACAACTCGTCGGAGACAAATAGTGAGGTTTCACCGCCTTATTCCTTCGAACCCGCAGCCGCTATAGCAAAAAAAAGCGCTGCCGTCGCAATGACGGCAAGCGCTCTCGGCTGCAAGCCTTATTGATTTTCGTCGAATTGATAAAGCGGCGTGCTGAGGTAACGTTCGCCGTTGCTCGGAATGATCGCGACAACGCGCTTGCCTTTGCCAAGCTTCTTGGCGACCTGGAGCGCAGCGAAAATCGCGGCGCCGGACGAAATGCCGCCGAGAATGCCTTCTTCGCGCGCAACGCGGCGGGAAGTGGCGAATGCGTCCTCGTTCTCCACCGTAATGATTTCGTTATATACTTCCGTATTCAAGATGTCCGGCACAAAGCCTGCGCCGATGCCTTGAATCTTATGCGGACCGGGCTTGCCTCCGGAAAGCACCGGCGATGCCGAAGGCTCGACGGCGATAATTTGGATGCCCGGGAAATGCTCGCGAAGCACCTCGCCTGCGCCCGTAATCGTGCCGCCCGTGCCGATTCCCGCTACGAACGCGTCAAGCTTGCCGTCGTGCGATTGAATGGCTTCCACGATTTCAGGTCCCGTCGTGCGGCGGTGAATTTCCACGTTAGCGGGATTTTTAAATTGCTGCGGCATGAAGTAGCCCGGGTTTTCCGCAACCAATTCCTCGGCGCGCTTAATGGCGCCCTTCATGCCTTCCGGTCCGGGAGTCAGCACCAAATCGGCGCCGTAGGCCCGCAGCAGGTTGCGGCGTTCCATGCTCATCGTCTCCGGCATAACAAGAATAGCTTTGTAGCCCTTAGCCGCAGCAACCATGGCGAGGCCGATTCCGGTATTGCCGCTCGTAGGCTCTACAATCGTGTCGCCCGGCTTCAAACGTCCTTCGCGCTCGGCGGTTTCGATCATCGAGATGGCGATTCTGTCCTTCACGCTCGAGCCCGGATTTTGATACTCCAGCTTCACGTACACTTCGGCGCTGTCTTCCGGCACGACCCGGTTCAGCTTCACAAGCGGCGTGTCCCCGATCAATTGCGTTACATTCTGTACCAATTTAGCCATAATACCAATGACTCCTCCTTGGCGGCTCCGCCGGTTAAGCGGCGAAGTCGAAAGTCTATTCCGAGTAAACAGGTAGGTTTTGACTACATCATAGCAATTGGAACTAGGAAAGTCAACTGATGTTTACGCTCGCAGAACTGCTCCAGCCGCCTTTATTGGGCCGATTTCGCACCCCATTTTTCCAGCAAACGCGAGAGCACGTCATTGATCGGCGGAGCTTTTGCCAGAAGGAGATCATGTCGAACCTGTTCGCGGACCGCCCTGTCGTCCCCGGGCCGGAGCGTTCTTCTTCCGAGCACCGTTACTACGGCATACAGCCCCTCGTCCAGCGTAATCACACGGCTAACCTCGCCCACTTTCATCCGGTCAGCCGCTTCCATTACCGAGACCGGAACGAACGGGTCGTCTTCCGCAACCCATCCCAAATCGCCGCCATCGGCGCTTGTATCCTTATCGATGGAATATTCGCGAGCGAGCTGATCGAATTCGTAGCCTTGCCCGAGCCGATCCAGCACCGCTTCCGCGTCGCCGGCCGTTTCGGTCGTAATTTGCGCCAGCCGAAGCTCCGTCACCGGACCGTACTCGTCCGGATGCTCGTCGATGTACCGCTCCACATCCGAGTCCGTGACCTTAATGCCGTACGACGCTATCTTTATCAATTGAAGCCTATATAACGCATCCTCGCGCAATTGCTCTTTTGTCAGCCCGAGCTCTTCCTCCATCGTTCTGTAAAACTGCTCCTCGCTATCGTACCCGCTTTGCATCCGTTCCAGCTCACGTTCGATCTCTTCGTGCTGCACGTCAATCCCGAGCGCCTGCGCCTCCAAACGGACGGCGGTGCGCTCCATCCACTCTTGAACATATCCTTTGCCATACTGGCGATCCAGGCCGCTTACATATTGCTCTCGCGACAGCTTGACATCGCCTACGACGGCTACGGGATCGGGGGAAGAGCTTGAGGGGGGTTGTATCGATCTGTCCTCCGGGCTGGACGGAGCTCCCGTCCGGTTTTCCGGCCATGCATGCGGGGGGAATGCGAGCAACAGCGAGTACGTAGCTGCGGCTGCAACCAACGCACTAATCGCGCTCCACAGCAGCTTCTCTCTCGACATATGCTCCACCCACACCTAACGCATCTAATGATTATATCCGATTGTAAATTTCCTCGAGCTCCGTCTTGTTGAATTCATATTTTTCATTGCAAAAATGGCACACCACTTCCGCACGGCCTTCCTCCTCGATGATCGAACGAAGCTCGTCCTTTCCTAGCGATACGAGCGTCTGGTCGACACGCTCCCGCGAGCAGAAGCATTGGAAGCGCACATCCATTTTTTCTACCGACGCAATGCCGGCCGGCCCCGCCAGCTCTTCAAGAATACTTTCCGGCGTCGCCCCCTTTTCCAGCATGGACGTCACCGGCGGAATCGCGCCGAGCTTGCGCTCGATCTCGGTAATCTCGTCGTCGCTCAAGCCCGGAAGCAGCTGAATAATGAATCCGCCCGCCGCAACGACCGAATTGTCGGTCTCCACAAGTACGCCGAGCGAGACGGCCGAAGGCGTCTGCTCCGACTTGGCGAAGTAGTAAGTAAAGTCCTCCGCAAGCTCACCCGAAATAATCGGCACGCTGCCGCGGTAAGGCTCCTTCAAGCCAAGATCCTTGGTCACATAAATAAAGCCTTCCGTCCCGACGGCGCCGGCGACATCAAGCTTGCCATGCGCATTGCTTGGAAGGTGCGTCTGCGGATAATCCGCATAACCCCGCACTTCTCCCTTGGCGTTCGCATCGACGACGATTTGGCCGATCGGACCGTTCCCTTTCACTTGAATGGTCAGGTGCTCCTCGCCTTTGAGCATCGCTCCCATCATGACCGCCGCGGTTGCGCTTCGTCCTACGGCAGCCGCGGCCGTCGGGTACAAATTGTGCCTTCTGCGCATTTCCTCGATCGTGTCGGTCGTGCGCGCGGCGAACATCCGCGCCTTGCCGCCGAAAGCGGTCGCCCGCACCAAGTAATCCTTCACCATGTTCTTCTCCTTTGATCGCTTCTAGCTTCTGTCCCTGTTGCTTACCACTCCATTGTACTAAACATTGCGCTCATATAATAATTGTAGTCCCGTCAGCGTCAATTCCGCGTTGACGATATCGATCGTCTTCGATTCCCCGGCGATCAGCTCGGCCAATCCGCCCGTCGCGACGACTTTCGCGTTCGTGCGAAACTCCTCGCGGATGCGGCTGACGATTCCGTCCACCTGCCCGGCAAAGCCGAAAATAATGCCTGCCTGCATGGATGAAACGGTCGTCCGGCCGACGGTGCTTTTCGGCTTCACTAATTCTATTCTCGGCAATTTGGCCGCCCTCTGATACAACGCCTCCGTAGAGATGCCGATGCCCGGAGCGATCGCTCCTCCGATATATTCGCCCTTCTCGTCGATATAACAGAACGTCGTCGCCGTCCCGAAGTCCACGATGATAAGCGGAGGACCGTACAGATGAATGCCTGCCACCGCGTTTACGATCCGGTCCGCCCCAACCTCCCGCGGATTTTCGTACCGGATGTTCAAGCCGGTTTTGATTCCCGGACCTACAAGCATTGGAGTGCGTCCGAAGTAGTTTTCGCTCATCCGCTCCAGTGCAAAATTAATCGGCGGCACGACGGAAGAAATAATGATGCCTTCGATGTCCTCCGCTTTTATGCCCGCATGATTAAATAAACTAATTATAAGAATCCCGTACTCATCCGACGTCGCCGAGCGGTTCGTCGAGATGCGCCAGTGATGCTTCAGCTCTTTACCTTGGTATAAGCCGAGCACAATATTCGTATTTCCGACGTCGACGACAAAAATCATCCGCGCACCTCTTTCTTGTCGAACAAATCGAGCGAGATGTCGAGCGCCTGTACCGAGTGCGTCAATCCGCCGACCGAGATCACGTCTACGCCCGTCTCCGCGATGCCGCGGAGCGTCTCATGGGATACGCCGCCGGAAGCTTCGATTACCGTTCTCGGAGCATTGGCCCGAATGATCGCTACGGCTTCTTTCATGGCTTCCGTGCTCATGTTATCAAGCATAATAATGTCGGCGCCCGCTTCGATCGCTTCCCGCGCCTGCTCCAGCGACTCTACTTCCACTTCGATTTTCATCGTATGCGGAATGTTGGCGCGGGACGCTTTGACGGCCGCCGCTACTCCGCCTGCGGCCTTCAAATGGTTGTCCTTGAGCAGCACCGCATCGAACAAGCCGAAGCGGTGATTGTGGCCGCCGCCTACACGAACGGCATATTTCTCCAGCAGCCTTAGGCCCGGAGTCGTCTTCCTCGTGTCCACGATTCTTGGAGCGTTCGGCAAGCCGTCGAGCAGCCGCACGTAGGAATACGTTTTAGTGGCGATGCCGGAAAGCCGCTGCAGCAAATTAAGGGCAAGTCTTTCTCCCGTCAAAATGCTCCGCGTGCCCCCTTCCACTTCTATTAGAATGTCCCCTTTGGAGATCCGTGCGCCTTCTTCGGATTTGAAGCTCACAATAAGCTTTGGATCCACTTCGTCAAATATCAGCTTGGCAACCGGCAAGCCGGCGGCGACGCCGTCCGCCTTCGCATGAATGACCGCGCGGCTGCGGTGCGCTTCCGGAATCGTCGACAATGTCGTTACGTCGCCCGGCCCGACATCCTCCCGGAGCCATTCGCGGACACGCTCGCGCAGGCTTTCCCAATCGATCATTACGCCCGAATTATTCATGAGTCAACCCCTCCTCCGAAAGCCCGAAGTCCCGATGCTGGATAATATGCTTTTGCCATTCGGCATCGTTGCGCTCCGGAAAATCCTCCCGGTAATGTCCGCCCCTGCTTTCCTCGCGCTTTAGGGCGGCGAGTGTCGTAAGCATCGCGACGGTAAGTAAATTCGCAAATTCATATTGCTCGCGGATCGCCAGCTTTGCATGGAAAACAGGCATTTGCTTCCGCAGCTCTTCAAGCCCTCTCTTGAGCCCTTTCTCTTCCCGCTTCAAGCCGGCATAGCGCAGCATCGTCTTCTGCAGCTTCAGCCGCTTCTCTACTACGGCTTGCGGCAGCGTCTCCGTTCTTCCAAGCTCGACATGGAATTTCGGCTCGCGTTCGTTCGGCGGGAGGCTGTTGATCCGCTCGACGATGCGGCGGCCGAACACGATCGCCTCGGACAACGAGTTCGACGCGAGACGGTTCGCGCCGTGCACTCCCGTCGACGATACCTCGCCGCAGGCGAACAGCCGCTGAATGTTCGATTCGCCGTGCAAATTCGTCTTAACCCCGCCCATCATATAGTGCGCCGCGGGGGCAACCGGAATCCAGTCGCTGGACAAATCCAAGCCGTATTTCAGGCAGGTCTCGTAAATCGTCGGAAAACGCGCCTTCACAACCTCCTGCGTCTCATGCGTCAAGTCGAGATAAACGAAGGTCGACTTTGTCTTCTCGATTTCGCTGACGATGGCGCGGGCTACGACATCCCGCGGCGCGAGCTCCTTCTGCGGATGGTATTGCTCCATGAAGCGCTCGCCCTTAATGTTTCGCAGCACGGCCCCTTCTCCGCGGACCGCTTCGGAAATGAGAAACCGGGGCGCCCCGGGGTAAGTCAGAGCCGTCGGATGAAACTGGACGAACTCCACGTCTTGTATGTAAGCTCCGGCGCGGTACGCGATCGCGATGCCGTCGGCCGTCGCAATGTCCGGATTCGTCGTGTACCGGTACATTTGACCGGCGCCGCCGGTGCAAAGCACGATCGCCTTGGCCGCGGCGAATACCAGCTCTCCGCCAGGCCGCTGCACGATCGCGCCGTAGCAGACGCCGTCTTCCGTGACGACGTCGAGGCAGAAGTGATCGTCCCATATTTCGATCCGATCGCTGCTGCGCGACTTCTCCGCGAGCGCGCGCACAATTTCCGCACCCGTCGCGTCGCCGTGCGCGTGCAGGATGCGGCGCTGGCTGTGCGCGCCCTCCATTGTGAGCGCGTACTCGCCGCCGCTCTCCCGGTCGAACTGCGTGCCGAGCCGGATGAGCTCCTGCACGCCGTTCGGCCCTTCGTGCACGAGCACGTCGACCGCTTCCGGATCGCACAAGCCCGCTCCCGCGACGAGCGTGTCCTGGCGGTGATACAGCGGCGAATCCTCGTCCGAAATGACGGCGGCGATGCCGCCTTGCGCATATCTAGTATTGCTCTCCAGCAGCGATTTTTTCGCGATCATGAGAACGCGGTTCGTTTCGCTCGCTTTCAGAGACGTATAAAGCCCGGCGATTCCCGAACCGATGACGATCACATCGGCCTCATAGCGGGGCAGGGCTGAAATATCCACATCAATTAATGTACGAGGTACCATAATGTCATGTTTGTCCCCTTCCGAATACCGGATTTCGGGCAATGCTCCCAAACCATGAAGCAGCGCATGCTACTTCACTTGCAGCATGCGCTCCAGGGAAAGTCTCGCCTTGTCCGCGACTTCCGGCGGCACGTAAATTTGCGGCTGCATTGTTTCCAGGCAGCGGACGAGCTTCTTTAAATTATTCACTTTCATATTCGGGCATACCAGATACTTCGTTGCGAAATGGAACTTCTTATGCGGGCTGTCTTTGCGCAGCTGGTAGCCGGTACCGTCCTCCGTGCCGACGATAAATTCGTCGTGTTCGGACTCGCGGCAATATTTAATGATCGCCGTCGTGCTGCCGACGAAGTCGGCCATCTTCACGACCTCCGGTCTGCACTCCGGATGAACGACAAACTGAGCGTTCGGGTATTGCGCGCGCATCTCGTCGACGTCTTTTACCGTCAGCATGTCGTGCGTGTTGCAGTAGCCTTCCCAGATGATCATCTTTTTGTCCGTAAACTTCGATACGTAATCGCCGAGGTTTTTGTCCGGCACCCAGATGATTTCTTCGGCGTCGAGCGATTGGATCACCTTCACCGCGTTGGCGGAGGTGCATACGATGTCGGTCTCCGCTTTAATTTCGGCGGAGGAATTTATATAGGTAACTACCTTTGCGTTCGGGTGCTTTTTCTTCAGCTCGCGCAAGCCTTCGACGTTCACCATGTCCGCCATCGGGCATCCCGCACGTTCGTCGGGAATGAGCACCGTCTTGTTCGGAGCGAGAATTTTGGCGCTCTCGCCCATAAAATGAACCCCGCAAAACACAATGACGTCCGCATCCGCTTCCGCCGCCTTCTGCGCCAGAAGGAACGAATCTCCGCGGAAATCGGCCACCTCTTGGATTTCGTCCCGCTGATAGTAATGAGCGAGTATAATGGCATTACGTTCTTTCTTCAATTGCTCCAGCCGTTCCCGGAGCTCGCGGTTTTGCTCCTGCTTGCGTTCCAAAGCCAACGCTTCCATTGTAGGCGCTCCCACAGCGTCAACACCTCTTCCCGTCTCTATTCTGTAAAAGCTCACGACGGCGCATGGTAGTTTGTGAAAAAAAGTACATTATAAATCCTACTAAGGCCGTATGACCTTCATATTTAGTTTACACTTACTTTACAAAATGATGTTTCTTGTGTCAATCCGGTGACAAGCTTGATTTTTAATCGTTCGTCGGACTTGCCGGTACCGTTTGACTCCCCGGATGTCGGCATCGCCTGGAACCGCGCAATCCCCCCATAAACCACTTACTCTCCATCAAAGTAAGTACCTTGCAATCCGCTATACCCCGTTCCACCGCCGCATTTTCAGCACATCAACCCCTTCCGATCCGTTATATTGCCACTCTTCCCCTTCTAACCGCTCTCTCCCCCAAAATCCCCTTATAACAGCTCCCTTCCCCAAATTAAATACCTCGCGATCCGCTACACCCCTCACCTCGCCGAATCCCAGCATTCATGTATCTCCCATTCGAGGCAACCTATTCAATCCCCCGCAACGCAGCAAAAAAGCTGCCTCCTAAAAGGAGACAGCTTAATCCCGCAATACGCTTACTCTTTATCCTTGTCGAAATCCAGCTTGCTGCTGTCGTTCGAAGGCTTAATGTTCACGCGAACGTCGTCTTCCTTAACCGCGGCAGCACCCGTGCCGGCGTCTGCAGCGGCGTCTTCGGTCGCTCCGCCCTCGGAACCGCCTTCGTCGATCGAGCCTTTCTCAATGAGCGCTTTGATCTGATCCAGATCGAGCGTTTCTTTATCAAGCAGCGTCTTGGCGATCAAATGCATCTCGCGCTCGTGCTCCTTCAGCACCTTCTTGCCGCGCTCGTAGCATGCCGTGATCATGCGCTGCATTTCCTGATCGATTTCGTACGCGATTTGATCGGAGTAGTTTTGCTCGTGGCCGATATCGCGTCCGAGGAACACTTGGCCTTGGCTCGTGCCGAACTGCATCGGACCGAGCTTCTCGCTCATTCCGTATTCCACGATCATCGAACGGATAATGGCGGTTGCCCGTTGGAAGTCGTTGGACGCTCCCGTTCCGATTTCGCCGATGAACATCTCCTCCGCGATGCGTCCGCCGAGCAAGCCCGTCACTTTGTCGAGCAGCTCGTTCTTCGTCATCATGTAGCGGTCTTCCTTCGGCAGCATCATCAAATATCCGCCGGCGCGGCCGCGCGGGATAATCGTAACCTTGTGAACCATATCCGCATTCTCAAGATAATAGCCGATTACCGTATGGCCCGCCTCGTGATAAGCGACGATCCGCTTCTCCTTCTCGGAGATGACGCGACTCTTCTTCTCGGTACCGACGATGACGCGGTCGATGGCTTCTTCGATCTCCGCCATCGTAATGTCCTTGCGGTTGCGGCGGGCCGCGATGAGCGCCGCTTCGTTAAGCAGGTTCTCGAGATCCGCTCCCGTAAACCCGGTCGTATATTTCGCGATCGATTCGAGCTTCACATCTTTGGAAAGCGGCTTGTTGCGCGCATGCACCTTCAGCACCGCTTCGCGGCCCTTCACGTCCGGACGGTCGACCGTAATTTGGCGGTCGAATCGTCCCGGGCGAAGAAGCGCCGGGTCGAGAATGTCCGGACGGTTCGTCGCCGCGACGATAATGATGCCCTCGTTCACGCCGAAGCCGTCCATCTCCACGAGCAGCTGGTTGAGCGTCTGCTCGCGCTCGTCGTGTCCGCCTCCGAGGCCTGCGCCCCGCTGACGTCCCACGGCGTCGATCTCGTCGATAAAGATAATGCAAGGCGCATTCTTCTTCGCGTTCTCGAACAAGTCGCGAACACGAGAGGCGCCGACGCCGACGAACATCTCGACGAAGTCCGAGCCGCTGATGCTGAAGAACGGAACGCCCGCTTCTCCGGCAACCGCTCTGGCAAGCAGTGTTTTACCGGTACCCGGAGGTCCGACCAGCAGCACGCCCTTCGGAATGCGGGCGCCAACTGCGGAAAACTTCCGAGGATCCTTCAAGAATTCTACGATCTCGACGAGCTCCTGCTTCTCCTCATCGGCCCCGGCTACATCCTCGAACGTTACCTTCTTCTTCTCATCGTTGTAAAGCCGTGCGCGGCTCTTGCCGAAATTCATCACCTTGCCGCCGCCGCCCTGCGCTTGGTTCAACAGGAAAAAGAACAAGATGAAGATAATGACAAAAGGAACGATCCCCGTCAGGAAAGCGATCCATACGGGCTCACCCTGCTGAGGCTGATGCGTCTCCTGCACTCCGCTCTCGCGGATGAGCTGAAGGACGTATTCATCGACCGGCGCCCTTGTTTGGAATGCGGCGTCGGGACCCTCTTTATCCTTATATTTACCTGTAATTAAGTAGGTGTAACCATCGAAACGCACCGTAACAGAATCGACTGCCCCATCGGACAACGCTTCGCGAAACTGATTGTAAGTAAGGGGTTCGCGTTCGTTATTTTGATTGCTGATAAAGTGCACAATCCCGACGGTAACTAAGAAAATAATGAGATAAAATCCGGTGTTCCGGACGATCTTGTTCATTCCCTACCTCCTCTCAAAGCGTGAATATATTGTAACATAGCCAATTCCTGCACCACAACAAACAGCGCCGTCTTTTGAAACGCGCCGAATCAGGTCAGGATTTGCCGGAATACACGGCGGGCTTAAGCACACCCACATACGGAAGATTGCGGTATTTTTCGTCATAATCGAGTCCATAGCCGACGATGAACGCATCGGGAATAACGAACCCTTTGTAATCGGCTTCTAAGCCGACGGTTCGCCTTGCCGGCTTGTCGAACAGCGTAACGATCTTAATCGAATGAGCGTTGCGGCGCTCCAAAACATCGACCAGGTAGGACAAAGTAAGCCCGCTGTCGATGATGTCTTCGACGATCAAGATGTCCCGTCCTTCTACCGGCGTATCCAGATCCTTCAAAATTTTGACTACGCCTGAGGATTGCGTCGCCTTCCCGTAGGAAGATACCGCCATGAAGTCGATTTCAAGCGGAATATCGATCCGCTTCACCAAATCGCCCATAAATAGAAAAGCGCCTTTCAGCACACAAAGAACCAGCGGATTTTTTCCTGCGTATTCTTCAGTGATTTGTTTACCCAATTCGGCAATTTTTTGCTGAATATCCTGCTCCGAAAATAATACTTCTTCGATGTCGTTGTGCACGTCGGGCCCCCCGTTTGTCGTCAGTGGAAGAGTTAAAAGTACAACTATCCTATGTACGCAACTCGAAAACCATTACCCTTCGGCAAAAAAGTTCCGTTCCGTTCCCCGCTCCATCCGAAGCCGAACAACCAGCACCCTCCGGGTACCGTCATCCGCAAGCGCGTGGCGCGACCGGCGAATTCCCGGGACCCAAAGCAGCGTCCCGTCCCCGGCAAAAACAAGCGGCCAGCTTTCGCGCCGCTCGGGCGGGACCTTGCAGTCAATGAACATATCTTTCACTTTTTTGCTGCCCTTTAAACCGTAGGGCTCGAGTTTGTCGCCGGGCCGCCGGCAGCGGATCGTCAGCTGTTCTCCGGCTTCGTCGGCGTCGAATAACGCAGCATACGGATCGTTGTAATCCATGTTGTCCTTCACAGATGTATCCTGAATCGTCCATTCCAATAACGATTTCGCTTCGCTGATATATAATGTCCCGGGAGCCCCAGTATGAATGGCGTACTCATAGGGCTGCGGCTCGGCCGGGAGACGCGTCGTCCATTCCACGCGATCGTAAGTGCGGCGGAAATAAATCGTATCCGTCAGCCGCAGCTCCATATTCGTCGGAGCATCCGCGTTGACGGCTTCGCGCATGCGCTCCAGCTTGGAAAAGTCTATGGAAGAATCATCCGCTTTGAGACAACTTAATATTATTTTAAACATCCTTCGTTGTAAAGCGACATGCAGTTGAACAATTGTCCCCCGGTCGCCTTCAAAGCCGTGCTCGGTTCTGACCGTCAGCTCCGAGACAAGCTTCCCGGCCTGGGCGTCCAGGAAATCGTTCTCGTCCGCGCTAATCTGGGCGAGCCGCGTCAGCGATTCCTTGACCCCTTCGCGATGCTTCATTAAATAAGGAAGAATATCGAGACGAACGACATTGCGGAAATACTTCCTTGACGCATTGCTGCTGTCCGTTCGGAACGGGATGCGGCGCTTTTCGCAATATTCCGCAAGATCCGTCTTTGTTATACGTAACAGCGGCCTCACAAGTTTCATATGATACGCATGCCGCACAAATCGAATGCCGCTTAAGCCTTCCGGACCCGTGCCCCGAAGGATGCGCATCAATACCGTCTCCGCCTGATCGTCGGCGTGATGGCCGAGCGCGACCGTCGCGGTGCCCGCGGCGGAGGCGGCTTGCCGCAGCGCTTCGTATCGCAGCTCTCTGGCTACCGCTTGCAGGTTGCCGTGATCCTTGAGCGCTTCTTTCACCGGAACCCGGACGGACCGGAAAGGCAGCCCGAGCCGGTCGCTCAGCTCGCCGACAAACCGCTCTTCTTCGTCGGATTCTTCCCCCCGCAGCCCGTGATTGATATGAACAACCGTAAGGCTCCACCCCCACCGCTCCGACAAACGATGAAGCAAATGCAGCAGCGCAACGGAATCCGCCCCTCCGGAGACAGCGACCACGATCCGCTCTCCTTCTTCAAACAGCTTTTTTTCTCGAATCGTTTCCTCTGTTATTCGAAGTACGTCCGTTTCGCTCATCTCCGTATCCCGCCCAACAACCGTTATTTTAACACCATCCAGCACAATGAGGCCGCGAATGCGGCCGCGGATCCCGACAGCCAAAGGCGGAGCCAGCGCGGATCCGCCGTGCCCGGCGCGCTGCCCGTATAACCGCTCAGCGCCAACCGCCATTCGGCAAGCGCCTCGTCGGAGCCGGCGTATTCGCCTCGGATCATTTTGCTTATGCAAGCGGACACCGGCCGCAGCGCCGCGCAGCTGCCCGCGACCGCCAACAAGCCCCGTTCATTTCTTGCTTCGGCGCGATTGGCGGTTTCCTTCAGCAGCCGCTCTCCCCCCGCCGATTCGATCATGAGCACCGCAAAGGAGAACAGATCATATGTCGCCTCGGCCGTTCTGCCTCCGGCCTTCCAGTACCCCCGGTCATACAGCTCGGAATACTGCTTGATAGAAGAACCGAATGGCGCCGAGCCGCCGAAATCGACAAGCTGCGGCTTCCCGCCCGCGCTTGCCAACACGTTTCCGCTCTTTAGATCGCCGAACGCCCACCCGTGCAGGTGCAGCAATTGCAGCAATTGCAGCAGCTTCTCCCCGCATTCGAGCAGCTCCCTCGTTCCCACGGAACGAGCGTAGCGATCCATCGGAGCTCCGTCGACAAACGGCATCGTGTAGAACGGGTAACAGGCTGTTCCCACCTGCCAATCGTCCGCCAAATATATGGAGACGAAGCCGGATAAGTCGCGCATCGTATTCATTTCCGTCTGAAAGCCGTACAAATCCGAGCCGATCTTCAACGCGCAAGGGGAAGGCCCGACCGGCGAGCGCACCAAATACACGCTCCCGTTCGCGCCTTCCCCTAATTTCCGCTCTATTTCGTAACAGACGCCCGACCATCGTCCTTGAATCCGATCTCCGCGCTTCAGGCGGGAAATGCTATACAACATAATCGCCCCACGCGGAGGACGACGCACTTTCATCGGTTCGATCGAACGATAGCGCCGACCCGGTCATATAACGGATCGTCTCCGCCAGCGCGGGTCCGGTCGGCGTCGTACCTTTCATGTTTAATTTATAGAAGATCTTGTCCAAATTTGCAAGTTCGCTTGTCCAGGGCAAGACAACCCGGACAGCCTCCGAATTATTTCCCGGGAAATGTAGTACGGACAGCTCGCTCCGGCCTGCTCTGGCCCGCAAGCTGACCATCAAGTCATAAGCCGCCTCGCGGACCGCTTCCAGCTTCGGTTTCATGCTTGCGCTCGTATCGATGAGGAGGGCTACCTGCAAAGCCTCGGTTTCCGTTAACGTATCGACGGTCCGCACAACCTGAGCCCGCTTCTCGGGAGGCAGCGACGCGATACCGGCTTCTCCGTCCCCCATAATCGCCCTCAATTCTTTATTTACGACGCTTTGAATTGTCGCGACTACCGTTTGCCGGGTCATCATCTGAATCGTCTGCGATAAATTGCGGGCGGTAACGATGCGGCTTAAGCCGCCGCCCGCCTCCGCGATTTCGCGAATTTCCGTTTCTCCGTGCGCCCCGATTTCGTCGTTCTGCACGACCCCGATCACATTCACCGTGACGCCCCTCGCATACGCTTGCGATGCGGCGAGCACCGGACTGACGCCGACATTGGAACAACCGTCCGTAATGACGATGATTTGCTTCATGTCTCTATTGCTCCCCTCTTGCTACTCTCAAAAACTAGTGTTACCAAAAGGGGAACAATATAGACGCCATCGTACGATTCACGATACCGAATTACTAGATTTTCAACTGACCGTTCTAGGACGCTCCACCGTTTGAGCCCCGCGCCAGCGGAACGTCGCCCACTCCGGCTTGAATTGATCGATCTTGGCCACGATGACCGTCATATCGTCCGCGATCTCGCCGTTGTGATGCCGAATGACGGTTTCAAGCAGCGCATCCGCCGCTTCCTGCGGCGATTCGGTGTCCAGCTCGGAGACGACCCGCTTCATCCATAGCTCTTTATTCACCGCATGCCCCGGAGCATCGAACACGCCGTCCGTCATCATGAGCAGCACGTCGCCAGGCTGCAGCTGAAGCGTCAGCGTATCCACCTCGATATCCTTCAGGATGCCGATCGGCAAATTGTTCGCCGAAATCGGGATGACTTCCTTTCCGCGTTTAATGAAGCTCGGCGTCGATCCGATTTTCATGAACGTCGTCTTGGCGCTGTACAGATCGACAATGGCCAGATCGACCGTTGCGAACACCTCGTCGGAAGACCGCAGCGTCAGCACCGAATTGACCGACTTAATCGCCAGCTGCTCGTCCATTCCGGATTGCAGCAGCTGCTGAAGAATGGACAGCGCGGCGCTGCTCTCCGCCCGGGCACGCTCGCCGTTGCCCATTCCGTCGCTGATCGCGACCGCGAATTTGCCGTTCCCGAGCTCCATCGTACTGAAGCTGTCGCCCGACAGGCGCTCGCCGCCCTTCGCCGCGCACGCAATGCCGGTCTCCACTTCGAATTCCTTCGCCGATGCGAACGTCGCCGTCGCTAAACCTTCGCCGGGCTCGCCCCACTGCTCCCGCTTCACCGCGATCGTCTCGCCGAGCACATCGGAGAGAAGCGGCGCGATCATTTTGCGGCACTCGTCGAAGCCTCTCGGGAACGAATGCACGATCTCGATCTCCACGTTGCCCTCATCGAGCGAAATAATGTCGATGCTTCGAACGCTGAGCCCCATTTCTTCAAGCACCTGCGTAATTTGCTCCTCCTGCAGAAACAAGGCTTGTCCTTCCCGCCGAATTTCCTTCACCAGATCGTCCATGACCTGCGATACGCCGAACAATTGCTCGGACACCAGCTTTCTGCTGTCTTGAATTTGCTTCATCCAATGCAGGTCGTTCCGGTACTGCATATATTGCTGCTGCAGCACGCTGAGCACCTTGTCCGTCTTGTGGCACAGCTTGCGCCATTCCGGCCGGATATGTTCCTTGTTGTATTCCGGGGTCACCTCGATTTCCGTCATCATATCGGTCATATATTTATAAGTTTTATAAAAGTTTTTGTCCCAGCACGTTTCCTTCTTAAAACAGGTGCCGCAGGCGCCCGACGTGACGGCGTTCATAAAATGGCCGACCTCTTCCTCATACTGAAGAAGATTGTTTTTCTCGGTCAGCTGCCCGAAGCTGCGGGACAGCTGCTTGAACACCTCGGAAAATTGGGTTACGCGGCTCGCCGTCACTTCGCGAACGCGGCGCGCGTAATCCTGCTGGCTTTTGGCATGCTCCTGCGTCCCGGGCACGTATTTCGCAACCGTGCGAATCATTCCCCGAGGCGTCAGCATAAATAATGCGACGGCCGCCACCGATTCCCATGTCGATTGCAGCACTTGCGACGGATCTCCGACATACAGCGCCAGTATGGACGAGCCGAGCAGCATCCCGAAACCGACCGCCATTTTCCCTCCGTCCTTCAACAATCCGGCCAGCATGCCCGCGAAAGCAAGCAAGCTGATTTGATGAATGGCGGAAAGGTTGGCGAGGCTTAAGATCAGCCCGGTAATGACGCCGACCGACGCGCCGATCGGCGCTCCGCCAACGAATGCGAACAGCAGCATCAAAAATCGGGAAAGCACGTTCTCAACGGATACCGTTCCGACATTCCAATGAACGGTTCCTGTCATTACCGATGCCAGCAGTATAATCAGGCAAATAATTTCCTCATGCCGAAGCTGGTAGTTTTTCCGGTTCATCGTAAACACCGGAAGCGCCTGCATAAAGATGAGCGTCAGCACGCTGCTTAGAAGCGCTTCCACTGCGGTCATGAGCATCGCGTACCAGGTCAAATTCGAAGCGGCGATGTCCATGAACAACCCGACCGTAAACGATGAGAGGAATACGATGATCGGTCCTGCGGAAGCGTCTGTTTTCTCGTACCTTTCCAAGCCCTTCTGCAGCAGCAGGAATACGAACAGAGAAGCGGCGATGAAGCCGGTTTGAACGTGTACGGCCAGCAGGCTTCCCGCGATCAAAGCGATGGAGGTCCATCGAAGAAGGCTTGGGCGGTGATACGATACGGCCGCAAAAAATGCGAGCGCAAACGGAGCCAGCTCTTGCAAAATGGACGCTCTTCCGAGCAAAAACGCCATCGCCAGCAGCAGCACGGACCATCGCTTTCCGACAGCGGCTTGGGCGAACCGATTTCGCAGCAGCGTTTCCTTTCCCCGATGTAACGCGCCCGAAAGCGAATGCTTCCAATCCGATCCGAGCCTCTGCAGGACGTTGCGTTTTTCCATCATTACAAATGCACCCCTAACAAACGATTCTCTTAGAATGAGTGCCTCTATTATATTCAGAACTCTATTAAAAAGTTTGTCACAATGCGTTGCTAGACTCCTAAAATTTTCCGACAAAAAAGTGTGCGCTCCGAAGCGCCGCCACGACCCGTTGCTATGGCGTTTCCACCTGCGCGAATGCGACATCCTGTCAAACGGCGCGGGGACGTTTGTCGAACGAGTGTGTCGAACGCTTCTTGCCAAACAAAAAACACCGCACGGAATGTCGATTCCGTACGGTGCTTTATCATTTATACGCGTCTGGCTCCGCGCCCTCCGCGTTTACCTTCCGTATTTTTCTTCAAGGAAGAAATCCGTTCCTCGCTGTCCCGCAAGAAACGCGACATTTTATCTTCGAAGCTAACCCTGCCCCCTCCGGAGCTGCCGCGACGGTCACCGCCCTTGTTGAATCCGCCTCGGTCCCGAAACCCGTCCCTGCCGCCATCCCGTGAAAATTCTCTCGCTCTAGGCGCTTCCGGCGGTTTGTCGATCGCTTTCTTGATCGATAAACCGATTTTCCCGTCTTTGTCCACGTTGATGACCTTTACGGTTACGACATCGTCCAGTTTCAGGTGATCCTTGACGTCTTTCACGTAACTGTCGGCGACCTCGGAAATGTGGACCAATCCGGTGACGCCGCCTTCCAGTTCGACGAACGCGCCGAAATGGGTAATGCCTGTCACCTTGCCTTCTAGCTTCGCGCCAACTTCAATGGTTGACATAGAATAAAATGTCCTCCCTTAAGTGTAGGAAAAATATATGCCGTCTTACGATATACGAGATTATAACCGAACGGGAATCTTTCGGTCAACAAGGCAGCTGCATCGATTTTATTCCGCAGGTGCGGGGAAAATCGTATCTCCCGGCCGAACCATCCCGTAGTCCTTCCGGACCTTCTGTTCAATATATTCACTGTCCTGCAGACGGGTGACTTCCGTTTTGTACTGCTCGTTCGCCCCTTGAACTTCGGTCAGCTTTTTTTGCAGCTTCGTAAGCTCCGCGTGCTTCTGATTCATGGCGCCGGCTTGTTCCCAAACCGTAAATACGGCCCAACAGGCAATACAACCCATTACGATAGCAAACAATCGCATTCTGCGGCGGGCCCCTTTGCGCTTTGCCGTATCTTTTTCTCCCGTTGCCATGTTTCCGCTTCCTCCTAAAACCAACTCTTTACCTTGGCAATCCACGCAGCGATCGTTCGTCCGATCGGAACAAGCCATCGTTCCGCCCGAACGAGTCTTCCAAGCGCGGAGAATAGAGGTTTTCCGACCCACGTCAGAAATCTCCAGAAAGGATATGCCAATTGTAACATAAGTTTAGAAAGGAAAATAGACAAGGCTGCCAAAAACCCCAAAATCACAATGGAGGCTCTGTATAGCCACATAATCGGCTTGATAAACATAATATTTCCAAGCCACAGCGCAAATCGTACCGTTTTGAGGCAAAATCGGATGATCGTACGGATCAACCGGACTACAAGCCCGCTGAGCAGCCCGAAATAGAACGATACGCCGATGAGCAGCGCCAAAAACACATACATCCGTACCTCGCCGCCGTTGCTTTCGTAGAGAATGCGGAATACGGCCAGCGTGCCGGCAAACCAATACAGCAGATCAAGCGGAGGGATGAGCCAGCGCGGGAAACGGAACTCTCCCGACACCACCCGGTAGGTGTCAAACAGGAGGCCGAGCCCTGCTCCGCTTAATGCCATGGCCGCCAGCGTCAACAGCTGAGTGTCGAGTGTCACTTAAAGAGCTTACTGAAGAAACCCTTCGACTTGTCCGGTCCCGCGCCGTCCAAGTAAGTAAGGGAGCCCACCGTGCCTTCGATCGACACGAAGCCCTGCTCCAGATTCAGATTCTTGATATGTAAATTTTGGCCCTTCACATTAAGAAATCCGAGCTCTGTTTCCAGTAAAAACTCTTCGCTGTCGAAGCTGTCCACGTTAAGCACGCCCGATACCTCGAGCAATCTGCGGTTCAGCAGGTGGATTTCCTGCCGCTTCGATTTTCCATGATCAACCATGGCATGTACCCCTCCCTTATATCAATACCTTATGGGGGGGTGTCATGTTTTAGAACCGTTATTCTACTAGCCTGTACCCCATGATTCGCCGATTTCCCCGGATCGGTCGGAACAGTCCTTCCTGGGCGAAACGTCTCATCCATTGCACGGCTGTATATCGATGTATACTCATCTCTTTTGAAATATCGGCCGGCTTGAGCAAACCTCCCCGCTGTTTCGCAAGACGGTACAATTCATGCTTTCGTTGATTCCAGAGCATACTTCCGTCTTCCCTCGTCACCGGCCGATGCTTGGACCAAAGGTAGCCTAACGCTTGCATCAATTGACTTTTGCATCGTTCCGGCTCGCGTTCCACCATATCGGTAGAAAAGCGCAGCAAGAACCAGCCGTTCAACAGAAGATCGTTCTGCCTCATCAAGTGATCGTTAAAATCCCCTTTCGATATATCCCTCGCATGCGTTGTGAAGCCGTCAATCTCGATCAAAAGACGGATCAATCCCATGACAAACATAAAATCCACAAACCGGAGCCCGCCTCTGAAATCCTTTAATGGGTACTCAGCGCTCAACCCTTCGAAATTGTAGTTCATGCACGGCCCCCACACGTTTTGAAGAAACCATGTCTCCGAATGGCCCAGTTGTTTGCGGAAGCTCCCCCGTTTAGCCGCTTCAAGCTCCGTCTTCCTGATAAACGCTACGACTGCAGGATGCAATTCCATTTCAATTCCTCCCTATAGAATGAAAAAAGCACACTCCGACCGTTTACCGATCGAAATGTGCTTCATTCCGTATTTGAGCCGATTATAGAGGGGATGTCAATTCCCGTCAAGAGGGCAAGTGATATTGCAGCTCGACCTGGCACTGAGTGGTGCCTTTGTACGGCGGTTTGTGCCGCGGTTTGTGCGGCGGTTTGTGCGGCGGTTTGTGCGGCGGTTTGTGCGGCGGTTTGTCAGCGATATTGACTAATCTGTCAGCAAGCGCTGACTATTTTGTCACTCTCACTGACACTCGCAATCACTTGTCAATCAGACTGACTATTTTGTCACTCTGCGCTGACAA
>NZ_JAQZSG010000047.1 GCF_028745515.1 Paenibacillus thermotolerans | reverse complement strand
ACTAATTCGGAGTGTCCACTTTTTAGTCTAACTCAGAATGTCCGTTAATTCGCTTGAATCGCCGGTAATTGGCAGTTTTCTAGCAATTAGCGGACACTTTGTTCCGTTAATTCCGGCATCACGCCACATGGGCAGCCGGCCCTATTAGAGTAAAAACTAATAAAAATATTCGATGTGTTGGAATAAAATACCTCCAAACTGTGTTAATATTATAGAAATTGGGGTGACTACATATGAAGGATGAGGTTTATTTATATAATCAAGCACGTTGGGAAGCGTTGGCGAAAGCAAACGCTTTGTTCACACGCCCGAAGTTGGATTTTGATAAAGTGACAGCTCGTCACTATGTAGGATTGGATCGTTTAGGTGTAACAGGAGACATAGCGGGAAAACAAGTCCTTTGTTTGGCAAGCGGCGGTGGACAGCAGTCGGTGGCATTCGCATTGCTAGGAGCCGTTGTAACGGTCTTTGATATTTCCCAATCCCAATTGGAACGCGATCGGGCCGCAGCGGAGCATTATGGGCTTGAGCTTCGTTTAATTCAAGGCGATATGCGCGATTTGTCCTGTTTCGACGACGATTCGTTCGATATCATCTGGCATCCCTACTCCCTTACTTTTGTTCCGGATTCACGGGTCGTGTTTCATGAAGTATCCCGTATACTAAAAGAGGGCGGGTTATATTATTTAATGTGCGCTAATCCATTCTTCTCCGGATTAACTCACAATGATTGGAACGGAGACGGTTACATATTAAAGCTTCCCTATAAAGACGGAACTGTGACATCTTATCCGGATCAAGAGTGGGTTTATGATCAGTCCCAGACTGTAAATAAAATACAAGAGCCCGTAGAATACACTCAAACATTAAGCAGAATCATGAATGGATTAATCAGCGAAGGTTTTCTTCTCGCTTACTTCTCTGAAATCAAAAGTGACGATCCTGAAGCGTTGCCTGGCAGTTGGGGGCATTTTGCAGAGGTGGCGCCGCCATGGTTGGAGTTTGTGTGGTACTATTACCCCGATTTTTTGAAGGAAAATAGATAAGGTATCTCGGAGCTGCAGGATTCGATCGGCGTTACTTTTCATTAAAGGGAGGAACTAACCTATGATAAAACAACTGATAGTCGGAGATGCCATGCATGAGCTGGCCACTACGCGCCGCATCTTGGAGCGTTTGCCCGACGAGCACATGACGTGGAAGCCTCACGAGAAATCGATGGCGTTGGGCGGGCTGGCCACGCACCTGATAAACCTGCTGAATTGGCAAATCGCGATTTTTCTTTACCCGGAATTCGATCTTTCGACCGTGCCGCTTCGGCGGGAAGCTTTGGAAAGACGCGAAGACGTACTAAAGGAATTCGATGCGAACGTCGCTAAGCTTGAAAAGCTGATAGCCGAATGCGACGAGAAGGCGCTCGGCGAGGAATGGACCTTACGGAACGGAGACCATATCATCCTGCGCCAACCACGGGCGATCGCACTTCGTACCTTCGGAATAAGTCACATGGTCCACCACCGGGCACAGCTCGGAGTTTATTTGCGGCTTCTCGATATTCCGGTGCCGGGCCTCTACGGCCCCTCGGCCGACGAGGAAGGCAAATGAATAGGGTATAAAAGCTTAATAATCATCAAGGAAATGGCTGCCGACGGCTCGATCGGCGGCCTTTTTCCGCTAATGATTTCCCTAATAACTTGGTTTATAATGAGTTCGAACGCCAGTTCTATCTAATTGGGGGAGTATAATGCCCGATGCAGTTGCTTTCATCAGAGATGATATTCTAAGCACAATTTCTGATATTTTTGAGATAGAAATATATGATTACACGCAAATCGAGCAAGGTTACTTAAATTTAAAGTGGAAAATTGAAACGGATGTAGGCAGTTTATTTGTAAAGCAATACAATAAGACACGCTATCCCGAAGACTTCGTTAAAGGTCTGGAGATCTCTTTGACCCATCAATCTAATCTACATAAGGAAGGCATCCCAACTCCTAAGTTGTTTTCCAATCAAGGGAGATATGTGTTAAGGACGCCTTCTCAAGAGCGGTTTGTATTAATGGGTCTATGTGAGGGTAACATTATACCACCAGGCTCGGCAAATGAAACTCAAGCATACACTCTAGGGAATGCCATAGGTAAGATGCATCAAATTTTAAATTCGAACAATTCGAACTCATATCCGTTGCATTGGGATATCCGGAACAAAGAAGAGATGTTAGAACGTTGGAATAAAAGATGGATCCATGCAAATAACATGAAATGCGAGAAAACGATCAGAGCATTGGAAGTACAAAGGAAAATCATCGATGAAACGGATATCGATATTTTTTTAAATTGCGAACGGGGCTGGGGGCACTGGGATTTATTTGTAGATAATATTTTATTCACGCAAGATTCATTATCCGCCATTCTCGATTTTGATAGAATGCACTTTGTTTATCCTGAATTTGATATATCACGACCTATATTGTCCTGTACATTGGATAACGCGTCTATTCGTATTGACACAGTGACTGCTTTCGTAAGGGGCTATCGTGAATACCAGCCGTTAACGATGGAGAAATTGGTCAGGTCTATTAAGTTAACTTGGTGGAAAGAAGCGGAATGGGTTGCGGTTGAAGGTGAAGATGATTCAATCCCACTAAAGAGATTTCGGGAAGAAAATATTTGGGTTGGAGAAAATTGGGGCAACTTGCGCGATATCTTTTCTAATCTCTAAGTTCCGAGTTAAGGAGGCTTACATCGTGGAGTCGAAAAGAGCAATAGCCGAAAAAGCTGTGGAGTATATACGTGATGGTATGGTCGTTGGTTTAGGCACTGGGTCTACTGCTTATTGGGCTATTCAAAAATTGGGAATGAAAACAAAGGATGGTCTAAGTATTAAAGCAATAGCAACTTCCATTACCTCCGAAAACTTGGCCAAGGAATTAGGGATTCCGTTAATATCAATGTCTGAGATTGAACAAATTGATATTACAATTGATGGAGCTGACGAGGTTGACGAAGAGTGGAACTTAATAAAAGGGGGTGGAGGTGCACTCTTACGTGAGAAAATCGTAGCTTCTTTTAGCAAGGAACTAATCATTGTGATCGATGAAAGTAAAAAAGTAAATCGACTAGGTAAATTCCCCTTACCTGTTGAAATTGTAAAATTCGGGTATGAGGTTACGCAGAAAAGACTAAGTAAGCTTGGGTGTGTTCCGAAATTAAGGCTTGTTGGTGACAAACCGTTCATTACAGATAACGGAAATTACATTGTTGATTGTAGCTTTGGAAGTATAAACCTACCCAAGGACCTACATACGACAATCAACTTGATTCCGGGAGTCGTTGATAATGGTCTGTTTATTAAGTTAGCAACGAAAGTGATAGTCGGTTACCATGATGGTTCAGTAATAAGTCGCTGTAACCACTAATGTTGAATGGAGAAAGTACGCGGACATTTACATGCCCGCGTACTTTGCGATTAGAGATCAAATGCCATCAACGATACGCTTGGAACGCAAGGATACTTGCTTTAACAGCTCATCTTCGTCGATAGTTAGAAGATGGCGACCCTGCATTAACACTTTTCCGTTTACGATGGTCGTGTCTACATCCGAGCCTTTGGCGCAGTATGCAAGCAGTGAATGTATATTGTGGATCGGCTGTAAGTGGGGTTTTCTTAGATCGATCAAGATGATATCCGCTTTTTTCCCGATTTCCAACGTGCCCGCTTCATGACCTATGTTCAACAACTCTGCACTTCCGACAGTCGCCATGTGAAGAGCATCAATGCCGGGAAGTTTAGTGGGATCGCCGTAATCCAACTTTTGCAGCCAAGCGGCAGCTCTGATTTCCTCAAACATATCTAACGTTGCGGCACTGCCTGCGCCATCCGTGCCTAGCCCAACGATAACTCCTTGTTCGGTCATATCTGTAATGGGTGCAATTCCGCAACCAAGTTTGAGGTTGCTTACGGGATTATGTGACACTCCACCCCGCATGCCCTTTAAATACCCAATATCGCGCCGATTCAGATGCACGCTGTGAGCGAGGAGCACGTGAGCCTTTTCAAACAGACCGAGTTGATACAAATATTCCGTTGGGGTCTGACTGTACTTTTCCCTGATCATGATAACTTCCTCTTTGGTTTCTGCCAGGTGCGTATGAATCGGAATGTTATCCCGCACTGCAAGCTCGATAACCTCATTAAAGGGTCGGGGCGGAACCGTATATGGGGAATGAGGTCCCAGCATAGTCGTGATTCTGCCTTCGGCTTTGCCGCTCCAACGATGGATTAGATCAACCGCCTCCGACATTCGACGGCCTCCGTCATTTTCAAGGAAGACTAACCCCCGCGTTAAAGAAGCCCGCATGCCGACTTCTTCCGCAGCGACCGCGATTTCATTCATGTGGATGTACATGTCGGCAAAGGCAGTTGTACCTGATTTGATCATTTCGGCCATTGCGAGCTTTGCGCCCCAATAAATGTCCTCAGGAGTCATTCTGGATTCAGCGGGGATCATTTTTTTGTCTAACCAATCCATAAGTTTCAGATCGTCGGAAAATCCCCGCAACAAGCTCATAGGGGTGTGTTGGTGGGCGTTAATAAGCCCAGGCATCGCTACCATGCCTTCGGCGTGAATCACTTCATCGGCATCAGCGGTAATGGCAGGCCGAATGTCCGCTATGCGGTCTCCGTCAATGAGAATGTCCCCGATAAACGGTTCGTCGGTTCGCATAGTTAAGATTTTCGCGCCTTTGATTATTTTCTTCATCGTGACAGCCTCCTTTTACTGGGTTTATACTAAACCTTGACGTTGGGTGAGGGTCAAGAAGACAAAGGGGATTCTCATGAAAATAAAAGAAGTCGCGGACAGGTTGAAAATATCGCAGAGGGCTATTCGGTTTTACGAGGACAAGGGGCTCATTGCTCCTTCCAAACGGGATGACAATCAGTATCGTATGTTTGATGAAAAAGACATTTGGCGCCTACAGACAATCATTGCACTGAGGGAGTCGGGGATGTCGGTTAGCGACATTCGGACCGCGCTGCCGGAGGTGGAAGCCCAAGAAAACGGTCAATTACGATATTTTTTGGAACTCCAGCGATCCGTAATGTTCTCAAAATGGGTCGAAATGAAGCAGATTATTGAAACGACAGACAAAATGATTGAAAGCCTCAAGAATAACCAGGGGCTTCCGCTCGATGACATTTATACTCTGGCGGAGGGTTCAAGAAGATTAAGGGAACAACGGGCTTGGGAGGACAAGTGGGGTTTTGACCGCTTGGCAAGCATTCACGATCGGTTGGTTCAAGAAGACAAACGGAAATATAGAGATTACGATGAGGCGCTGCGCCTTATCGTGAAGTGGGTGTCGCCAATTCCTGGCGAACGGGGATTGGATGTCGGAACGGGCACGGGGAACCTAGCCGGCAGATTGGTACATGAAGGTGCGGTTATGGCGGGGGTCGACCAGTCCAACGAGATGTTAAAGGAGTGCCAACGCAAATTTCCGGAGGTTGAGACCAAGCTTGGCAATTTCCTGGCGTTGCCCTATCTTGACGGAAAATTTGATTTTGTCGTTTCGAGTTTTGCCCTGCATCACCTTACGAGCGAGCAAACGCTGATGGCTATTCAAGAAATGCGCAGAGTTTTGAAGCCGCATGGTCGGATTTGCGTCGCGGATTTGATGATTGACGGCGAGGGAGGCGCGGTTATTGAAGACGATGCGGAGTATATTCCGCTAATTGAACTCATTAATCTATTTGAAGACAAAGGATACATCACGAAACATCTAAAAATTAATGAATTGCTGCATGTCGTTTTGGCTGTGCCTATTCGGTAGAGGCAAACATTCCCCTTGCGTTAAGGGCATATCGCGATCGTCCGGTATGTTAAGAGCGGTGAATCGAAAAACGTGGAAAACGAAGAGAATGATGGTCACTAGTAGCGGGGTAATATTTATATGAAATATTCGGGTATGGATATATCGTTTAGAGTTCATACAACGTCAGATACACAACGGATAGTAGAGATGATTAACCGCGATCCCTTTCATATGATGAATGGAGTTACTGTTGCGCAATTTGAGCGTGATTTGGATGAGCCGGGTGAAAAGATCCGAGAAAATACTTTCGTTGTAGAGATTGAGCAGACTACAGTTGGATATTTTTCATTATGCTTTGTAGAACAAGATACTCACATCTCTGTATATAGTTACGGGACGGTGGATGCCGACCGGCGCAGACGCGGGATAGGTACTGCCATCTTCAAGTTCATCTTTATGAGATTAGAAGGAATCGTACGACGAGAAGGAAAACCCATTCACTTTATTCACCGCGCACTTACATGCATTCCTGGTGAAACCAATCTTGGGTTTAACTTTGGCATGCAGGAACAAAATATATTGGAGATACTCAGTCTGAAAATCATGACTGATATGAATAACTTTTACCAACCATCAGGTTTTAATTTTCGTGCGCCGACGTTAGGGGACGCAAAGGTTTGGGCTGATATCTACAATGATGCATTCGGTGGAAATAAAAGTACAGAGAATGTGATACATGAGTTTGATGGACCTAACTTTTGCTCGAACCTATATATCATATGCGTTAGCGAATTCGGATTTCCCATAGGTACTATTTCTTCGTATCTAAGAGGAACTCATGCACGAATCCCAACCATAGCTGTAAGACGTGATTGGCAAGGGAAAGGGATCGGGAAAGCTTTATTGTCAGAAATCCTAAACAGATTAAAAATATTAGGTGCGGACGATGTTCGGCTATCAGTGGACAGTAAAAATAGTGTAGCAAAATCGTTGTACCACAAATTTGGTCTTCAAGAAGAATACAAGAGGATTCACTATATTACTAAATTTTTACCGTAAGAAGTGCGGAGCGACGGGATCAAAACCGTCGCTTTTTTCCCGTTGACGCACGCGTCAGAATATTTGAGGAAGGAAATGAAGGAGTTGTGTTGAATTACATTAAATACTTCCAATGTCTGGGATTTACTGTATTTTTTGATCAAAAGAATTTACCAAACGGGATTGTTCGAAGTCATGGAGTAATCTTGGACCGTTATTTAAGCAAAATGTAAACTTGCTCTAAAATCATCACAACGAAGGGGTACAAAACAAATGCCAATAAGTATGGATTCAAAAGAGTTCATCGATCGCCGGCAAACCATCGCGGAAAAAATGCCTGATCACAGCGCACTTGTACTATTTTCGGGAGGTGTCAAGACACGCAGTCATGACGATAAGTATCCGTTTACCCCGAACCGCAACTTCTATTATCTAACCGGCATTGCGCGCAGCAATCTCATTCTCATGATCACGAAACGCGCCGGCACCGTGACCGAAACGTTATTTCTTAAGCGACCGAATGAACTGGAAGCGAAATGGACAGGAGCCGTCTTATCGGATCAAGAGGCTAAAGAGCAGTCTGGTATCGAGCATTGCGACTATCTTGATGAGTGGCTTGAGTCATTTGGAACCTTTATGAGGCGTTGCGAAGGCAAGGGCTCGCTCTATCTTGACTTGCATCGCGTTCAGTGGAGCGATGAGCCGACCCCTGCGGAGACATTTGCCGAAGATGCGCAGAAGAAATACCGGACCCTGCAGATTCACGATGCGGGCCCATGGCTGAAAGAACTGCGTATGGTGAAGAGTCCGGCAGAGATCGAACAAATCAGACGTGCGATTGCGATCACGGATGAAGCAATCCGGCGCATGTGGTCGCATGCACGTCCTGGAATCATGGAATATGAGCTTGAGGCGCACTTTGATTTCACGTTGAAGTCGCATGGCGTTCGCGAGCTTCCTTATTTACCCATTATTGCTAGCGGCATAAATGCTACCGTCTTGCACTATGAAGCGAATAATCAGCGTGCGGAAGACGGTGACTTGGTCCTCCTCGATCTCGGTGCAGCATCGAATTACTATGCGGCTGATATTTCGCGAACGTTTCCCGTGAATGGTCGCTTTACTGAACGTCAGAAAGAGATCTATCAACTCGTGCTCGAAGCGGAAATCAAGACCATCGAAGCAGTGAAGCCGGGCGTCACACTTCAACAGCTTAATGAGGTTACAAAACAAGTCTTGACAGAGGGCCTTCTGCGTCTCGGTCTCATCCAAGAGAGCAGCGAGCTGTCCAAATACTACTATCATTCCGTGTCCCATCACCTTGGACTGGATACGCACGATATCTCGGAATACAGTGCTGCCATGCAGCCCGGTATGGTGATCACGATTGAACCTGGCCTGTACATAGAGGAAGAAGCGATTGGCATTCGGATAGAAGATAATGTGTTAGTAACAACAGACGGCTGCGAGGTGCTCTCATCGCAGATCCCGAAGGGAATCGAAGAAGTGGAATTGTTGATCGGGAAAAAGGAATAGGCGAACGACATTAAAAAAAGGAGAGTGTAGAGTATGCTGAGCAATAAAACGAACAATGCGGATGTTATCGGTTACTGCAGCATGAGATTTCCGGTCTCGGATTTGAATAAGTCGGTAGATTTTTATTGCAATGTGCTGGGCTATGAATTGATTTCGGCAGATTTTCAGTTTAGAGAGGCACATATTGGATTGAAAAATGGAAACGGTCCGGGTATTTTCTTGATGGAAACCAGACCGGAACATATCACACAATTGAAGTTTGTATTTCCTCGTTCCTTCTTTATCACAAGCAGCACGGGGCACGTGACGATGGTTGAGCTGTTAACGAATGATTTGCTTGCTTTGCATGAACGGATTAAACAAGCTGGAGCCCATATTGATAAAGAGCCTGAAATTACTAATGATTTCGGTTATTTCACCTTTTATGACCCGGACGGACACTATATTCGGGCGGTCGAAGAAAGAGGCGTGTAAACAAGATAACGAACGCCCTTGATCATCAACATCAAGGGCGTTCCTCCATATCCATCCTTCTCAGCTTGAACTGCCCCGGCGTCATGCCCGTATACTTTTTGAACACCTTAAAAAAATGCCTTTGATTTTCGTACCCGACCATGTCGGCAATAACGTGAACCGGCCAATCGGGATGCTCGCTCATAAGCTCCTGCGCTTTCTTCATCCGGATGGAGTGTAAATATTGAAGGAAGGTCGTGCCTAACTCCTTACTAAGCAGCATGCTGACATAGTTCGGATGTAAGCCCGCGTGTTCCGCCACCTTGTCAAGCGATAGATCCGTACGGTAATGTTCTTCGATACAGCGAATGATTTTGGCCAATGACACGGAGCCGGTTTTGGCATCCGAAGAAGCTGGGAGCTTAATAGTAGGGCGTTCCCGAGACCGATCGTGCAATATCGATTGAGCGGTCTTATCCAATAAGGCGAACAGCTCGAGCTTGTCGATCGGCTTCAGCAAATAATCAATGACCCGATATTGCAGAGCAAGCTTGGCGTACTGGAATTCGTTGTACCCGCTTAAAATGACGAAACGGTCGTCCCGGTTCCGCTGCCTCGTCCGGCGGATCAGCTCAAGGCCGTCCATCTCGGGCATATGAATGTCGGTGATGATTAAATCGGGCTGAAGTCGCTCGATTTTTTCCAGCGCTTCAAAGCCGTCGGCCGCTTCCGCGATTTCCGTAAACGGTGTATTTTCCCTTTGAATGATGCGGATGATTCCCTGCAAAATAACCGGTTCATCGTCGACGACAAGCAGTTTCATGGTGTCTCCCCCTTATAAAGCTGAAGCGTGCAAACCGTTCCTTCTCCCGGCACGCTGTCGATCCGTATTCCCGATTGCTTCCCGTAAAACATCTTGATGCGCTCATTCACATTGGAAAGACCGAGCCCGCCCCGTTCCGATTGCAGCGTATGCACTTCGCCCGCATCCATAAGCGCATTCCGGACCGCCCGGAGCCGTTCCTCCGGAATGCCGGCGCCGGTATCTTCAACGGCAACATACACATATTCGGAATCTTCGTACACACGTACGGTTAAATGTCCTTGCTTTCTTACTTTAGCGATGCCGTGCGCGATGCTGTTCTCTACGATCGGCTGCAAAATGAACCGCGGACAAACGAAACGGTCAACGGGTGCGGCAATGTCGAACGAAACCTGCAGCCTGTCCCCCATGCGGATTTGTTGGATTTTGACGTAATCCTTGCTGTTTTCGATCTCCTCTTTCAAGGACGTTTCCTCTTGCAGCGAGGACAAGCTGTAACGGAACAGCTTGCCGAGCGTATATGCCATATCCGCCGCCTCATGGTCGTCGTTTGCGTCGGCAATCATGCGGATCGACTCCAACGTGTTGTATAAGAAGTGAGGCTTGATTTGCGCCTGCATCATCCGGTAAGCCGCTTCCTTGCGCATCAACTCGGAACGGTGGACCGTATTGATGAGCTCATCCATCCGGCTGATCATCGTATTGTACGATGCGGTCAGCTGGCCGACTTCGTCGCCGATAATTTCTCCCCTATATAAAGGAAAATTGCTTTCGTTGACCTGCCGCATATGCCGGGAAAGCTTCAATATCCGTTTCGTCATTGAGAGGGCGATCATATAGTAGATGCCGGACAGCAGCAGAAGAAGGACGCTGACGGTAACTGCAAGCACATATTTGTTTTTGTTAATGCTGTCAAACACGTCGTCCAGCTGTTCGATGACGACGAACCGAAGCTTCAACCCGTCCGAGTAGAACGATTGCACGAGCATCAGGCGCCGGTTGAACGTTTGGTATTCGTGGAATGTGGAGCGTTCGGACGCTTTTTGAAATAGTAACTGTTTTTGCTCCTTCGACAACGGCGTCGCTTCCGTAAAGTAAAGTTCATTGTTATCTTGGTCAAGCACATAAATGTTGCCTGTTCCGCCTTTGTTCAGCGATTCAAGCAGCGGCACGATCATGCCGGAATCTACCGTAATGTCTAGCAAACCGATTTCCTGCTCGTAGTTCCGGTTGCCGATTTTTCGAAAGTAGTGAAGATTGATCCCCGGTTCGCCGCCGTCGGCATGAAAAGACACCCACTTTCCGATCCCTAGCGGCAGCTCCGTGAGCGCCGGATCGTACGGAAATTCGTCGATGTCGGCCATTTCGGTGCGGAACACCATACTGTTCTGCTTCTTATGGTAAATGGTTGCGTCGGCGATCAGCAGGTTAGACGATTGAATATATGAGAACAAAGGGCGGATATACGTTAAAAAATTGTTCACCTGATCGAAGTCGGTTCGGTACCTTCCGCTCAAATAGTTGATGACGTTCGAATTGTATTGAAAGAGATTGTAGACCGACTCGATTTGGACGGTGCCGACCTTCAGATTGGCCGCCACTTGGTCGACGATCTTTTGCCGGCCTTGCGCATAATCGTGAAGAATCCGGTTATAGTTCTGATTGTACAGAAACAGCCCGAACGAAACGATCGGAATGATGATAATAAAAATATAGCCGAGAGCCATTTTTTTGACGATGGACAAGCTGCGCATTCGTTTCAAAAGCCGGGATCCCGTCATAGCCGCACCACCTTACAAATGGACAGTATGGTTCTTAAAAATGATCGCTATCTTCATCCGCATCAATTCAATTAAGATAAATGTAAGCGCTTTAGGAAAGGAGATAACCAAAAGAGGAGGTGCTACGAATGAGTATAACATTAAAAAGAATGAAGAAAAATTGGCAGCTTTATCTAATCGTCCTGCCCTCGCTCATTTACTTGATCGTATTCAAATACGTGCCGATGGGCGGCGTACAAATCGCGTTCAAAAATTACATGGTTACGAAAGGGATCTTGGGAAGCCCGTGGGTCGGATTCAAGCATTTCGAAGCTTTTTTTGAGCTCCCGATCTTCTGGTCGATCATCAAAAATACGCTGTTTCTCAGTTTATACTCGCTGGCGGTAGGCTTTCCGGCACCGATCATTTTGGCGCTCGCTTTGAACGAGGTGCGCAAGGGGCTCTTTAAGCGTGTCGTACAGCTCGTTACGTTCGCTCCTTATTTTATCTCAACGGTCATTATGGTTTCGATGATTATGCTGTTTTTATCGCCGCAAATCGGAATCGTGCACTTTTTGTCGGAAACGTTCGGGTTTCAAGCGGATAACGTCATGTCCAAGCCGGAAGCGTTTAAAACCGTCTACGTGCTGTCCGACGTCTGGCAGTACACCGGATATGCGGCGATCATTTATATGGCGGCGTTGGCGGGGGTGGATCCTCACTTGTATGAAGCGGCTAAGATGGACGGCGCCTCCAGGTGGCAGCGGATGCTGCATATCGACATCCCGGGCTTGATGCCGACGGCCATTGTGCTTCTGATCTTGAATGCGGGTCAGGTCATGAACGTCGGCTTCGAAAAAGTGTATTTGATGCAAAACCCGATCAATGTCAGTACGTCGGAGGTCATATCCACGTACGTGTACAAGATGGGGCTCGTCGGTGCGAATTTCAGCTTCTCCACTGCGGTAGGACTCTTCAATTCCGTCGTCAATCTGCTGCTGCTGCTGATCGTCAACACCATCGCACGGAAAAAGTCGGAAACGAGTTTGTGGTAGAGGAGGAAATGCTTTGGGAACGGCTATACGCGAAAGTTTGCCCGACCGTTTGTTCATGGGCGTCGTATATGTGTTTCTCATTTTGAGCCTGATTGTCGTCGCTTACCCGCTCATTTATATCGTCAGCTCGTCGTTTAGCTCCTCCTCTGCAGTCATATCCGGCAAGGTGTGGCTGTTTCCGGTAGAACCGACGCTGAGAGGGTACGAGGCTGTCTTCCAAAATCCGCAAATCGTGAAGGGGTACGGGAATTCCTTGTTTTACACGGTGTTCGGGACGCTGCTTAACGTCATTATGACGATTACGGCTGCGTATCCGCTGTCGCGGAAAGATTTTCACGGACGCAATCTCATTACCGCGCTGTTCGTCTTCACGATGCTGTTCAGCGGCGGGCTCATTCCGTACTATTTGACGGTGAAGGAGCTCGGCTTGTTGGACACCCGATGGGCGATGATCGTTCCCGGCGCGCTCTCCGTCTGGCAGGTCATCATTGCAAGAACGTTCTTCCAGACATCGATTCCCACGGAGCTTACGGAGGCGGCGCATATGGACGGCTGCGGCGACTTCAAGTTTTTGCTGCGGATCGTGCTTCCGCTATCCAAGCCGATTATCGCCGTGCTCGTGCTTATGTACGCCATCGGCCACTGGAACGCATACTTCGATGCGCTTATTTTCTTAAAGACGGCGGACTTGTATCCTCTTCAAATCGTTCTGCGGAACATTCTCATCCTGAACTCGGTCGATGCGACGATGATCAAGGACGTCGATGAGCTGGCGGAGCGCCAAGGTCTCAAGGAGCTGCTGAAATACTCGTTGATCGTCGTCGCCAGCGCGCCGGTTCTCATGCTGTATCCGTTCGTGCAGCAGCATTTCGTAAAGGGGCTGCTGATCGGATCGGTAAAAGGCTGATGCGAACATTTTGGAAAGGGGTGATTCAGCCAAGGTTATCGGTCGATGAATTGCGGAGTTTGACTTACAAAATGCATGAATCCGAAAAGGGAGGCATTTCGCACATGAAAAAAATATATAAAACGAAGCTGTTGATCATCGTCGCGCTGGCTGCGGCACTTATGCTGCTTTCGGCCGGCTGCGGCTCAAACAAGGAAGGTTCGGCGGACGGCGGCACAGAGGGGCAGTCCGGTGCGGCAAAACAAAGCTTTAACGAGTCGGGCTTTCCGATCGTTTCAGAGAAGATTACGATGTCCGCTTTCGCGCCGCAGTCGGCCAACATTGCGGACCTGAATACGAACTGGTTTACGAAATATCTTGAGGAAAAAACAAACATCCATCTCGAATGGCAGCTTGTTCCCCAAGACGGACTGCAGGAAAAGAAGCAGCTGCTGCTGGCCAGCGGCGATTACCCCGACATCTTCATGCAAGGCAATCTGACGAAGGAGGAGCAGCTCCTCTACGGACAGCAAGGCGTGTTCATTCCGCTCAACGACTTGATCGATAAATACGCGCCGAATATTAAAAAAGCGTTCGAGGACATTTCCTATTTGGAAAAGGCGATTACAGCGCCGGACGGAAACATTTACGCCATTCCTTCCGTCAACGAATGCTATCATTGCCAATTCGGCTCCAAAATGTGGGTGAACTCAAAGTGGCTGGAGAAGCTCGGACTGAGCGCGCCAAAGACGACAGACGAATTTTACGGCATGCTGAAGGCGTTCAAGGAGCAGGATCCGAACGGTAACGGCAAGGCGGATGAAATCGCGCTCACCGGGTCGCCGACCGGCTGGTTTACGGACGTCGAAACCTTTATTATGAATGCCTTCGTGTATTACAACAAAGAAAACAACTATTTTATGATGAACAACGGCGTGCTGGAGACGGCGGCCGACAAGCCCGGGTTTAAGAAAGGGCTGGAATTTCTGCACAAGCTGTACGCCGAAGGGCTGATCGACAAAGAAGCGTTCACGCAGAAGTCGGACGCGCTTGCGCAGAAGGGCAATCATCCCGACTTGGCAATCGTCGGCGCGGTTCCGGCGGGCTGGTTCGGGGAGTTTACCGATGCTTCTCCGGAAGCGACGCGGCATAAAGAGTACGATCCGATCGCTCCGTTGACGGGTCCTGACGGCGTATCTTACGCTGCGCACTATGTCGGCATCGGCAACTCGGTGTTTGCGATTACGAACGTAAACAAAAAACCGGAAGCGGCAATTCGGCTGGCCGATTACTTGTACTCCGAAGAAGGCACGATCATGTCGAACTTCGGAGAGGAAGGTCGAAATTGGAAAAAGGCGGAGTCCGGCGACAAGAACGTGAACGGGACGCAGTCCGTATTCAAGGTGCTCGAAACGTCCTACGGGGTCGGCCAAGTTCAGAACGATCATTGGAATCAAATGGGGCCGGGGCTTCGTTCGAAGGCATTCCGCGAGAACGCGTATACTTCGGCGCAGGACCCTTATACGATGGACGGACTGGAGCTGAGGCTGCATCTCGCAACGAAAAATTTATATGAGGGCCATCAGCCGAAGGAGGAGTTCCCGACCGATATTTTCCTCTCCCCGGAGCAGGCCGACAGGGTAAAACAGCTGAAGCCGATCGTTACGGATTATATCAAGCAATCGATGCTGGAGTTCATCATGGGCAACAAGGATCTCGATAAGGATTGGGACGCTTACGTCAAGGGACTTAAAGATTCGGGAATGGACGAATTCATCCGAATTTATCAGGAAGCTTACGACAACGTATACAAATGACAATAGGAGGAAATCGGAATGAGCGAGCGGTGGGAGCGTACGGAATGGTTCCGGTACGACCGGTTCGGGATGTTTATCCATTGGGGGCTGTACGCAATCCCGGCCCGAGGCGAATGGGTAAGAGCCCGTGAAAGAATTAGCAATGAGGAGTATCAGCGCTATTTTGACGAGTTTAATCCTACCCGGTATAACCCGCGCGAATGGGCGAAAGCCGCGAAAGCGGCCGGCCAGAAGTATGCCGTGATCACGACAAAGCACCATGACGGATTTTGTTTGTTCGACAGCGCGCTCACGGACTATAAGGCGACGAACACGCCGGCGGGGCGCGATCTGATCCGCGAATTTGTCGATGCGTTTCGCGCGGAAGGGATTCGGACCGGCTTCTATTATTCGTTAATCGACTGGTATCATGAGCATTATCCCGCATATGGCGACCGCCAGCATCCGATGAGGGACAATGAAGCGTTTAAACATAAACCGATCGATTTCGATAAATACTTGACTTATATGCACGGTCAAGTGAAAGAGCTGTTGACCAATTACGGCAAGATCGACATTATGTGGTTCGATTTCTCTTACGACGACATGACGGGCGAGAAATGGCAAGCGACCAAGCTGATCGAAATGATCCGGTCCATCCAGCCTGACATTATTATCGATAACCGGCTCGGAGGCAATATCAAAGCGGAGCATCCGGAAATTTATGCGGGAGACTTCTATTCGCCCGAGCAAATCATTCCGCCGGGAGGCATCATAGACGAGTTGGGACGCCAGGTGCCTTGGGAAGCATGCATAACGCTTAATGATAACTGGGGCTATCACGCGTCAGACAATCGGTATAAAACCCCGGAACAGGTCGTTCGCGCTTTAGTGGAATGCGTCAGCAAGAACGGAAATTTGCTGCTCAACGTCGGTCCGGACGCCAAGGGCGAAATTCCGCAGGAGTCGCTGAATATTTTGGACACGGTCGGCGAATGGGTGCGGCGCAACGGCGACAGCATTTACGGCTGCTCCGCATCCCTGCTCCCGAAACCGGAATGGGGACGGTATACGCAAAGAGGGAACAAATTGTACGCCCACGTGTTCGACCGGGGTATCGGGCCGATTTATTTCCAGGGATTGAAAGGGAAAATCGCGAAAGCGAGACTTCTGGCGGACGGCTCCGAGCTTCACGTGCAAACGCCGTGGATGGCGGAGCAATATTCCGATATCGAGAGCGGAGCGTTTATTAACTTGCCCGGCGGGAAGCTGCCTTACGAGCTCGATACAGTTATTGAGCTGGAATTGCAGGAAATAGATTAGAAGAGCGGCACACTCGCTCTTGCGCAGGAGCCTGTCACAAAATTCCAAGGAAGACAAGGATGAAGCAGCCGGACACTACGATCGGCTGCTTCGTTATTGAGTAACGGAGTATAACTGAATGAATAATTCAGAAAAAGGCGGTAATTGGAATTATCCAAGATAGCAATCAAGAAGAAATCAAACCATTACTTCAACGCTATGATTGAGAAAAAGGAGTTGACCATAGATGACAGTAAAACTTACCCCTTATTTAAATATGGAAGGGAACGCAAGGGAAGCTATTCAGTTTTATGAACAAGCAATTGGCGCCGAAGTTATCTCAATGATCACTTACGGAGAGATACCGGAAATGCCCGATACTTTCACCGATGACCTAAAGAATCTTGTGGCACACGCAAAAATACGAGTTGGTGAATCGGAGCTAATGTTTTCGGATGCTCCAAGCGGTTCGTCGATTCCAAAGGGTAAACAGGTGACAATTTGCATTACAACGAATGACGTGGAAAAGTCAAAACGATTTTTTGAAGCCTTACGGCAAAACGGTCAAGTTAATATGCCGTTTGGGGAAGAAGCTTTTAGCCCCGGCTTTGGTGATGTAACTGACAAATTCGGCGTGACCTTTCAAATTTATACTGAAATAGAGAGCTAAAGTAATGATGTACAATGAATCGGACGCTAAGCTAATAACCCAGCCCATAACCAGAGCTGGGTTTACTGCATTTTATGACATAGCACTGTGTTACATTATAGTCCGTAAGCTTTTTTCATTCATATCTTTTCGTTCGTCAATGAAGACGAGTTTCCTGAGGCGGCAGCGAAATTTACGAGCGTTCGAATCCTTCTTCTTCGAGATACTCCTTCGCCTCCGCATATGAATCGAATGTTGCGTCTAGTATCAATCCGGAGAAAATGTACCACATTTGATCCTCGTCTTCAAATTTGAGTTCAAGCGTTTGCCCCTTGCCGTTTTTCCATCGTTCTTCCTTGGCTTGCCCCACAGGTGCAGACACACTAGCTGCAGAGTTACTAAGCGAACGGATCGAACGTTCGATCAGGGAGTGAAGCTCCTCGGCCGAAAAATCCCGAATATTCACGAAACCCTTGCTATCCAAATGAAAATCATGTAATTCACCGGCATATACATATCCGTTGCCGTTCGGGTGAAGATGATAAACGACAGTTTTCTTATCGGTAACGCTTTGATCATAATGGTAATTTACGCGTCCAAGAGACACGTCCTTGCGCTGCAGTTCCGGGAATGAATCCGCAATTGCAAGCTTTTCTTGAAAACTCAACATAGTGGGGCCTCCATTTCATGAATTTCTACTTTCATTATACCCGAACATACTGTTACGCCGTTTTTTCGGCAAACCTTTGTTGGACTATTGATTTAAGTGCGACCTCCTAATGTTTGGAAACGTATAATTGATGAAGATATCCCCCGATGTACGCATCGGAGATTTCGGGAGGGTGTTATTTTGAAAAGATTTATATTGTTATTCGCAATCATTTGCTTCATTACAGTTGGCTGTAATTCAGTACCGCAAATAACTTCGGAGGAGTTAGAGAAAATATCGGTCCACATCATTGAGGAGAAAAACACTACTGACGGGAAATTCTATACATTGAAATTATATAATAAGTCAAAGTTTACAATAAGGCAAAATAATGTATATATAAGCTACCTCATTGTGACTGAAGGAAGTCAAAAAGGAAACGATTTTAAAGTTTTAACAAGGAATAATCGTTTGGATATTAAACCGAATGAAAATGTAACGTTAACAGCACATGTCCCTAAAGAGATGTTTGATGGAAATCGATACATCAACATGGATGAACCTTATGTGGATATCATTGGATATATTGAAGAACTAAAAGGTGAGCGACAATTTCATATGATTGAACCCTTAAAAAAATGATGTTTAAAATGCGGCGGAGTCCCGGTTATCAGGCTCCGCCGCTTGAGCGATAAATCGTTTGCTTTACAGTTCACGCCTCGAACGGATAAATAAGCCCCCATTGGGCTCTGATTCGATCCAGCGTCTCGGCGATCGCGATCGATTCGTCAAGCGTCATCCAGGCGTTTTCCTTCCTGCCTGCACGCAGGTCCTCATGTACGGCCGAAAATTCGTATCCGAATCCTTCCCCGATCCGATCATCCATGCATTCATCCTCAAGCCGGTTACCTATGTACAATCTTGCTTCTTTAGGGGACCAGAACCGCGGAATCTCAATATGTCCTTTGCTTCCGATGATGCGAACCTCTTGAGGGGTCGAGCTTGAGATAGAAGAGTAGAGTGAAGCCATCTGTCCATTTTCATATTCCAGCAAACATGCCATTCGGGCGTCTACTCCGGTAGAAGCGGAGCGGGAACGGCTGAGCACCTCGACGGGCTTGGTTCCGAAAATCATCGAGGCGTAGGAGACCGCATAAACGCCGACATCGAGCAGGCTGCCTCCGGCAGCATGTGGATTGAACAGACGCGATTGCGGGTTCTCTGCGGCCGAAAATCCGAAATCCGCCGTCAAATAATGCACATCTCCTATGGCGCCGTCCGAAACCCACTGGATGACCCTGCGCGTCACCGGGAAAAATCGTGTCCACATCGCTTCCATTAGATACGTTCCGGTCTCTCTCGCCTTCCCGACCATCGTTCGAACTTGCGCAGCGTTCGGGGCCATCGGTTTCTCGCATAACACCGGCTTGCCTAATTCCAAAGCCAAACAAGCATGTTCCATGTGAAGATGGTGAGGCGTGGCGACATAGATCGCATCCACTTCTGGATCCCGGATCATCGTTTCGCAATCGGTGTATGCCTTTGCCCCGTGGGGGAGCGCCAACCGCTCCGCATTGGCGCCCGTGCGGGAAAACACCGCGGCTAATTTAGCATCCTTCATCTCCTTGAAGTCGTTCATGACCCTCCCCGTAATTCCCCCTGCCCCGATAAAACCCCATCCGATCACTGATTTCATGAGCTCACTCCGTTCTTCACGTGATCTGCCGAACCACAAAGCTCGGCGTCATGTATAATTTACCATGCCCCCATCGAAGAGGCTATCATCAATTGGACGCGTTCCTCCGGAAATTTGGATTGGCGTGGAGGAGATTTCCCTGATTCGGCCGCGGACTCACTGTTCCGCGTATTGTTCCATGAAATAAGGCGCGATCAATCCGAACTGGCCGAACTCGTGCTGTATGAACTAAAAGTAATTCTTGATAGAATAAATATGAAGATGATCAGGTAATAATTTGTACAAATAAGGAGATAAAACTATGGCAAAAAACAAATTACTAAGAATGGACAATGTTGGCATCGTTGTAGAATCTCTTGATGACGCAATCTCTTTCTTCGAGGAGATTGGCTTGAAGCTCGAAGGGCGGGCTATTGTCGAAGGTGAATGGGCTGGTCGCGTAACCGGGCTGGGTTCACAGAGTGTAGAGATTGCAATGATGGTTACCCCAGATGGCCACAGCCGAATTGAACTTTCGCGATTTCTAACCCCACCTGCTATATCAGATCACCGAACTGCTCCTGTAAATGCCCTTGGTTATCTGCGCGTCATGTTCACCGTTGAAGACATTGACGAAATGGTATCCAGACTCACTAAGTACGGTGCTCAGCTCGTTGGCGAAGTGGTTCAGTACGAGGACTCGTATCGGCTCTGTTACATTCGTGGAAATGAAGGACTTCTGATCGGTTTGGCGGAGCAACTCGGAAATAAATAAGAGACGTCTTAAAGGGACTCAACTAACTGGTACGATAGATGAACATAAAGGGCCATTGCTAGAACCTTCAGCCTAAATTGCCTTCTCCAGAACCGTGCTTATTGTACAACATGCATGTAGAAGGCATCGCTTGTTGATTGACAGGAAAGATGAAAAGGCATAGATGGAGAACGTTATGGTGTATAATGAGAAGAAATTATATTTTGAGGAGTGTTTATTTGAGAAGACATAAACCAATGTCATTTGACGAATTACTAAAGGATTTACAAGGCCAAAAAGCAAATAATGAAAATCCGGATCATATCGCTATCCAAGAATTGTTCAATGAAACATTTATGATTAAGTATTCCGNGAGGAGTGTTTATTTGAGAAGACATAAACCAATGTCATTTGACGAATTACTAAAGGATTTACAAGGCCAAAAAGCAAATAATGAAAATCCGGATCATATCGCTATCCAAGAATTGTTCAATGAAACATTTATGATTAAGTATTCCGGTTTCAAGAGTTTCGACGAGTTTGTTGAGAACGGAAACTTTCAAGTCAAGACTCTTGAAGATGTTAATATCATTCCTGACGAACTATTTGATCGGCATGTGGATAGAAAAACCACCTTCTCGAACTGGAAATCCATGTTGGAGACAGCGAACATGGAATATGCGAACCGATAACGAATCCGAAAGGTTCGTCCGTTAATAAAAAAATTTCGATAACACGAGGCTGCCGAGCATCGGCAGCCTCGCTTCGCTAAACGAGCAGCATTCCTATTATGAAGAAATATGAGGTTTGAGAAATAAAAAGGCTCCTTGGTAAGTGGAGATCTATAGTTGCGACCATACTTTACCTCAATAGCCACTTTTTACAGCAAGTGGTCAAGGTGGAGACTTTTTCGCACTCCGATAATTACATATATTTACTTAAATACAATATCATTCCATTGATTGGTCTAATTCTAAGAAAAGGAAGTATTTAAGAGCAAGGTGATTCTCCATAGAAGAAGGATAACGCAATTAAAAATGATTATTTTTTACATCTCATAAGCCATATATTGTAAAATTTAAATGTACTGTCAGATTTGTCAGGGGGAGTTGTTGTTAATTGGAGCCACTCATTTTAGATGCCCGTGCCTTTCTAGCCGATCATGGTTTTGATTGGTATGTATGCGGTGGAGGGGCAATCGATGTGTTTCTTGGTAAGCAAACAAGAATTCATAAAGACTTGGATATTGCCGTGTTTTGGGAAGATAGAAGTTCAATAATCGATTTTATGTTAGCTGCAGGAGGTTGGAGGGTATTTGAAGCTTGTGGCGGAGGCATAATCCACGAATTATATAATAAACAGCAACCTATTGAAAAGCGAAATTTATTTTGTTTTACATCAAATGAAAATCGCTGCACATTAGACTCGATCGGGGATGACAGGTACAGATTTGGTTTAGAAAAGAAGGAGCAAAAGAATTTTACCTACATCGAATTTCTTTTCAATCAGAGGGATAATGAATATTTCTACTTGCCGCCAGGAAATGCAAATCTTAAGAGAGAGCTCCATAAAGCCTTACTAACATCAAACGCAGGAATACCGTATTTAGCTCCTGAAATTGTACTTTTTTATAAATCAAGATATTTAGAATACAGCCCCGATATATCTGATCATTATCAAGACTTCGATTTAACGTTACCGTCTCTTAATGAAGAGCAAAAACAATGGTTAAGGGAATCCCTTGAAAAGGAATTCGAAAAGGAACATCTATGGCTTCAAAGACTTGAGCAGTTTTAAACGGATACGAGAACACAGCGATGGAGCCGTTCCGTCGCTTATTTTGTATTACTTGCTGCTTACATAGCCCCCACCTGGCGGCAGGGGCTGGAATTGGTTATACTTTCGTTCGCTGCTATTTCGAATTAATAGTTAACTGCCACCGGAAAGCCGATCTTTTCCTTGCGAAGCAACTGCTTCCCCCGTTCCGAAAGGCTGTCATAGGTCTCTTGTGGAATTTGGATCCTGCCTTGTTGATGGGCAATGGATGACGCCGCATAGATAAGCGCGATATTCGTTCTTGGCTTATCCGAACGGTTCGGTGTGCCGCGATGCCACATCCGGTCGTCGCGAATCATAATGGAGCCGGCGGGCATGTAGGCTTTAAACGAATGCATATGCTGTGCAAGCTTCGACTTGTTCACGACCTTCGAGCTGTACCATCTGTCAGGATGCAAATGTGTGCCGCCAGGCCATACTTCCATTGGGCCGTTTTCATCTGTCACATCGACGAGTGGGAAGTTGACAACAAGCTTCGTTATCGGCAAATTTGTATAGCAGCTCGTATCAAAACGAGGAGCCATATCAGCATGAACCACCTGTTTTGCCTTTCCTTTCGGCATTGAAGTGTTGGAAGCAAAAAGTTCCATTACACAATCGTCGCCCACAATTTCATCGACAATTGCAGTAACGAACGGATGCGCAATGATCGATTCATCGCAGAACGGCGGCTCGAACGGCAAATCCATGCCAATATGGTTCGTACCGTCATGAAAGCCTTCTTCAAGACTGAAATTATTTTTGATCATAAATTTGTCAAGTTGGTGTTCCATGCTTCGATTCAGTTGCTCGATCTGGGTGCGCGGCAGCACTTCTTCAATTAATACATAGCCATTCACACGAATGAGCTGAACAGCTAGATCAATCGTTTCCGGCTTAAGCTTTCCAGACACTATCTCCTCTGCACTAACTCTCACATTATCCCGCCTAAAACTTGATGATTAGTTTTCTTGAATTTCCATTATATCGAATCATTACAGCTATGAGAAGGTAAATTTTTCGAAAATATCGAGCAAGAAAAAGGCGAATAAGAGCACCGGCTTTGCTGTGTTAACGGGCAGATTTGCGAAGTGTTAGTTACAAAAAAAGGTAATCCGGATAATGATGACGAATATATAAAAACTTGTTCGGTCGAAACCCTAGGACAATTACCAAGAATTAACGCTGAAAGTTAAAACTACTGTTCTTATTGAAGAGGTGTCTTTATGCAATTGATAAAAAGAATAACGGATCATGACATTAATGGTGATTTTCCTAGTTTCATAGAGACGGTTTCCCGATATGCATCAAGAGGTGTGTTAATTGATGACGATTTGAATGTTGCCATGATGTATATGTCCAACCTCAACCTTTACAAGTTGCCCGGCGGAGGGGTAGATGAAGGCGAAAATAGGGTGGATGCATTTTTGCGTGAAATCAAGGAAGAGACAGGGTATGAAGCTGATTTAATTCATGAGTTAGGGTATATTGAGGAGCACAAGAAAAGAAATGATTATTTTCAGTTATCTTACTGCTATGTAGCGAAAGCACGGAATAACGCTGGCCCTGCAATGCTCACGGAAGAAGAAATACAACTGGGCATGACTGTTAAGTGGATGAAACTAGACGAAGCAGTTGAGTTGATGAATCGTTCAGCTAAATATTGTGAGGATTATTCCACTAAATTTATGTTGCTGCGGGATATAATTATCATAAAAAAAGCCACAGAAGTATTATATTTCTCTCAAGCTAACTAGTCTCTATGCAAGGCTGCCGATTGTTCTTGAATCGGCAGCTTTTGCTGCGCTAATCGTGGCATGAGTGTGAAATACTTGAATCCGAATCGTTGGAGGGTAAATGATGGTAACAATACGGAAATGCACCTTGGAAGACGTATCTCAAATAGCTGAATTGTCTAAGTTATGGGCGGAAGAAGCCGTTACATTCGCTTACCCGGCGTCTAATATTGAAAAAATCTCTAAGCGTTTAGGGGATTATTTTTGGATTGCGGAAAAGCAGGGTAGGGTAATCGGGTATACTCATGGTGCAATTCAATCGTCCCAATATCCTATATTTCCATTGAACGCTTTATTTTTAGAGATTAACGAAGTATACGTCCATCCAGATTTTAGGGATGATGGAGTCGGTCATAAATTGGTTGATAGAATCATTATTGAAGCTGAGTCGAATGGTGTGGCTCATGCCCTCGTCGGTTCATCAAATTTGGATTGGCAAAGGATTGTTGGGTTCTATGAGCGACACGGCTTCAAGATGTGGTACGTACAAATGTATCGAAGGGAGGGAGTATAAGTATTCGGCAGCATCTGTATTGATTATTCAAAATGACGTTATCGTTAGCGAATGGTACTCTGGAAGACATGAGCACTCGGGACATAGTCGGATAGTGGATGCAAAGTCACAATTTAATATCGGATCAATCCGAAAGACGTATTTAGGGTTCGTTATAAGTCTTGCCCTCTTTGAAGGGAGTATAAAAAGTCTCAATGATTCTGTTTCCGATTACCTGGATAACCTGAGCGATTACGTAATTGCCGGTACGACGATTCGTAATTTGTTAACACATACACACGGCTTGCACGGTCCTTTGAAGAGAATGTTCCCATCAGGTACTGATTGGCACTATTATCGCTCAAAACATATAACTGAATATGAGATTGATCACTTCACGAGGTTACCGCAGACAATAAAGGTAGCCTCGTTCTGTTTATTGAGCAGAAATGAAGTTGAAATAAATTATCTCGTTGATATCCCAACACTCAACGCTTTGCTGCGTTTTGTAGAGTGAAACCATTCGAGAGGATGAGGGCAATGAGTGAAATTGAAACCGAAAACATGATCAAGCAGGGGAAAATCACGCATCTTGGTCTATTAGATCTACGCCATCTGCGGTCTGTTGAGGAGCTTCACAATGTAACGGAAATCTCACATGTCGGTACGATTTTGGTTTCGGATCAGCTTGATGGCAGTATCAACAGTATACCGATGCACCATGTTGGAAGTATTGTTACCATACCTTCAGATTTGAAAGTAAAGCTTCTAACTGGAGATGTAAAGCTCCGAGGCGATTTTCTTGAGAACGCGAGTGGAGACCCTGACGAGACTCTTCTTGTCACCGGAGTTCTAATGATTACATCTCCTTTTCAGAAGGTCGGTTACAAATCTTTGATCCTCATCGGTGAAATTTTTGCCCCGAAGGAGTGTGAACATCTTCTTACTTCTTCAATCTCACAGATGTGCGGCGAGCTATACTTTTACGAAAGTGAGCCGAAAATATTCACAGGACAGGATCGATTCGATCACGATTTTTTCTCTTACTTGAAGAAGCCCGTCACATTGTTCCTAAGGGGTGATTTTATCATCGAGGCTGATGTTACACCGGAGTTGCTGCAAGAGAAAGTGACCGAATTGTATTTATGGGGTAACGTTCAAACGGCGGACAGAAAACAGGCTTCGCTTCTACTTGCACTTACAGCACTGAAGTATGGTGAAATTCGCGCTGTGCAGGCCTAGGAGGCTGCGTCCCGTGAATGACTCGCAGAGGGAGGCATTCTTCAATCAACTTTACAGTCAATATCACCGCATAATCTTTGCCTATATTATGACACACGTCAGTCATCGCGAGACAGCCAAAGATTTGCTTCAGGAAGCCTATCTGCGAATATGGAATCAAATCCATGTCGGCATTAATTTGGGGCTTGTTGAATCCCGGTACTGGATCTATCGGATTGCAAAAAACTTGGTCATCGATTTCTATCGAAGACGTTCTACACAGAACAGGATGCAGGAAAGAATAAGATCGAATGCAGCCAGCAACAAAGCAGTATCGCGATCAGCCGCGGACATCTTCGAGTCAAAGGAGAGAATCCAAGATGTAGAGCAAGCCATTCGGCGGCTGCCCGAGGATCTTCACCAAGTATTAATGCTGCATTTCATCGGAGAAATGAACAGTATGGAGATCGGCGAGTTGCTCGATTTACCGGCGGGAACCGTTAGATATCGGCTCAGTATGGCACGCAAGCTGCTGCGGCAAGAGCTGGAACAAGCTAAAGGGGAGGGAGCATACCCATGACTGATCAATTCAGTGAAGAATGGAAAGATACAGTAGAAGATTTGCCGGGGCCCGATTTTTTAGCTTGGGTAAAGAGCGTTCAGTTAACGGAACATGAAGCTCAGTCGATCAAGAAATCGATATTCGAGGATGAAACCGGGTATCGAATTGGTTTGGAGCTCATGTCAACACGAATCGATCGTGCCGTTGCGCGTTCTCAGCGTAGAATCGATCAAGCGGTGGCTATTAGACTACAACTGCAGACTGATCGGATACATCGACGGCTTACTGGCAGCAGGTAGTTCCGAGTTGGATAATTACGAGGCTGCCGCAGGATCCGACCGGGCAGCCTCGCTCTGCATATCATTACGGCACACTTAATCGATCCGTATTTTTTACGCGGTACCAGCAAAGAAGCTCATCAACTGAGGGAATCTCCCTTCTTGTATCGCTCGGAGAATCCGAATAATAGAAGGCAACCGATGAGTAAGCAAAAGGCTTCAATCGATCCGGACTCCACGGATTTACAAATTGAAACCGAATGCGCTCCTTAAAGCTGATTGCATCCGCTTCATGAAGCCGATACATAGCCACACTGGCGTTCAATGTATCCTTGGAAGGAACGCCGTGCAAGGGACCTGTGAATTCCCCTTCCCGGAAATACCATCCGCCTAAGAAATAATCCTCTAGCCCGGTTCCGACAATTCTCGGCGTTTCCCAATCTGCGTCTATGTAGACATATTCGGGCGCTTCCAAAAAGCTCAAGTAGGTTTGCTCTTCCCCTTGCATCGACAAAGAACATCCCACAAAATGCCCTCTTCCGCTCGCCTCCAGAATCATAACCGGCTCCGGGCCGCTGTTTCGTCCCGTGTTAAATTGAGCGTGGAAGTAGCCTGCATTCGGCAGCGGAGCGTCGGACAGCTGGTAGAGAACGTTGCAGAATACATCCGTGTCGATTAACGAGTCCCTATTTTCCAGCTCAATCCGAAATCCTTTCACGAAGGGCATAGGAAACCTTGCAAAAAAGCCGCCGCTAGACATACCAAAATATTGGGACGTAAAGCTGGATATTTCGCACAAGCCGTTACCAAAAAAGTCTCCCACCGGGGCTTGCACAGCCGGCAGCGGCTCTCCATCCCAATAGATGCGCAAAATTAACGTCTTCAAAATGGTTTGGGAGATCGGGGCTTTCGGATTCCAATGCTGCCAGAACCATCCTGGGAACGTCAACCAAAGCTGCGTGATACAGCCTTGTCCGTGAACCTCACCGATCGTTAGCTTCTCTCCTCTGGGAATTCTGATCGTCTTTGACTTATTAGCTAGATTGAAGGTCGTCATTTGGCGGGTTTCCGAATCCCGAAATTCGGCCAAATGCTGCGGGTAACCGTGTTTCAACCGATTCTCCTCCTCTGCGCGTTCTTAGAGCTTAATCCATTTATAACCATTATTCGTGAAATAGGATAAGTAGTCCTTCTACTCGATTATCATTCTTGGCATAAGAAAGAACTCGAACAATTAACGAAATATCGTTGACCGGACATATTGCTTGTGATAACTTTTAATTACCAAAATAAGGAGAGGTGAGTGCGATGGTAACCATTGAAACTATGATCAATAATCGAATACGACAGTTACAATCTCATTCATCCGCATCGGTGTCTTTAGTTCGAATAATTGCTGAGTGACGTGGTTATTAACAAACATGTTTTCAGTGAACGGCCAAGACCGTGGTGAGATTGATGATGCCATGGTCTTTTTTATATTCCAAATAAGTAAAAGGGGAGATTATCTTCAACAAGATCAGAATCGCTTATGGCGAGCAAATTGAAAAGTTCAAACCTAACTTACGGAAAGCTTATCAATGTATATACAAGTATCAGCAGGACCGAACAGCTGAGAATGAATTACAAATGCGCGAAGCAATTGACGCGACTAGGGAAAGTTTGGAGTATTTTGCAAACCGAATGCCCGCATCGAAGGGGAAATATAGTATTGCCCTCCGAAGGTTGGATGAAATGTCCCCATTCGACCTCATCATGTGTTTCGATCAAGCGGTCTTTGAGATGCATTTGTGGGAAACGTTATCAGAACTAGGAATCAAGAGAGAACAATGGGCCAAAGAGAATCCTTGGAGCAAGCAGCTTCGTGCGTTATTGGATGAACGACAAGAGGTTCATCCGACGGATAACAGCCTAAATAACGAAGAAAAATTTTTAGTAAGCGGTACTACCGCCTGCAGAGGAAGTGCCCAAGGACGGGCTTGTATCGCTTTGGATAAACAACATTTTCATAAAATTACAAAGGGGGATATTCTTGTTACAACGATGACAACCCCCGATTTTGTTGAGGTGGCCCATCTGATTTCAGGTATTGTTACAGACCGTGGCGGAGTCGTTTGCCATGCGGCGATATTAGCCAGAGAATTCAATATTCCTTGCGTTGTCGGTTGTCAAACGGCAACGACAAATATCAAGGATGGCGACCTCATTCGTTTGGACGCTACCGCAGGAATCGTACTGGGTGTGATTCAATGAATCGCTATCGATATTTGGTACCTCTGGAGGATGCTATAAATTCGTTTGCATTTGGCGGGAAAGCGTCGCAATTAAACGTTGCCCTTCAACACAAGCTGCCCGTACCTAAAGGGTACGTGCTTTCCAATTTTTTGCTGAATCAATATGTATCGGGCGAAATCGCATTGGACACGGAGCTGTCTCAGGTTCTCAACGAACTAGGTCCCATTGCGGTCAGATCGTCTGCGATCGGCGAAGATAGTCGGCATAATAGCTACGCAGGGCAATATGTTACATTCTTAAACAGAGATTCGATTTCAGAGGTTAAAGAAGCAATCGTTTCTGTCCGGGAATCGGCTTTTTCTAATAGAGTGAAGCTTTACAATGATAGGCTAGGGATTACAGATGAACCCAAGATGGCGGTCATTCTTCAGCGAATGATACCGGCAACGGTGTCGGGGATTCTTTTTACGCAAGACCCTGTCTCTAAAGCGGATGAAATCATCATTGAAGCCGGCTGGGGGCTTGGCGAGTCGATCGTATCGGGGCATGTAACACCTGACTTTTTTCGATTAAGCAGGGCAGGGCAAGTTCTTGAACAAAGGGCTGGGAATATAACCGATCCTTCTGCAAGCACGCTTTGCTTGAATGAAAACGAACTACGGATGCTTCATCAATTAGCAGGTTGTTGCGAGGATATATTCGGCAGTGGGCTCGATATCGAATGGGCATTCGACCGGCGAATGCTTTATCTCCTCCAGTGCAGACCTATAACTTGTTAATGTTCTTTCTTTGAATACACATCAGGGAGGATATACAGTGATTCCGGCCAATATTAAAAGCGTGATAAACAATTTTCTCGAACAAGATATCGTTCAACGCGGACATGTGGAGACGGTTGTCCTATGCGGCTCTTTTGCAACGGGAAGGGCTTCAATCCATAGCGACATTGATTTGTGTTATATCGGACAATTTTTCGGGTTTCAACGAGAGAGCATTTTTTATCAAGGCCGTGAATTTCAATTAATGATTGCCCCGTGGTCATGGTATGAGCATGTTGTGACGGAATATGAGCGGAATGGTACAAATATTGCTACTATAACTGTCATGCTTGCTACAGGTATATGTTTATATGGAGACTCAGATCAGTGGAAAACGCTAAAGGCTAAAGCTGTATCCTCTTATAATGAGGGACCTAATGCGCCTTCAGTTGAAGAGATTAGAAAAATACGAGTTCGCATAACAAAATTATGGGAAGACTTATGCGATGCGGAGACGGAGCGGGACCGCCAATGGCTCTCGATAGAAATATTGCAAAAGTGTGTTGAGTCTCTTTTTGTTCTTCGTAATTGGTGGGCAGTAAAAACAAAATATCAACTTGATGAACTTAAGGCGCATGATTCAATAATGGTGAATCTTCTCGCCAATTGTATTGATTCACTTGGTTCGAAGGACGACATAAAAAATATTTGTTTATATGTTCTTGAGCCCGTTGGAGGATGGATGAAGGAGTCATAGAAGTCATTGCCCTAAGCAGAACACGTAAAAGTAGCTGGAGGATTATTGATGAACACTACTCCTGTTTCAAAGCCGGTAGTGAAATTACCGGTAAGGAAGTACAATTCTAATCCCGATCTATGTATTGATATTAATCCTGATACTACAGCTTTTCTGCTTGTTGATTGCGATGAGTCATCGGCAATCACTCAAATTGTAGAAAGTCAGATCCATTCGGCACTTCATGTTGCAAGAAGTTCAGGTCTGAAAGTGATTTACCTATATAATGCAATTTATGGTGTTGGTGGATATAAAGATGTTACTACAAGAATCCACGGATTAGACTATCTTGAGAATAGTTGGAAACCATTAACCCCTAAATTCAATCCGGCTATCCATCCACTAGATGAAGAGGCAGTTATCCCAAAATCGCACAAAGACGGATTCCATGGTACTGTTCTCGATTATTATCTGAAGACATGGAATATAGATACGATAATTGCTGTCGGATTTCATCTCAAATCATGTTTATTCCAAACCTGTCTAGCTGCTCGGCATAATAATTATCGTGTGGTCATGCTGAGAGATTGTACCGATTCGAATGAGTTTCCCGATACGATTGATACCAACAATCCGGAAGGTGGATGGCTAAGGTTTGTCTTTTTAAGGATTTATGAAACTGATATTGGCTATACCTCGACCTCTTGTAACCGTCAAGTACTTTTGAACACTTTTTGCTAAATAACTT
>NZ_JAQZSG010000046.1 GCF_028745515.1 Paenibacillus thermotolerans | reverse complement strand
GAAACTAAGTTTTGTACGTTAATTGGTCAGTTGTAGTTTTTTTTGCATCAAAGCTTGCCCACTACAACATTTCGCCTGTATAGAAAGAGCTTGGCAGCTTGTCGAAATCATATTCTTTAAGCTCTTCCAATGTGATGTTAGCGTGGGAACCTTCGTGAACCATAAGGTTGCTGTTTTCGCCAACATGAATTAATATCACCGGTTTATCGGTAGCAAAAGCGTAACCAAGTTCCCAAGCTGTTCCGCTGTCCGAATAGTTTCCATGATAAATGCCAACAACCATTTCAGACCATTTGATGTATTTGATATCTTTCATAAATGTTTCAATCGACCATTGACGTGAACCGACCTCAGCATTTTCAATATTATTTCTAAATGGGGAAAATACATTCAAGCCTTTATCGGCTAAAATCTTCTCAACCTGTTCAAGGACCGCTATCTCTTTATCATTAAAAAAAGGACTGGCTAGATAAACCCTTTTCATTTTCTTTTTGGCCTCCGTTACGATGTCTTACATTGCTGCCCACATTATTTCCAAGCTGCCTTTCATTAATGCAAATCTTTACCTGAAAGTGATTTCATTTGAAATAAGGAAAAAATCCAAAGTTACTGAATATATATCTATATATTTATGGATCTATAGTAAATCAAAGGAGTGATTGTTATTGAATATGCAGCTATTAAATTCGCTTGCTTATCGAAAGGTATTATTTTATACTTAACTGTAAATGTAAGCGCTTTATTTATCAAAAAAGTCAATCTCGTATCTTCTATGATGATCTTCTTTCAATCCCCTCCAAGGCACTTTTCAATCACTAACGTCTAAGCAAACAGTCCCATGATTACAGGTTGTTCTCTTTGTTTTGATCATCGCATACATTTTTCACAGTGAGGAGGCTGAGATATTGCGTTTAAAGCGACGTTTCAACAAGGATGATTTAGAATTGACATTTCTGGCTGTGCCTACCGTATTATGGTATCTTGCATTTTGCTATCTCCCGTTGTTCGGAATCATAATCGCCTTTAAACAGTTCAGGCCATTACCGGGAGCCGGCTTTCTCGGAAGCTTGCTTCAGAGCAAATTTGTAGGCTTAGACAATTTCAAGTTCCTCTTTGCGACACCGGATGCATGGATCATGTTCCGAAACACTATTCTATACAATATTGTGTTTATTGTATTAGGCACATTTGTCACTGTCGTATTGGCTCTAATGATCTCCCAGCTGCGTTCCAAGAAGATGCGTAAGATCTGCCAGACGTCCATGTTTCTTCCGCACTTCCTTTCCTGGGTAGTGGTGAGTTATTTCGTATTTGCTTTTCTGAGCACAGAGAACGGCTTGGTGAGCAAACTGCTCGAAATGACAGGGAGAGATCCCGTTCAATGGTATATGACGCCGGAGTATTGGCCTTACATTCTGGTGTTCGTATATTTGTGGAAGGCTGTCGGGTATGGAATGGTGATCTATTTAGCCGGCATATCCGGAATTGACGAATCATTGTATGAAGCCGCTATAATGGACGGCTCCACCAAGTGGCAGCAGGTAAAATACATTACACTGCCCATGCTGCAGCCCATCATTATTATTTTGTTTATTTTATCGGTAGGACGCATCTTTTCAAGCGATTTTGGCTTATTTTATCAGGTGCCGCGCAACTCCGGTCCGTTGGTTGATGTGACGCAGACCATTGATGTATACGTATACAAGGCTCTTACTGGCCTCAACAATATCGGATTTGCCTCCGCAGCCGGCTTATTACAGTCGGTGCTTGGACTAATTACCATTTTGATTGCCAACTCGATTGTTAAGAAAATAAACTCCGAAAATTCGCTATTTTAAACAGGAAGAAGGAAATTGAATGCAAATAAGTCGGAGAGAAATGACTGCAGTAGAGAAATTCAACCGTATATCCGTACCAACCAACATCGTCTTCACTGGCTTGTTTATTATACTTGCACTGTTGTGCGTGATTCCCGTTGTTTTTGTAGCTATTATTTCTCTATCGTCCAGTGAGTCTATAGAGAAAATAGGATATAGCTTCTTACCGTTGGAGTGGTCTATAGATGCATATTCCTACTTGTGGCGCGAACGCCTTTCCATCGGCACCGCAACGTTTGTCTCGATTTTTGTAACGGTGGTCGGAACGATTGTCGGCCTATACCTCAATGCAACCATGGGCTATGTGTTATCCCGCCCAACCTTTAAATTGAAAAAGTTTCTTACATATTTTATTTTCATTCCTATGCTTTTTAGCGGCGGACTGGTTCCGTCATACCTGATCAATACCCAGGTGCTGAAGCTTGCAAACACCTATTGGGCTTTAATTTTGCCTATTGCCGTATCGTCTTTTTACGTGATTATCATAAGGACTTTTTTTCAAACGACAATACCCGACTCCATTATTGAATCCGCTAAGATTGACGGTTCGAGTCAATTGAGAATCTTCTTCAGCATCGTGCTGCCACTCTCTCTGCCGGTAATGGCAACCATCGGACTGTTCCTTTCCTTTGGCTATTGGAATGACTGGTTCAGCGCTATGCTGTACATCCAGTCCAGTCACCAGGAGTTGTATCCTTTGCAGTATGTACTGATCAGCATTGAGAGAAATATGGAATTTCTGAGTCGCAGCGCCCAGTATATGTCGCCGGACAGCACAGCTGCCAGTCTTCCGGCCGAATCCACCCGAATGGCGATCGTCATGATTGTAGTTATTCCCATTGCACTTTCATACCCGTTCTTTCAGAAATATTTCATCTCCGGCCTGACCATTGGAGCTGTAAAGGGATAAGCCTTCGAAGAGGCGTTACCCGGGATATTCCGGTGAAAATATATTAGGAGGTTGTTTATGAAAAAAAGAGTGTTAATTCTGATTCTGGTAATTATCTTCATAGTAACGGCATCGGGGTGCAGCACTGGATCGCAGCAAGATGGAGCAAAGAACGGGAACAAACCTATAGAATTGATCTGGATTATGGGCGACCCGGGCAAGGTTCCCGTAGATCAGGCAAAAGTTGAAGAAAAGCTCAACGAGATATCCATTCCGGCAATCAACGTAACTGTAAAGACTCTGTATTATAATGATGAAAAAACCAAACTCGCTCTTTCCTCCGGCGAAAAGTTTGATATGGTGTTTACTAGCGAATGGTTCAATAACTTTGCAGTGCAAGCTCAGGCAGGCTACTTTGCAGACATCACCGACAAAGTAAAAGAGTTGACCCCGAAGCTTTATGAGACTATGCCTGAAGTGGTATGGGATGGCGCTAAAATTAACGGCAAGATTTATGCTATTCCGGTTAAGAAGGACTATGCCGCAGAAATATTCTGGAGATTTGATAAGGCTCTGTTCGTAGATGAATTGAAGATGGAAGTCAAGGATAAGATGGACTTCTTTGAGGTCGAACCGTTCCTCAAGGCGGCTAAGGATGCATGGAAAGCCGGCAATAAAGCTGCTGCCAATGCGGAATACCCCCTTAAGCTGACTAAGGCCGGTCTTTCTGGAATAGATAGCAGCTTCGACATGATTAACCGTGACGTTATGCTCGGTATTCCGTATTCTGCGATCGGAACTGCCGACGAAAACAAAATTGTTATTACTTATGAGCATCCCGACCTCACCGACCGTCTTACAGCTCTGCACAAATGGTATAATGCCGGTTTCATCAACAAGGATGCAGCTACCGTTGAAGACGTAGGCAAGTACTCTGCAGTCAAGAATGGCCAAGGCTTTTATGGAGCGGATGCGATCTGGTCCGGCGGTGACGGATTCACCCAAGTGATCTCCAAATACAGTGGTCCGTACCTCTCGACCGCTTCCATCCGTGGTTCTATGAATGCTATTTCTGCTAGCTCCAAAAATATCGACGCTGCTCTCAAACTCCAAGAATTAATAAACACCAATCAGGAGTATCGCGACATTCTCCGTTATGGCGTACCGGGCGTTCATTGGAACAAGAATGAAAAAGGCCTTGCCGTCAAGACGCAGCTTGGCCGTGATAACTATGGTCCGTGGCCCTTCTCCCAAGGTTCTTATTCTCTAAGCACAGTGGAGGCTTCTGAAGGTGTGGAGGCGGACCCGGATATGTGGAACAAAATTTTCGACGGCTATAAGGATCTGAAAGCTACCAAGTCTATAGGTTTTGCTTTCGATATCACCAATGTATCTGCCCAGGTTGCCGCCGTAAAGGTTGTTGCAGATAAGTACAAAACCGGACTTAATACCGGAACGCTTGATCCGGCGACTACATTGCCGAAGATGATGAAGGAACTGGAAGCCGCAGGCATCAGAGATATCCAGAAAGAAGCCCAGAAACAATATGATGCTTACATTGCAGGTAAATAAGCCGAAATTTTAAAAAGGCATTCGTTCCAGTTTGTGCGGAAGGTTAGCGTTATTGTTGAAGCCGGTTACGATATAATTTTTATCGTAATCGGCTTTTTTTCTTCGGGGCAAATCTTTCTGATCCGAAGAAACTGTTAGCAGGCACTGGAAAGCGTATGCGTCACATCAAAATAAGGACAGTGGGGGGGTTATGATGTGCGTTCACGCAGATGTGTTAGAACAGCCCTCTTTGATTGTTTCCTGTGCAGCAGTCTTACAAAAATATTGTTAGACAAAAGTGAAACGATGATAAAGACAGTACCGAGAATATCAAACACGGTTATACCGTTCCCTTGAAAAATCGACACGACGAGGGTCGTAACGGGAACAAAGTTAATGAACAACAGCGCATTTAATGGCGATAATATACTTACACCGACGTTCCAACCCAGCAAAGCTATGACGCCAGGGAAAATAATCATAAACAATAAATGCGGCCTCACCGCTCTGATGCTCTCTTCCGACGGGACGGATATGTATCCGAACAGCGATGCCCCTGCCGTAATAACAATGGCCGTGCTTGTTCCAAGCAAACAGCTTAACGTTGAATACCGCAAAGCGGACCAACCGCGAAACTTACTGCCGCCTATCGTGTAAATGACCCATCCGATCACTGCAATAAAAATAAGCATCGAAGGTACAAAATGATCCGTTGCGCCAAGAAATGCTTGAATATCTCCTTTTGTGATGACTAACATAGCGCCGACAAAGGATACGAGCACACAACCTAATGTGAATAGATGAGTGCGTTTTTTAAAAATCATCCATCCGATCAAAATAGAAATCATCGGCATCAGCGACTCCATAATGGATGCAACCATCACACCCGGTTTGCCTAACAAATCTTCCCCCCAGAAAATAAATAGATTATAGACTGTAAAAGCCATTGTACCGTAAAACCATAAGTGAAGACCTTTACCTTCGAATCGAAAAGCTTTCTTTCCTTCTTTCCATAATAAAATCGCTATTAAGATCAATGTAACGGATCCATAACGAATTATCGTAAAGTAGAAAGGATCAATATGGCTGAAAGCCGCATGGGATACAGGAAACATCGCTCCCCACGAAACCGCGGCAATAAAACATAGAATAGCCCCCAACAATGCGTTATTTCTCAATTCCCTCTGCCCCCTCTTCATGCTGACTTAATCATCATCTACATTTTCCGCCATCTTGTAAAACGAATAATATTAATGATTTACATCAAAATTACTGATATCATAAAAATAAAAATAATAGGCGGGATCATCGTGGAGTTTAAGGATTTGGAAATATTTCAAATGGTGGCGGAGAAAGGAACGATTTCAGAAGTAGCAAAAGAGTTAAGTTACGTGCAATCCAATGTTTCAATGAGAATCCAGAAGCTTGAACAAGAACTGAATATTCCATTGTTTAACCGGCATCGTCGAGGGATGAGTTTAACGCCGGAGGGGAAAAAATTATTATCGTATAGCAAAAAAATTTTATTGTTAACCGATGAAATGAAAAAAGCCGTTCAAAATCAAGATGAACCGTCCGGAAAATTAGATATCGGAACCGTTGAAACTGTATTCCATTTGCCCAAAATTTTATCTGACTTTATTAAAAAGTATAAGAATGTTGACTTGTCGGTATTTACCGGTGTGACGGAGACATTAGAAGAAGAAGTAGTAAATTATAGATTGGACGGAGCGTTCGTTACAGAATCGGACTTTCACCCTGATCTTGTATCGCATGAAGTGTTTCGGGAGGAGCTAGTTTTAATTTCGGATATGCACGCCTCCACTTTGGAAGAGCTGAAGAAGGAGCCGGTCTTATGCTTTAGCGAGGGCTGCGGATACAGAGCGCGTCTTAAAGCTTGGTATAAGGATCAAAACATCTCACCGCAGAAAGTGTTGGAGTTCGGCACATTAGAAACGATCTTACAAAGCGTTGTTGTTGGATTAGGGGTTACTTTCGTTTCAAAGTCGGCAGTCGCCCATATGGAACAAAGAGGACTTATCAAATGTCATTCTCTTCCGGAAAAATACAGTAGGATCAAAACCGTTTTTATAAGAAGAGCCGATACTTACTTAACTTCAACGATGGAAAAATTTATCGAAACAATCGAAATGAATAAGCGTGGAGCCCTCGAAAGCCAAAGATGAGTATTTTCATCAATGGCTTTTTTTAATTGCCCAATCCTGTAAATAAAAAAAGCATAGTGAGGAAAAATTAACTTCAATTCTTTATATAGGTACATGAAATTCGCGGAGGTCTTAAAGATGGAGAAACAGTTAATGGAACTGTTGGAAGGCCGCAGGGAGGAAATGATTCAAATTCGCCGTCATTTGCATGAGAATCCGGAGCTGTCGTTTAAAGAAGAAAATACAGCACGATATATTTTAGATTTTTATAGTGGGAAGGATGTTGAAGTTCAATCTAATATGGGGAACGGTTATGGGATCATCGTAACCATTAAGGGAGGAAAACCGGGGAAAACGATCGCTCTTCGCGCTGATTTCGATGCTTTGCCCATAGTGGAAGAAACGGAGCTTCCTTTCAAATCAAAAAATGAAGGCGTCATGCATGCGTGCGGACATGACGGACATACGGCTTATTTATTAATTCTTGCTGATTGTCTTATTCAATTAAAATCGGATATTCCGGGCACCATCAAAATTATTCATCAGCATGCGGAAGAAGTGCCGCCGGGCGGGGCAAAAAGCATTGTAGAATCAGGGGCGCTTGATGATGTCCAACATATTTTCGGCATTCATTTACTGCCTATGAATCCGGCAGGTGTCGTAGGGTATCGCAGCGGTTATTCCATGGCCGGCCGAGCATATTTAAAGGTTGGGATTCAGGGTGTCGGCGGACACGGGTCTTCTCCGGATAAGGCAAACGATGCTATTGTTGCCGGCGCTTATTTTGTTACGGCCGTCCAAACGATTGTTAGCAGACGCTTGAATCCGTTCGATATGGGCGTGATTACTATTGGCTCCTTTGACGGAAAGGGGACCTTTAATGTTATTAGGGACCGTGTGGAGCTTGAAGGCGATATCCGATATATGTCGGAAGAAACGAAGGTAATCATCGGGCAGGAGTTGCACCGAATTGCAGGCGGGATTGAAGCTGAGTTTGGCGTTCAATGCGAGTTGACCTTTGCCCCTGATTACCCGCCGCTTTATAATAACCCGGAATTGACGGACTTCGTGAAGATGTGTCTTGAGGGTGCGAATGACCCGGATATTAAAGAAGTGGTAGAGTATCCGATGATGTCGCCTTCCGATGATTTCGCTTATTATTTGGAGAAAATCCCCGGCTGCTATTTCTATATCGGCTGTACGCCAAAGGGGGTAGACAAACCGTATTTCAATCATAATCCGAAATTTGATATTGATGAGGATGCTCTGATTGTAGCTGCTAAATCGGTAGGATATGTAGTTTGCGGGTACTATAGTGAAAAAAATTGAACCCCATCGGTGACTTATTTCGTATAACTATTGCCGGGTAACCAAACATTATGTACATATGACTTTGTTGCCGGACTATACTTAACGTGCTGCAGAGGGGAGAATGTAGTTGGAGTCATTGTGGTTGGAGTACGCGTGGGCTTTACTGATTCTTATCGGTTTGGAAGGACTGCTGTCGGCTGACAATGCGCTCGTGTTGGCGGTCATTGCGAAGCATTTGCCGGATGACCAAAAGAAACGAGCGATCAGCTATGGAATCATTATGGCCTTTGTCTTTCGTTTTGCCGCGCTGTTTGCGATTTCCTTCATCGCAAATGTGTGGCAGGTGCAGGCGATTGGCGCAGCTTATCTTCTTTACTTAGGTATAAAGCACATTATCCAAGCGCGTTTCGGTAAGAAGAATGAGAAAATCCACAAAGATCAAAAGGAAGAAGCGGCAGGGAAAGGCTTCTGGCCTACAGTAGGAAAAATTGCGCTTGCAGACCTTGCCTTTGCAATTGACTCCATTCTTGCCGCTGTAGCGCTTGCGCTTGGACTCCCGGATTCGCCGTTGGGCGAGTTCGGCGGTATGGACGGCGGACAATTTGCTGTAGTGGTGCTTGGCGGTATTGCCGGCTTAGTCCTAATCAAATATGCAGCGACTTGGTTTGTAAAGCTGCTTGGCCAACGCCCGGCGCTTGAGACGACGGCATATGCAATCGTTGCCTGGGTTGGGGTAAAGCTTGCCGTCATTACGCTTGCCCATGAGGATATTGGAGTTTTGGATCCTCATTTTCCCCATAGCACGGGCTGGACTTCCGTCTTCTATATAGTCTTGGTGGCGATCGCGCTTATCGGGTGGTTTGCACCCGGCAACAAACCTTCCAAGGCAAGCAATGCCTAATGATTGCCGAGGTGAATGTTTGATTGTAAAGGACTTCTGCGGAGGTCCTTTTTTTTTATTTGGGCTTCCGGAAAGCACTCTATTGCTTTCTATGTAGGCCGCTAGTTTTATTGTATAATAGATGGGTCCAGCGGCATGAAGCTGCTTGATCGGACTCGATAACGACATTTTTTTTGGGGGAAGCTATGAATCCTAGGCAATTGAATTACATGATGCCTGCCGAATGGGCAAAACATACATGCACTTTTATATCTTGGCCGGTAAAGGATTCTATGGTCCATCCCGAGCATTATGAGCAGGTAAGCGAAGGATATAAAGATATCATTGAAGCAATAGCGGAATTCGAGCCTGTTGTGGTTGTCGTTAACCCGGATGAGCTTGAAAAGATCAGCGCGCGATTTGCCAATGACCAAATTACATGTCTGCCTGTTGAGCATAATGACGCGTGGCTGCGCGACAACGGACCGACGTTCGTAGTTAACGAAGCCGGAGACATTGCGGGCGTAAACTGGGGCTTTAATGCATGGGGAGGCAAATACTCGCCGTGGGACTTGGACGATGCGGTAGCCTCGAAAATTTTGAAGCATGTCGGCGTTCAGCAGTTTGATGCGCCGCTGATTATGGAGGGAGGCTCCATTCATTCGGACGGTGAAGGAACGGTGCTGACGACAGAGGAATGTCTACTGAACACGAACCGCAATCCCCGGATGACTCGTGGGCAGATTGAAGGCCATTTGCATGATTTCATAGGCGCCGAACAAATAATATGGCTGAAACGCGGGTTGAGCGGCGATGAAACGGACGGTCATGTCGATAATGCAGCTTGCTTTGCGGCTCCCGGCAAGGTGATTATACAGGTATGCAACGATCCGTCCGACGAAAATTATGAGATTACACGGGAAAATCTGAAGATTCTTGACGAAGCGGTAGATGCCAAAGGCAGGAAGCTGGAGGTGGTTCCGATCGAACAGCCTCCGAAGACGTTGTACGATGGACAAAGGTTGACGCTCAGCTATCTTAACTTTTATTTTGTGAACGGCGGAATCATATTGCCGGTATTCGGAGGCGCGGCTGAGGAGACCGACCGCAAGGCGCAGCAGGTGCTAAGCGAGTTGTTCCCCGATCGGAGAATAAGAACTGTGAACGGCATGGCGATCATTGCCGAGGGCGGCAACGTCCACTGCACGACGCAGCAAATGCCGGCAGGACGCTCTTAGGATGAACAAGTTTGAATTTCGAAGAGGAGGAGAAGCATGAGAAAGGTGAAAGTAGCGGCTACGCAAATGAGCTGCTCTTGCGATAGAGAGGAAAACATTCGGAAGGCGGATGCTCTTGTCAGAGAGGCTGCCCGGCAAGGAGCACAAATTATTTTGCTGCAGGAGCTGTTCGAAACTCCTTATTTCTGCCAGAAGGAAAAAGCGGATTATTATATTTACGCTTCCGAGCGGGATGAGAATGCGGCGATTCGGCATTTTCGGAAGGTGGCCAAAGAGCTTCAGGTGGTGCTGCCGATCAGCTTTTATGAGAAAAAGAACAACGCGCGCTATAATTCCCTTGTCGTTATCGATGCTGATGGGGAGGTACTGGGCACATACCGTAAGAGTCATATCCCCGACGGTCCGGGTTATGAAGAGAAATTTTACTTCAATCCGGGAGATACGGGATTTAAGGTGTGGAAGACGCGGTATGCCAAGATCGGCATCGGGATATGTTGGGATCAGTGGTATCCGGAGGCCGCGCGCTGCATGGCTCTGATGGGAGCCGAGCTATTGTTCTATCCTACGGCCATCGGCTCGGAGCCTCAAGACAGCGGAATCGATTCGAAGGATCATTGGCAAATTTGCATGCGCGGACATGCCGGCGCGAATTTGGTGCCCGTGATTGCGTCCAATCGGATCGGCGTGGAAACGGATGATGATTCAAGCATTACGTTCTACGGCTCGTCCTTTATCGCAGGTCCGCAAGGCAATATGATCGTAGAAGCAGGCCGTACGGAAGAAACAGTGTTGACAGCTGAATTCGATCTGGATCAATTGGAAACGCAGCGGATCGAGTGGGGAATTTTCCGCGACCGCCGTCCGGATCTCTATAAAGTCATTACAACGTACGATGGGGAGCAAAGGTTCGACTGAGAAGTCGAACCTTTTTTTGAGTAACCTTTTTCTTCCTAAAGCGTCTGTAAGATATGAATTTACGATAGGGGGAATACTGTGCTGAAAAAATCGATACTCCTTGCTGTATTACTGGTTATGGCGGCTGCCCCGTACAATCACGTTCCCAAGGCGGACGCGGCGGAAACGCGGTACGACGGTACCGGCAGCGCCGAACAGCAGAAGGCATTGGACTATGTCAACATGCTTCGCCGGCACATGGGATTGAACGAAGTGAGGCTTGATCCTGCGCTCGTTAAGGCGGCGGTAAATCATGCACGCTATGCCGACGCACATTTTACGATCAAGTCCGAGGGGGACTTGTCGGCAGAGGAGAAGGGCCTTGAATTTTACACCCAACCTACGCCCGGAGAGCGGGCCGCTGCGGCCGGGTACAGCGCGGGAAAGCAAGATATTATGGAAACAACGTACATGAAGGAACGCGCATATGAACAGTTTGATATGGCGTATGAAATTTACGAGCTGTCCTTGGTTCATAATCGCAGGGAAGTGATGCTGACCCCTGCCGTGACGGCGGTCGGCATCGCCAGGGTCGGCAAGGCAACTGTGATCGTGGGCGCTGCCGAAGCAATCTCGAATGAGAATGCGCCGGTCGCGGCAAGTGTTTTCCCATACGACGGAATGAAGGATGTTTGGCCGGGCTATATCGAGGTATCAAACGGGCTAAAGCTGATTCAAGGGGAAGGTACGACGATATCGGTTTTCAGCAATCGGCGGGATGTATCCGATATACAGGCCTCACTAACTACTCGGGCGGGGAATCGGCACATCCGCATTCCGCTTGAAATTAGAGAGCTGGAATCAGGCTACGGCTACGTGCTGACCGTACAGCGTCAGCTCCGCGGAGACAGGGAATATACGGCGGAGGTTTCTTTCCGGTCGGGCGGCGAGACGCTGAGTAAGCAATGGACCTTTCGGACGAACGATTTTCAGTATCCGTTGAACCTTGACGACATGCCGCTGATGACGGCTCCGCCGCTGAACAATGTTAACGGCCGCTATGAAGTGCCGATGCGCTACCTGTTTGAACTGTTTGGAGCCAGAGTCGAATGGAATAAGGATACTCAAACCATCACCGCCGTTAAGAACGACCTGACGCTTCAAATGACGATCGGCAGCCACACCGCCTATATCAACGGTCAGGCCGTCGAACTGGACAGTCCGCCGCGTCTTAACGTGTACACGACTTATGTGCCGCTTAGGTTCGTATCGGAAGCGTTCGGCTACGATGTGCACTATGACCCGGTCCGGGGTTCGGTGGATATTTGGACCGGTATGATGGAGCGGCAGTAACAAACTCACAACGTTTGTCCGCTGTCCACCGTAATCAGTTGTCCCGTCATCGCTTCTTGCTCCAAAGCCGCACAGACCATCCGAGCAATATCCTCCGGTGTTGAAATGTGCTGCAGCAGCAGATTCGGGGCGAGCCTCCTCATTTGTTCCTCCCTTCCGGCCCACCATCTTGTCGCTACGGCTCCCGGTACGACACAATTCACGCGAATATCGGGAGCCAAGGCTCGCGCTAACGATTTCGTCAGGCCGTGAACCGCAGCTTTGGATACCGCATACGGAAGGGAGGAGCCTAACCCCGTCTGGCCCGCAATGCTGCCGAGATTGACGATCGCTCCTTGTCCGCCGGCTTTCATGAAAGGGGCGACGGCCCGCGCGCAGTAAAACATCCCTTTGACATTCACATTGTAAAGCTCGTCCCATACTTCTTCCGTCGCCGCTTCAAGGTCGTCGAACGAAATATGCCGCGTGATGCTCGCGTTATTTACAAGCAAATCGACGGTCCCGAACCGCCCGACAACCGTTTCAACCATATCTCGCACTTCCTTGTCCTTGGAAACATCGGCTCGTACCGCGATTGCGCGCCCGCCTTCGGTATTGATGATTTGCGCCGTTTCTTCCGCCTCGGCTTTCGAACGGGAATAATTCACCGCAACGGCCGCTCCCCGCTTAGCCAGCGCAAAGCTTACGGCTCTGCCGATTCCGGTGCCGCCTCCTGTAACAAGGGCCGTCTTATTTTTTACATCCATATCGTCTCATCTCCTAAGTTACGCCATGATCGATCTATGAGCATTGTATATTGCCGGTTACGATTTGTATAATTGAATAAATTAAAGATTTGGTTCAAAATTTTTGAACGCATGCGAAACGGAGACAACAAATGGATCTAAAAACACTTAAGTCGTTTCAATTGGTGGCGAAGTACGGGAGCTTCATCCGCGCAGCCGATGAGATGAACTATGCCCAGTCCACCATCACCATGCAAATTCAGAAGCTTGAAGCCAACTTGGGCGTTCAACTGATCGAGCGGGGCAAAAAAATCCGATTGACGGAAGCGGGAAGGCTGTTTTACGAGCAAAGCTTGCAAATTGTAAAAAATATGGAGCGTTTGCGGGAGAGCATGTACGATTATCGAATGGGAGAAGCGGGCGATCTTCGACTAGGGGTGACGGAGCCTACCGCGAGCTATCGGTTGCCCGATCTATTGAAGAGGTTTCTGTCTCAATATCCGAAAATTCGCATCTCCGTGGACATAGCCAATACAACGACGTTGAGCGAACGGCTTCTCAAAGGGGACATTGATGTGGCACTCTGTTCGGCGCCGGATTTCGGTTCCGATCTATTTTTTGAACCGTTATTTCAAGAGAAGTTTGCGGTCTTGCTGCCGGAGAACCATCCGTTAGCCGATAAAGAGGCGATTGCCCCGGACGATCTGAGGGGATACCGTCTGCTCATTACTTCCGCGACGTGTCCGTACCGCAGAAAACTCGAGACGGTACTGAAGGAATCGGGAAACAACTCATTGGACACGATGGAAATCGGAAGCATGACGGCTTTGAATTATTACGTCGAAAGCGGATTGGGGATTGCGCTTGTACCTAAAATATCATTGGAGAAGGCGTTGCCCCCGGAAACGACGGTACGCGCAATGAAAGGGAGTCCGATCGATATGACCTTCGGCATTCTTTGCAAAGCTTCGGAATATCCGTTGAAGCCGGCAAGCGCAAAGCTTTATGAATTTCTCAAGCAGGAGCTCATTTCCTTGTCGACTTGATCCAAAATCCGCCGTGCAATTTCTTAGGCTCTACTGTCGTTACGAAAGCCTTAGGTTCGATGCTTAGAATGAAATTGTACAATTTTTGCTCGTTTTTACGCTGCGCAAGCACATCAAGAATTAACCGGTCCCCGTCGCGGCCGCTGCCGACCCAAGAAGTCACGCCGTATCCGTGGCTTCTTAGATGATAGGCAATATTGCTGGCAACATCGTTAACGATGACCTTCAACGTAACATAACCGAGCGCGAGCTTTTCCTCGATCCAGGCCCCGACTAGAACGCCAAGCCCATAGCCAAGCGCATAAACTGCAAGGCTGACCGGTTGATTCAAATATTTCAGTACCATATTCAATCCCACTACATAAATCGTGATTTCCAAGATGCTGATTGCGGCGGCAAAATATTTCCGGCCCTTCAACGTAAGAATCATCCGAAGCGTGAAGCAGGAAACATAAACAATTTGAATGGTAAAAATGCTGATCAAAACGGTTAACACGACAAAATCCCCTTTATGTACGGAAAAATCGATCTGCGTTAAAGCTTAGGGTATGTATTTTTGGAAAAGATATCAGAAAAGCGATCCGCAACATTTTTTCTTGTGAAAATAATCACAAACAAAGTCGTCCGAAAATGCTATTCTACAGGAACCAATCATGAGAAAGGAACCGACCGCAAATGCGTGGAATGCTTCAAGGCCCAGGGGCTGTTGGATGAAGAGGCCGGAGCGGTGGACGATGTAACAACCGAAGAACTGTTAATTCTTTACGCTCAGTAGGATAAAAAAAGGGTACCCCGGACGCAGCGTCGGTACTCTTTTTTTTAATAAGTTTTTGACGCTTCGGCTTCGTGATAGTATCAAATCTTGATCTTAGCGGCACCGCTAGACTCAAATAACGATATTATTCCTCCCACCGTTCCCTAAAGTGCGATATATGCGAACCAATACACTCAAAAAATGATCTTACATCCGCAGAACTTGCTTGTAGACAGCCATTAAGCTCAGAAATTGAAACTAACTTGTCGGATAAGCCCAATTTTTGAGCATAAGCATATGGCAAATCTATAAACGGCTGTTATCACGCCTCCGGACGAATCTGCATAGGATGGGTACTAACCTAAACGATAGGAGGGCTCACCATGCCGGTTTCCACTAGAACTCATGTTGTGTACACGGTTCGCCCAGGCGACTCGTTAAATACGATTGCCAATCGGTTCGCAACGAACGTTCCTGAAATCGTTCAAGCGAATTCCCTATATCCGCCTATTACGGAGCCTGATTTGATCTTTCCGGGCCAAAAGGTGCTCGTTCGCTTGCCGGGCATGTCGGAGCATAGTACCGTTGTGCATCAAGTTACCGATGGAGACACGTATTATCGACTCGCGGAACGTTACTCCGTCGGTCTTGAGATGCTGATCGCCTTAAATCCGACACAAACGCCGGATATACTCCGGGTCGCGCAATGGATTTATATTCCGGCTTTCGTGTATGAGGTAGAGCAAGGGGATTCCTTATTCCGTATTTCCCGCCGCTTCGGGGTGCCGATGAGCGCGCTCGCGAGAGCGAATCAGGGCCGCCCCGGTTTCTCGCCCGATCTTATTTATCCGGGTTTCCAATTGATCGTTCCGCTTCCGGTTTCTACGAATTTAGCGGTGCTCGAGCCGCTGCCCGGCGCCAGAATTGCGGAGGGACAGCTGCTTTCAGGGATCGCCCGCGCGTTTGAAGCTGTGGTGCTGTACCAAATTCGGGACGCCGAGGATCGGAGCGTGACGAAAGAAAAGGCGATTACGACAACTGCCGGTGCGCCGCAATTCGGCCGGTTCAACGTCCAGCTGAAGCTCGACGAAAAGCCGGCGACGTCATCGGGCACATTGATGGTGTATACCCGCAGCGCCCGCGACGGATCGATGCAGGATCTTGTCGAGGTTCCCGTGCTGTTTTGATAGAAGACCGAACGCTCGTTTGCGTTGTGAAGGGGCTTTTGCAAATCGCAAAAGCCCTTAAGCCGTTGAAAGGAACTTTAAAGCTTAAACTTTAAACTCTAAACTTTAAAGTTCGACTTTTAAAAGGGAAACTTTAAAGCTCGAACTTCATTTCCATCCCTGCTTCATAAATGCGAAAAAATTCCTTCGCTACCCCTCAATACAACATCGACTCTACGAATCTATTAATAAATTCAATAGGTTGGGAGAGGATCGACACAGTGGCAAAGCAGGATGTTCTTACCACAACCATAAATTTGTCTGTTGATAACGGAAGCAGTCATATTAAGGGCATATACGACGAATTGAGCAACCGGTTCATTTTCCCTAATGTCGTAGCGCAACCGTTCGGGGAACGGTACTTATTGATGGAGCACGGAGACCCGCTTGATTTCTTGGACGTGCAAATTACTTCGCCGGCGATCGATACGGAACAATACCGGCATGTATATGTCGGCAATCTGGCGATCGGCGACGAAGGGATCGTCCATGAGATTGTAGGCGACAAGGCGGTACAGAAGAAAGCGCAAAGACCGGAAACGATCGTCACCCTGCTGACGGCTACGGCTTATGCGGTGGCCCGGAAGCACGAGGAAGAGATTAGACAAGGTAAAAACCGGATTAAAGCCGCAGTAAACCTGGGGACGGGGTTGCCGATTACGGAAATTACGAAGTTCAGCGAGGAGTTCGCGCGGAAAATAACAGGAGGCGTTCATTCCATCACGTTCGTCACGACCCCGGTGTATAAGGGCGTTACGGTCGAGATGGAATTTTCGCTGCCGACTGGCATTAGCATCGACGACGTATCCGGAGTGTACGACATGGAGGCGACCTCGAAAGCGCAGTTTTCTCTGAAAGGATTCGGCATTGCGGACATCGGCGGCGTGGATATGGATATCGCTTTTTTTAAACCGGGTCTCGATTTGGACCAGCGGCATTCGACCGGCGCCAAAATTTACTTGAACGATGCGCTGGAAAACATCCGCCATGAGGTCAATTCCCAAGGAGCGGAATTAATCGCAAGCACGGCGGAGCTGACGTTAATGCTCGTGAACAAGGAGTATGAAATTTATGCGGAGGGCAAAGTCGCGTTCGATATGACAAGCCTCGTAAACCGGCATATGCGGATTATGGCGGAGAAGGCGCTGAAGTATGCACGGAACTCTTGGAAGCAAGTGCGTTATGCGGGCGAGTTTTGGTTTATCGGCGGCGGGGCGGTCGTGCTTCAGCCATGGATCGAGAAGTTAAACGCCGAGCTCGGTCTGCCGATCAAATTCGATCATACGGAGCACAGCCAATTTCGCAATGTTCGCGGAACGTTCTTTCTGCTGCAGCATGCATTGAAGCATTCGCAGGAAGCGGCGGCAACCGCTGAGACTGAAGAGGGAGCCGAGGGCGAGCAGGCTTGAGGAAACGAAGATCAACCGTTCCGGTAACCCCCGGCAAGGACGTGACGCTGTATGTCCCGTCCGATACGCCGCCCGAGGTCATTGACTACATGAACCGGTTAAAGGCGGAAGGGATGTTCAGCCAAGGCGTCATGGATATTTTGACGCGCCATATTCTCCTGGAGCGGCCCGGTCAAGTGCCGAAACGGGAGGAAAGCGTCGACGACACGGAGCGCCACTATGAAGATGAACCCGTATACATAACGGAACTGATTAAAGAACCGGAGCCGGAGTCCGAAGTAGAAGCAGAAGAAGAGGCAGCAGCACCGATCATTCGCGAGAGCTTCAGCCTCGATCAAATATTTCTTCAGGCTGTGCGCAATACAGGCAAGCTTAAGCGCTAGTGCCTTGAAATATCGGGGTTGGCGGCAATAATTTGCTCGGCGGCGTCCATGAGCCGTGGAAGGAATTGCTTGACCGATTGTGCGCGGCGGAGGACGGATTCGTCCGAGTCGGCGCCGAGCTCCGCCAGAACGGCGTGAAATGCCGGCGACCGTTCCGCCTCCAAGTCCGGTGCGTCCGCCGCCAATATTTTATGGCATCTTGCGAAGGTAGCGACGATCCAGAACACCGCTTCGCGGTGATAACCGGCCCTAATGAGCTCGCGGCTTCCGTCGATGGCGATCGGACGCGCCGAAGCCGTAATATCGGTGCTGAAAAAAAACGGCGTCTTCGATGCTTCCGCTGCTGCGTCAAACGTACGGGCGAGTTGGTTGAGATGATGTTCCACGCATGCCGGCGACAGGTGCGAACAGCCAAGAAGATCGAGCAGCTCCGGATAAAAGCGCCCGAGACCGTATTCCTCCAGTACGTTGCGCACGGCAAAATAACGAAGCCGAACCGTAGGGTTCCGAAGCGCCGCGACCAGGAGGACGTGAGTAGTCACGCCGGTCGGGAACAGCCAAGCCATCGTCCGGTCGGGCAGCGGTGCGGTAAGGTCGATGGAGGAAAGCCAGCCTTCAATTCGTTGCTTGGCGTTCTCGCATCTGCGTCGCACCCACAGCGGCTGCGCGAAATGCCGGGACACCTCCCTTTGCAATTCGCGCAGCCGTCCTGTCGGGTCTGCAATGATCGTATCCGTTCTGAAGCCGCCGGCGAGATGATAATTCGTCAAAACCTCCTCCGCCGAAGCGAGAAGTCTCAAGGAAAAATAGGTGACTTCGATCAGAACGCCGTTGTAGACGAATTTTCCGAGCTTTGCGGGAGGCTCGTCCTGATCGGTGACGATCATGACGTCGATATCGGAGCTTGGCGCCAATTCCGCGTCTTCAAGCTGCGCCGCCGCGGAGCCGCTAAAATATGCGCCGACAAACCAGTCCTCCCGGCTTGCAAACCGAACGACCCATTCGGCCGCCGTATTTCGCGCAGTTCCTACTTTCATCCGTCGCCATCTCCTTTTGTCTCACCGTATATTTATATATATAACACTTGGAGGCTGTCTAATGTAGACAGCCTCTTATTTGATCGGTTCGCAGGCCAAGTCATCTGGACGACGGGTCCTGTTCCGGCGGGAGCAATTTTTCCGAGATAAGCTCCTGTCTGATATCCTCCGCGACCGTTTCCATTCCCGGATAAAGATTCCGTTCCGCCAGTCCGTAGCGGCGAAGCTGATGATTCATAGATTTTCGGGCTTCCTTTTTGATCATAATTTTATAAAGAAACTTCGAGCTGTCGGGCAGCTTGTTTAACGGCACTAAGGTCTGCATCTTGGGGAAAACGGTGAACGTTCCGGCTTGCTTGATGATTCTGGGGTTGTTTAACGGGCCGATCGCTGCGGCGGCTTTCACGTTATCGGTTTTTGCATTCGGGCCGAAGCGCACATTAAAGGCGGGCTCCGTCACATTGGGAATGTAGCCCGGCTCCTTGAAGCTGTAAAACCGGAAGGCCGAATTTAGCACCGTCGGCTCCAACAGCCAGACGACGGCATCCGATTTCGCTTCCATGGCATTCGGTTTGCCGAGGGCGAACAGCAGCGCGACCAATGCCTCGCGGGACCAATCCATAATTCGGGTAGGCACTCCATATTGCTGCATCAAAAAGAGCCAGCCCCAGTAAGAGTTCCGATCTTCCGAGTAGGGCGAATAGGGGAATTCCCCTAAATATGGATAAGCTAAGGACCGAAACTTTGATAAATAAACAATTTCGGATTGAGCCCCGAGCCCTCTGACAATAGACGGCGTTAAATTATACGAGGCGCTTTTTACCCCACGAAACCAAAGCTCGCACGCCATGGGATTGCCGGGCGGGCAAATCTTCTCGTAAATTTGGTCGACTGCGTTTAAGTATTTCTCGACGGAATCGATCCCCGGTATCTCATAAATGATGTTATCCGCTTTTTTGGTACCGTTCGCCATGATTGCGTTCCTCCTAAGGATCACTCTAGCTACAAAATATGTGCATTCGCCTAGAGGGGTTCGCGTCTGCGTCAAGCCGCCGTCAAATAATTGCCGATAATGTGATGCAGATCACACGGCAGGCGCGTCGAATCCGGTATAACTGATATTGGAACTATTTTCGTTCCGAAACACAGGGACCGCGCCTGCAAGCCTGTAATGGAACATTTTCTTTTGTTCCATCTTTTTTGCTGCTGGAAACTCGCCTTGCCTCTTGTTACATTTACCTAGAGGAGATTGAAAACAGAGGAGTGCTGGAAGCGATATGAGCAGGTGGCCTGAAAGGCTGACCCTTTTTTTCGAGCGGCCCGTACCGATTTTCAGCCATTTGGCGGCAGCCCCTAAAGGGCAAGTACCTTTTGTGTGCAGAGGGTATGGGTTTCATCCGGAGCTCGAGTCGGGGCTGCTATGGATCTATATTTTAAAAAGCCAATGGCTTCGGCTGAAGGAACGCCAAGGGGAACGTATGGAACTGGCGGCGCTTCTCACGTCCGGGGCAGATAACGAATCCTATCAGTTCAAGGGTCCGTTTAAGGAAATCAGATTACTGAATAAAGAAGACGCGATTGCGCTCGAGGAACGGCAAAAATGGGTGAAGACGCACACTCCGAATCTAGCTCCTTTGATACAAACGGCTTCGTCGGAATGTATTGCGGTCGGCATTGAAATTAGCGCGGTTTTTGTGCAGACGCCGGGGCCTGACGCCGGGTCGCAGATGACGGGAAGGAGCTGCGAATGATGCTTCCGGCGGAAATAATGCCTCTATTTGAAGGAGCTTTTCCATCCTGCATAGTAACAGGCTCGGCTGAGGGGATACCGAACATCGCCAATCTGTCCCGAGTATGGCGCTTGGAAACGAACCGGGTTGCCGTTGCAAACCAATTATTGAATAAGACATACATCAATTTGATGGAAAATCCGACGGCTTTATTGAAAATTATGAATCCTAAGGACCTTATCCAATGGGAGATTTCGGTTCGGTATGAACGTTCCGAGAATGAAGGCGCCGATTTTGAAAAGGTAAAACAGGATCTATTGACGTTATCCTGGGTGGCCGGAGTCGAGCTGTCGGCGCCAGTTAGGTCGATCTTAATTTTTGAAATCGTGTCGATTCGTCAGTGTGTTGAGGAATCGTTCCATTTACAACCCGCCCCGGAAGCTTACGGCGACCTGTTGAAGGTTTTGGCACAAAGCCATGAATGGGGCCGGTTGTCCTATTGGATACCAAGCGAGGACGAGGACGGCGTAAGATTGCAAGCGTCCCGGGGGGTTCCGGGAGCGGGAGTGAACGAAACGGCGTTCGATACGATGGAGAGGCTGGCAAAGCTGGTCAGGAAGGAGCGCCGGATCATACGCCTGCACAACGTCCGTTCCCAATTTCGCTACCTCCATTCCATTCGGTCGAATGAAGGGGATGATCGGAATGCTGTACACATACAAGAGGGATCGCCCGCAAGCTATTTGGCGTTCCCCGTATTCGCGTTCGGCGCGGCGGCTGGGATCGTTTGCTGCGAGGACCCGGGTGAGAAGCTTAGCTCGTTAGACGAACGGTATATCACGATTTTATCCGAAAATCTCGGCGATGCGCTGCAAGCGGCACCGGCGGTAGAGGAAAAGGATCGGGAGGCTCTGTTCAGACAGTCCGTTGAACGAGCGAGGCTGGTATGGGAGAAAAAATCCGACCCGTTCTATACAAGTCTTAGCGCGCGAGAACGCCAGGTGGCCGTCAATGTCGCCAAGGGATACACGAATGCGGAAATCGCCAAGCAATTATTTATTAGTCCGAGAACCGTCACTACCCATCTGGAGCGGATTTATCAAAAGCTGAACGTCCCTTCCCGCGCCGCATTGACCCGCTATGCAATGGAAATGGGGCTGCTATCGGAGGAGACGGGGCGGAACGAATAAATACGTATTTTCACCGATACACGGCAATTTTACGGACCGCTATTATGAGAGCAGAATAAATTCTCATGAAAGTGGTGCTGCTTGAATGGAATGGTTGGTCGTCATCCATGTGTTATCCGCCGTGCTCGGCTTAGGGCCGGCATATGCATTTCCCTTGATGCTCCGAAAAGCTTCCGCCGTCGATGAAATGAAGAGGAATGTACAACAGGTTTCTTATCTTGAGCTTTTTCCTAAGGTGTTCGGAACTTTAGCCGTTCTTTCGGGGTTGGCGCTCTTTTTTATAGGATCGTACGGGTCCTTCGTACAAACCTGGATTATCGGCTCGCTGGCTGTTTATGTCGTCACCGAAATACTCGTAATCGGCTTTATGGCGCCGGCGACCAGGAATTTGTTGAAGATGATGGATGCGCCTGAAATCGAATCCGGCGGGGAACCCGCCCTTGCTATGGTCAAGTTGTATTCGCATGTGCGCAATCTCCACGTCTGGGCGGGAATATTGGGGCTGCTGATCTTTATACTGATGGTCGCTAAGCCGCAGTAAGGGAGTGGGAAATATGGACGAACGCCATCAAAAGAGGTATTTATCTTGCCTTCAGACGGAAATACGGAGTCCGACTCTCGAATATTTGCGCTTATTGGTCACTCGCCATCTGCACAGCATTCCTTTCGAAAACTTGAGCAAATTCCACTATTATCTTCATCAGGGGACATCGGGCTTTCAATGGCTTCCCGACTTGGAAACGTATTTGGATCATATTGAGCGTGAAAGGCTCGGGGGGAACTGCTATATTTTGAACATTCACTTCGGACGATTGCTTGCCTCGCTCGGGTTCGATGTGGAAGCCGTGCGGGCGACGAACGGCAATGTGCACCTAGCCAACAAAGTGACGGCAGAGGGACGATCGTATTACGTGGATGTCGGATACGGCGCTCCTTTGTTCGAACCGCTCCGGCCGGAGGAGCAGCCCCGATTTAGCCGCCGCGGGGAAGAAATCGAGATCGTACGGCTCAGCCCCGACCGGTTCATGATCGATCGAAGAGCGAACGGTCAAAGCATCGTCACGAAGTATATCGAATGGAAAACCGTACCGTTGGAAAGCTTCGAGCCGGATATTACCCATTCGCTGCGGGATGAGGAGGATAATCCGTTCATGCGCCGGATTGTCGCCACGTTGTTTAAGCCGGATGCCGCTTATTCCGTCGTCAATCAAAAGCTGTTTATTAAAACCGACGCCGGCACCGAAATTCACGAATATTCCCGCAAAGAGGATTGGACCGATATGATGAAAATGACGTTCGGATTTCGTCATGACATGCTCGAGCAAGCGTTAAGGTTTATCGAGGGTCGGGGAAGCCGGTTGTTTACGGAGAGCTAATTTGCCTTACCGGGCGAGAACTTAAATAAGCCTGTGACCTGCAGCCTCGGTAAGGTCACAGGCTTCATTTGTATGATTTTGAGTTACTTTGCCGGAATGATCAGCTTTTGGTTCGGGTAAATCAGATTCGGGTTTTTCAGCTTATTGAGCTTGGCGATCGATTGCCACGACACGCCGTACTTCAAGCCGATGCGGTAAAGCGTATCGCCCGGCTTCACGACGTACACGTTGCTGCTGCCCGCCTTAGACCCGCCATTTGCATTACCGTTGGATTTGCCGCCGGAGGAGCCTTTCGCGTCCGCGGCTTTCTCGACGATGCGGCCTTCCACCTTCGGCGCAATCGTTCCCTTGGATTGAATGTAGTTGATCACCGCTTCATCGAGCGCGGAGAAGTTGCCCGTGATCGGGTTGTCGCCGAACATCGTGTACTCGTCTCCGCCCGCCGCCATGAAATCGTTCGTGGCAAGCACGTACGTCTTGTTGAGGTCGATCGGTTTGCCCTTAACCATGACGGAATGGACCTTCTCGCCCTTCGGCTTGGAAGGGTCGATTGCGTAGCTGATGCCCGCGACTTGCGGGAATGCGCCTTTAAGCTCCGGATAGTCGCCTGCGCCGTGCTGCAGTGCGGCTACGATCTCGGCGCCTGTGGCGTTAATCGTCGCAATATAATTGCCGAACGGAAGCACCGTGATGACCTCGCCGGTTGTGATGTCGCCCTTGTCGATCGACGCCCGGATGCCGCCGCCGTTCGTTATGGCGATGTCGGCGCCGGTTGTCGCCAGCATGGCGTCCGTAATTAAGTTGCCGAGGTTGGATTCCTTCGCGCGCACGGTAGCGCGTTCGCCGTCCAGCACTACGGCCGTTTTGCCGACGACATCGTTAAGAATAGTGTCCTGGGACGCTTTAATGGACTCGATTAGCTCGGCTATCTCCTGATCCGGTACTGCTTCCGCCATCTGTTCCTTGGAGATCATCTCGGACGCTTTATTCGTCACTTCGCCGTTCTCAATCGTCAGCGTAACGACGCCGACGTTCTTCAAGTATTCGCCGGTTTGCACGACGAGCGTGTCGTTAATGATTTGCGAGATGACTTGATGGCTGTGGCCGTCGATAATGATGTCGATGCCGTCGACCTGCGCCGCGATCTTGTCGCTCGTATGCGTGCTGGATTTATCCATGCCAATATGTCCTAAGGCAATAATGACGTCCGCTTTATCCTTTAAATAATCGACTTGCTTCTGCGCTTCGACGACCGGGTCGACGAACGTAATGCCCTTGACGTTGTTCGGATGCGTCTTATAAGCCGTTTCGGGCGTCGCCAGACCGAAGATGCCGATGCGTACGCCGTCCATCTCGATTATCGTGTTTGCCGGAAGCACGTCTTGGCCGTCGCGGTCGACGTTGCCGCCCAGAATGGCGAAGTCGGCCATCTCCGCCAGCTCCAACAAGCGGTCCGTACCGTAGTTGAAGTCGTGGTTGCCCGCGGCCTGCACGTCGAAGCCCATTGCGTTCATAATCTTTACAATGCTCTCGCCGCGAACAAGCGTGGAGAACGTTTGGCCGTGGAACGTGTCGCCGGCGTCGAACAGCAGCGTGTTCGGGTTCTTCTCACGGTATTGCTTGACCAATGTCGCCATCTTAGCGTATCCCATGCCTGCGTTCGGATCCTCGAATACGCGGGAATGGACGTCGTTCACGTGAATCAACTGAATCGTCGTGCTTTCGTTGCCCGCAGAGCTTCCTTCGGTTACGGGAACGTCCCCCGCCGCACCCGCCGCCGGTGCCAGCATGATGACTAAGGATAAGACCAGTGTGCAAACGAAAGAAATTTTTGCTTTCCTCATCATTTCCCTCCTATGTAATAAAATAGTTTCGTCCCCATTAAATATAGTATGACTATGTTAAGAGAATGTCTATGATTTCGTAAGATCATGTAAAGATGATGGAAAATAGAATCGCTTGGGGCAAAAGGTGAAACATGCCGGAATAAAGAAGTATAGGGTGTAAAAAGAAGCTGCAAGAGGGGGAGTCTTCATGGTCGATGTGTTTGCCGTAGCGGATATCATCGTCGGGCATATCCGGAAACATTACCCGGACGATGTTGCCGTTGTCGGATATTACGGATCGTATTTGCAGGGCAGGGCGACGGAACGGTCGGATTTGGATTTTTTCTTCATCCCGGCTACTCCAAGAGGAAGAGAAGTCGAATTGCAGTTCATCATTGACGGAATCAGCTTCGATTTTTGGCCGATCGGTTGGGAACGGGCCGAACGAATGGCGGCTTACGAAGATTGGAGCACGACCGTAATTGCGGACTGCGAGCTGTTATATGTCCGATCTGACGACGATCTCGACAGATTTATGAACCTCCGTGAAAAAATTAGAGACATGGGGGAGGCGTCCCATGCGCTTACCTTGACGAACCGGGCCGAAGAGGCGCTGCGCGATTGCATGATCGGCTTGGCTCAATGCCGCCTTGCCGGCGATTCGCCGGACTTATCGTATTGCCGAACGCAAGGGCGGGAGATCGCAACCGGCATATTTAAGGCGCTTGCTCTAGTAAACCAAACCTATTATACGCGCATGTGGGGCCATTTCCGCGAGCAGGTGCGGAAACTGCCGATCAAGCCCGAGAACCTGGAACGGGATCTCGACGTCATCATGTTCAGCCGTTCCCCGGATGAAATAATGTCTTCATGCGAGAGCCTTATTGCCGAGACAATGAGGCTCATAGCAAATCGCAAAAAAGAGTTCATAGGCCAACGCTCGTATAAAGATCGAATGAAGGGCTACTATGAAGAAGAGAGAGGCATGCTTAATAAGCTGCTGACCGCTTGTGAACGAGGGCATTATGAAACTGCTTTTTTCGGTGCCGTCGGCGTGCAGGAAGGGCTTGCCGGAATGCTGTTTGCGTCCGAGAAGGGGCGCTGGCCCGGTATTTCCGAAGCGGGAGAGTGCCGGGAGCTTTACCACAGGTTCGGATATCCGGATCTCGCCGCTTTATTGGATCCTGCCGATTTCGAGCCGTTACGGCTCGCCGTGCTGCAGCTAATCGAGAAACTGGAAAGCCGCTTGCGCGAGGAGGAGGTGCCGGTGAACCGGTTCGGCTCCGTGGCTGATTTCGAAGCGTTCTACAAGAAAAGGGTAACTATGTGAATACGATATTAAGATTTGATTAGCTGCGGAAATTGCTTTCGCAGCTTCTTTCTATTAGGGACGTCCAATTCGCGATCACATGACCGCATATGACCGAATTATGACGAATCGGCACTTCCTGGCGGAGCTCCTGTTTTATACGATCGGAAGGTCAAGAAATACAGGAGAGGAATGTTCAACCATGTGGAAAAAATGGGCGGTCCTGATGCTGATATTCACAGTACTTTTACTGCCGGATCGAAGCTTGGCGGGAACGGAGAGGGAAGAGCCCGCGCAGCAAACTCTCGATCAAATCGATCGTTATGTAAGAGAGCAATTTGAGAGCAACGGGGTTCCCGGCGGCGCTTATGCCGTCGTTTACGAAGGAAGCGTCATTGCGGCGCAAGGAATCGGATCGGCCGACGTTCGGACGAAGGAGCCGGTTACGCCGGAGACGGTCTACGCAACGGCGTCGGTAACGAAGGCTCTAACGGCGACGGCTTTGTTGAAGCTGTACGAAAGAGGGCTTGTCGATCTGGACGCGCCGGTCAACGAGTATATCCCCTGGTTCTCTTATGCGGATTCGGAACGGTCTTCCGGCGTTACGATCCGGCACCTGCTTACCCATTCGGCAGGGGTTAACCGATTTGACGCGGACGGATCGATCTTCGAGGATGAGAAGAAGAACAGGGACTCGCTTGAGAACGCGGTGCGGGCGTTAAGCACGGTTCGGATGTCGGCAAACCCGGGGGAGAAAGGACAATATTGCAACAGCTGCTACAACGTTCTCGGATTGGTTATGGAGAAGGTAACGGGAAAAAATTACGAGGCGGTCATGGAAGAGGAGCTGTTCGCACCGCTGGGGATGGCCGATACGTTCTTCGATCCTGCCGACGCGCGGCACGCGGCGACAGAATATAACTGGTTATTCGGGTTCAAGCATCAATCGGCAAGCAACAATGCGGTATTCGGCAGAAGTCAGCTTCCCGAAGGCGGGATTTACTCCAATGTGCTGGATTTGTCGAAGTTGTTATCGGCGCTTATGAATGCAGGCGAATCTTCGATCTTGAGCGAAGAAACCGCGAGAATGTCGCAGCAGGGAGAGATATTTACCGGCAGCGAAGGCATGAAGTACACAATCGGCGGCTTTGAAGAAACTTCAATCGGGCATACCGAGGTTCTCATCAAGACGGGGGATGGAATCGGCTCGACTGCCGCAGTGTTAATGATCCCCGAGAAAAAGCTGGGCGTCGCTCTATTGATCGGAGACTCCATTCCGGAGATCGGGGGGCCGATCACAGTCAGTATCGCGCGGCTGCTGCTCGATCAACCTTCGAATGCAGTCGATGCGGGGATAACCTTTTGGAAGCTTGCCGGTCTCATATCGCTGGGCTTCACGGTCACCGGGGTCATTATGGCGGTATGGCTGATACGATCGATTGCGGGGATGAGAAAGCGCGGCGGACGGGCGATCAGACGTTGGTTATCTGCCGTTCGCGGGGCCGGTTTTCTCCTGATCAATGTCCCGATTGTTTACTTGCTGCTTACGTTCCGTCCGTCTCAAATCGGATTTTACGGCTATCCGTACGATATTGCGATCGGTCTGATTACGCTGGCGAGCGCATCGGCATGTTGGGCACTATACAGCTTTATACTGGCTATTCGAGCATATAATCGTATCGAACCAACGAAATGATACATTTCCATGCCACTTGTTGGCATGATTTACAGCAGGCGGGAAACCATAACGTATATTGCCCTACCCAGGAGGATAACGATGAACCACGCAACCGCAACGCCGGAACGGCCGCCTTACGGGATCATAGCGATCCTGATGATCGGAGCCTTCATTGCCTTCCTAAACAATACGTTATTGAACATCGCTCTGCCGTCCATCATGAAGGATCTCGACGTGAATGCGTCGACGGTGCAGTGGCTCACCACCGGTTTCATGCTCGTCAACGGCATCATGATTCCGACTACCGCGTTTCTGATTCAGAAGTACTCCGTGCGGCGGCTGTTCCTGACGGCGATGACCCTGTTTACGATCGGGACGATCATCGCCGGCGTCGCTCATGTTTTTTCGCTGCTGCTGGTCGCCCGCATGATTCAAGCCTCAGGAAGCGCGATCGCAATGCCTTTATTAATGAACGTTATGCTGGTCAGCTTTCCCGTACATAAGAGAGGCGCGGCCATGGGAGTGTTCGGGCTCATTCTGATGTTCGCTCCGGCGATCGGCCCGACGCTGTCCGGGTGGATTATCGAGCATTACGATTGGAGGATGCTGTTTCATTTCGTTACGCCGATTGCGGCCGTTATTTTGGTTGTGAGCTTCTTTTTGTTGAGGGATAAGAAGGAAAAAGTCGATATTCGCCTTGATTTCCTATCGCTGCTCCAGTCCAGCGCAGGCTTCGGCGGGCTGCTGTACGGCTTCAGCTCCGCGGGGAACAACGGCTGGGGAAGTCCGCTCGTGTACGCGTCGATCGGAATCGGAGTCATTGCGCTCGTATCGTTTATTTGGCGTCAGCTGCAGCAACAGAACCCGCTGCTGAACTTCGGCGTCTTCCAATTTCCGATGTTCGCGCTGTCGTCATCCATCACCATGATCGTAAACATGGCGCTGTTTTCCGGAATGCTGCTGCTGCCGATCTACGTGCAGACGCTTCGCGGCATATCGCCGATGGATGCGGGGTTAATGCTGCTTCCGGGCGCCATACTGAACGCCTTCATGTCCCCGGTGAACGGAAAACTGTTCGATAAGTACGGGGGGCGCGTTCTGGCTGTGATCGGATTAACCATAATGACTGTAACCACTTATTTGTTCAGCCGATTAACGCTGAGCACCGGTTATACGCACCTGTTGATTTTAAACGCGGTACGAATGTTCGGCATGTCCATGGTGATGATGCCGGTGTCCACCAACGGCTTAAACCAGCTGCCGGCGCGCTTGTACCCGCACGGCACCGCGATGAACAACACGCTGAACCAGGTTTCCGCGGCCATCGGCACCGCTTTGCTGATCACGGTCATGTCGACTCGTGCGGAGACGCATGGCGCGGAAATCGCGGAGGACGCCATGAGAAACGGAGTGCAAATTACGAAGGAGCAGCTGGAAATGGAAGCGATGCTGGGCGGAATTAACGATGCGTTCTTCGTAGCTGCCATTCTCGCCGCGATTTCGCTGGTGCTTGCGTTTTTCATTAAGCGCTCCAGTCCGGCGAAGGAGAAGCTTACCGCAGTGTAATGCGCTATAATCGTGTTGTAATGATTATGCAACGGTAAGGGGGACTTTTCGGATGGACAGCAAGAAGCGGTTTTCCGACAGGGTCGATACGTACGTGAAATATCGGCCGAGCTATCCCGAAGAAGCGATCGATTATTTGTACGCTGCGGTCGGATTTACTCCGGGCTCGACGATTGCGGATATCGGGTCTGGAACGGGCATTTTTTCAAAGCTGCTATTGTCGCGCGGAAGCCGTGTCATTGCGGTGGAGCCCAATGAGGCGATGCGGGAAGCCGCTGTGAGGGCGCTTGGACAATCCGAAGGCTTTGAGGCTTTGCCGGGTTCCGCGGAAGCGACGAGATTGCCGGACCAAGCGGTTGATTTTATCGTATGCGCGCAAGCGTTCCACTGGTTCGACCGTTCCGCGGCTCGGCTCGAATTCGGGCGTATTCTAAAACCCGGAGGCAAGGCGGTTCTCATCTGGAACTCCAGGCTGACGCACGGCAGTCCGTTCTTGGAGGAATATGAACGGCTGCTTCACAAGTTCGGCACCGATTACGGCAAAGTCAATCATAGAAATATCACGCACGATATGCTGTTATCTTTCTTTAAGCAGGGAACGATGCAGGAAGCGAGATTTACCAATCGGCAGCTGTTCGATTTCGACGGGCTGAGCGGGCGGCTGCGCTCATCCTCTTATAGTCCGACGGCAGACCATCCGAGCTACGAACCGATGATGGCGGAGCTTCGAAGCTTGTATGACCGGCACCAACAAGACGGCAAAGTGTCCTTCGATTATGAGACGGAGATGTACTGGGGAGAAGTATAAGCGGACTGGATGCTTAGCTGCATTTTTTTCTTTTCCTTGTTCTATTGTTGAAATTTTCACAATACATCAGTTCATAGAGACGATAGGTTGCATCTTCGGGCTGGAGGAATGCCGGATGAAGCTTATGATGGGAAATGCCGAGTTGGCAATGGGAAGCAAATATTTGACGGAATTGCGGGAACCGAACGATATTCTGGAAGACACGGAGGCGCTTCGCGCGCGGTTGGAGAATGACGGCTATTTGCTCATACGCGGTTTCCACGATCCTTCCGATGTAGCGGAAGCACGCGCGGGTATGTTGCGGAAGCTGCAGGCGATGGGCAAAATCGACGCTTCTTACCCGCTGGAACAAGGGGTAATTGCTCCGGGGGCGAGAGGCGCGATGTTCGGAGGGCCGGAAAATAAAGAGGATGCCGATCTGCGGCGTTTTTACGAATTGGTGAATCACCGAAGAGTGATCGATTTCTTCAGCCGGCTGCTGGGCGGAGATGCGATGACCTACGATTACAAGTGGCCGCGGGCGGTAGGAACGGGAGACAACACGGGGGCGCATTACGATATTGTATATATGGGCAGGGGCACTAAACGGGTATATACGATGTGGACTCCGCTCGGCGCCATTCCGTACGAGCTCGGCACGCTCGCCGTATGCCTCGGCTCGCAGCACTTTGAGCGGGTCAGGAGCACATACGGCGAAATGGATGTGGACCGTGACAATGTAGCGACCGGATGGCTGACGAACGATCCGGTTGAAATCGTGGATAAATTCGGGGGGCGGTGGGCGACGACGGAATTTGCTCCCGGGGATGTGTTGATATTCGGTATGTTCATGCTGCACGCATCTGCCAACAATATGACCAACCGATTCCGGCTCAGCTCGGATACCCGTTACCAGCTCAAGTCCGAGCCCGTTGATGAACGATGGGTGGGGAAGAAACCGAAAGGCCATTACGCCTGGGGGAAGACGACGATGAAAACAGTGGAAGAAGCGAGGAAGGAATGGGGAGTGTAGAGTCAAATCATAATGTGACGCCAGAAAAGCGGCCGCGAACCGACTTTTCTTTTTTTTCTACGACTGACCAATTAACTAACAAGGATTTCCA
>NZ_JAQZSG010000045.1 GCF_028745515.1 Paenibacillus thermotolerans | reverse complement strand
TCGAATCCCGTCGGCTCCGCCATTACTTCCTAAAGTAAGCCGCAATCAGTTCACGGGGGATTAGCGAAGTGGCCAAACGCGGGAGACTGTAAATCTCTTCTCTTACGAGTTCGGTGGTTCGAATCCATCATCCCCCACCATTTCTTATGTTGGCGATCGTGGCGAAGGGGTTAACGCATCGGATTGTGGTTCCGACATTCGTGGGTTCAAGTCCCATCGGTCGCCCTTTGGAGTATGAGCCATTAGCTCAGTCGGTAGAGCACCTGACTTTTAATCAGGGTGTCGAAGGTTCGAGTCCTTCATGGCTCACCATATAAGTTAGTTTGCGCGTATGGCGGAATTGGCAGACGCACCAGACTTAGGATCTGGCGGGAGACCGTGGGGGTTCAAGTCCCTCTACGCGCATACTCATGCGGACGTGGCTCAGTGGTAGAGCATCGCCTTGCCAAGGCGAGGGTCGTGGGTTCGAATCCCATCGTCCGCTCCATTATTTTGTGCCCTTAGCTCAGCCGGATAGAGCGTTTGACTACGAATCAAAAGGTCAGGAGTTCGAATCTCTTAGGGCACGCCATTTTTTATGAATTGCCGGTATGGCGGAATTGGCAGACGCGCGCGACTCAAAATCGTGAGGGAAACCGTGGGGGTTCAAGTCCCTCTACCGGCACTTAGATCGGGACGTAGCTCAGCTTGGTAGAGCACCTGGTTTGGGACCAGGGGGTCGCATGTTCGAATCGTGTCGTCCCGATACTTAGAAACAACACTGAAGGCCAAGCGTCGGAATTGGCCTTTTTTGCATGCAAAATTGCAGAAATAAGTCGAAGGGGTTCACATTTTATAAATGTGAGCCCCTTTTTTAGTACAAAAGCCCATAAAATGGGCGAATTCATCAGTAACAAGTGCGGAGTCCGCACCATAAAATACGACATAACATTAAGCCGCTGTTCTAGGGCAAATACTTTCCCGGAGGCTATGTAAAATGAATGAATTCAAAAATGAGCTCGAACAATTAAGCGTTTCCCAATTCCAAGCAAGTCCTATGACCCCTTGGAATCAACAGTACTATTACCCGCCAGGGCAGTACCCGAACGTTCAATATGTGGATGATCAATCACGCGTCGGTTTCGGCGTTTGTGCCGGATTTTGCGGAGGCTTTTGCGGAGGCTTTTGTGGCGGCTTTTGCGGCGGTTTTCGTTGCGGAGGGTTTTGCGGAGGTTTTCGCTGCGGAGGATTTTGCGGCGGTTTCTGCGGCGGTTTCTGCGGCGGTTTTCGTTGCGGCGGGTTTTGGGTTTGACTTCGAGCGGCAAAGAATTGCGGCGCAGCACGTGCCCGCCCCCTCACAGCGTCAAGCTGTCAGGGGCTTTTTTTACTTTGGTGACATGACATGAAGGACAAATAAACGTACATAAAATTAATATGATTAACGAATGTGAACGTGACGTCATGGTGAAAATTTTGCGAGTCACGAGGAGGAGTGCAATGACAAATTTGACCGCTGCCGCCCGCCTGAAAGTAAACGGAGACACGTTCTTTCTCCCCGTTCCGGGCAACGGTGTGTACTTCCGGAACAACAAAGGCACGTTCCGTATGGAAGGCGAGATGATCGATCGGTGGATTGAGAAGCTGATCCCGATGTTCAATGGCGAATATACATTGGCGCATTTGACGGAAGGTCTGTCAGCCCCGGTCCGCAACCGGGTGTTTGAAATCGCTGAAGTTTTGTACGAGAAAGGCTTTGTACGGGATGTGAGCCGTGACCGCGCACATCAATTGACGGATGAGATTGTCCAAAAATACGGCACGCAGATCGCCTTCTTAGAAAGCTTCGGCGATTCCGGGGCATTCCGGTTTCAGTCCTATCGACAGGCTAACGCATTAGCGGTCGGTTCCGGACCGTTTCTCGTATCATTGGTCTCAGCGTTAATCGAGTCCGGATTGCCGAAGCTGCATGTGTTGATAACGAATTCGGCGCCGACCAATCGGCAGCGGCTTAGGGTATTGGCGGAGCAAGCCCGAAAGACCGATCCCGAGGTGCAGCTGGAGGAGGTTATATTACAGTATGAAGGCGCAAGCGGTTGGCGGGATCTCGTTCAGCCGTTTGAAGCGATACTTTACGTATCGCAGGAGGGGGACAGCGAGGAGTTCCGCCTTCTTCATAAGGTGTGCATTGAAGAGAAAAAAATACTTCTGCCCGCCATGCGATTGCATCAGACAGGAATGGCCGGTCCTCTCGTACATCCGAACTCCGAAGGGTGCTGGGAGTCCGCATGGCGCCGGATACACCGGACCGAAGTATACAGAGCCCCTGAGGAGCAATATGCCTTCTCTTCTACGGCAGGAGCGCTGCTGGCTAATGTTATCGTGTTCGAGCTGTTTAAAACGATTGGGGGAGTGACAGAATCTCAACTGAGAAATTCGTTCTTCCTGCTTGATCTGGAAACGTTGGAGGGCAAATGGCATTCTTTCCTACCGCATCCTTCGGTACAAGGAGGCATTGCCGCCGAAAGGATTCAGGACTGGGACTCGCTGCTTAAACGGAGCCAGACCCAAACGACATCGACCGGATTGTTTCCCTATTTCAGCCAATTGACCTCGGCGCAAACAGGAATCTTCCATATTTGGGAGGAAGGGGATTTGATGCAGCTTCCGCTGTCTCAATGCCGCGTTCAGGCGGTCGACCCATTATCGGAGGGACCTGCAGATTTGCTTCCAGCCTTCGTCTGTACCGGACTGACTCACGAAGAAGCAAGGCGGGAGGCGGGACTGGTCGGAATCGAAACGTATGTTTCGCGATTGGCGGGTATACTCGCAGTCGGCCCGGAAACCAAATTCGGAGCCGGGGCGGGGGAAACGGCCGCGGAAGCCGTGGCGCGCGGCCTGCAAGCGCATTTGGCCGAGTCTTTCGCCAGCCAATTAAGGAACCGGCCACCGTCTGTCGTTAAGGTTAGGCTAAGCGATGTGCTGGATGAAAGATGCCGGTTTTATTTACAGTCGCTGATCTCCATGCGAGGTACGCCGAGCATCGGCTTGGGAGAGAACGTATTCGGGTTCCCCGTCGTATGGGTCGGTACGGGTGATTGCTGGTACGGCAGCGTCGGCTTGAATGTGACGTTGGCTTTGCGGAAGGCGCTTCAAGCGGCGTTGTTGAAGCAACAAAATCAAACCTCGTGCCGTATGCCGCAAGTGCGGGAAATCTCATCGGTGTTCATTGGAGAACAGTCCCCAAAAATTTTGACGATCCCGACGAGTGCCGATACCGCACAACCGGAAGTATTGAGGGATGCTCTGCAGATTTTGGGAAATAACGGAAAACGTCTCACTGTTGCGGATATGGCTGTGGAACCGTTTTTGAAACAAGTGCCGGGAGGAGTGTTTGGTGTGTCGCTGAGAGAGGGGGCGGGCAAGTGAACGCAGTCGTGGCCGTTGTCGGAACAGGAAGATTGGCGGACCTCGTTTGCGGAGAACTTTCCGGCCGTTATCGGGTCGAACGTCTGGCCGATTTCGGCTCAGGCGTACCGGTCGGGACGGATTTCGCGTTGGTGCTGCACGATGCTTGGCATCCTGCCGTACATCTCGAAGCGGAGAAGGTTTTGCAGACAGCGGAAATCCCTTGGCTAAGGGGCTTCATCGCGTTCGGCGAGGGTGTGCTCGGGCCGCTGGTGCGTCCGGGTTCGCCGTTGTGCTCTCAATGCGCGGATACCCGTCGGCTCTTGGCGGAGCGTGACCACAAGGAAACGTGGCTGCTTCGGCAGCATCTTGTGAAAGCCGGAGGAATTCCGAAAGACGCGTGGGCGTCTAACTCCGGTCTATTGCAGATGGCGCACTTGCTTGTGGAAGAGACGCAAAAGCTGCTCCAAGGGAACCGGATCCGTTCGGAAGAACGGATGTTTTTCATCGATATGAAGACTCTGCAGTGCACAAGCCACTTTATTTTGCAGGATCCGCTGTGTCCGGTTTGCGGGCGTTTGCCTGCCGATTCGCCGGAGATGGCCTCGATTTCACTGCAGCCAAGCCCGAAAATCGGTGAAAACAGTTACCGCACCCGTTCAATGGGAGAGTTGAAGCAATTTTTAGTCAAAGACTATTTGGATTACAGGACCGGTTTAATGAACGGAAAAATAGTCGATCTCGTGTCTCCGTTTGCCGATGTGAGTGTGAATCTTCCCATGTTCGGGGGACATGAGGTAACGTCGGGGCGCACGCATTCCTATGCGGAAAGCGAATTGGCCGGCATATTGGAAGGCTTGGAACGGTATTGCGGTACAGCGCCTCGAGGCAAACGGACGGTTATTCGCAGCAGTTACCGCAAATTGGCGGATTATGCGCTGAATCCCGACACGGTCGGTTTGTACTCGAAGGAGCAATACGAGCTTCCCGGGTTTCCTTTCAAGCCGTTTAATCCTGATGAACCGTTGGACTGGGTATGGGGTTATTCGTTTCTGCAGGAACGCCCGATTCTGGTTCCACAGTTGCTCGCCTACTACAGTTCAAGCTGCGGTCACGGGTTTGTCCAAGAGGGCTCCAACGGCTGCGCGTTGGGTGGAAGCTTGGAGGAGGCTATTTTCTACGGCATTATGGAAGTGGTCGAACGAGATTCGTTTCTTTTGACGTGGTACGCGCAACTGCCGCTCCCGCGTCTTGACCCAAGCTCGGCAGGCGATCCGGAGCTTACCTTAATGGTCGATCGTCTGAAAACCGTGGCGGGGTTCGATCTGTATCTATATAACGCGACGATGGAGCATGGGATTCCAAGCATATGGGCATTGGCGAAAAACAGGAAGCCCCATGGAGTCAATCTCCTTTGTGTGGCCGGCGCGCATCCCGATCCGGTGCGGGCGGCAAAAAGTACGATTCATGAGCTATCGGGGATGATGCTGACGCTTAACGAGAAATTCGACAAACATAGGGAGGATTACGTTCGCATGTTCCGCGATCCTTCGTTAGTTCGGGGGATGCAGGATCATTCCATGCTTTACGGCTTGCCCCAAGCTCAAGAGCGGCTGAATTTTTTGCTGGAGGAAAACCGTCCGCTGCGAACGTTTGAGGAGGAGTTCAATCGGACGCCGAGAAGTCCGGACCTGACCGACGATCTGAAGGGTATTCTCCATGTGTTCCGTGATTTGAACCTTGATGTGATCGCGGTGGACCAAACTACCCCGGAATTGAAGCGAAACGGATTAAGCTGTGTGAAGGTGCTGATCCCGGGGATGCTGCCGATGACGTTCGGTTATCATCTCGCCCGCATAACAGGACTCGAGAGGGTATTGAATGTGCCGGCGAAGCTCGGATATACAAAGCGTCCGCTACTAAAGGAGGAGCTCAATCCGCATCCGCATCCGTTCCCATAAGCAGTCTGAGGAGGTAAAAGGATGTCGACGCCGGAAACATTTCTTCGCCATCTCCACCGGAATACCCACGAGATCGTACCCCCCGATTGGGAGGTCGATTGGAACGATGCACCTCTTAAATACAAGCTTTATCGGGGCTTGCCGACAGTTCCGTTATCCGCGGAAGTGCCGTTGACGCTTGAAGAGAAGAAGCCGTCGGCCGCTCTGCCCGAACTGGATGAAATCGGCCACTTCCTGTGGTACGTCTACGGCTTGACGCAGCTATGTCAATTAGCGGATTCGCCATTCCCTTCGGCAGGTCCTATGCAGATGATGCGGAGGTTCGTGCCATCCGGAGGCGGCTTGTATCCGAACGAATTGTACGTATACCTCAAGATAAAGAACGTTCCTCGCGGAATTTATCATTACGATGCGGCGCACCACCGCTTGGTATTGCTTCGTGAAGGCGATTTTGACGGCTTTCTTTCCCGGGCACTCGGCGATCGGTGCGATGTATCGGCTTGTTTCGGCGTTACTTTCATTTCTGCGATGTTTTGGAAAAATTTTTTTAAATATCATAACTTCTCATATCGTCTGCAGGGGCTGGATACGGGAGTATTGATCGGTCAATTGCTTGAAGTGGCGAAACGGTTCGGTTATTCCGCGGTGGTGTTTTATCAGTTTCTTGATCGGGCGGTCAACCGTCTTTTAGGATTATCTGAACGGGAGGAAAGCGCGTATTCCGTTATCCCTTTATCGGTTGAGCCTGCGAATATGCGGTTTACAGACGTTCACGGAGGAAGCGGCTATTCGGCTGCCGAGCTATGCAGTGAACTGCCGGCCGTTCGGCACGATCATTACGTGCGGTCGCGCAGGGTGAAGGAGCACCCGATGTTGACCAAGGCGAATGAAGCATCCATGCTGGAGTCATCGGGTTCGTTTCGGCGGCTCGAGGAGAGGAAGCATGGCGAAAGCGGTCTGCAGTCGTTCTATTTGTCCCGCATAAATAGGTTATCGTACGATATGGCAACGGTTTGCCGAAAGCGGTTCTCGCCCGAGATGGAATTCGTACTGGACAAAGTAACCGAACCGCAATTGGCCGTTATGCTGCTGGAGGCGGTGGCTTCCTTTTCCTATCGCAACGATCTGGATGGCCCCAACAGCCGCTTTTCCCGGATATCCTTGTACGGTTGTTTATATAACGTTGACGGCGTTCCGGATGGAGCATATCGTTATGACGGCTCGGCTCATGCGCTGCGGCGGGTGTTTCCCGGAGACCATCGGCTTCGGCTGCAAGAGGGAATGTCTCTGGACAATATAAATATGTTTCAAGTGCCGCTCTGCTTTCATGTGGTCGGTGACAACAATCACCTCCATTCGGCATTAGGGAGCAGAGGATACCGTATCCAACAGATGGAGGCCGGTATTTACGTGCAACGCTTGCTGTTGGCCGCGTCCGCTGTCGGCATGGGCGGACGCCCGCTGCTCGGATTTCGCGAGGATATATCCGATGCGATTTACAAGGTGAACCGGCAGGGAAAAACCAGCTTGATCCAAATCCCTATCGGTCCGTATCGTCCTCGTCCCAGTTTGGAAGGAGCGATGCACAGCTAGCTCATAGCTCAACAACAGTCAACAAGCGGCTGACCGCTTTAATCAAGCCGATTGCGCATATATGGTCCGTACTTTGAAGGTACGGGCTTTTGTTTTGACAGTTGCTTGACAGCTTCGTGAATATCGCCTATGATTCACCTGTTTTACCGGTATTTTATTCACATTCGAGACGTATCCGGCATTCGAAAAAAGGGAGGCGAAAGGAAGTGTTGGGAAAGTCCGACGAACAGAAGCAAGCGGAGGGCTTGATTCGGTCAGGCAATCCGATTGTTCCGGGCCATTACGCAGACCCGGAGGCACGCGTAATCGATGGCGAATACTGGATATATCCCACGTATTCGGCGATATACGAGGAGCAAACGTTCTTCGATGCGTTCCGCTCGAAGGACCTGGTCCATTGGACGAAAGTCCCCCGGATTTTATCCGTGGAGGAAGTGAAGTGGGCGCACAAAGCAATGTGGGCGCCCTCGCCGATCGAACGGAACGGGAAGGTTTGGTACTTCTTCGCGGCTAACGATATCCAGAGCGACGACGAGATCGGCGGCATCGGCGTGGCGGTATCCGAAAGGCCGGAGGGACCGTTCCGCGACGCACTGGGACGGCCGCTCATCGACCGTTTCCATCATGGAGCCCAGCCGATCGATCCTCATGTGTTCGCGGATGATGACGGCAAGGTGTACTTGTATTACGGCGGCTGGGGACACTGCAATGTCGCTCAGCTGAACGATGACATGACCGGCTTCATACCATTTTCGGATGGGGAGATCTTCAAGGAAGTAACGCCGGAAGGCTTCGTGGAAGGCCCGTGTATGATGAAGCGGAACGGCCGTTATTACTTCATGTGGGCGGAAGGCGGCTGGACCGGTCCCGATTATGCGGTAGCTTACGCAGTGGCCGATTCGCCGCTCGGTCCTTTCCGGCGTGAACGGGTCATCCTGCAGCAAAATCCGGAGGTGGCTACAGGAGCCGGCCACCATGGCTTTTTGAACGTGCCGGGGACGGACGAGTGGTTCATCGTCTACCATCGGCGCCCTCTCGGCATAGACGACCGGAATCACCGGGTGCTCTGCATCGATAAGCTCGAATTCGGCGAGGACGGCTTAATTGAGTCCGTTACGATTACGTTCGAGGGTGTGGAAGCGCGGCCGATCGCGGATTGAGAAAACAAATAAAAGCTGGACACAAGGGACGCCGAGAGCGTCCTTTTGTTGTCTGTGAAGGTTGCCATGCCCCCCTTTGTTAACCTCTGCGGCGCTAAAGGACACCACAGACGCTATATCGCCATTTTACCCGCCACCGTTTCGCTAACGGACACCATGGACGCTATTCCCCATTTTTAGTGCTGTTTCCCGCTTTTTCGAGGCAATAACTGCAGTGGTGTCCGTTAAAACTGCAAACCCGATTCAAAACGCCGAATAACTGCATCCCTGTCCGTTACGTTAGAGCGAGCCGCCATACATCTGAATATGATAGGTCAGATGCCTGAGATTGGGTATTTCCATTAAAACACTGCGTTCATCCTCCAACTTTTTTGCAGCCTTCTACGTCTTGCATTTATAGAACATGAGGATAACGAAACAGGGGGCTTTCTCTAATGGCGACCGCAAAAAGCATGAACCCCAACATTGAGAAAGGACGATACATGCCGGGCTTGGACGGACTTAGAGCATTGTCGGTAATAGCCGTCATTGCGTATCATCTGGACGCCGCCTGGGCTCCCGGGGGCTTTCTGGGAGTTGGCGTTTTTTTCACATTGTCAGGCTATCTGATAACGGATCAGCTGCTTGTACAGTGGAAAAATACAGGATCCGTCGATCTGAAACATTTTTGGATCCGAAGAGCGCGCAGACTGTTGCCGGCCATGTTCGTGATGCTTGCAGTTGTAGGTGCATGGCTGTTCCTGTTTGACCGACAGCGGCTTATTGCCCTGCAGGACGGCTTCTTATCCGCGGCGCTATACATTCATAATTGGTGGCTCATCTTTCATAACGTCTCTTACTTCGAAAGTTTCGGTCCGCCGTCTCCGATCGGTCACCTCTGGTCACTGGCTATCGAGGAGCAGTTTTATATATTTTGGCCCCTGTTGCTGATGATTGCGCTGCATCGATTTCGTCAACGCGGCGGAATGCTCTTATTTATTTTTGCGGGAGCAGCCGCCTCTGTGCTTGCGATGGCGTTCATCTACGTCCCCGGAACGGACCCGAGCCGGGTTTATTACGGTACGGACACGCGAGTGTTTGCCCTGCTGATCGGCGCCGCATTGGCGACAGTATGGCCGAGCAATAAATTGACCGCGAAGCTTTCGGCACGATCCCGGTGGAGTCTTGATCTGATCGGCGCTGCCGGAATATTCGCCGTCATCCGGATGATTTGGACGACGAACGAATACGATGAATCGCTGTACAGGGGAGGACTTGCTCTATTTTCCCTCTTGACTGCATTCGTTACAGCCGTGCTGGCTCACCCTGCTAGTATCGTAGGCAAACTAATGGGAAGCAAACCGCTTCGATGGATCGGCAAGCGATCCTACAGTCTGTATCTCTGGCATTACCCCGTAATTATTCTCACTACTCCGACTGTCGATGCGGAAGGGTTTCATGCGGGCAGAGCGGTCTTTCAAGTTTTATTCAGCATGATATTGTCATCCTTATCGTGGAAGTTTGTCGAAGAACCGATGCGCAATGGGTCTTATGCGCTCCTATGGGGGAAAATAAGGCGCTGGACGCCTACAAAACCCCGATACGTATTCGCATTATCGTTATTTTCTTTGCTTCTGATTTCCTGCTCGGGCAGTCTGAAAGCCGGGCAGCCTTTAGCCGTATCGTCCGCCGGAGCTGCAGGGGATACAACGGATCGCGCCCCGGCCACCGTAGAAAAAGCTCCGCCGGTCATGGCCGAGGAATTGCCGCCGCCGGCGGTACCCGAGGAATCGGCACCTGCTGTACCCGAGGAATCGCCACCGCCAGTTCCCGAGGAATCGGCGCCTGAAAATACGAAGGCGGAAGCGGGCAGCGGAATTACTGCAATAGGCGATTCCGTTTTATTGGATGCCGCACCGCACTTGGAGAAGCTGCTGCCCGGCATCGTGATCGATGGCCAAGTGGGCAGACAAATGTCTGAAGCGAAGGACGTTGTGAAGCGGCTGAAGGAAGAAGGCAAGCTCGGCGACCGGATCATTATTGAACTTGGCACGAACGGTTCTTTCAGCAAAAAATATTTGCGTGAATTGCTCGCTTCCCTCGAACAGGACACGAAGCAAATCTTTATAGTAAACACCCGCGTTCCAAGAAAATGGCAGGACGCAGTAAATCGTTCATTGGAAGAAGTGGCGAAAGAGTTTCCCAAAGCAACCGTCATCGATTGGTATTCCGCAAGTAAAGGGAAAGGTTCGTATTTCGCGGATGACGGGGTCCACCTGAAAGACAAGGGAGCTCGGTACTATACTTCGGTTGTTACGAAAGCAATACAGCAGGGGGAGCAATGAGATGTGGGGATGAACGATCGGGATTCCATATTGGAAACATTCATTTTGGACCATAAAGAACATATTTACCGGCTGGCTTACAGCTATGTTAACAACAAGGACGACGCTCTGGACATCGTTCAAGAATCCATCTACAAGGCAATGAAAACAAAGTCGAGACTTCAAGATCCGGGGGCCGTGAAAAGCTGGTTTTACCGAATTGTCGTTCATACGGCGCTCGACCTGCTCAGAAAGCGGAAGAAGATCCAGCCTATGGAGGACGATCAGCTTCATGCGTTTATGGAGCAATCGGAGGACGACTATGCGGATATCGATATGGATCGAACGCTGCGTCAGCTTCCTGAAAAATATAGAACCGTCATCGTCTTGCGATTTTTTGAAGACCTGACGTTTGAAGAAGTGGCGGAAGTGTTGAACGAAAACATAAATACGGTGAAGGCAAGGGTGTACCAAGCGCTCAAGCTGTTGAAAATTCAAATGGAGCAGCCGGCTCCCGGGAGGAGAAGAGACTATGGATCAGCGCCTTGAAAAACTGAGAGACCAATATGAGCAAGTTCCAATCCCGGAACAATTGGATTTCGTCGTCAGGAAAGCTCTTAAGCAACAAGGGGAAAGCCGGTCGTTACACAAGAAATACATGGCGGGAGCCGGCGCAGCGGCTATTTTATTGATCGCCGGACTTAATACAAGCCCGGCCTTCGCCCATTCCTTATCGGAAGTGCCTGTCGTCGGTTCGATCGTTAAAGTGCTTACGTTTAGAGAATATAAAATCGACAGCGGTACGGCCAGCGCCACTATACAAGTGCCCGCCATTACGAACTTGGACAATAAAACTTTGGAACAAACCTTAAACAAAAAATATTTGGAGGAAAGCAAAGAGCTGTACAACGATTTTATTGCAGAGATGGAAAAGCTCAAAGAACACGGAGGAGGACACCTGGGTGTAGACAGCGGCTATGTCGTAAAAACCGACAATGAACGGATTCTCTCCGTGGGCAGATATGTCGTGAATACGGTCGGTTCTTCTTCCACAACGTATAAATACGACACCGTCGACAAGAAAAATCAGATCTTAATTACTTTGCCGAGCTTATTTACAGATGACCGATATATCAACCTGATCAGCGATAACATTAAAGAACAGATGAAGGAGCAGATGAAGGCCGACTCCGAAAAAATGTATTGGGTAGAAGGCACGGGAAATAAGATCGATGAACTCAACTTTATATCTATAGCCAAAGATCAACCCTTTTATATTAACGAGGACGGGAAGCTTGTTATCGTCTTTAATAAATATGAGGTCGCTCCGGGATATATGGGCGTGCTGGAATTCATGATTCCGACCGATGCGATCGCTCCGGTACTTGTAAGTAACGAATACGTAAAATAAATGATAGGGAGATAAACAACATGAAGAACAACACGAGAGCCTTCCCGCTGCTGCTTCTTATTTTGATTTTTACCGTGCTTTTATCGCTTTATATGCCCCGGTCTGTCGTAAGCGGTCTAGGTATATTCGCGCCGCAGCAGGCATCAGAAGAAGAAAAGACGGAAGAAGTCCCACAAACCGAACAGCAGGCGCCTATTGATAATGAAAAACATCCCGACATCGGCAATCCGCCGGAACAGAAAGCAGAGGATGAACAATTCCCAATTAAAGATGACCGTAAGGCCGAGCCGGACAAGCATCCTTCCAAGCAGCCCGAGAAAGCAAAGGAAGACGGCAAAGACAAGGAGCAAAAGAAGCCGGATGTTGTCCCTGCGATGGTTGGAGGCATGTTTAGCGACATACTTCTGGTGAACAAACGGTTCTCACTGCCTTCGGACTACACGCCGCAGGAGCTGGTCGTCCCCGACGTTCCGTTCTCATTCGACGGGTACAGTCCAAAGAAGCAGCTGGAAAAGGAGGCGGCGCACGCATTGGAAATATTGTTTGCTGCGGCGAAGGATGAGGGGCTAAAGCTGAATGCCGTTTCCGGTTACCGGTCTTACGGCACCCAGAAGGCGATTTTCGACAGAAACGCCAAGCGTAAAGGTGCGAAAGAAGCGAACCGCACGAGCGCTTATCCCGGGCAAAGCGAGCATCAAACCGGACTGGCGATGGACGTCTCCACCGACAGCATTGGCAATGCGCTCGAAGAATCGTTCGGGGAAACGGAAGAAGGAATGTGGCTGGCGGACAACGCGATGAAATATGGGTTTATTATTCGGTATCCGAAAAGTAAAGAGGAAATAACAGGGTATAAATACGAGCCTTGGCATCTGCGCTATGTCGGTGTTGAAGCGGCAACGTATTTATCGGAACACGAATTGACTCTTGAAGAATATCACGATCAACATAAACAATAACGAGCAAGTGTAAGTATGCCTTACAGCTGCGTTGACGGCGGCCGAAGGCATCTTTTTTTTACTTGTTTCACAATTGTGTTTGTGTGTACATTCGTGTTATTGTTTGTGTTGAATGTTCTGTTTGGGATGCGATGAATTTGAGCAATTACAGGGGAATTCAACGGGTTATTGTCGGTTGAGGAAAAGGAGGCATTAGTTATGGATAAACCGAATGTTGTTATTATTTACTGCGACGATTTGGGATACGGAGACTTGGGCTGTTACGGATCGGACGCGATCCGCACGCCGCATTTGGACGCATTGGCGGCGGATGGAGTCCGGTTTACCGACTGGTATTCGAATTCGCCCGTTTGCTCTCCTTCCCGCGCATCGCTTTTAACCGGACTGTATCCGGCGAAGACGGGGGTAAGCCAAATATTGGGCGCCAAAAGGGGGACAACAGGCCTTAAGCCGAAAGCAAGGACGCTCGCTGAACGGTTGAAGGAGGCCGGATACATAACGGCGATTTATGGCAAATGGCACTTGGGCTCAGCGGAGGACACAAGGCCGAATGCACGCGGTTTCGATGAATATTTCGGATTTCATGCGGGGTGTGTGGACTATTACTCTCATATTTTTTATTGGGGCGCGCCGCATATGAATCCGGTGCACGATTTATGGAGCAACCGCGAGGAAGTGTGGCATGACGGCGAGTATTTGACGCACTTGATCACGGATAAATCGATCGATTTCATCGAACGGAACCGGGAAAAGCCGTTTTTCCTTTATGCCGCTTATAATGCTCCGCACTATCCGATGCATGCGCCCGATAAATATATGAAGCGGTACAGCCATCTTCCGCGGGACCGTCAACTGATGGCGGCGATGATTTCAGCTGTGGACGATGGTGTGGGCGAAATTGCAGCCTGCTTGAAACGGATCGGCGCGTATGAAAATACGGTCATCTTTTTCTCAAGCGATAATGGTCCTTCATCGGAATCCCGCAACTTTCTTGACGGGACGGAGGATGTTTACTATGGCGGCAGCGCGGGTATATTTCGAGGTCATAAAGCGAGCTTGTTCGAGGGGGGCATCCGGGAGCCGGCCATTATGACGTATCCTTCCGTCATTGCGGCGGGACAAGTTTGCGATAAGATCGGCATGATGGCCGATATCGTGCCGACGGTGCTTGAATTTGCCGGCTTGGAGCCCCCGGCATCGGAAGAAATCGACGGAAGCAGCGTAGTGCCGGTGATTACGGAAGGGGCACCTTCGCCGCACCGGCAAATGTATTGGGAGTATAACGGACAATTAGCCGTTCGCGAAGGAAAGTGGAAGCTTGTGCTTGACGGGAAGCTCGATTTCAACCGATCGCAGCCGGATGCGGTCCATCTTTCCGATTTGGAGGAGGATCCGGGCGAACGGATCAATCTGAAGGATAAGCACCCCGAATTGGCGAAGCGATTGGAGCAGGATCTAAGGAATTGGTACGCGCAGCTATAGCGGAAGTAAACGCTCGAACGGATGAGCGCTGCCGAATAGGAAAAAAGAAAACCGGTCGATTATCGTTAATTGCGAAACGGAGATAAACAGAGTAGCGTGGGGGTGAACGAAACGGCCGATGAGGGCCGAAAAATCGGAATGGGGAGTGCAGGAACGATGAGCGAAAATCATAATGCGGCAGTCGAAACGGAGAAGGAAGAGCAAGTCGTCCAGACCGGCGTGCACAATTTCAGCAAAGAAGACGAGTGGGTGAAGCCGGAAGACCCGGCGCTGCTTGAGCGGCTCGAATGGTTCAAGGATCAGAAGCTCGCCTTGATGATGCACTGGGGGCCTTATTCGCAGCTCGGCTTGGTGGAATCCTGGGCGCTTAGCGACGAAGACGGTGATTGGTCCCGCCACCAGATCGATTGGATCGACGATATGGAGGAATTCAAGCGCCAATACTTCGATTTGAACAAAACGTTCAATCCGGTTCGTCTTCAACCGGAGCTTTGGGCGGACCTGGCCGCGGATAACGGCTTCAAGTATTTGTTGTTTACAACGAAGCACCACGATGGCTTCTGCATGTGGGACACCCATACGACCGATTACAGTGTAACCGGCAAAGACTGTCCGTTCCATGCCCATAAATATGCCGACATTTGCAAAAACGTATTCGACGCGTTCAGAAATAAGGGTCTCGCCATCGCGGCCTATTTCTCGAAGGCGGACTGGCACACGCCGTATTATTGGGCGCCGGGGATGGAACGCGGCAGGCACACGTGGCGGGGACCGTCTTACGATCCGAAAGAGTATCCGTGGCTTTGGGAGAAATTCGTACAATTCACCCACGATCAAATTATGGAATTGATGACCCGTTACGGCCGAATCGACGTGCTTTGGCTCGATGCGGGCTGGGTTCGCGCCGGCCGGAGAGGGCAGGACATCCGGCTCGGCGAAGTGGTCGAGAAGGCGCGGCAATATCAGCCGTGGCTGCTTTCCGCGGACCGCACCGTCGGCGGCCCGTACGAAAATATCGTCACGCCGGAGCAGACGATTCCGGAAGGACCGATGAACATTCCGTGGGAAGCCTGCATTACGATGGGCACCTCGTTCTCGTTCAATTACGAAGACAAATACAAAACAGGCAGACAGCTCGTTCATATCCTGCTCGAAGTCGTTGCGAAGGGCGGAAATTTGGCGCTCAATGTCGGGCCGCAGCCGGACGGACGTCTTCCGGCGGGTGCGATCCAAAGAATGAAGGAGCTGGGCGCTTGGTTGAAGCAATACGGGGAGGGCGTGTACGGCACTCGGATTTGCGCGCCGTACTACACGGGAGAATGGGCGTTCACCCGCAAGGAAAACACCGTATATGCGTTCCGTCTCTATAAAGATGCCGATAAACCGGTCGATCCCGAAGTCACAATCCCATACGCCGGGAACGTTGTGCGGGTCGAGCAAGTCGGAACGAGCAGCACATATGATTTCAACAGCACGGACAGCGGATTGAAATTGCGGCTGCCTGATTCCGAAGCATCGGGGCAAACGCCGATCGCGCATGTGTTCAGACTTATAACCGAATAATCGGGAAATCGGATAATCCTCAGGTGCGATTCTGCGCTCCTGAGGATTTTTTTTAACCGGAGGAAAATTGTACACCATCGGCGTTACCCTTGCTTTTTCCTTGATGCATCGCGGTTTTCGAATTTTGTTACATGCGTGAAAATTGCAAATTGTAATCACGTTAAATTTCGCGATAGAATCGTCCCATGCATCACGAACTACAATTGCGGAGGAGGAGGAGTGACTTAGGTGACAACAAACACAGAGAAGCTGCATTCCCGGCTGAACATGGAGAAGGGGACAAACAAAACCGAGCCTGCCGGGAAAAAATCGCACCCTGTCATTAAAAGTTTAAAAAATCATTGGGAATTGTATTTGTTACTTTTGCCTCCGGTTTTGTACCTGATCATCTTTAAGTATATCCCGATGGGCGGCGTAATGATTGCATTTAAAAACTACAACGTCGTTCAGGGGATTTTAGGGAGCCCTTGGGTCGGGTTCAAACATTTCGAAACGTTTTTTGCATCGCCGAACTTCGGACTTCTTATTAAGAACACAGTCATAATCAGCTTCTATTCTTTGATTGCCGGTTTTCCGGTTCCGATTTTACTGGCGCTGGCTTTGAACGAGATTCGAACCGGAATGTTCAAAAAATCGGTTCAGATGGTCACCTACGCACCGCATTTTATTTCTACCGTCGTCATGGTCTCCATTATTATTTTGATGCTTACGCCCCACGTCGGCGTAGTAGAACGGTTCTTGTCGTTCTTCGGTTTGCCGTCGGCCAACTTCATGGGTATGCCTCAATATTTCAAATCGATCTATGTGTGGTCGGGCGTTTGGCAGGAAATGGGCTATTCTTCCATCATATATATGGCCGCGTTGGCCAGCGTCGATCCCGCCTTATACGAAGCGGCTCGCATCGACGGAGCGTCCAGGTTCAAGAAAATTATCCATATCGATCTCCCGGCACTGATCCCGATCTCGACGATTCTGCTCATTCTGAGCTTGGGCAACGTGATGGGCGTCGGATTCGAAAAAATTTATTTGATGCAAAATCCGTTAAATGTAAGCGCCTCCGAAGTGATTTCGACGTATGTCTACAAAGTCGGTTTGCTCGGTGCGAATTTCAGCTTCTCGTCGGCGGTCGGATTGTTCAACTCCGTTATCAACTTGATATTGCTGTTAGTCGTGAACTTTATTGCGCGTAAAATTTCGGAAAACAGTCTATGGTGATCGGGAGGGGCGCTCATGTTCAATAATAATCGCATCAAAGAGCCGTTCGGCGATCGTCTGCTGGTTTTCTTCCTCTATATTTTCTTGACGGCGCTTATGTTTACCGTTTTGTACCCGCTGTTGTATATTTTGAGCTCGTCGTTCAGCTCTCCGAATGCGGTCGTGTCCGGCCGAGTTTGGCTGTTCCCGGTCGATTTTTCGATCAAAGCGTATCAGGCGATCTTCAAGAGCGAACAGCTGATGACAGGGTACATGAACTCCATTATTTACACGGTGGTCGGTACTTTTATTAACGTCGCGCTTACCGTAATGATTGCATATCCGCTCGCAGTCAAGACGCTGTACGGACGCAAGTTCGTCATTATCCTGATGATGATTACGATGTTTTTCGGCGGCGGCCTGATTCCGACCTACTTGCTTGTTAAAAATCTTCATATGCTGGACACCCGATGGGCGTTATGGCTGCCGGGAGCGTACTCCGTCTTCCAAGTCATCGTTGCAAGAACGTTTTTCCAGACTTCCATTCCGTCGGAGCTTCAGGAAGCGGCGCAAATCGACGGCTGCAGAGACATCCGATATTTGCTGAGCATCGCGCTTCCGCTCTCCAAGCCGATTCTCGCCGTTATGACGCTCATGTACGCGGTCGGGCATTGGAACGCTTATTTCGACGCTTTGATCTATTTGAGATCGGAGCATTTGTTCCCGCTGCAATACGTGCTTCGCAACCTTCTCATTCTTAACGCAACGGACCCGACAATGATCGCGGAAACGGCAACGAAGCTTCGCGATCAAGGCTTCGAGCAGGTGCTCAAGTATGCGTTGATCGTGGCCGCCTGTGTTCCGGTTCTGATCATGTATCCGTTTGTGCAGAAGCATTTTGTGAAGGGCGTCATGATCGGGTCTTTGAAAGGCTAAGGTGTATCCCCGCTTCGGAAGCTTTGGAAGGAGGTGGCAGAGGCTATAAGCTTCCGTTATAGGTTCGGATATAGTAGTTTAATTTTACGGACATAACAAAAAGGAGGAGTCTTACTTGAAAAAGTCGATCTTTACGATGTTGGCTTTAATGCTGTTGTTGTCCTCCGTCCTCGCTGCCTGCGGATCGAATCAAGGCTCGAAAGGTACGGAAGGAACAAGTGATAATGGTAATAGTGGACAAAATGCTCCGTCAGAACCGGCAAAACCCGTGGAAGTCACTTTCTTCGCTCCGCAAGGCAAAGCCCCAATGGAAGATAACGGATATACGAAGCTTGTGGAACAAAAATTCAACGTAAAAATTAAATGGGACCTTGCTCCTTCCGATGCGCTGAAGGACCGCAGACAGCTGTTGCTGGCCAGCGGCGATTATCCGGAAGTGTTTCTTGAAGGCGGTTTCAACAGAACGGATCTGTTGACCTACGGGAAACAAGGCGTATTTATTCCGCTCAACGACTTGATCGACAAGTATGCTCCGAATATTAAAGCTTTGATGGAAAAGAAACCGTACCTGAAAGACGCCATGACGGCACCGGACGGAAATATTTACGCCCTTCCGCGCGTGAATGAGTGCTATCACTGCACCTACTCGCAGAAGTATTGGATGAACCAGGAATGGCTGGACAAGGTCGGCTTGAAGGTGCCGACGACGACCGACGAATTGTATACGGTGTTGAAAGCGTTCAAAGAGCAGGACCCGAACGGAAACGGTAAGAAAGACGAAATTCCGCTCACCGGCGCTCCGAACAAATCGGTGTGGAACGGCAACATCGACGCATTCATAATGAACGCCTTCATCTACAACGATAACGATAAGTATTTGACGCTGAATGACGGCAAGGTTGATTTCGCCGCCAATAAGCCGGAATGGAAAGAAGGCATTAAGTTCATGCACAAGCTGTACGCGGATGGTTTGATCGACTCGGCGGCATTCACGCAGAACGATCAGGCGATCGGACAGCTCGGCAACCGCGAGGGCGACGAAGTCGTCGGTTCCGTTACGACGGCGCTGCTCAGCTACCTGCTTAACGTATGGGATGACGCTATTACCCGCCATCAGCACTGGGTCATCGTGCCTCCGCTGAAAGGCCCGAACGGCGTTCAGCTCGCCGGCGTAAGCCAAGGCTTCGGATCGTTCCCGTTCGTTATTACGAACAAAGCGTCGGAAGAACAGCAAATCGCCGCTATCAAAATTGCCGACTACGCGTTCAGCGAAGAAGGAGCATTGCTTAGCGAATATGGCGTTGAAGAAGGAGTAGGCTGGAATAAAGCTCAGGCTGGAGAGCTTAACATCTGGGGCGAGCCGGCGAAGTACAGCTTCGAAAACTTGAAGCCGCTGGGCGAGAATGAAATTCTCAACGACAGATGGTCTTTGATCGGGCCGAAGGATATGACGAAGGAATTCCGCGATTCGTTCGCATCGGCGCAAGATCCGCTCAACTCCAAAGGCTACGAAACTCGCTTGGCGCAAGCAACGAAAGAGTACGAGCCGTATGCCCCTGCGGAATACTATCCGGCGGCGGCTTGGATCGACGTAAATGATACGGAAACGGCGGCGCAATTGCAGCCGGCAATCGTAGACTATGTACAATCCAATATGGCTCAATTCATTCTCGGCAACAAAGACATCGAGAAAGATTGGGACGCTTACGTCAAAGGCTTCGACGGCTTGAACCTTAAGCAGTACATCGACATTTATCAGCGCGCAATCGACAAGCAATAATCGCTTCCTGAATAACACAAAATTGAAACTAAAGGTGGAAGTAAATCCGGTATTTTAGGCTTGCTTCCTCCTTTTTTCCTTTGTTTCGGCAGTTCTTCCGGATGAAATATACGATTCAGGCGTGAAATGGTTAAGTTTTTCTGTATAATGAGAGGTACTTATTTTGATAGAATGGTTGATAGATAATAGGGTGGAAATGTAAAGGGGAAGTGGGAAGCCGCACTGTTTGAGAAATATATATAATACAGGGTGGGTGTTCCTGAAGATGAATAATACATGGTTCCGGCGTTTGCTCATATCGTATTTGCCCGTCTTCATCATCGTGGTTACGATTTTGTTTATTTTGTTTTTTCAAGTCTTTAACGAGCAAAACAGAAAGCAGGCACTGCAAGCGAACGAGTTCATGGCTTCTCAAGTGTTGCAGTATACGGATAACTCGCTCCGGGCAATCGATTATAAAGTGCTTCGCGAAATATTGACGAATCAGAAGCTTAAGGAATATTTCAATAAATCGGACAGCAAGGACGTCTATTCGATTATTCAGGCAGTTGAAGTGATGGACGATTTGAAGCTGGAATACCCGTTGATTCAATCCATTTATTATGTCAGGTTCAGCGACGGAACCGTATTGAGCAACGGGAAAGCGGTTCCAATCGGCGAATTTCCGGATGCCGCCTTCATTGAAAAGCACCGCAGCAATACCGGGCAAAAATGGTCGGAGGCCAGAGAGTTCAAATCGATTGATTCCGAACAGCCGCAGCAGGTCGTTACGTTGGTACGCGGGGTTTCGAACTATGAGCAGGGCCTTGTGGTCGTCAATGTCGACATCAACTCCGATAAGATTTCGCTGCAAGGCGCGATCAACCGGATGTTCGATCCGAATATTTCGTTCGTCAGAATCGAAGATCTTGCGGGTCATGACCTGCTCTCTTCAAAGCCATCCGCCGGGGAGAGTCAAGGTCCTGGGGATTCTTCTCAAGTATTCTCCGAATTCACCTCCGGCTATACCGGCTGGAAGGTGCAGACGGGGATGCGAAACGGACTTGTCGGCTTTGCCTTGGATCTATATAACGTGTGGTTCGCTTTCGCGGTGGCGGTCGTGTTGGTCGGAGGCGCATGGGTTTTCTATGTAACCCGGAGAAACTATAAACCGATTCAACAAATTGTCGCGTTCATCGAATCGTTCGCATTTCAGAAAAATTCCGTCAGCGGGCACTCGGGGCAAAATGAGTTCAACTTCATTCATACGACGCTTGAAAGCATGATCGAACAGTCCAAGCAATACCAACGCCAGTATGCGGATAACCTTATTTTGCACAAAAAATATTTTTTTCACGAGCTGCTCGAAGGCGCGAGGTCCATGGAAGAGGACGAGTGGAAATCGGAGATGGGCAAGCTGAACATTCCGGCCGAAGGCAAGCGATGGGCGGTATTGATCGTGGAAATCGACCGTTACCGGAAGTTTACGGAAGAGTTCAACAGGCAGGACCAATCGCTGCTCAAGTTCGTCCTATCGAGCGTGCTTCAGGAAACCGTTCAAGAAGAAGGCACGCACGCTTGGGTGGAGTGGACGTCGGACCGAAGGCTTTCCTGTATGCTGTGGCTTCCCGATTCGGTCCAGCAAGAGGCATGGATTCATCATGTATTGAGCACTTTCCTTGATTGGGTGAAAAACAATGTCCGGTTTACGGTAACGGTTGGAATCGGAAGAGCGGCTTCGGATTTGCGCGGACTCCGCGAGTCGCGCAAAGACGCAGCGCATGCGCTGCAGTTCAAGGCCGTATTGGGCGATAACCGGGTAATCCATGTCAAAGATGTGCCGATCGGTAAGAACGATGTATATGAGCATCTGAAGTCGATTTCCATGTTCGTTCGTGCGATTCGGCTGACGGAAGAGGAGTGGCGGAGCCACTTGGACCTGCTGTTCGATCAAATCGCCGAAGCGATGCTGTCGCGGGAGGAAATCGTCAATTTAATACAATTTACGATTCAACATTGCGAGCGGGAATTTTCCTCGCTGCCGAGAGAGTACCAGGAGCGGTGGGCCGAATCGCTCGGAATGCTGCTGCAGGGGCTGGACGAGTGGGAAACGCTTGACGACCTGAAGCGCAGCTGCTCGGTTGCGTTCCAAGAGCTGGCATCACAAATCCAAACGATTCGCCACGCTCTCGGACATCGTTCGCTTATTTTGCAAATTCGCAAATACATTGAAGAAAACTACGGCAACCCCGATTTATCGCTGAATTTTTTGAGCGATGTGTTTGAAATCAACGGGAAGTATTTAAGCAAATTATTCAAGGAAGAGTTCGGGGAAAATTTCTTGGATTTTCTGATCGGTCACCGGATCATGAACGCCAAGCGGCTTATGCTGGAAACGGGCAAGCCGATCCAAGAAATAAGCGAGGAAGTAGGATATACGAACTACATTTCGTTCAACCGCGCGTTCAAAAACGTTGAAGGCGTCTCCCCGAGCGATTTCAGGAAGAAATATTCGGACGCATCCGAAGCGAATATTCAGTCGGCAGCATCTAACCCTCAATAGGGGAGATGCTGTCTTTTTTCATAGCGTACGCCTCATCTGCTTCAAGAAACTGTCGGCCATTTGTGATAACATATTTGAGTAATCCTATAAAAAGGCGGGGATGAGCTTTGTTTCATATAGAAAGCTACAAAGGAACGAAAGAAGAAAATTACCGATTGGTGACGAAACAGCTTAGCGCGCTGCTTGAAGGCGAGAACGATCCCATTGCGAACTTATCCAACGCTTCGGCTCTGCTCAATCATTTTTTAACGGACGTGAATTGGGTCGGCTTTTATCTTCTAAAGTCGGACGAGCTCGTGCTCGGGCCGTTTCAAGGCTTGCCCGCTTGCGTTCGGATTCCGTTAGGCAGAGGCGTATGCGGAACCGCCGCACAAAGGCGGCAAACGATTCGTGTGGAAGACGTTCACCTTTTCCCGGGTCATATTGCATGCGACGCGGCCTCGCAATCGGAAATCGTGATTCCTATCATAAAGAATGACAAGCTGATCGGCGTATTGGACATCGACAGCCCGATTAAAAACCGATTTGATGATGAGGATCAAGCATACTTGGAACAATTCGCAGAAACTTTAGCGAGACACATGTAGTATTGGGAAGGAGGGAATAATGAAAATGCAGAAAGCAACCTTTGCCGGCGGATGTTTTTGGTGCATGGTGACTCCGTTCGAGGAGCTGCCCGGCATCGAAGGCATTGTTTCGGGTTACACCGGCGGAACGAAAGAAAACCCTACCTATGAAGAGGTTAAATCGGGGACAACGGGGCATGCCGAAGCGGTACAAATCACCTACGATCCGGACATCTTCCCTTATGAAAAGCTGCTGGAGCTTTATTGGCAGCAAATCGATCCGACGGATGCCTTCGGTCAATTCCATGATCGGGGAACCCAATACCGAACCGTAATATTTTACCACGACGAACGGCAACGCGAGCTGGCGCTTGCATCCAAGAAACAACTGGAAGCGAGCGGCCGCTTTACAAAGCCGATCGTAACGGAAATATTGCCGGCGGAAACCTTCTATACAGCGGAAGATTACCACCAAGATTACCATAAGAAAAATCCGAAGCATTATAAGGAAGATCGGGAAAAGTCCGGCCGCGACAAGTTTATTAAAGATAACTGGAATAACGATTGAGAAAAAGGGGCGGCACATCGTCTGCCGCCCCTCCTCTTGCAACCGCTGCGGTGCTAACGGACGCCATAGACGTTAAATCGCTAATTTACCCGCCGCCATAACGCTAACGGACGCCATAGACGCTAATCCCCGATTTTTGGTGCTTACCCCTGCTTTTTCGAAGCAATAACTGCGGTGGTGTCCGTTAAAACTGCAAATTTTGTTCAAAACGCCGAATAACTGCATCCTTGTCCGTAAGAGCGATCAGATCGCCATTAACCGGCAAAGATATGATTGCCGATCGCAACCTTTTGCGGCCGCGACCAGATCCATTTGCTTGTAGAGGTTCTCGGATTGAAATAATACAAAGAATTGTATGAAGGGTCCCAGCCTCTAACCGCGTCAAGTGCCGCCATGTAGGCCGTCCGATTCGGCGTAAGCCAGAACTGCCCGTCATCTACCGCCGTAAAAGCCCCCTGTTGAAATACGACCCCGCGTATGCTGTTCGGAAACTGCTTGGATTGGATTCGATTCATAACGACCGCACCGACGGCGACTTGTCCTTTGTAAGGCTCTCCTCTTGCTTCACTGTAAATTAATTTTGCCAATATATCCAATTCGCTTTTATTCAATGTGTACTTTCTCAGCGAGCTCCAGGTTTGAGGGCCGGTTTTGCCGTCCACGGAAAGCCCGTAAACATACTGATAACGTTTGACCGATTTTTCCGTATATGCCCCGTAATAGCCTGTTAGCGATTGCTCAAATATCCCTGCGGTTTTTAGTCTATATTGAAGATCCCACACGTCTCCGCCTGTGCTGCCCTTTTGCAAGGAGGCGGCTGCCTGTGTAGTACCGCTAAATATTCCGATTCCGAGCGAAATAACGATAAGGACTAAGAAGCCCCGAATGAAGTTCATTTGTAAGTCATCTCCTTTCAATTGATAATTGTATGGTCTGAGAGGAGGCAGGGGCAACCCACAACTTTTGGAACCAGAAAAATGGAAGCCCGGACGAGCCCTATCAAATAACATTGGCTGTGTAAAAAGATGGATGAGAATGCGGCTTCCGACAAGTATAATGAAATCATGTTCAGCTTGGCTTGCTTGCAGTGAGGCTTATGTCTACACGAAACGAGGAGGGATTTAGATGAAAGCGGCTGTTGTCGGCTGCGGGGGCATGGGGCAAGTGCACGCTCGCAGCTATGCCGGAATGCCGGGCGTCGAGCTTGTCGCCGTCTGCGACATCATTCCGGAGCTTGCTGAGGAGGTCGGGCGGAAAACAGGAGCGTCTCCGTTTGTTTCGTTCGAGGAAATGGTTGCGTCCTCTGATTTTCAAACCGTCAGCATTGCGGTGCCCAGTTATTTACATAAGGAATTGGTTATGAAGGCGGCAGCGGCCGGAAAGCACGTCATTTGCGAGAAGCCTATAGCGCTTCATCCGGAAGACGCACGGGATATGGTCCGCTGCTGCGAAGAGCATGGGGTTCGACTGTTTATCGGTCACGTCGTGCGCTTTTTCCCCGATTATGCCCAGATCAAGCGTCAGATCGACGAGGGGCAAATCGGAAAAGTAGGCGTAGCGCATGCAAGACGAGTAGGCGGACATCCCGGAGACGCGAGGCCGTGGTTTAAGGATGCGGATAAAAGCGGCGGCGTTATAGCCGATTTGATGGTGCACGACATTGACTTTATGCGGTGGACGCTCGGAGAGGTTGCATCGGTGTACGCCCGGAATAAAGTCGACAGCCATATGGATTATGCGCTCCTCACGCTCCTATTCGAAAGCGGGGCGGTCGGAAATTTGGAGGCGTTCTGGGGTTATCCGGGCTCGTTCCGTTATTCGGCCGAATTTGCCGGCTCCAAGGGGCTGCTGCGTTGCGACAGCATGAGCGCGCAATCGCTGCAAATCCGAAAAGCGGCAGTTCAGGAGAGCGGGGAAAAGGCCGTGGAAATACCGCAAAGCCCGGGCTACCGCGATCCGTATTATGCGGAGCTGGAGCACTTTGTCGCCTGTATCCGGGACGGCAGCGAACCGATCGTTACGGCGGACGATGCTTGCAAGGCGCTTGAAATTGCCGCGGCAGCCCATGAATCGATCCGCACCGGCAAAGCCGTTCAATTGCAATGATGGCATCCGACTTGGAAAGGGGACGACTCATGAATACGTTAAAAGTAGGAATGATCAGCTTTGCGCATGGACATGCGCACAGTTATTTCCACTGCTTAAGGCGGATGCCCGAGGTGAAAGTCGCCGGGATCGCCGATGAGGAGAAAGACCGTGTATCAGAGCTCGCGGAGCGTTATGATGTACCTTATTATGCCGATTATAAGGAGCTGCTGGCGCAAGATATCGACGCCGTCGTCATCTGTTCGGAGAACGCGCGCCACGCGCAGTTGACGATCGATGCGGCGAAGGCGAAGAAGCACGTGCTTTGCGAAAAGCCGCTCGGAACGACGGTCGATGAGATGGAACGGATGATTGCCGCTTGCAAGGAGAACGGCGTGCAGCTGATGACCGCATTTCCGTGCCGCTATTTGGCGGCCGTCGTCGGCGCGAAGGAAGCGATCGACCGGGGCGATATCGGTGACATCGTCGCGATTAAAGGCACGAATCACGGCGGGAATCCGGGGTCTTGGTTCGTCGATCGGAAGCTGTCGGGCGGCGGAGCCGTCATGGATCATACCGTGCACGTAATGGATCTCATGAATTGGTTCCTGCGGTCGAAGGTCAAAGAAGTGTATGCCTATGCGGCGACTTTGTTCAACGAGAACCTGGAAATCGACGACGCAGGCATGGTGCACGTCACATTCGAGAACGGCGTATTCGCGGTGCTGGATCCCAGCTGGTCACGCCCGAAATCGTTTCCGACCTGGGGCGATGTGACGATGGAAATTATCGGCACGAGGGGCGTCATTTCGGTTGACGGCTTTGCCCAGAAGAACGATCTGTACAGCGACGAAGCCGGAAAAGGAATATGGTCCTACTGGGGGGACGATATGGACGCATACATGATACAAGACTTTGTACAAGCGCTTCTTCGCGGCGAGCAGGTACCGATTACCGGCGAGGACGGGCTGCATTCGACGAAGGTTGCGATCGCTGCCTACGAGTCCGCCAAAATCGGTCAGCCGGTTGCATTGTAAGAAGCTAAGCCCGTGCCGATGGTGCGGGCTTTACTCATGAAAGTAGTAAAGACTTTCCAAGTTATGTTGATATAAAATGGTAGATAGAATTGAGCAATCGACCCTATCTTCGGAAGGAGACAAGTTTATGTTCAAACGGAAATGTGCCGGATGGGTGAGCGGAGCGATGCTGGCGATGGCTCTGCTTGCTCCGTTTTCCGGCACGGCTCAGGCTTCTACGAACGTCTTCACGGATATTGACGGATCGTATGCGAAAGAAGCCATTCTGAAACTGGCGGAAGCCGGCATCATTAACGGGGTTGGAAACGGTCAATTTAACCCCCAAGGCACGATTCAACGGCAGGATTTCGCCATAATACTGGCGAAGGCGCTGAATCTCGATATGACGGGCGCGCCTGCCAGCGCTACGTTCACGGATATTCCGAACGGGCATTACGCCTATTCGGCGGTTGAAGCCGCCGCGAAGGCCGGATTGATTCAAGGGATGGGGGGCGGCACCTTCGGCGTGAAGTCAAATTTGTCCCGGCAGGACATGGCGGTGCTTTTCAGCCGCGCATTGAATTACGTCGCGGACGAACCGCTTCCCCGGAACGCCGCGCCGCTGAGCTTTTCCGACGCATCGTCCATTTCCGATTATGCCAAAAGTTCGGTCGCTCTATGCGTTAGCCTGGGACTGATCAACGGCAATCCGGACGGTACGTTCAATCCGCGCGGCAGCTCGGTTCGGCAAGATGTGGCGAAGGTTGCGGCTCTCTTCTTAGAGAAAGCGGAAGAAATTAAGGCGGCTGCGGCAACGGCACAAGATTCGGAGCCGGCTGAGGCACAGGAACCGGAGCCTGCGACTGAGCCGGCACCGGAACCGGCTCCGTCCGCGCCTTCGGCCAATCCCGATCCGCCGAGCTATACGCCGCCTGCGCTGCCTGAGGTTTCGAATCCGTCGTTGACGGTAACCGGCGCGACATACGCTGACTTTACGGTGATTACGGCGAATGCGGTCAAGCTCCACTTCGTTGTCCTAAACGATGGCGCTACCGCCCCGTCGTCCACGCAGGTCAAAGCGGGCGAAGCCGCTTCCGTAACGGATAGCGTTTACGGGTGCGGAACGATCAACGTAACGGGCTCAACGAGTCAAATCGAGCTCGTCGAGCTGGCCCCTGCTATGAGCTACAAGCTTTACGTAACAAGCGAAAGTGCAACAGGCGTCCTTTCGACGGTCAAATCGCTACGGTTTACAACGCTGTCGACTTTGCAAGCCTATGTCGGCTATCCTGTTCCCGTCAGCGACCCGGAATCCGGGATGGGGATTCAGCTTCAATTCAGCTACACCAATCCGGAGTTGCCGGCGACCTTATACTATATCTTGGATGATGAGATAAAGGATTACACAGCGGATCAAATCAAAGCCGCTTCTCCGCTGAACATCGTTCAAGCGGCGCAGATCGCGATGGGCTCCAGCCCGAGCACTCATACGATAAGCAATTTATCCGGCGAGATCGAATATCAGTTATATTTTGTTGTAGAACAAGATGGAGTTACTTCCGAAGTAAACCGCTACTCCTTTACGTTGCAATAATTTTCTCAAACTCGTTTACCCGTCCAAGCCGGCTTGGACGGGTTTTTCTATAGGATACGCAAACCCCTGCGATTGTTAACGGACACCACAGACGCTATATCGCCATTTTGCCCGCCTCAAAACCGCTAACGGACATCACAGACGCTAAACCCTGATTTTTGGCGGTTTTCGCTGCATTTTCGGGATAATAACTGCTGTAGTGTCCGTTAAAATTGCAAACCCGACTCAAAACGCCGAATAGCTGCATTCGTGTCCGTTAGAGCGATCGCAGGCACATATAGAAAGTTGGGCTTGCACCATACTTGAGTCTTTATCAAATCGTATGCTAAGATATGAACGAAATAGGGAAGGTGTATGAGGAATGCTGTATATCCTATATGTAAAACTCACTAGAAAACTTAGCTCCGTACAAATGGATACGATGAAGCGTTGTACGGAGCTTAATCAGGGAGCGGCAGCATAGCGCTTCCGATATTCATCGGCTGAACCGTCTTACAAAAGTGCAGCTCGCTGCGCTTATTTAAGTATGTCGGTTTGCCGGTGCGAATAGATTAAGGGCCATTGACGACGCATCGTCGATGGCCCTTTGCTGTTTTAACCGCACAAAGCAGAGGGTCGGCGCATCGCGCTGCCTTCTGCTTTTTATTTTTCGTGAAAAGAGGAACCGAAATGATCTTGAAAGTGGAAAAACTATCGCACAGCTTTGGAGATAAACCGTTATACGACAATGCTTCCTTCGATTTATACAAAGGCGAGCACATGGGGATCGTCGGTCAAAACGGCGCCGGAAAAAGCACGTTAATCCAAATATTGACGGGAGAAATCATACCGGATCAAGGCGAGGTCAAGTGGCAATCCGATATTCAAATCGGGCACTTGGACCAGTATGCGGAAATAAACGGACATCAAACGATTTCGGAATACTTGAAAACAGCGTTTACCGATTTGTACGAGATCGAAGCGAGCATGATCAAGCACTATCAAGAAAGCGCCGTTACCGGCGACGAAAATCATCTGCGGCAAGCGGCTGCGTATCAAGAGCAGCTTGAAGCCCGGGATTTCTATTCCATAGACAGCATTATCAGCAAAGTCGCCGGCGGCTTGGGCATCGACGCGATCGGAATGGAGCGCACAATCGACGAGCTGAGCGGCGGGCAGCGCGCGAAAGTCATATTGTCCAAAATATTGATTGAAAGCCCGAACGTGCTTTTGTTAGACGAGCCGACAAACTTTCTCGATAAAGAGCATGTCGAATGGCTTGCAGCCTACTTGACGAATTTCCGCGGCGCGTTCATCGTTGTTTCCCATGATTACGAATTTTTAGAGAAAATATGTTCCTGCATATGCGACATCGAGTTCGGAACGATTAAAAAATACTATGGGAAATACTCGGACTTCCTGAAGCAAAAGGAGCATTTGCGGCAAGATTATGTTCGACGCTATCACGCTCAGCAAAAAAAGATTGAAGCGACGGAGCAATATATTCGGAGAAACATCGCCGGAGTCAATTCCAAAATCGCGCAAGGGCGCAGAAAGCAGCTGGAAAGAATGGAACGGCTCGCACCTCCCGCCTTTACCCATCAACCGTCGCTTCGATTTCGCGAATCCCCGCTTTCGGCTCATCTTGCTCTTGAGGTTCGCGATTTGGAGGTCGGCTATCGTTCGCCGCTATTGCCGAAAATCAATTTCTCGGTATTAGGCGGGAAAAAGATGGTGATTACGGGCTTTAACGGAATCGGAAAATCGACATTGTTAAATACGTTGGTTGGGCGTATTCGGGCAATATCCGGTCATTATCGGTTTTCGGAGCAGGTGAAGATCGGTTATTACGAACAAGAGTTGAAATGGGACAATGACGTACTGACACCGATCGAAATCATATCGGAACGGTTTCCCGGCCTGAATACGAAAGAAATACGTCATCATTTGGCGCAGTGCGGCGTGAGGGGCAGCCATGCTTCGCAACAAATCCGCACCTTGAGCGGCGGAGAGCAGTCGAAGGTGAAATTATGCAGGCTGCTGCTTTCTCCGTGCAATTTTCTCATTTTGGACGAACCGACGAACCACTTGGATGCGGAAACGAAAAAAGCTTTGCAGAACGCTTTGGTGCAGTTTTCCGGGAGCGTGCTGCTGGTGTCGCATGAGCTGAGCTTTTATCGGGAATGGGCGGATCGGGTTATTACATTGGACCATGGCTCGAAGTAAAATGGAAGCGGTTTGCATTCCGGCGTACATTTCAGTATGATCAAACTAACAACTTAACGGTTATGTGTGACTGGCGGAACATGGGGAACCATGAGGGAGCACATGAACGATGACAGCCGTACGCCTGGGCAGGTAGGGAGGAGTTTGATCCTCCTTGCCTTTTTTTGTTTCTGCGGGCAAGAACGAAAATCGGATGAGGCGAGGTTGAAAATCATTATGTTCAGTACAAAAAAGATGCTGCTGCTAGGGTCCGGAGAGCTGGGAAAAGAAATCGTTATCGAAGCGCAGCGGCTAGGTGTCGAAACGGTCGCTGTAGACCGCTATGCGAATGCGCCGGCGATGCAGGTCGCCCATCGCAGCTGCGTAATCGATATGCTGAATGCGGAGCGGCTGCGGGAAGTGATCGAACGGGAGAAACCGGACCTTATCGTTCCTGAGATTGAAGCGCTGGCTACTTCCGAGCTGGTGAAGCTGGAGGAAGAGGGATACCGCGTCATACCTACCGCTCGTGCGGCAAGATTGACGATGGATCGCGAAGGCATTCGGCGTTTGGCTTCGGAGAAGCTGGGCTTGCCTACGGCCGGCTACACATTTGCAGATACGTACGAGCAGTTCGCGGCGGCCGTTAAAGAAACCGGATTTCCATGCGTAGTCAAGCCTTTGATGAGCTCTTCGGGCAAAGGCCAAAGCATATGCCGCGGGGAGTCGGATATCGAGCGCAGCTGGAACATGGCGATGGAAGGCGGCAGAGTAAAGAACGGTCGGGTCATCGTTGAGGAGTTCATCCGCTTTCAATCGGAGATTACGCTGCTTACGGTCCGCTCCGTCAACGGGACGAGCTTTTGCGCGCCGATCGGTCATATTCAGGAAGACGGGGATTACATCGAGTCGTGGCAGCCGCACCCTATGACGGATCGCCAGCTCGAAGAAGCGAAGCGTATCGCGAAGACGATTACGGACGAGCTGGGCGGTTACGGGTTATTCGGCGTGGAGCTGTTCCTAACCGAAGACAAGGTGATGTTCAGCGAAGTGTCGCCTCGCCCGCACGATACCGGATTGGTGACGCTGGTAACGCAGAATCTTTCGGAATTCGCCTTGCATGTCCGCGCGATTCTAGGATACCCGATCCCGGAAATCGAGGTCATACGTCCGGGAGCCAGCAGGCCGTTGAAAGCGAACCGCGAGCTGGACAACTACCGCTTGACCGGAGCGGATGCGGCTCTGTCCGTTCCGAATACGCAGCTTCGAATCTTCGGCAAACCGGTCACGAAGACGGGCAGGCGGATGGCGGTCGCATTATCGACGGCCGGCTCGGTCGAGGAGGCGCGCGCTCGCGCGAAGCAAGCGTTAGATAAGCTTGCCGTTGAGAATACAGAGCAATAGCAGCGGAGCTCTCGAAAGAGGGCTTTTTTTTTCTACAACTGACCAATTAACGTACAAAACTTAGTTTC
>NZ_JAQZSG010000044.1 GCF_028745515.1 Paenibacillus thermotolerans | reverse complement strand
AGGAATAAGACGGTGAAACTTCACTAAAGTGCGGGAGAAGAGCCCAGGAGGGCAAGTCGCCAAGCCGACAACAGAGCGCCCTTGATCGAATCAGCGATCAAGGGCGCTTTTTTCGTATCGATATAGAACAAAGTGACGAACATGAGCTAACGGAAACGAATGTCCGCTAAAATGGGCAAGTTTACATAATTCGGCGATGTAACGGAACGCGTTGTCCGCTAACACAGTTTTTTCTCGCAATTTTTCCGCTTTACAACAAATTAGCGGTCATCTTGTTCCGCTAATTCGTGAAATCTCGCCGTTTGCCGCGAATTAGCGGACAATGCGTTCCGCTAATTTCGCTCGAAATCGCAAGTGCGACGAAAAAGGTGTTTATTCTTAGGTATGCGTCGGCCTTTGCTCCCGATTTCGAGCAGACTACGATAGTCTCTCGCAAAAAAACTGTTTTTAATCGATAACGACTAAAATAAAGGTCCCCGTTTTTGCTATACTCTCTTTAGGACAAGTCATTATACAGAAGGAGCGAAACCACCTAATGGCCGTTAAACCGTTTCCTTTTTTCTCCGGAGCTTTATATGCAAGAAAAACATGCTTTGTTTATTTGCCCGAGGGGTACGAGGACTCCGACCGCCGCTACCCGACTGTATATTTGCTGCACGGTTTGTACGGTTCCGAATCGAATTGGACGGAAAGGGGCGGCGTCGAGCAAACGTTAGACCGTATGATCTCGGAGTCCGAGCTTCGCGAATGCGTTGTCGTCATGCCGAATGACGGCGGACATGCTCACGGTACGTTCTATGCGGACTGGTATGACGGGAGCGGCAACTTCGAGCAGTACATGATCCACGATCTGGTCCCCTGTATCGATTCCGCATTTCGAACGATTCCCGACAAAAGCATGAGAGCCATTGGCGGCTTGTCTATGGGCGGCTACGGCGCGATGATGCTTGCGCTCAAAAATCCCGATGTGTTCGGCGCCGCGGGAAGCTTATCCGGAGCGCTCGCCGACATGGAGAATATGAGCCGGCAGGAATTTGACCGCACGAATTATGCCCAAATTCTAGGACCGTTGAACGGTCCCTACGCCAAACAATATGATTTGTATATTCTTGCCGCAACAAGGGTAAAGGAAGAAGCGCGCCCGGAGCTATACTTCGATTGCGGGACGGAGGACTACCTGTACCATCTAAATGCCGAATTCGACCGTTACTTGACGAACATCGGCTATCCTCATGAGTATGCGGAATATCCGGGTGCCCATACATGGGAATACTGGACAGAGCATGTAAAGGATGTATTGCGGTTTTTCGAAGCCTATTTCGGCAGAGCGAATAAAGTGTATTAGCATCCGGACAATGGCGCCGGCGAACGGGCAGTCCGGATGCATTATTCCCTTACGATGCGTAAATGGACACCTCTTTATCGTCGAAACGAATTAAATAGGTGCTCTTCGCCGCTTTGCGAACGGCAAATAAAAGCCACAGTCTCGGAAACGTGACCCAAAGCAAGCCAGCGGCCACCGGCGCCGACTCGTATTGCGTCAACCAGGCTGAGGCGATGCCGGCGGCGATGCAACCGGCAAGGAACGCCTGAGATTGAGCTAGCCGATACGAACGAAATGTAACGGATTGCGCAGGCAAATACCCGAACCAAGGGAATCGCGAGACCCATTGGAATCGGGAAAGGCTGGCCTCCCACTCCGGCCTTGCCCAGGATACCGTCCGGGTCACGGCGTATTCGATCATAATATAGCCGATGACCGAAGCCGCAAGCGCAAGCCATACGCTGTAGCTGTCCATAACGGCAGCGGCTGTCCCATAAGCCAAAAGCACTAATATATAGAAATAAGACCATACCGGTTTTCTGCGAACCTTTTTGACCAGGGTGTATTGATAAATCACTTTCTCCGCAGCGGTAGGAATCGACGACATAGGCTCACCTCGGCAGCACGTAAAATCACTTTTTGGTTTATCGCTACATATTAATAAATATCGGCAGCAAGATTCTTTTCTTTCGCAGCGAAATATATGATTTTAGCGGAAATGAGTTTATTTCATAGAATGTCTGGCGACAATGAGTAGAAAAGAAGCCAAAGGGTGACAGCGATGGAAACGCATGGCCGGGAATCGACGACGCTTACGTGCATTATTTGTGAGCAAGACAGGCTGGAAGGAATAACGATTTGCGAGCAATTTATTTGCAGCGAATGCGAAACGGAAATCGTGAAAACCGACGTAAGAGATGCGAAGTATCCTTTTTTCATATCACAAATGAAACGAATCTGGTATAAACAAAACGCATAATGCAAATTTCAAAGACTTGCTTTGCCGCGGGGGCGAAGAGGTCTTTTTTTCTGCCATGGCAGACGGTAAAATGATGCTACTACGCAAAAAAGAGGTACTAGAAATGGCTCAGGATGATCAACGGAATCGAACGAAGGCGCCTATAGTCGAGGCTCTGCATGCTTATGCGGAACGAAAGCCGACGAGCTTTCACGTTCCCGGCCATAAAAGAGGTTCGGCGTATGTCGGGACTAAAGTCGCTTCCTGGCTCGGAGCGGTAGGCCTTTACGATGCGACGGAGCTGCCCGGGTTGGATGATTTGCATGCTCCGTCGGGGCCGATCCGGGAAGCTCAAGAGCTCGCGGCGCGATGCTTCGGAGCCGAGCGCACGTTTTTTCTGGTCGGGGGGAGCACCGTAGGCAATTTGGCGATGATTTCAGCCGTGTGCAAGCCGGGAGAGATTGTATTAATGCAGCGCAATGCGCACAAATCGGCGATCCACGCGTTAATGCTTGCGCAAGCGGGCGCTGTTTTTCTCGGGCCGGAAGAGGACAAGCCTACGGGGTTATACACGGCTCCGACAGCAGAGCAAATCGACGAGCAGCTTCGGCGCTTTCCCGATGCGAAGGCGATCTTTATCACGAATCCGAATTATTTCGGCATGAGTGTAGATATTGAGCCGCTCGCCGAAGCTGCGCATAGGCACGGAAAGCCTCTTCTCGTCGACGAGGCGCACGGCGCCCATTTCGGGCTGCACCCGGGCGTCCCGAAGTCAGCGCTTCAGTGCGGGGCTGACGCCGTCGTTCAATCCACGCACAAAATGCTTCCCGCGATGACGTTGGGCTCGATGCTTCACCTGCAAGGCGGGCGAATCGACTATGGTGCGGTGGAAAAACGGCTGCGCATGCTGCAGAGCTCGAGTCCGTCCTACCCGATTCTTGCTTCGCTCGATTGGGCGAGGAGCGTAGTCGAAGGGGAAGGGGCGGACGGTCTGTACCGCGGATCGATAGAAGCGGTTGAAGCCGTACGGACGGCTCTTGGCAGGAAAAATCTTGGGAAGCGGTTCGGAACGATCGGGAACATGGAAGCATCCGCCTATTTGCAATTAGATCCGTTTAAGTTCACACTATATGATATGGAGTGTCGCTTGTCCGGCTACGAGCTGCAGTCGCTTCTCGCCGAGTACGGCTGCGACGCCGAGATGGCGGACGAGCGGTATGTGCTGCTTGTTTTCGGGCTGACGTCGGACATTCAGGACGCAAGGCGGCTGATTCATGCTCTAGAACAAATTGCACGGCGATTTTCGGTGCAAAAGCAGGAAAATTGCACGAAAACAGCGAATAATAAAGTAATATGGCCTAAAGCGTCGGAACAGCCCGTATATTTTACTATGGACGGTGCAATTCCGCCTTTCCAAGCGAAGGGGGAGCCGACAGAGGTGCGCATCGAGGACGCCGCCGGCGAATGGTCCGCCGAGATGGTCGTTCCGTATCCGCCGGGCATACCGGTTGTTTATCCCGGGGAATTGATCACGTCCCAAGCGGTGCAAGCCTTGCTGGCATTTCGCAGTGGCGGCGCTTCGGTACAAGGCGTGAGAGATCCGCTGCTGGAGCGGATTCTCGTTTGGCGCGGCAAAGACATATAGATATAGAGGGGTCTGCAATTGAGAGGCTTGTTTATAACATTCGAAGGGCCGGACGGTTCCGGCAAGACATCACAGCTGAAACGGCTTGCGGCCCGGCTGCGCGAGAAGGGCGCAGACGTCGTAATGACGCGCGAGCCCGGAGGGACAAGAATCAGCGATGCCGTTCGCACGATGGTGTTGTCCCCCGAGTATACGGAAATGGCGGACCGAACGGAAATTTTGCTGTATGCCGCTTCCAGAGCGCAGCACGTTCAGGAGGTTATCCTTCCGGCGCTGCAGCGCGGAGCCGTTGTCGTCTGCGACCGGTTCGTGGACGCCAGCATTGCTTATCAGGCGTACGGGCTGGGACAAGATCCGCAGCAGGTGGAGCTGATCAATCGCTTCGCAACCACGGGTCTGCAGCCCGATCGCACCTACATGCTTGACGTGCCCGTAGAGGTGAGCAGGAGCCGTCTGCTGAAACGAGCGGCAGGCAGCGGTAACGAATCGGCGTTGGATCGAATAGAGATGAAGGATCGGGAGTATCACGAGCGAGTGAGAGAAGCATTCCTACTGATAGCCAGGAAGAATCCGCAGCGGGTGCTGCTGGTGAACGCCGACCGAACCGAGGAAGAAATTGCGGCGGACATAGCGGCGGACAGCGACTCATTACTTCTGCGGCGATTCTGAGAGCTTTCTCGAAAACAATCTACTGGTCTAGGAGGAATTTTCATGAAGCTTGTAATTGCAGTTGTACAGGACAAAGACAGCAACCGCTTGTCGAACGCGCTGATCGCGCAAGGGATTCGCGCTACGAAGCTCGCGAGTACGGGCGGCTTTTTACGCGCGGGCAACACGACGTTTATGATCGGCATCGAGGACGACCGTATTCCGGATGTGCTCAGCGTCATTAAAGCGAATTGCAAAGTCAGAGACCAGCTGGTTACGCCGGTAACGCCGATGGGCGGAACGACCGATTCGTATATTCCGTTCCCCGTTGAGGTTCAGGTCGGCGGAGCCGCGGTGTTCATTATGCCGGTCGAACGGTTCGAGCATTTCTAAATACCAACGGAGGCGCATTCAGTGTGAAAATCAATCCCGGGTGGCGGCCGCTAAACAAGGAACCATTACGCAACGACAGCAATGCAGGCGCGAACGCCTTGTCGCGGCCATTCTCCGGCTTTCTGCGGGAAGAGCGGGAAGCCGTCACGCACGAGGAATTGATGCGCCGCATGGAGCAAATTCATCTGCAAGGGCAGCGGCTTAGCCGCTCGATGACGGTAAGAGAGCTTCGGGAATATAAGATGCTTGTGAAACGGTTTCTTGAAGAAACCGCCCGAAAGGGGATCGGGCTGCGGGAGACGAGAGGCTGGGACCGCCGCGGCCGTACGAAACGGTATCAGCTGCTTGAGGAAATCGATGCGACGCTGGTCTCGATGGCGGATGAGCTTCTGGCCACGGAGAACGGCAAGATCGAACTCCTCGCCAAAATCGGAGAAATTCGCGGACTGCTGATCAACTTATTTTTTTAACGATTCGGAAAGAAATTCAGATGGAGCGATAACCGATGCCTTTCAACGAAATTCCGGGACAAGAACGCGTGAAGACGATATTGCAGACGTCCTTGCGTGAAGGCACTTTATCTCATGCATATATATTCGAAGGCCCGAAGGGCACAGGGAAAAGGGCAACCGCAAGAGCGCTGGCGCAAGCGCTCTTTTGTATAGAAGGCGGAAGCGACGCGTGCGGGCGGTGCGCGGAATGCCGGAAGGTCGTAAGCGGAAATCATCCGGACGTATTGTGGATGCAAGCGGACGGGGCGGCGGTGAAGATCGAACAAATTCGGGAGCTGCAGCGGCAGTTCGCCTACAAATCCTCTCACTCGTCCCGATCGCGCATATATATCATTGAGGATGCGGAGAAGATGACTCCGCAAGCCTCGAACGCCATGTTGAAGTTCCTAGAAGAGCCGTCCGCGCAAATTGTCGCCGTGCTCATTACGGAGAACGGACAAGCTTTGCTGCCGACGATTTTGTCGCGGGCGCAGCGCCTGGCTTTCGTTCCCCTCTCCGCGGAGGAAATGGAGGATGCGCTGATCGGCGAAGGCCATCCGGCCGCGTTAGTCCGTCCGGCGGTGCGTCTTGCTTCCGGGCTCGGGACGGCGCGGGAGTTTATCCAAATAAATTGGTTTGCAGAAACGAGAAACGCAGTGTTACAATTGGCTAAGGAGACGGCACATGGCTTTCCCGCCGCAATGATTGCAGGACAGAGTGTCCTGTCGAAGCCGGAGGTGTCCGAGCATCTGGACACGTTCTTCGACTTATTTGCTCTTTGGTGCAAGGATATGATTTTGCTACAAAGAAGAGAGACCGGAAGGGTCGTTTTTATAGACAGCTTGGATTGGGGTAAGAAACAGGCTGACTCGAAACCGTTTCAAGTATGGGTCAGCGGGATGGACGAGGCGCTGCAAGCGAAGAAGCGGCTGCGCCAGCACGCGGGTCCACAGCTCGTCCTTGAGCGGTTTCTATACGCGTTGCAAGGAGGACAATAATGGAAGCTTACCAAGTTGTAGGCGTCCGCTTTAAGAAGGCGGGCAAAGTGTATTACTTCGACCCGAGTGACCTGCCTGTCGACGAACAAAATCACGTCATAGTGGAAACAGCGCGAGGCATCGAATACGGCAAGGTCGTGATCGGCCGAAAGACAGTAAAAGAAAGCGACGTCGTTCTTCCGTTAAAGAAGGTCATCCGCATCGCCGACCATACCGATGCGAAGATCGTTGACGACAACAAGACGGCGGCGAAGGACGCATTCGGCGTTTGCGCCGAAAAAATTAAAGAGCACGGGCTGCGGATGAAGCTCGTTGATGTGGAATACACGTTTGACCGCAACAAGATCATCTTTTATTTTACCGCGGAAGGTCGCGTCGATTTCAGAGAGCTTGTGAAGGACTTGGCCGGCGTATTTCGGACAAGAATCGAGCTCCGGCAAATCGGAGTGCGGGATGAGGCGAAGCTGCTCGGAGGTCTGGGCCCTTGCGGCCGCATCTTATGCTGTTCTTCCTGGCTCGGGGATTTCGAACCGGTGTCCATCAAGATGGCCAAGGACCAAAATTTGTCCTTGAACCCGACGAAGATCTCGGGACTTTGCGGCAGGTTGATGTGCTGCCTGAAGTACGAACATGACAATTATGAAAGCGTCAAGCAAGAGCTTCCCAATATCGGCGCGAGAGTCGTTACGTCCGTGGGGGCAGGTGTAGTCGTAAGCATTAACGCCGATGCGCGGACGGTCAACGTACGTTTGAACGAATCGAAAGGCCGCGTTTCCGAGTTTCCGCTTGACGACGTTGTAGAGCAAGACGAATAAACTGCGAAGCCGTTTAACCTTGTCTAGGGGTGGAGCTGTGGGAGACAGAAATATACTGTATGAGCAAGTGACGCACATGGAAGATTCGATGGGTCGGCTCGCCGCCGACATGACCGAATTGCGCAAGCAGATCGTTCTTCTGGTCGAAGAGAATAAGCGATTAAGCATAGAAAATCAACAGCTGCGCAAACTACTCCGCAGGAACGAAGCGTCCCCGGAGCAGGCCGGCGGGGAAGAAGCAGCCTTGCAGCCGTCCGGGCAAGCGGAAGCATCCCCGGCGGCCATCGGCGAAGGGTACGACAATCTCGCAAGACTGTATAATGAGGGCTTTCATATTTGCAATGTATATTACGGGCATCTCCGGACGGAAGGCGACTGTTTATTCTGTTTATCATTCTTCAATAAGTAATGCAACCGTAGGTCACGCCGCCTGCGGTTTTTTTGCAATGTGCTTGGGAGGCGCTTACCATTGAAACCGAACGGCTTAGCGGCGGCTTTGCTGCCTAATGAACGATTGGACGATTTATTAACGAACGATTTAAAAATCATTCAAAGCGACGAAGTATTCAGCTTTTCGTTAGACGCGGTGCTGCTCGCAAGATTTTGCACCGTTCCGCCGAGAGGGCGCGTTGTGGATTTATGCAGCGGAAACGGCGTGATCCCGTTATTGCTCTCGACGCGAACGAAGAGCAGTATCGTCGGGGTAGAAATACAGCCTAAGCTTGCCGATATGGCGGAGCGAAACATAAGAATCAATCATTTATCCGACCGGTTGTCGGTCGTCTGCGCGGATCTCAAGGAATATTATAAGACAGCGGGACAAGGAACGTTCGATCTGGTCACAGTAAATCCGCCGTATTTGCCCGTAACGTCAGGCGAGGTCAAGGAAAATCCATATGTGGCGGCGGCAAGGCATGAAGTGTACTGCACGCTAAAGGATGTAGCCGTCGCGGCCTCACGCCTAGTACGCTCGGGGGGAAAGGTGGCGATGGTGCATCGCCCGTCCCGGCTGATCGAGATTATCGCCGAATTTCGTTCCGTGCGGCTCGAACCGAAGCGGATTCGCTTCATCCACCCCCGGTTGCATCAGGAAGCGAACATGGTATTGATCGAGGCGGCGAAGGACGGCAAGCCCGAGCTTCGAACGCTGCCTCCGCTCATCGTTCATGAAGGGGATGGCAGCTATGCGAAGGAATTGTTGGATGTTTATTACGGGAAAAGCAGTGCATTAAGCGACCCGAATCAAGGAGGAGCCGATGACTGAGCTTTCGCTGCAAAGAAGCTTCGGAACGGGAATACAGGAAAGTGCGCGTCCGAAGCTCGGTACGCTGTATTTGGTCGGAACGCCGATCGGCAATTTGGACGATATGACCTTCAGAGCCGTTTCTACATTAAAAGAAGCGGATTGGATCGCAGCTGAGGACACTCGGCAAACGAAGAAGCTGCTCAATCATTTCGAGATCAACGCTCGGCTGCTGTCTTACCACGAGCACAACAAAGAGAAAAGCGGAGCAGCCATCATCGAGCGGCTGAAGGAAGGTTCGAACGTCGCGCTTGTCAGCGACGCGGGGCTTCCGGCTATCTCCGATCCCGGCGCCGATCTGGTGAAAGAGGCCGTCGACGCAGGCATAGCGGTCGTGCCGATTCCCGGACCGAACGCGGGTTTGTCTGCCTTGATCGCTTCAGGCTTGCCGACGGACCGGTTTACGTTCATCGGCTTTCTCCCCAGAGAAAAAAAGAAGTGTGCGGCCGTATTGGAGCAATGGAAGTCCCATGCGGCAACGGTTATTTTATATGAAGCGCCGCACCGGCTGGAATCGACGTTGAAGCTGCTGCTTGAGATTTGGGGTGACCGCCGCATGGCTATGGCAAGAGAGCTGACCAAGCGATATGAGGAATTCGCCAGAGGTTCCGTGGCCGATTGCTTGGCGCATATCGAAGCGAATCCGCCGATCGGAGAATATTGTCTGGTTGTGGAAGGGGCAGATAAGGAGCAGGCTGCCGCCGGCGAAGCTCTTCCCTGGTGGAGCGGACTTTCGCCGGAAGAGCATGTTTCGAGGTATGAGGAGGAGAAGGGGCTGTCCCGTAAAGAAGCCGTTAAGCTGGCTGCGGCCGACCGGGACGTACCGAAACGAGACCTATATAATGAAGTAATGAAAAAATAACGGCCGGCAGACAGCGGAGCGAAGGAAAAATTTACGCACGCAAAAAAAAGTATCCTATGGTTTCCGGAGGCGGAATCCATAGGATAAGAAAGGAGATATAAAAAGGTTAGAATTAACAAGAGTTCATATTGTTACTACCCATATTGCTATTATATACTATATTTCTTATTTTGTCACAGGTGTCGGCATATCTTTTAGGCAATCATTGCAAACAATTTTTCCTTTGAAATAAGTCACTTGATCCGCGTTGCCGCAGAAGATGCAGGCGGGCTCATATTTTTTCAGCATGATTCGTTCGCCGTCCACATAAATTTCCAAAGCATCTTTCTCGCCGATCCCGAGCGTACGGCGCAATTCAATCGGGATTACGACACGGCCAAGCTCGTCGACTTTTCTAACAATCCCTGTAGATTTCATCATAAGAGATCCAATCTCCTCTCGAAAATAAAAATATGTAACGATATAAAACGTCATTTTTCGACACGATTCTTACTGCGTTTATGGTACCAACTGCTCCCATAATAGTCAATAACATTTCACGCGAGTAAAATGTTAGCTCCGGAATCTGTCGTTTTTAATGGATAATCGATTATAGCTCGTATTTGGCACAAAATGCAATATTTCGACATAATTGACGAAATATTGTCGAAAAAAGTCGTATTACGGAGGAGGTAGTCGCATGAACGTTTGGCCGGAGGAAAAAGTATTTAAAGACCCTGTACATAAGTATATATACGTGCAAGATGCTGTGATCTGGGATTTGATTAATACGAGAGAGTTTCAAAGACTGCGCCGGATTCGACAATTGGGGACATCGTTCTTCACGTTTCACGGCGCCGAACACAGCAGGTTTTCCCACTCGCTCGGCGTGTACGAATTAACGAGAAAAATCATTTCGCAGTTTGAGAGAAACCGGTATGAGGATTGGCCGCTCGAGGAGAAGCGTCTTTGTTTATGCGCGGCACTGCTTCACGATGTCGGGCACGGGCCGTTCTCGCATTCGCTCGAGGCGGTGTTCGGGGAGCATCACGAGCAATGGTCGTGCCAAATCATTCTGGGAGATACGGAAGTAAACAGCGTTCTGCGCTCGGTGTCGCCGGATTTTCCGGAGCTGGTTTGCTCCGTCATCCGCAAGACGTATCCGAATGAGATCGTCGTGTCGATGATTTCCAGCCAACTGGATGCCGACCGGATGGATTATTTGCTCAGAGACGCTTACTTTACCGGCGTGAGCTACGGCATGTTCGATTTGGACCGGATTCTCCGGGTCATTCGGCCGGTTCAAGGAAAGCTCGTCGTGAAAGAAAGCGGAATGCATGCCGTAGAAGACTATTTAATGTCCAGGTACCAGATGTATTGGCAAGTATACTTTCACTCGGTTACGCGCAGCTCGGACATCGTGCTCCGCAATATTTTCGCACGCGCGAAATCGTTATGGGACTCCGGCTATAAATTTCAATTTTTGCCGCCCGCTTTGCACAAGCTATTCGAAGGCACGCTCGATCTCGAGCATTATATGATGCTGGACGAGTCCGTGGTCCAGGCCGCTTTTACGCTTTGGAAGTCGGAGAAGGATCCCGCGATATCGGATCTGTGCACCCGCTTTTTGGAGCGAAAGCTTTTCAAATATTCCGTGTTGGATACAGCCGCGAAAGAGCGGCTTGAACGGCTTCGCGACTCGGTCCGGGAAGCGGGCTTCGATCCGGAGTATTATTTGCAGGTCGATTTGCCGTCGGATAAGTCTTACGATATTTATCGGGGCGGGAACGCGCCGGGCAATATACCGATTTTGCTGCTATGCGAAGGAGGCGCGCTTGCCGAGATCAGCACGAGGTCCGATATCGTGCGATCCATCAGCGGCACGCAGAGCGGGAAGCCGCAAGTTTATTATCCGGAAGAATGGGTTGCGGAGCTCGCTCGAAAAGATTCGACATTATTTTCATGGCTGAAGGGAGAAGCATAATTCGACATGCTGACCGATACACACACGCATTTGGACAACAAGGCATTCGATGAGGATCGGGAACATATACTGGAACGAGCGCGCGCCGCAGGCGTCGGCCGCATCATCAATATCGGCTTTAACCGCGAGACGATTCCGTCAACGCTTCGCCTCGCGGAGCGGCACGATTTCATCGATGCGGTCGTCGGTTGGCATCCGCAGGATGCGATTGACATGACTGCGGACGATTTGGACTGGATCGAGCATTTGGCCGTGACGCACCCGAAGGTGGTCGCGCTCGGCGAGATGGGGCTTGATTACTATTGGGATACATCGCCTAAGGATGTGCAGCACCGGGTTTTCCGGGAACAAATCCGTCTGGCAAGAAAGCTGGGCCTGCCGATCGTCATTCATAACCGTGACGCGCATGCCGATGTCGTATCGATACTGAAGGAGGAGAAAGCTTCCGACGTCGGGGGCGTTATGCATTGCTTTTCCGGAAGCTGGGAAATCGCCAGGGAATGCTTGGCAATGAACTTTTACATTTCCTTCGGAGGCCCGGTCACCTTCAAAAACGCAAAACAGCCGAAAGAGGTGCTGGCGAAAGTTCCGCTGGAGCGGCTGCTGATCGAGACGGATGCGCCTTATTTAACCCCGCACCCGTACCGCGGCAAGCGGAACGAATCGTCTTACGTCGGATTGGTGGCGGAAGCCGGAGCGGAAATTCGGGGGCTCTCCGTGCAGGAATTTGCGCAAATTACGACGGCCAATGCTCGTACCCTTTTCCGTCCAAAACAAGTAAATGAAAGAGAAAACGAAATGTAAGGAGAATATCGATTGAGAGAGGTGCATTATATTTGAAAAAACGCCATTTTTGACGATAATCAGCAAAAGGAGGTTCGATTTCGGCAAAATTGCCCCCTTTACAACAAGGGGCCCGAGCCATTATGATACAGTACATACCCGTAACAAAAAAAGTTTTACATCATATTTCCAGTTTCGCTGAGTTTCCGGTGCAAGTTTGACATGATGCGCCAACAGGGGAAACGGGGGAACCGCATCGATGTTCCGGCAGACGGAACGTCTAGGGGTGAATTTTTGGTAAAGCGGCGCTTCCTGCGCTTTGCCGAGATAGGGCCAGCTCTCACGCCCGAATCCGACAGCTAACCTCGTAAGCGTAACGAGAGAGGTAACCGGCCGAGTATCTTTAATCTTATCCGCACCCAAAAAGCCGCCCTCTTCGACGGCTTTTTTTGCTGCCTCGAAACGGTTATCTCGACTATAATCCACAATAGTCGCGTCGAACTTGAACTTCTGAGGAACCACTCACGTACAAGGCGAGGCTATGTAAGGAGGACTGTAAATCATGGGTGAAACCCAATTGGCGGGATCCCATACTGAAAGTCTGTCCGGCATGTCTACCGCATGGCGATGGGCGCGTGTTCATGTAAAGCTGATGTTATCGGTCACTGCTGCATCGATTGCCGTATTGGTGCTCTTCTCGGCGATCATTTACGGATCGACGCTGAAGAAAATTACCGTAATGGCGGATGGCCAAACGTATGAATTTGTAACATCACGGAACAACGTGCAAGACGTATTGACAGAACAAGGCATTACGGTCGGACAATTCGACCGAACTTCCAAGCCGATATCGGCCGGTCTCAAGGATGGAGACCGAATCGTCGTTGAACGGGCATTCCCCGTGACGGTAGAGGTAGACGGCCAAACGAAACAAGTGCATATCGTGGACGGCGACGTCTCCGATGTGCTTGCCGATGCAGGGATCGAGCTGGGGCCGCTGGACAGAATCGAGCCTTCCGAGGATATCGAGCTTGTTCCCGGAGCCGAACTGAAGGTCGTCCGGGTCAAGAGGGTGATCGAAGCGACTAAGCATCCGCTCCCGTTTAAGACCGTAAAGAAAGAAGACGCGAATTTGCTCAAGGGGAAACAAAAGGTCGTCCAAGAAGGACGGGAAGGAACCCTTATAAAGCAAATCGAAAAAGTATATGAAAACGGCGTTCTCGTTTCCGAGCAGGTCGTCGACAAAACGGTCCATTTATCCAGCGTGGACTCCATTGTCGCGGTCGGCACGAAAAAGCCTGCGCCGCCGAAGCCGAAGGCTTCGAAAAATCCGGTAGTCGTTCTGACATCTTCTTCTCCGAACGTGCACAGCCTTGAGGTGAACGGCACTTCCATCGGAGTAAAGAGCATCCTGAAGAACGTTAAGCTGACCGCTTATTCGGCAGGTCCCGCGTCCACCGGTAAAAGCAAGGGCGAAAAGGGTTACGGCATTACTGCGTCGGGAACAACCGTTACCGAAGGACGCACGATTGCCGTCGATCCGGGTGTTATCCCTATGGGCTGGTGGGTATATATCGAGGGCATCGGCTTCCGCCGCGCCGAAGATAAGGGGAGCGCAGTCAAGGGCAAAAAGATCGACGTGTATTTCGAGAGCGAATCGTATGCGCGGAAATTCGGTACGAAAAGCGGGTATACAGTATATGTGATCGGTCCGAAGAAGCCGATCGTAAACTAAGACGTTTGAACCATACGGAAAGTTGCAAGATGCGGCCGCTTTTGGGCCGTATTTTTTTTCTGCCGCCGAAAAGGGTAAAATATGGTGTAATTGCGCTTTTCACCATGGAAAGAAGAGAGTTGTGTTTATGATACGGGAAGTGATTGTCGTCGAGGGAAAGAGCGACACGGCCGCCGTTCGCAGAGCGGTCGAAGCGGATACGATCGAGACCGGAGGCTCGGCCGTGAACCGCGAGGTGCTTGCACGAATCGAGCTTGCTCAAAAACGGAGAGGAGTCATTATTTTCACCGACCCCGATCACGCGGGAGAGCGAATTCGGCATCTGGTTTCCTCCAGGGTGCCGGGATGCAAGCACGCGTTTTTGTCGCAGGAGGAAGCTACATATCGGGACGATATCGGAATCGAGAACGCGTCTGCGGAATCGATTAAGGCGGCGCTCGAAGGAGTTCGTACCGAATCCGAAGCGCCGGGGACGGATATTGCGTGGGCGGATTTGCTAACTCTTGGCTTAGCCGGGGTCGAAGGGGCTTCCGAGCGGCGTCTGAAGGCAGGCAAGGCGCTTCGGATCGGCTATTCGAACGGTAAGACGTTTCTGAAACGGTGCGGCATGTTCGGCATTAACCGGCAGGAGCTTGCCGATGCGATGCGCAAAAGCGGTTTGCTAGCGGAGGAGACACATACTGCGAAGGGCGGTAATAACGAATGACGGAACGAGCGGAAACGATAGCTTCCCCTAAACGGACGAAAGAGCTGCTCGCGAAATACGGCTTTACGTTTAAGAAAAGCCTCGGGCAAAATTTTCTCATCGACCAAAATATTTTGCGGAGCATCGTCTCCGCTGCCGACTTGGGACCAAACAAAGGAGCGCTCGAGATCGGGCCGGGCATCGGCGCATTGACCGAAAAGCTGGCGGAGGCAAGCGGCAAGGTCGTCGCGGTGGAAATCGATCGGCGTTTGATTCCGATGCTGGGCGAATCGCTCGAGCCATACGGCAATGTCAGTGTCGTTCACGGCGATGTGCTGAAGGTTGATTTGCATGAGCTGTTTCGGGAGCATTTTCAACACGTTGAGTCCGTCAGCGTCGTTGCGAACCTCCCTTATTACGTTACTACCCCTATTGTGATGAAGCTGCTGGAGGAAAAGCTCCCGCTCGCAAACATCGTGGTGATGGTCCAGAAGGAGGTTGCGGACCGATTCGCCGCGCGCCCCGGCACCAAAGATTACGGCAGTCTGTCTGTCGCGGTGCAGTATTATGCGTCCGTCGAGCTTGTCGCTCGCGTGCCGCACACTGTATTTATTCCGCAGCCTAACGTGGAATCCGCGGTCGTAAAGCTGGCGATGCGGGACGAGCCGGCCGTTCGGGTCGATGACGAAGAGCTGTTCTTCCAAGTTGTGCATGCCGCCTTCGCACAGCGAAGAAAAACGCTGCTTAACAATTTACAGCAGCGCTTTTTTGCTGGGGCGGGCAAGGAGGAATGCCGGGCATTCCTGGAGCAATGCGGCATTGACGCCTCCAGGCGGGGAGAAACGCTCGATATGTCCGAGTTCGCCCGAATCGCCAATGAGCTCTTTACTAGGAGAGGTTAGTAATAACGAACGAAATGAGCGGCGACCGAAATCAAACGCACACCAAAAGCCCATCATCTCCATACGATAGAACGTAGGAGGGGATCGGAGGAATGGATCACGGCGTGTTCGTCGTCCGCAAATCGTACGGAAAAGATATCGTATTTCGAATTCAACGGATTCAGGATAACAAGGCCGAGCTGAAAGGCGTGGAGTATCGCCTGCTGGCCGACGCCCCGCTTGACGATCTCGAAAAAGTGCCGGAGCTGGAAACCCGGTCGGATATGAGAGGCTTATCGCTGCTGAACAAAAACCGTCTGTATTTTGCCAAAATGAAGCGGACGGAAAAGCCTTTTTTCGAGGTGCCCGGAACGGTGCTTCACCTGGACGGTGACGCGACGTATTTGCGGAAGAGCATGGCGCTTTACAGCGAGCTTCGCATTCCGGCCGAAGGGTACCATGTGAGGGAATCGGAGATGGCCGGAGCACTGCTGCAGCTTCTTCCGAAGGTGAGGCCGGATATTGTTGTGGTCACGGGCCATGATGCGATTATTAAGCATAGATTTGACGGAGATAAGCTGAACATTAACAATTACAAAAATTCGAGGCATTTTTTGAACGCGGTTCGCGCGGCAAGAGCATTCGAAAGAAACAAAGACACTTTGACAGTGATCGCCGGCGCGTGCCAGTCTCATTTTGAAGCGCTGCTGCAGGCGGGCGCCAACTTTGCCAGCTCTCCGGGGCGAATATTGATTCATGCGCTTGATCCCGTGTATATCGCCTCCAAATCGGCCTATACGTCCGTCAAAGACACGATTAATATTTACGACGTCATCTCGCATACGGTAAGCGGGCTGGAAGGTTTGGGCGGTATTGAAACGCGGGGGAACTTCCGAATCGGACTGCCTCGAGTCCACGAATGAGGCAAAAAAATAAAATTTGTACGCAATTTTCAAAATCTTTTTAGCGATCTGTCGTTGACAACAAGTTTGAACCGCTGTTATAATATTTTGCTTATTTGACAACCACCCTTTCCTTGGGTTATAATGACTAAGGAAAGAGGTGGTAGTTGACAATGGCCAAAAATGCGCTGTTGGAAATCAAGAAGAGCCTTGAAGCTCACGTCGGTCAGAAAATTACGTTGCGTGCGAACGGCGGACGCCGCAAAACGATCGAACGCACCGGTGTGTTGGAAGAGACCTACCCTTCCGTGTTCATTGTCAAGCTGGATCAAGAACAGCACGCGTTTAAGCGCGTATCGTACAGCTATGCAGATATCTTGACGGAGAGCGTTGAAGTCACCGTAACCGGCGACAACGACGGACAAGTCCGGATCACCTACATCCAAGCATAATAACAGCTAGCGGCTAGGCGTTAAGCCTAAGCCGTTTTTTGTTTGTATAGATCGGCGCGAATGGAACGTCTCCCGCACGCTCATAATATGGGCAAGCATGCGCGCTGTAAGAAGCGGCAGCGAAGAACGGAGTCTGAAGGGAGGCATAGTATGAGCCGCAGAAGAAGAGGCGTCATGTCCGAGCAGTTCAAGTACGAGCTTGCGAAGGATCTGGGCTTTGCCGATACGGTCCATAAAGAGGGCTGGGGAGGCATTCGCACCAAGGATGCGGGGAATATGGTCAAACGCGCGATTCAAATCGCGGAGCAATCCCTAAAGAACCGCAATCCGTAACCGCACCAACGCCATGACGAGCTGCGCCGGCATTCAATTGCCGGCGCGGCTTTCTTGCGTTCATAGTGACTTTCAAGCAATTGTGGTAAACTATAGAAACGCATGCACAAACGGAAGCGGTGAGAACGACGTGAAAGTGTACGAAAAGGCGCCCGCCAAAATCAATTTATTGCTCGATGTGCTCCGCAAACGCAGCGACGGGTACCACGAAGTGGAAATGGTCATGACGATGGTCGATTTGGCGGATCGGCTCGAAATGGAGGAGCTGCCGCGGGATACGATCATTATTTCAAGTCAGGCCGGCTACATACCGCTCGACGAGAAAAATTTGGCGTTTCAAGCAGCCAAGCTGATCAAGGACCGGTATTCGGTGAAGAAGGGCGTATACATCCATTTGGACAAGCAGATTCCGGTTTCGGCGGGTTTGGCCGGCGGAAGCAGCGATGCTGCGGCTACGCTGCGAGGTCTCAACCGGCTGTGGAATTTAAATATCCCCGATGAGGAGCTAAGGCTGCTCGGCGAAGAACTCGGCTCCGACGTTCCGTTCTGCGTAACGGGCGGAACGGCGATTGCGCGCGGCAGAGGAGAACGATTGGAGATGCTGCCTTCGCCTCCGCAATGCTGGGTCATTCTCGTCAAACCGCCAATCAACGTATCTACAGCGGATATTTACAAGAGACTGTCGGTGGACAGCATTCGCAAGCATCCTTCCACGGAGGCGGTCGTTCGGTCGATTCGCGATAACGATTTTCAAGCATTATGCGGGTCGCTCGGCAATGTGCTGGAAGAAGTGACGATGGGGCTGTATCCGGAGGTTCGCCAGCTGAAAGAGGCGATGCAGCGGCTGGGTGCGGACGGGGTGTTGATGTCCGGGAGCGGGCCGACCGTATTCGCCCTTGTACAGCGGGAATCCAAAGTAGCGCGCATTTACAACGGACTTAGAGGCTTTTGCAAAGAAGTGCACGCCGTAAGGCTTTTGACAAACGCCACTTGAATAAAACCGTACAAAGGTGCTATATTCTGTTTATAATATTCGGATTTAGACGAAAATTTGTGAAAGATTAGGGGGTGAGGGAGTGAAAAAGCTAAAGAGAAGCGCGCGTCTTGTCGATATGACCCATTACTTGCTCGCAAGACCGCACCAGCTTGTACCCCTTACCGTATTTGCGGAACGGTATGAATCGGCCAAATCGTCCATCAGCGAAGATTTGGCCATCATCAAAGAAGTGTTTGAAAGCGAAAGCATCGGGGAATTGTACACGCTTGCGGGAGCTGCCGGCGGCGTAAAATACGTGCCGAAGACGGGAAAGCAGGAAGCGCTGCAACTCATTACGAAGCTTTGCAGGATGCTGGAGCAGCCGGAGCGGCTGCTGCCGGGCGGATATTTATATATGTCCGATATTTTGGGCCAGCCGTCGATGATGAACGAGGTCGGCAAGATGTTCGCCTCCTGCTTCAGCGACCGTCCGATCGATGTGGTCATGACGGTGGAGACGAAGGGCATTCCGCTCGCCTATGCGACCGCAGCGCATTTGCATTTGCCTGTCGTCATCGTTCGGCGCGACCCTGCGGTGACGGAGGGTACGTCCGTAAGCATCAATTACGTGTCCGGCTCCAACAAGCAAATCCATACGATGACCTTGGCCAGGAGAGCTATGAAGGAGCGCTCCAACGTTCTGGTGATCGACGATTTTATGCACGCGGGCGGAACGATCCGCGGGATGATGGATCTGCTGGATGAATTCGGCGCGACGGTTCAAGGCGTCGGCGTATTGATGGAAGTCGGCGGCGTGGAGAGCGACGAGCTGCTTGTGAGCGATTATGTGTCGCTTGCACGGCTTGCCCTAGTCGATTCCAAGACGAGAGACATACGTGTGGAACCGGGCAATTATTTTAACGAGGTGGAACAATGATGGCAAAAGTAGAAACGATTGCAACCGATAAAGCGCCGGCAGCGATCGGACCGTACTCGCAGGCGATGCGCGTGGGCAACCTGGTGTTTACTTCCGGACAAATTCCTTTGACAGCGGACGGCCGGTTGGTTGAAGGCGGAATCGAGGAGCAAACCCGGCAAGTGCTCCGAAATTTGACCGCGGTGGCCGAAAGCTGCGGAATTACGTTGCGGAATGCGGTAAAGACGACATGCTTTTTGAAGGACATGAACCAGTTCGCGGCGTTTAACGGCGTATATGCCGAGGCGTTCGGCGATCATAAACCGGCTCGTTCCACCGTTGAAGTGGCGCGTTTGCCGAAGGACGTTTTGGTGGAAATCGAGGTCGTTTTCGCGCTCCCGGAGTAAGGCGCATCAACATATATAAAAATATTACTAATTCTTAGAAAAAAGTTTCTTTTTTTGTACGCGGCAGGAAGGAATTTGTAAAATTTTGTGGAATTATACACCAAAGTCTTTCTCCATAAAGATAAGGTGGTGAACCCAAAGTGCAAATTACCGATGTGAGACTCCGCCGCGTGAACTCCGAAGGCCGGATGAAAGCGATTGCATCCATTACGATCGACAACGAATTTGTAGTTCACGACATTAGGGTTATCGACGGGAATAACGGCATGTTCGTCGCGATGCCGAGCAAGCGGACGCCGGACGGCGAATTCCGCGACATTGCACATCCGATTTCATCCTCTACTCGCGAGAAGATCCAAGCTGCCGTTCTGGCAGAATACGATCGGGCAGCTTCGGAGGAAGAAGTAATTGAAGAAGGGGCATAATCGTTACAACGAATAAGGGAGCCGATAAGGCTCTCTTTTCTTTTTGTGTAAAGTAAGTTAAAATTTCATGTGGGTCATTAGGAACATTAATTAAAGCGGTTGTATTATATATTCAAAAGTAAATTTTGCAAGTCCCGGAGGATGATGTCATGAACGTCATGGGCGTTGTGCTGGCGGCAGGTCTGGGCAAAAGGATGAAGTCGAAGCTGTACAAGGTGCTTCATCCGGTATGCGGGAGACCGATGGTGCGGCACGTTGTAGATACACTTCAAGCTGCGGGCGTAGGCCGCAAGATCGTCGTTGTGGGCCACGGCGCCGAAGCCGTTCAGGCTGCGCTCGGAGATGAAGCCGAGTATGCGGTGCAAGAGCAGCAGCTCGGCACCGGACACGCCGTTCGGATGGCGGAGAGCAAGCTTTCCGACGCAGAGGGAATTACCGTCGTCGCTTACGGCGATACGCCGCTAATTAAGGCGGAGACGGTGGCCGGCATGATCGAGCGTCATAAGGAATCGGGCGCGGGAGCGACGCTGCTTGTCGCCGAATTCCAGAACCCTGCCGGTTTGGGAAGAATCGTGTTCGGACAAGGCGGAGCGGTCGAACGGATCGTGGAGGATAAGGACTGCACCCCGGAAGAGCGGAAAATTCGGTTCATTAACGCGGGGACGTACTGTTTCGATAACAGAAAGCTGTTCGCCGCGCTGGCTAAGGTGACCAACAAAAATGCGCAAGGCGAGTATTATTTGACGGACGTTATCGAAATTATGAAGTCGGAAGGCGACAAGGTGATCGGTTACCTTACGGACGATCCGAACGAAGCGCTGGGGGTCAACGACCGGGTGGCTCTTTCCGAAGCGGAGAAGCACATGCGTGCGCGCATTAATCGGGCGCACATGATGAACGGCGTCAGCCTGATCGACCCCGATGCCGTCTACATTGAGGCGGGTGTGACGATCGGGCCCGATACGACGATCTATCCTGGAACGATGCTTAAAGGCGGCACGACCATCGGTTCCGATTGCGTCATCGGCCCGAACAGCGACATTACGGGCAGCGTGATCGCAGACGGAGCCGTCGTAAAGCAATCGGTGCTGTCCGAAGCGGTCGTCGGCCCGCGCACGTCGGTCGGCCCGTTCGCTTATTTGCGGCCCGGCACGAAGCTGGGCGAAGACGTGAAAATCGGCGATTTCGTGGAAGTGAAGAACGCGGTGATCGGCGCCGGCTCGAAAGTATCCCATCTTGCCTATGTAGGAGACGCGGAAGTCGGCAAGAACGTAAATTTCGCCTGCGGCGCCGTCACCGTCAATTACGACGGCTTTGCCAAGCATAAGACAATCGTAGAGGACGATGCGTTCGTAGGCTGCAACGTAAACTTGATCGCTCCGGTGCGCGTCGGACAAGGGGCCTATGTCGTAGCAGGCTCGACGATTACGAAGGATGTGCCGGCCGACGATATGGCGATCGCCCGCGAGCGGCAAACGAATAAGCCCGGCTATGCGTCGATGCTGAAGGCTAGGTTGAAGCGGGCGAAGGAATCGGCAAACGGGGCAAAAGGCGAATAGCAAACGGAAGGAAGCTCGCCTGGGGCGAGAAAAGCCGTCGAACGTGAAAGCGATCGGCGAACGCGATTTCTCATCACTAAAAATCGTTAACAAAGACAATGCTGTTTATATGAACCGTTCAGACCGGATCCCTTCCGGATTAACATCTGAACCCGTCTTCGGCGAACGGCGACCGTCCTAAGGGCGGCAGCGCCGTTTATCCTTGGATACACCATATTTTGGAGGAATGCGTTCATGGCTTACCGTGATAACAAGCTTAAGGTGTTTACTTGCAATTCGAACCCTAAGCTTGCCCGAGAGATTGCAGATTATATCGGTGTTTCTCTTGGGGATTCTGCGACGGTCCGTTTCAGTGACGGCGAAATTCAAACGAAAATCGACGAAAGCGTTCGAGGCAGCGACGTGTACGTCATCCAATCGACATCGGCTCCGGTCAACGACCATTTGATGGAGCTGCTCATTATGGTCGACGCGCTGAAGCGGGCGTCCGCCAAGAGCATCAATGTGGTGGTGCCGTATTACGGCTACGCCCGTCAAGACCGGAAGGCGCGCTCCCGCGATCCGATTACGGCGAAGCTGGTCGCAAATCTGATCGAGACGGCAGGGGCGCACCGCGTCATCTCGATGGATCTGCACGCTACGCAAATCCAGGGCTTCTTCGATATTCCCGTCGATCATCTGCTCGGCGTTCCGATCCTCGGCGCCTATTTCAAAGAGAAGCAGCTGGAGAACGTCGTCGTCGTGTCTCCGGACCACGGCGGCGTCGTACGGGCTAGAAAGCTGGCCGATTATTTGAATGTGCCGCTGGCCATTATCGACAAAAGACGGCCGGAGCCGAACGTCGCGGAGGTCATGAACATTATCGGAGATGTGAGCGGCAAGACGGCTATCATCATCGACGACATTATCGACACGGCGGGCACGATCACGCTCGGCGCGAATGCGCTGATCAAATACGGCGCCAAGGACGTTTATGCATGCTGCACGCATCCGGTGCTGTCGGGCCCGGCGATGAAGCGGCTTGACGAATCGCCGATTAAGGAAGTCGTCGTCACGAACACGATTCCGATCACGCAGCCGGACGCGACCAAGAAGCTGACGGTGCTTTCGGTGGCTTCGTTGATGGGTGAAGCCATTATTCGCGTTCACGAGGAATTATCGATCAGCAAATTATTTGAAGACTAACGCCGAACGCGTTTGAATTGACCCCCTCCTGGGCAGAACTAGGTAGTATGGATATACTGCCATAGTTTCGCTAAGGAGGTTTTTTCTTTTGAGTGAGCTGACGCTGACGGCACAGCCCCGCAGCAGCAAGACGAAGTCGGATGTGAGAAAAGCGCGCGGGGAAGGAAAAATTCCTGCAGTTGTGTACGGCAAAATCGTGGCCAATGAGCCGATCTTTGTCGATGAGAAAGATGTGGCACAGCTGCTCCGGACGAATCCCGGCGGAGTGGTTCGCATGCAAATTCCGAATTACGGAGAGCAGGCGGTCATGGTGGGCGAGGTTCAGCGCGATAAGGTGCTGCAAAATAAAATTTTGCATGTGGATTTTCGTCAGATCGATATGAATGAGATGGTAAAAGCGACCGTTCGCGTTGAGCTCGTGGGCGAGCCGAAGGGCGTGGAGGAAGGCGGCATTTTGCAGCAGATTCATAATACCGTGGACATTCGCTGCAGAGCCAGCGGCATTCCGGCTGTGATTCAGGCCGATATCAGCGGGATTGAAATCGGCGGCCACTTGTTTGCGCGGGATGTTCCGCTTCCTGCGGGGGTGGAGCTCAAAAGCGAACCTAACGATATTATCGCGACCGTTCTGGCCCCGCAGAAGGAGCTGCCGGAGAGCGCGCGCGAGGATAACGAAGAGGTTGTCCGCGCCGATGCCGGGAAGGAAGCCGAGCTGCAGGCCGCAAAAGATTAATGAACAGGACGTCTCCCGGAAACGGAGGAGACGTCTTTTTTTGCGGAAGGCGGGAAAAGTCGGGTATAATTCATATCATAATGACGAGGAGTAGCCGAAAGGTTGGACGAAATGATGAAATGGATAGTAGGCCTTGGCAACCCGGGCCGCGACTATGAAGATACGCGGCATAACATCGGATGGATGGCGATCGACGAGGTGGCCGACCGCTGGGGCATTACGAAGGCGCAGTCGAAATGCAAGGGGCTGGTGGCCGAAGGGCGCGTAGGCGACACGAAGGTGGCGTTGATCAAGCCGATGACGTACATGAATTTATCGGGCGAGTGCGTGCGCGCTTTCCTCGATTTTTATAAAGTAAAGCTTGAAGATTTGATCGTCGTCTACGACGATATGGATACGCAGCTCGGTTCGATTCGGCTTCGCTATCAAGGGAGCCCGGGCGGACATAACGGCATTCGCTCGATTATCGCTCATCTGGGTACGGAGAAGTTTAACCGCATTCGAATGGGAATATCCAGGCCGGCGCCGGGCACGGAAATATCGCGTTACGTGCTGTCCTCGTTCCGCAAGGAAGAAGCCGAGGCGCTGCGCACAACGGTGGCCAAAGCGGCGGACGCCCTGGAGTTTTGTTTGACCGAGCCGTTCGAGAAAGCAATGGCGAAATTTAACGGAGCTTGAATGGAACTGCCTCCCTTGTGGCGATACTAACAAGGAATGACGAAGGCGTATATGCAGGTATACCGCCGGAACGGGAGGCATAAATATGTCTGTAAAATACGTATGCCGGTATTGCCGGACATCGATCGGCGAGATTCATAGCGATGCGGTTAACGAGTTTCAGCTAGGCTTCCATTTCTTGACCCCCGCGGAACGCAGGGATATAATTACGTATGATTCAAGCGGGGACGTGACAGTGAAGGTCGTTTGCGATTACTGCAGCGAAGCGATCCAGTCGAACCCTGAGCTTGCGTTGTCGCCAAGCCCTCTGCAATGAGCAGGCTAGACGGCAGGCGAAAAGCTTCATCCTCAGCCTTGGCTGCTCGGCCTAGGCTTCTTTTTGGTTTTGTCCACGGTTCTATCGATAAACGGCAGCGTCCGCAAGAGGGCCTCAATGCCGTTTATCTTGTGAAATGAGGTGCAAAAGGTTTCGCGATGAAACGATTATTAGACGCTTTTTCTCAAGATAGAGATATTGCAAGCGCAATCGGCGGACTGTCGTCCGGCATGAAGGAGCAGCTTGTTTCCGGATTGTCGGGCTCCGCGCGAAGCGTGATGATTGCCGCGCTCCATTCCAGGCTGCAGCGGCCTATTGTCGTGATGACGCACAATATGTTCGCAGCTCAGAAGCTGATTGAAGATCTGCAGGAGTGCGTGGATGCCGATCAGCTGCTCACGTATCCGGCGAACGAATCGATCGCCACGGAGGCCGCCGTCTCTTCTCCCGAGCTCGTCGCCCAGCGCATTCGCGCGTTAGCGAAGCTGAGCGCAGGTTACCGCGGTATAACGGTCGTTCCGTATGCGGGGATTCGCAGGCTTGTCATTCCTCCGGCAGTGTTCCGGGAGGCCCATGTAAAGGCGGCTGTCGGTGAGGTGCTGCCGATGGAGCAATTTATCGAGCGGCTGGCTACGCTCGGGTACGAGCGCGTCGAACGCGTCGAATCCAGAGGAGAGATGAGCGTCCGCGGCGGAATTGTGGACGTATATCCGTCCGTGTCGGAGACGAAGCAAGGCGGAGATGGCGGGGAAGACGTTGCGTTCCGGATCGAATGGTTCGATGACGAGATCGATTCGATCCGCAGCTTCGACGTTGCGGACCAACGGTCGAAGGAGAAAACCGGGCAGATAACGATTTACCCTGCCCGGGAGCTGTTCGCTGATGCGGGCCGATTCGCTTCCGCGGCAAACGCCGCGTCCGAATTGCTGCAAGCGCAGCTGGATAAGACGACGGACCGGTCGGTGAAGGACAAGCTGCGGGACGAGATCGGCACCGATCTGGTCCGGCTTCGCGAAGGCGCTCAGTTTACGGGAATATATAAATATGTTTCTCTATTATATCCGGAGCGGCAAACGCTGATAGATTATTTGCCGAAGGACGCCGTTCTGATCGTCGACGAGCCGAACCGGCTGCTGGAGACGGTCAAGCAGCTGGAGCGGGACGAAGCGGAATGGGTGACGCAGCTTCTTCAAGACGGGAAGACGATCCCGAGCTTTGCGCTGTCCAAATCTTACGAATCGCTGTTTTTCCATAAGCCGTTCCAGACGGTTTATATGTCGTTGTTTTTAAGGCAAATCCCGAATACGCTCCCGCAAAATATCGTCAATGTCGTATGCCGGACGATGCAGCAGTTTCACGGGCAAATGAACGTGCTGAAATCCGAGGTCGAGCGTTGGAAAAAGAACGGCTTTACGGTCATCATGATGGCCGGCAGCAAAGAGCGGCTCGAGCGGATGAAACGGGTGCTCCACGATTACGGGATCGAAGAGCAGGTCATGGTGGAGGGCAATTTGCAGAGCGGCTTCGAGATGCCGTCCGTCCACTTGGTCGTCATTACCGAAGGCGAAATGTTCGCGCAGAAGCAGCGCAAGGTACGGCGGATCGACCGCAGTGGCATCGAGAACGCGGAGCGGATCAAGAGCTATACCGAGCTTAAGCTCGGCGATTATGTCGTGCACGTCAACCACGGGATCGGCAAGTACGTCGGCATCGGCACCATCGAGATCGACGGCGTGCATAAGGACTATTTGCACATTCTGTATGCGGGCGGCGATAAGCTGTCCGTGCCGATTGAGCAGATCGACATGGTGCAGAAATATATCGGCGCCGAAGAGGGCAAGGAGCCGAAGATTTATAAGCTCGGCGGCGCCGATTGGAACAAGACGAAGACGAAGGCGCGTTCGGCGGTCAAAGACATCGCGGACGAGCTGATTAAGCTGTATGCCGCACGGCAGGCGGCGCCGGGCCATCCGTTCGGGCAAGATACGCCGTACCAGCAAGAGTTTGAGGCGATGTTCCCGTACGACGAGACGCCGGACCAGCTGCGGGCGATTACCGAAATCAAGAAAGATATGGAACGGCCTCGTCCGATGGACCGGCTGCTTTGCGGCGACGTCGGGTACGGAAAAACCGAGGTTGCGATCCGTGCCGCGTTCAAAGCCGCGATCGAAGGCAAACAGGTGGCCGTGCTCGTTCCGACGACGATTTTGGCGCAGCAGCATTATGAGACGTTTAAGGAACGATTTAGCGGGTATCCTTTTCAAATCGGAGTTCTCAGCCGGTTTCGCTCCAAGAAGGAGCAAACGGAGACGATCAAGGGCGTGGGCGCGGGCACGATCGACGTCGTGATCGGTACGCACCGGCTGCTTTCGGCGGATGTAAAGTTCAAGGAGCTCGGCCTGCTCATTGTGGACGAGGAGCAGCGCTTCGGGGTGTCGCATAAGGAAAAGCTCAAGAAGCTGAAGACGAATGTCGACGTGCTGACATTGACGGCGACGCCGATTCCGCGGACGCTGCACATGTCCATGCTTGGCGTGCGCGATTTGTCCGTGATCGAGACGCCGCCGGAAAACCGGTTCCCGGTGCAGACGTACGTCGTCGAACACAGCAACGCGCTTGTGCGCGACGCGATCGAACGGGAGCTGGCTCGCGGCGGACAGGTATACTACTTGTACAACCGCGTTCAAGGCATACAGCAGATGGCCGACCAAATTCAGCAGCTCGTGCCCGACGCGCGAATTGCGGCCGCTCACGGCCAGATGAACGAGCAGGAGCTGGAAAAGACGATTCTCGATTTTCTCGACGGCGAATACGACGTGCTGGTCAGCACCTCGATTATCGAAACCGGGGTGGACATTCCGAACGTCAACACGCTGATCGTACATGACGCGGACAAGATGGGGCTGTCCCAGCTGTACCAGCTTCGCGGACGGGTCGGACGGTCCAACCGGATCGCATATGCGTACTTCACGTATCAGCGGGATAAAGTGCTGAACGAAGTGGCGGAAAAGCGACTGCAGGCGATTAAAGAATTTACCGAGCTCGGCTCGGGCTTTAAAATCGCGATGCGGGATTTGTCCATCCGCGGCGCGGGCAATTTGCTCGGCGGCGAGCAGCACGGCTTTATCGCTTCGGTCGGCTTCGATTTATATTCGCAGATGCTCGCGGAGGAAATTGAGGCGCGGAAGCTCGCCGTAGACGGCGAAGCGGAGGTTCAAACGCGCAAAACCGTGACGACGCAAATCGATCTGACGGTAGACGCGTATTTGCCGGGCGAATACATTTACGACAGTGCGCAAAAAATCGAAATCTACAAGAAGGTCGCGAATATTCGCTCCTTCGAGGAAGAGAACGATTTGGCGGACGAACTGACCGACCGCTTCGGAGATCCGCCGCAGCCGGTCCAAAATTTGCTTACGGTCGCAAGGCTGAAGGTGTACGGCTCCATGTACGGCATCGAAACGATTTCCGCCAAGGGAGACGACCTGATCGTAAAGATGGGGCCGGAGCAAAACGAACGGATCGACGGGCAGAAGCTGTTTGCGCTCGGGAACCGTTTCGAACGGAAAATCAAACTCGTTCCGGGCTCGCAAATCGTCATTCACATGAACCGCAAAGGCTTGTCCACGGAAGAGTCGCTTGCGGCGCTCGAGGCGTTCCTGAAGCAATACAACGAAGCGCTGAAGGAGCCGTCCCAGCTTTATACAAAGGTAATATAAGCCTGAGAAATTTCGTGTTTCCTGCGGCCATTGCGAGCGGTGAATAAGGGATTCGCCAAAGAAACATACTATTTCCAAGCTGAAACGTAAATTCCCGTATTTCCCGAAAACTGAAACTCCAGTGACATAAAATCATCTAGAAAGCGAGGCATCAAGATATGAAGGCAACTGGAATTGTTCGGAGAATCGATGATCTCGGAAGGGTCGTTATACCTAAAGAAATTCGTCGCACGCTTCGCATCCGTGAAGGTGATCCGCTTGAAATTTTCGTTGACCGCGACGGTGAAGTCATTCTTAAGAAATATTCCCCTATCGGCGAGCTTGGCGATTTTGCGAAGGAGTACGCTGAGTCTTTAAGCGAAAGCACAGGCCATATCACTATGATTTCCGACCGCGATACGATTATCGCCGTATCCGGGGCATCGAAGAAGGAATACATGGACAAGCAGATCGGCGCCATTGTCGAAAGCTGCATGGAAAGCCGCAAAACGGCGTCCGAAACGACAACCGGCGATTATGAAATTTGCAAGGATATGAAAGAAACGTACACTTCTTACGTTTGCTCACCGATCGTTGCGGGCGGAGACCCGATCGGTTCCGTCATTCTTCTTTCCAAGCAGGAAGGGACGAAGATGAGCCAGATGGAGGTCAAAATGGCGGAAACGGCGGCGGGCTTTTTGGCGAAGCAAATGGAGCAGTAGGAGCAAGTCAGGATAACGCAAGCTTTCGCAACGTTCACTGGGGTCCGTGACGCCCGAGTGTTGCGGAAGCTTTTTTCGTGTAAGATGATAGTTGAGACAAGGGGGATGAACATTCAATGGCGGGCAAAGGGAAAATAACGGTTGCGGGACTCGGGCCGGGCGGAAGGGACGGCTTGACGCTAGGCGCATGGGACGCAATTCGCGGAGCGAAACTGCTGCTGCTGCGGACGGAGCACCATCCCGTCGTCGCTTGGCTGACGGAGCAAGGCATTCCGTACCGTTCTTACGACAGCATATATGAGGCGCACGGCCAGTTCCGGGACGTGTACGAGGCGATCGCCGCCGATCTGATCGAGCAGGCTTCTTCGGATTCGGGCGCCGGCGCGGAGATCGTCTATGCGGTGCCGGGGCATCCGTCCGTCGCGGAGACGACGGTGGCGCTGCTTAGGGAACGGTGTCCCGCGGCGGGGATCGAGCTTGACGTCATCGGCGGGGAAAGCTTCCTTGACCGGGCTTTTGCGGTGCTGGGGTTCGATCCGGCGGACGGCTTTCAGCTGGCGGATGCGACAGATCTGCACGCAAGGCGGCTACAGCCGTTCAATCACATCGTCATTACGCAGGTGTACGACGAATTTACGGCCTCGGACGTGAAGCTGGCGCTTATGGAGCGGTATCCGGACGAGTATGAGGTCGTGGTGGGGCATGCGCTCGGGGTGGACGGGCAGCAGCAGGTTTTTCGCGTGCCGCTGTACGAGTTGGACCGGGTGAAGGGCTGGGGCAATTTGTCCCTCGTCTATGTGCCTCCGACAGAACGAGACGACGTGCATTATCGCACCTTCGAGCGGCTGCATGAAATCGTCGCGATTCTTCGCAGTCCGGAGGGCTGTCCGTGGGACCGCGAGCAGACGCATAAATCGCTGCGCAAATATTTCATCGAAGAAACATTCGAGGCGGTAGAAACGATCGACGACGATGATCCGGACGCGATGCGGGAGGAGCTCGGCGACGTGCTGCTGCAAATTATGCTCCATTCGCAGATCGAAGAAGAAGCCGGGATGTTTACGGTGTGGGACGTGATCGCCGGCCTGTCCGAAAAGCTCGTTCGCCGCCATCCCCACGTGTTCGGGACGAAAACGGTCGAGGGCGTAGAGGGCGTGCTGCAAACGTGGCAAGAGGTGAAGGCGCAGGAGAAGGAGCAGAAGCAGAAGGGGGAAGCTCCGCCGGAATCGGTGCTCGGCGGGATTCCGAGCGGATTGCCGGGGCTCATGCGTGCCGTGGCGCTGCAGAAGAAGGCCGCGAAGGTCGGCTTCGATTGGGACGAGCCCGGCCAAATCGCGGACAAAATCGTCGAAGAGCTCAAGGAGTTTCAAGCGGTGCTCTCTCAGCCGGAGCGGGAGGATGCGAAAGATAGGCTTCTTGACGAGATGGGAGACTTGCTGTTTGCCGTCGTAAACCTTGCCAGATACTTGAAAATCGACCCTGAGGAAGCCATTTCGAGCACAAACCGCAAATTTTTTCGAAGATTTCAATATATTGAAGAGCAACTACGTTTAAGAGGAAAAAGCTTTGACCAAACTGATATTCAAGAAATGGAACTTTTGTGGCAGGAAGCCAAAAGGAGCTGAAGGCTTTCAAAGCGAAGCTTTGCGAAAAAAGTTTCAAAAATCATTGGTCTGTCAGCAGGAATTTCCGCACTTCCAAGAGAATACATAATTCGTTTGGCAACATTTTCACTGTTTGAATTTAGGAGGAATCTATTACATGAACAAAACAGATTTGATCAACAGCATTTCCGAAAAGAGCGGATTGACAAAGAAAGACGTAGAAACCGTATTGAACAACTTCCTCGGCGAAGTTACGGAAGCATTGTCCAGCGGAGATAAAGTGCAATTGATCGGCTTCGGCACGTTCGAAACTCGCAAGCGTTCCGGCCGCACGGGCCGCAACCCGCAAACCGGCGCGTCCATCTCGATTCCGGAATCCAAGGTTCCTGCTTTCAAAGCGGGCAACAAGCTTAAAGAAGCTGTAAAATAATGCGGCTCGATAAATTCCTGAAAGTCTCCCGCCTGATCAAGCGTCGGACCGTCGCGAAGGACGTATCCGATCAAGGGCGCGTGTGGATTAACGGGAAGGAAGCGAAAGCAAGCAGCACGGTGAAGCCCGGCGACGAGCTTACGGTTCGCTTCGGACAGAAGAGCGTAACGGTCCGGGTCGAGAGCGTTGCGGAGAACGTCCGCAAGGACGAAGCGGTCGGCATGTACACTGTGATCAAGGAAGAATCGCACGGAAGCAGCGGCATTGTGTAGCTGCGCTTCAAGACAGCCCTTCGGCGTTTGCCGGGGGTTTTTTGTTTTTTCATATAGTCAATATAGGTGGTTGTCAGTCTTGTAGACAAATTTGTCAGCGCAGAGTGACAAATTTGTCAGTCCGATTGACTGACGGGTGCTGGTGTCAATGAGATTGACAAAATAGTCAGCGCTTGCTGACAGATTAGTCAATATCGCTGACAAATGACTAAGTGAGTGTTTCATGTGTAGTAAGTTTGCGTGCATAGTGAGTGCGTGATGAGTCTGTGTGTGCGTATGAGTATGGAGAATGGCAAGAGTCAAGTTGGGTCCAGTCCGGTCCGGTCGGTTGAGAATTGTCAGTCAAGTAGACAAATTTGTCAGCGCAGAGTGACAAAATAGTCAGTCTGATTGACAAGTGAGTGCGAGTGTCAATGAGTTTGACAAAATAGTCAGCGCTTGCTGACAGATTAGTCAATATCGCTGACAAATGACTGGGGAACAGTGGGCTGACGTTGGCAGGTGAAGGTGCAGGAGCGTATGCGTGTGTAGGTGCGTATGCGTCTGGTGTGGATGCGAATGCACATGAGCAGGGTATGCGTGTGGATGTGCGTATGTGTATGCGTATTTCGTGTGGAGAATGGCAAGAGTCGAGTTGGGTCCAGTCCGGTCCGGTCGGTTGAGAATTGTCAGTCAAGTAGACAAATTTGTCAGCGCAGAGTGACAAAATAGTCAGTCTGATTGACAAGTGAGTGCGAGTGTCAATGAGTTTGACAAAATAGTCAGCGCTTGCTGACAGATTAGTCAATATCGCT
>NZ_JAQZSG010000043.1 GCF_028745515.1 Paenibacillus thermotolerans | reverse complement strand
TATCTATTGGCTCCTACGAGGTGTCCACTTTTTATTCTAAACCCAATGGTTCCGTTGGAAGCAGTTACTTGTCCGGTGTGAGGTGCTGCAGCGGATTATCGTTCCACAAAGTTCCGCTGCATTCATGCACGCGGTTCCGCCGGAGGTAAAAGCCGGGCAGTTACAGGAGCCGCTCGTTGTCCTGCTCACCTGCACACCTACCTGATTGCCGCGCAACAAAAAAGCCGCCTCCACCAAGAGAGCGGCAACCCCATTCCGTTAATGCGTATAAGCCGAAACATTATTGGCATCGACTGCTTCGTGAAGCGAGGCATTGAGCCCGCTGGCGATAATATTCGCGATATCCTCAATGAACTGGTCGATATCCTTCGGCGTAACGAGCAAATCGTGTCCCAGAGGATTCAGCACCTCCCGCACCATCCCGAGCCGGTCCTCCTCCGTCATATTCGGCAGCATTCCCAGAATGGCCCCCGGATTGTTCGTCTGCTTGCCGAAATTTTGCGACAGCATCTCGATCGTCGAATTGACGATGGTCGATGCGTACACGACGGTCGGAACACCGATCGCAATGACAGGCACGCCCAGAACATCTTGGGTAAGACCTTTTCGCTTATTGCCGATCCCCGACCCCGGATTAATCCCGGTGTCCGCGATTTGAATCGTCGTATTCACTCTTTCCAGCGCCTTCGAAGCAAGCGCGTCGACGGCAATGACGAGGTCCGGCTTCGATTTCTCGACAATGCCTTGAACAATTTCGCTGGTCTCAATCCCGGTAATGCCCAACACCCCAGGAGCTACTGCGCTTACCTGGCGGTATCCAGGCGCAACCCGATCAGGCATCAGCTCGAAAAAATGCCGCGTCACCATCACGTTCTCTACGACAATCGGGCCCAGCGCATCGGGAGTGACATTCCAGTTCCCCAAACCGACGATTAATATTTTGTCATCCTTTGATATGTTAGCCCGATTCAAATATTGCTCGAATTCTTTCGCAAAAATCGTCGCGACCCGATCCTGAAGATCGGTATCCTTCTGCCGCAGACCGGGCACCTCGATCGTTAAATAGTGGCCTTGCTGCTTTCCGATCGCCTTCGCGCCCTCTTCCGACGTAATATCGATTTTCGTAATAAATACGCCGTTGTCCTCAACGGTTTGCGAATCGACTCCGGGGATGTCGTCCCCATGCCGGGCTTTCGCCATCTCCTTCGCATCCAAGGCCAAATCGGTCCGCACCGAGTACGCGCTTAAATCGATACCCATAGACAAATAACTCCCCTCATCGCATACTTACCATTAGTTTGCGGAATTGGAGGAACGTTTATTCGGCTGGCAAGGACAAAAAGGTTGCTTTTTGGCGCCTACGAAGCTATAATGTTAAAAGTTGACTTGAAACACCCTGTTCGGTTGTCTATCAAGGAGGTGAAACGGCATGCCTAACATTAAATCCGCTGAGAAACGCGCAAGACAAAGCGAAAAGCGTCGCCTTCGCAACGCTTCCCAGAAGTCCGCTCTTCGTACGGCTGTAAAGATTGCTGAAACGACTGCATCGGCTAACGACGTTGATAAGGCAAAAGAAGCCCTCCTGGCTGCTACGAAGAAGTTGGATAAGGCAGTTACGAAAGGCTTAATTCATAAAAACGCAGCAGCTCGCAAAAAATCCCGCTTGGCTAAGAAAGTAAACGCGTTATCCGCGCAAGCTTAATTCCACGGGTACCAAGGATAAACGGGCATTCGTCCTTTCAGGACGAATGCCCGTTTACCGAAGACGAGTTCAGGTGTTATAATCCGCTGGATAAACTTTCTGAATCGTGAATATAAAGGCGAGAGTCCATAGGGGCTCCCGCCTTTTTTCATTTCGTTTTACCCTCTCGCAGTCGCAGCAGTCGCAGCCGCCGAAGCAGCCGCCGAGCCCAGCCGCAAAATAAACAGCTCCAGCCCCAGCACCTTATCGATCAGGCCGGTTTTCATACCGTAGTCCAAATCGGCAAGCTCCGCGATGATCCGCTCCAGCGTTTCGGGCTTATACCGCTTCGCCTGCTCCGACGCCATCTTCACTGCAAACGGATGGGCGCCAAGCTGCGAGGCGATTTGCGCTTGCGAGAAGCCTTGCCTTTGCAGCTCCTTCGAGCCGAGCATCATCCGGAATTGCCGGACAATCAGCGCAAGCAGCTTGATCGGCTCCTCCTTCTCCTTGAGCAAATCGTGAAGGATCGTCATCGCCCGCTCCGGCCGCAGCTTTGCGATTTCTTCCACGAGCAAGAATACATTCTGCTCGGTCGTTCTCACCGTAAGCTCATCGACCGTCGAGCGGGTAATAACATTTCCGCTGCCCACGAACAGCGACATCTTCTCGATCTCCGCCGCCAGCGCCGCCGCATTGCCTCCTACACGCTCCAGAAGCGCTTGAACCGCATCGTCGTCGATCCTTACGCCCCGCCCCGTCGCCTTCTTTCCTACCCAAGCCGCCAGCTCCGACGGCGACATGGGGGCGAACGAGATCACGGCATCCGCTTGCTTAAGCGCCTTTACGATCTTTTTCCGTTCATCCAGCTTTTCCGCGTGAACCGTAAACACAACAATCGCCGTGTCGGACGGGCTTTCCAAATATTTTTGCAGCAGTTCCATCCGATGCTCAGCCTTGGAGGTGTCCTTCCCGCCCGTAAGAAACTGAGCGCCGGAAGCGATCACCAGCTTTGTAGGAGCAAGGAAAGGCGGCGTTTCCGCATCATCCAACACCTGCTCCAACGAAGTGTCGTACAGATCGTACCGGCTTAGCGCAAAATCTTTCGAGTCCGGCTCTACCGCGTGTTCAATCAACAGATCGAGCCACTCGCCGATTAAGTACGTTTCGGTCCCGTGCAGCACATAGATCGGCTTGTACACGCCTTTCAAAATATCCCGGGCCGCTTGTTTATAATCCGCCATCGTCGTTCTCTTCTCCCCCGCAGCAGCACTTACTATGATAAGAATAACTTCTATCGGCTCCACAACGCAACAAGAGGGCCGCGCTGAAAAAGCGCGGCCCCCTTGTTCCAGCACATCTATATAAACATTCGAGCGGAAGACCTAGGAACTTCCGCTTGAATGGCTATACTGCCTTGGAAGGATTACCGTTCCTACACTATACGCGTAACCTCTCGCGGCTGTGCATGGTTTTTGCACATTTTTCGAATTATCGGGCTAATTGATCTTCCGTTCCTGCGGATACGTCGATGGAGAAGGTATGCTCGCCGTCGGCCATTACGACCGTATAGCTTACTATTGCTCCGCTCCATTCATTGAACCGGATTTCCGTTCCGCTCGGCCATACCTTCTCGGAGGAGAACACAATGGCGCCCTCCGGCGTCGCTACCACTACAATGAAGCTTGAGTCTTTCCGCGGCTGTACCGTCGCCACCAAGCTTCCGTCCTCATTGGCAAGCGACTTGCTATGATCCGGCTCCCGCACTGCGGCGAAGCCTTTGTTCCGATTCGATGCGCCGTCCTGCAGCTCGGCCGGCGGGACAGACTCCGATTCGGGCTCCTCCGGCATCGCGGCAATACCGAATACATCTCCTCGTTCGTCGATAGGTTGAGACTCAGGCGCGGCTTCACGATCGTCAGCCGTCCCCGAAGAGCCTGAAACGCCCTCTCCGGATCCGTCATTCGGGATCGTGGCTATTTGGGCTTTTCCGATTTTGTCGAAGCGGTCGCCGTTCGAATCCGAAGGAGCTGGCGGAGCCGTGTCGGAACCCGTATCATCCGGCTCCTTCACCTTAACAGGCTCCCCAGGCTCTTCGGCAGCCTTCGGCAGCTCGGCCGATCCCGTTGCGACAGGCGCCTCATTCGCATCGGCCGCTTCCTCCGTCTGTGCCGACTCCTTTGACGCCGCCAGCTCATCCGCAGCCGTATCGGCGGCGGCAAATAACGACGCTTCGGCGGAGCTTGCCGTATCCTCCATAGATCCTGAAGACTGCTCTTTAAAGGTTTCCGGCAGCCCGTTAAATATCATAACGCCAAGCAGTACGGCAGCAGCTGCAATCCCGCCCGCCGTCCAAGCGGGTGTGCGGAACGTTCTGCGCGTACGTCGCATCGGAACAGGAGCAATCTCCGATTCATGTTCCTGCCGTGCGGCCGCTTGCGCCTCGTCCGCCGCGTTTGCGGCTGCGTCGATTTCCTGCAGCTTGGGCAAGATCGAATCTACAATGCTGAAGGCGGGGGTGACCTTGGGCAAGTTTTCCAAATCTTCATTCAACAGCTCCAGCCGGCGCAGCATATCCGAGCATTCCGCGCAGCCTTCTGCGTGCTCTCTCATACGTTTCGTTTCTTCTTCATTCAAGTCATGATCAAGGTGTCTTTGCATGAATTCCACCACCTCTTCGCAGCTCATCCCCGAACACCACCCTTCTGGTACTCCTTCAACAGCGTTTGCAGCTGTCGTCTTGCCCGGAAAAGATACGATTTCACCGTATTAAGCGGGAGCCCCAACGAATCAGCAATCTCGTTATAGGAGAAATCCTGCATATATCGAAGCACGACGACGGTGCGGTGATGCTCAGGCAGCTGATTAATCGCCTCCCGAATATCTTTGGCCGCGTAGGATACCATAACTTCGTGTTCCACGTCCTGCTCGGTTTCAAATACCAAATTGTGCTCCTCGATCGAGACGGACGCCTTCGACCGCCGGAACTTGTCGATGCAAATATTCGTTACGATTCTTTGCACCCAAGTTTTAAATTGCGCCTTTTCCTCGTATGAATGAATCTTGGTGTACACACGAATTAGCGCCTCTTGCGCCGCATCCATCGCATCCTGCTCATTGTTCAAAATGTAATAAGCAGTCCGATATACGTGTGTTTCTATCTCTCTCAATAAAGAAATTAGGGCGTCGCGATCGCCCGATTGAGCGGCTCTGATCAGATCTTGCTCCACCAAGACAGGTTCCCCCTTCCTTGCAACATTTTAGACGCGCGTTACGGTCATTTTGTTGCAAATCATGATTAGCGTAGCAAAACTTTCGTTTTTTCGATAGAAGTATTTCATTCCACACACAAAAAGAGAGGAGCGCTTAGGCGGCACTCCTCCCGGTAATTACCATTAATACTGTTAAAAGGGTTCCGTTTGATCCGGCAAATACTTCACCAACGCTTCTTTCAGAAGTCCCAGCTGTTCCGATTCGTGAGCGACATAGGACATTTCTTCCACCCAGCCGAACCAGGGCGAATTTTTCGGTACATCCGGCCAATGCTGCTCTACCTTCGTTTGGCCGTCGGTCAGCTCGCCTCGTTGGAGCGCTATGGCGAACAGCTGCGCTACAATGTCTCGGGGAACGGCTGATTCAAAAACATCTTCTCCGTTATAGCGGAAGTATCCGAGAGCGATCGCCGTTTTTGCATCGTTCTCATACCATTTGCCCTTGCTTTTCGCCGGGAGCTCGATATTCGCCGGAACTGCGTTCACGCCTTTAATCCGAAGAGTGATGGCGATCCATTCGGCCAACGTAATGGGCTCATCCGGTCTAAAACGTTCGCCGTCGCCTACCATGTAGCCCGCTCCCGCCGTTTTTTCAATATATGGCTTCGCCCAATGTCCGCTTCGAATATCCTTAAAAGTTCGCATGTTGTTGCTGTCCGTCAAATTGAGTTCCCTGGCTACGATTGTGGCCGCCTCGGCACGGGTCATAAACGATTTCGGGCGGAACGTGCCGTCGGGATATCCGTTAAATACCGGCTGGTGAACCTCGGTGCCGATCGTAACCGCAACATCCTTGACTTGGCCTTGCTGCTTGCCGTCAATTTCCATAACGCATCCGAGCTTGACTTGCTCGCCGACGTCTTCACGAACCTTAACATTCAAATGAAAAACGTCAGCTCCTAATCCGCCTTTTACATTCCACTTTACGGTGCCTTCAGCCTGATCCCATACTCCGCCCTGCAAGTCGCCGTCGACCTCGACTCCGCCGGGGACTAAGACCTTCACCCAAGCTTTGTCGAAATTTTTGTTGCTGACGGCGTGAGCCAAAATGTGGTATGAAATTTTCCCTTTTTTCTTCGCTGACTTCTGGTCGGCAAAGCACTGCAAATCGGTTACGGCCGTAATACCGGCATCGGCTGCAACTGCGGCTGCGGGCAGCACCGCTGCGAACGACAGCAGCAATGCAAGACCGGCGGCCAATAATGGTTTGTACATATTGCGCATCCTCCTTTAGTAACCACCATGCTGGAATAACATAGTATGAGAGAATGCGTCTGAATATGATAGTTCGAAGGCCGGATTTTACTCGAACTTAATTCCTTCCAAGCTTGCCCCTTTCGTAAAGAAACGTGCGATGCTTCGCTCCACCGCCGGATCGGGGATTAGCGCCGGCGCATGATGAGGCTTCGAACGGGCGTCGATAACAACATTGTCGCAGGACCAATGCTTGTATTCATATCTACTGTTCACACCGTACATATCGTGGGAAGGATTGCTGCGCGTAAATGTAACCCAAAGGAAATTAGCAATGTCGCTGCTGACAAACCGGCTGTCGTCGCACACGACGATCACCGGACAATCCCCGACCGGTCCCTTCTCCGCCAGCGCGGACGTCAGCTCGTTCATTTCCAGCTCTGCATTCGCATAAGTGGTAAAGGACGGCCCTTGCAGCGCGGCAACCCCCGGCATAACGAGGCTTGCTTGTCCGAAACCGCGAATTTCCTTCAGCGCATCCGGAATTTCCGTGCACAAATCCCGCTTCTTCCCGCCGTACGCCGCAAACACCGCTTTGCTGCCGCTGTTCAGCCCGGTCCCCGAATAATCCAGCGTATCGATCGTCGTATTCGTATAAAAATGAATATCGCGGCGAAGATCGATACGCTCCAATACATAAGAGAAGAAATCGGCAATGCGGTGGGTGTCCAGAGGACGATCCTCTTCCGCCGTTATAAATAAATATTTAGCCAAGCTAAGCTGTCCCGTCCCGAGAATCCGGTTCGCTTGCGTAAGCAGCTCAGCCGGCTGCTTCGGCCGCTCATAGGGCGTGTACCGCTCGCTGCCGATCGCCAGCAACAGCGGATGTACGCCGGCGGCGTCAACGGCATGCACTTGCTTGACGCCGGGAATTTCCTGCTTGATCGCATCGCCTGTCAGCTCGTGAATAATTGCGCCGAACGCGGTATCCTCCTGCGGCGGACGCCCGACGACAGTGAACGGCCAGATCGCGTTCGGTTTCGCGTAAACCTTGTGCACCCTCATCACAGGAAAAGGATGGGTAAGGCTGTAATAACCCAAATGGTCGCCGAACGGTCCTTCCGGCTTCGTCTCGCCCGGGAATATTTCGCCGGTAATGACGAAGTCGGCGTCCAAGCTGATGCAATAGCCGTCGACGTAGCTGTAGCGGAAGCGGCGCCCGGCAAGCAGCCCGGCGAACGTCATCTCGCTTAAGCCTTCCGGAAGCGGCATGACGGCAGCCAGCGTATGAGCCGGCGGACCGCCTACAAAGATGCTGACCTTCAGCGGGGCACCGGCCTTGCTCGCTTTGGCTTGGTGGATGCCGATTCCGCGGTGGATTTGGTAATGCAAGCCGACTTCCTTGTCGGTCTCATAGTCATTGCCGTTAAGCTGAATCCGGTACATGCCCAGATTCGCGTTCATGATGCCCGGCTTTTCCGGGTCTTCCGAATACACCTGCGGCAGCGTGATGAAGGCGCCTCCGTCGTCAGGCCAGTGGCGGATCTGCGGCATATCCGAGACGGATATTTCCTGAAGCTGCTCAAGTCCGGACTGCTTCGACGGCAGCGCGTTCCATGCGGCCAATCCGGAACTGAAGTTGCGAAGCGGATGCTTCAAAGCCTTCATCGGATCGCTGCGCAGCGCGATAACGTCCTGCACCGCGTCCCACGTCTCCCGGAACAGAAATCGGCTGCGTTCTACTGTTCCAAACAGGTTGGATACTGCGCGGTATTGAGATCCCTTCACATTCTCAAACAACAAGGCGGGGCCGCCCGCCGCCTGCACTTTCAGATGAATCGCCGCCATCTCGAGATTCGGGTCGACTTCTTCACGGACACGGATCAGGTGCCCATGCCGTTCCAAGTCGAGTACACATTGCTCCAAACTCCGGTATTTCATGTCATTTTCTCCTTATATATTGCGGGTTGCCGGGTATTCTATCACTATTAAATTCAATGTATCAATCTTTCGTCCCGAAAACAAACTTTGTCGCTGCGGCGGCGCTCTCTAGCGGTTACCCTACTACCATGCCTAAATAATTGTTAAGCGACTGCAGAGTGCTCGGGCTTTCTTTCCAATCCCAAAGCGTCCAAGCCATATACCGCAATCCGATATAACGCGAAGCGGTCCGGTACTGCCGAATGTAATGGGCAAGCGGAATGTCAATGTTTGAAGCTGCCAGCAATTGATGGTAATTTTCCGCCGAATGCCGATCGCGAAAGGGAAGAGGAATATCCAAATAAAATGTGCCGTACCGAGCCTCCTCCCAATCTATGAAAAAGACCTCATTATCGTTGGTGCTAAGTATGTTACCGGGGTGAAGATCCGTATGGATCAGCGTATGAGAGAATTCGTCGTTCAGCACATGTTCCATATCGTCAATGATTGTTGCCGCCGCAGCTTGTACATCTGGAATATAGGCGCGAAATTTCTCGCGAAATTGCCCATCCTTTAATGCTTTTTCCCATTGCGGTTTCCAACGTTCTTGGAGCATGCCGGTAATGTACCGTCGATCCGCAAATGAAAGCCACGACAATTCCTCTGAACGCCGGTAATTAGAAGCATGAATGTGCGCCAATGCTTTAGGTATCTTGTGCTGCTCAATTACATGTAAATCGAGTTTCGTATAATCCGTGTTGTGATCGATATCCTGCATACACACAAAGCTTGGCGAGTCTGGCTCCGGATCGTCCGAATAATGAAACGGTACCTTAGCCGATTGGGAGCATAGTAAAGAAAGTGTTCTTCGTTCGTGTAATGAGGCTTTTTTCGTTACTAGAAACACTTCCTTTTCAATGCCCCGCTCGATAACCGCAATTTTATGGCGAAACAACTCGACCGATTGAAACCCCGGTTTGATTGGCCGTTCTTCTATTTCAACGATCCGAGCGAAGGGTGCCCATTTTTTCATCGCATCTTGGATGATTCGGTGCTGTTCATTCATACATTCCCCGCCTTTGGCAGCTAGTACACTACATTAATGATCACAATCGAAGCAATGCCTGAAATAACGAAAACGAATTTTACAGCCGATAACGATATAATCCGGTTTTCGGCGACGTATTGCTTCGATCCTTGAGTTCGTATATCTTGCATCTCGCGTTCGAGCTCTAAAATCGTACCGGTTACGTCTTGTTCATTTCCTGGAAAAGGGGTTCGACTTCGAATTCCGTTGCCTCCCATTAAAGAAAATGCGCCCACGACAATAATGATTAAAGCAACCACGAATGCGACATCCGGAACGTTATAGTCGGAAACCAATCCAATTCCATAAGACAGCAAAAATATTAATCCGACCATGATCAAGGTGAACAGAAACATTTGTCCGATCTTTTTCACAATCGCCATCATATGACATTCCCTCCTGAATTTCTTTTCTTTTCAAAATTATAGCAATTCATGAGAATTGTTCATATCAGTCAGATAAAATTTATGTAATACAATCGGGAGAAATCGAATCCGGAGCCGATGTTAGGAGTTAACGTACTCGAATGTCCGTTAATTCAAAGAAATTTGCAAAATACCTATAATTAACGGAACGATTTGTCCGCTAAATCGACAAAAACCAGAGTAAACCGATTATTTGCACCGTTTAGCGGACACGGACTTCCGTTAAACCGCCGAATTATGTAAACTTGCCCATTTTAGCGGACATTCCGTTCCGTTAACCCAAAACAGGAGGTTAACTTGATGAGAAAAGTTATTGTATCAGAGATGGTTGGACTGGTTCATTCAGGATGAGGAAATGAATGCATACGCCTTGGCGCTGCTTGAGTCCGTGGATACAATAATATATGGGCGGACAACGTACGAGATAATGGCCGATTTTTGGCCGCTTGCACCTGGCGATTTTGCCGCCAGAACAAACCGGTTGCAAAATATGTATTCTCTAACCATCTCAATGAGACTCCGTGGGGTGATTGGAACAATGCCCGACCGATTAGCGGCGACATCGCGGAAGAAATTGCAAAGCTCAAACAACAGCCGGGTCAAAATATGATCGTATACGGAATCGGCGTATTGGACCATCGGGTTGGACCGGCTTCTTATATAGAGTAACGATTATTAGCATCGCTTACTTTTTTGTGATTACGACCGCAATGAGAAAAGAGATTTGAAGAGAAATCACCAAGCAGATGTAAAAAAGGGCCGCTCCCGGAGCAGTGGAATTCCCTATTTCCGAAAGCAGCGCAAAAGTAAAATAGGATACGAAAACGACACCAAGAAAAACTCCGAATACTTTTAAAATTCGTTCATTTCTCGCGCGATTTCGCACTATTCATCCCTCATTTTTTATCCCTAATCTCCTCAAGAACCTTTTCGATTCTCTCCATTCTTTTTATTAGTGAATACTGGTTCCCGATCGCGCCTGCCAAACCGATGATCAGAACGATAACAATGAGAAGCTCCATTTGTACCTCCATCATTTCGTTGATTTTGTTGTACTTACTCTCCCCTCTTTTCTTCCTCCTCCTTTTCTTTGTAGTATCGGTCCATCGCCTCTTTCACCAAATCGCGCTTGGGCAATTTCGAGTTTATTCTCATCAAAATTGCAATAATGATCAATTGTAAAATGATAATGATCGGGCCCATCCCAACCGCCTCCCCCGTTTCATTCTATGGCCAGCAGCTCGCGAATATCCTGCTCGGTGAGAGCGGACAGCGCTTCTTCGCCGGGCCGGATGACTTCCTCAATGAGCGTCTTTTTCTTCTGCTGCAGCTCGTACATCTTCTCCTCCACGGTGCCTTGGGCGATGAGGCGAATGACCTGAACGACCTTTTTCTGCCCGATGCGGTGCGCGCGGTCCTCGGCCTGCTGCTCCACGGCGGGATTCCACCAAAGGTCGTACAGCAAAACCGTGTCCGCACCCGTCAGGTTTAACCCGGTACCGCCGGCCTTCAGCGAAATCAAGAACAGATCGCGCTCTCCCTCGTTAAATCTGGCGCACAGCTCGACCCGCTCGGAAGCCGGCGTTGAGCCGTCCAGATAAAAGAACGGTACGCCCCGATATCCAAGCTCCCGGCCGATCAGCCCCAGCATTTCCGTAAACTGCGAGAACACGAGCAACCGCCTTCCCGCGCTGCGGCAATCCTCGATGGTCTCCAGCAGCTGTTCCAGCTTGGCCGAGCCGCCGGCATAATCTTTGACGAACAAGGCGGGGTGGCAGCAGAGCTGTCGCAGCCGCGTCAGTCCGGCCAGGATCCGAATGCGGTTCTTTTGGAAATCCTTCTCATCCAGATGCTTTAATGCTTCATGCCGGAGCTTGGCGAGATAAGCCGTATACAGCTTCTTCTGCTCCGGCAGCAGCTCGGAAACCAAGTGCGAATCGATCTTCTCCGGAAGCTCCTGAAGCACGTCGCTCTTCAGGCGCCGCAGCAGAAACGGACGAGCTCGTCTGGCGATCGTCTCCCGCGACAGCTCTCCGAACGCCTTACGGTTCGGGAATAGTCCTGGGAATACAACGTCGAATATAGACCATAGCTCTTCCAGAGCATTCTCAATCGGCGTTCCGGTAAGCGCAAACCGGTATTCGGCGCGAAGCGCTTTTACCGCTTGCGCGGTTTGCGTTGCGTAGTTTTTGAACGACTGCGCCTCGTCCAGAATGAGCGTATGAAACGACAGCTCGGCATAGCGCTCAATATCTCTGCGCAGCAAAGGATACGATACGATAATCGCATCGACGCTGCCTGCCTCTTTTAAAATCCCGGTTCTTTCGGTTTTGGTGCCGTCTGCGATAACCGCTCGGATTTGAGGCGCGAATTTCCGCAGCTCGTTTCGCCAGTTATACATAAGGGCGGCAGGCGAAACGATCAGCGCCGGCTGATTGCGGGCTCTGATCTCCGGCAGCACGGAGACGAGGAAGGCGATGCTCTGCACCGTCTTTCCAAGACCCATATCGTCTGCCAATATGCCCCCGAAGCGGTAATGAGCCAGCGTCTTCAGCCACTGGTAGCCGTACTGCTGATAATCGCGCAATTGGGGCGCAAGCATATCCGGAACGGGAAACTCAAGATGATCCGGATTGCGCAAATGCTCCAGCATTCTTCGGATTGACTTGCCTAACCGAACGACGTTCCCGCCGTCGCGGTCTCTCGCTTCCAACAGCTGGAGCCCGCGCGTAACCGGAAGAGAGAACCGCGGACCGGCCACTTCGTTCTTACGAATGCCGACCTCATTGAGGAAACGGATCATCTCCAAAAATTCCGCCCGCTCCAGCGGAAGCAATGCTCCGTCCTGCAGCTTATGGTATCTTCGTTTCTCGACCAGCGACTGTATTACGTTACGAATTTCCGATTCGGGAATGCCGTCCAATCGAAATCGGAATTCCAGCCAATTGGTGCGCTCATCAAGGTCCACGGAAATATTCGGCGGCGGGTTGCCTGTGAGCAGCCTTGCCTTTACGGCAGACGTGGCGTACACTTTGGCGATCCGCTCGAGCTGCGGAACGGTATGATAAAGAAACTCGTATTCGCTTTCCTCATCCTGCATAAAATAGCCGCTCTCCGTCTTGGCGAAGGATGCCGTCTCGATCAGCTCCAAAATTTGCGATTCCCGCTCCCCTTCGCGCATGAGAATGCGGCCTTCCCCTCGCCGCGGTCCTTCATCCTCGAGCGGATTGATGACGATATCGCCGTACTGAAACTCCAATCCGACCAAAAGCCGATCGCTGACCCGATCGAGATAGACGCGGGCTTCCAGCGGCGACCGGACGATCCGGTCGGAGACGGCGCGCGCGATGCGGACGTCGCCCAGCTTCATCAGCCCCGGGACGACCCGCTCCATGAACGGCTCTATCTGCCGCGGGGGAATACGGATTCGATCCGATCCGCTGACGTCGGTAATCTTCCGAAGCTCGGCAAGCCTGCCGCACTCATCCGGCTTGAGCTGATAGAAACCGCCTTCCAGCAGCACCGTACCGTACGCCTCTAAAACGAGAGAATCCTTGAGACCTCGGACGTCGAGAAGGAAGCCTTCCCCCTCCGCCTGATCGAACTCGAATTGAAGCGGAAGAGGCCCTTCCATGAAACGGACGCCGTCAATCTTCCGTTCGCCATGCCGAATTGTAACGAGCGGCGCCTCTGCCAGCTTAGGGGCGAGCGACTCCCAAGCAAACGGATAAATCGGCAGCGTCCGCGGATCGCCGACCTCGCCGGTGTAAAGAGCTCCCGCCGCTTCGCGCTGCAGCTTTTCGTTGCGGCGAATCTCAATGAGCCGAGTGAGAATCGCATGGTCGGCGGCGGAAAAAAAATGCAGGGCGGGGTCGTATGTGAAATGCCGTGAAAAAGCATACTGTTCTCCGCGTTCGAACCGCCCGAGAAACTCCCGGATGTCCGGTACGACATATCGCTTTCCCGCTCCAATCTTACATTCGATGCCGAGCAAGTTTCTGCGGGGTCCGAATACGTAAGGCGCAATGGAAAACTCCGCCTCCAGCGCCGTACGGGATTCGAACAAGGTGCGGGCAGCGCCGGAGGAACGCGGCGTGTGCTTGAACAGATCCAGCACACGGTTGACCAACTGCGATTCTTCCGACGAATAGGGTTGTTCCGTCGTCTCCTCGAACCGCTGCGAGTCCGCAATCTGAAGCAGCGCCGCCGCGACGTGCTTGCAGTATTTATCGAACGAGAAGCCGACTGAGCAGGCACATTCCGCCGAAACTTCCCCGTTCGGCCGAATTTCGACGATAACCCGGCAGCTGCCGTTATCTTTCACGGCTGCTTCATAAATCAACCGTTCGGCTTCCGTTTCCGAACGGGTCAATGCCACCTTTCCGGCACGACGATAAGCCTCACCCTTTCGGAAGGAGGCCTGTCCGCAGAGCGATTGTATGGTCCGTTCGTTTATTAGAAAATTCATGGTACGTCCCTTCATTGCAAGTAGTGATCTTGTGTTCATTTTATCATATTAAAAAATCCGCGGTTTACGCGGATTTTGCCTCTATGTTTGCGGGTAAACGCAGCTGTACGCAAGCTCATCTTGAAATAAAGGTTCAAAGATGGGTATATACTCTTTCATTTTTGTTTCCGGGATCCGAAAAGCTCCTTGAGGAAGATGCGCATTCCTTTCCGCCAGCCGCGTAAAAAGAACTTCTTCCGTTGCGTCTAAATAATGAATTTTAAAGTCGGCGCCTAATTGCGCAGCTCGCAAGCGCATGTCGTCTCGCTGGCTGCGCACCCAAAGCCCGAAGTCCAAAATAACATCCGCTCCAAGAACCAACACTCGGGCAGCCACTTCCCAAAGCATAGCTTCTACTAATTCATGTCTTCTGTCGTGTTCCTGATCATCAACATCCTGGCCGAATAAACGTGTGTGCCATTCATCCGTAGTAAGTCGCAACGCTGAATATTGCTGTTCCAGCTGCCGAGCAAGGGTAGTTTTTCCGCTGCACGGAAGACCGACCGTTACATGGAGTGTCGCCATCGATTATCACCCCCGTATCCGGCTTTCGGCTATATCGAAGTTGCCGATTAATTGTTGTGGCGATAGCTCGGTAATATCAAATAAGTTCATATGTTCCTGCTCTTTCTTACCGGAAAACAAATATCCGTAATAGAGTTTTCCGAATGAGGGCCATGATTACGTTCATCGTATATTTCGATATTGTACCGTCCTGCAAGCTCATACCCGCTTTGATTCAGCCAAGAGGAATAAAGGTAATTGTGTACGGCGCCTGCGTTCTCAAATGGCCCTTGAAACGAAAATAACACGTACGTATTGGCCGGTATCTCCCTATAAACCATTTCGTCCGGAATATTATCGTTTGATGAGACTTCGATACCAATAAAGAATTCAAACTGGTCTGTCTCAGGATTATAATTTTCCGGATCGGTTGAGAGCCCGAATACTTCACTTTCGTTTATACAATTCTTGATCTCCGGTTTTCTTTCCAGAAAGGTAGCCGCTACCTCAAGTGTCGCTTTATTCTCTATTACATCATGTAGCGTAACCTTTTTGGCCAAACCTATTAATTTCATGGCCGGTTTGTCTACAATCAAAGCTTCCAAAATTATTACCTCCACCTTGTACGCATATATGCATTCAAATATTTTCCAGCCTGTTCGAGCTCAGCAACCCGCCCTCGCGAATGAATTGCTTAATCAAATAATTACGCCTGGACCCGTAAATGACTATGCCCATAACACGCCCTCCTTTTGTTAGTAAAGAAATTCGCTATTGTTGAGGTATTTCCTTCCAGTCGATGCTGCCGTTTCCACCGATTTGGAATATGCTGGGGTAATGTTGGTGACCATATACTCGTTTACTACATTTACTACAGTTTCGCTAAAAGGAGACCGACGGCATGGTAACGACAACGAAAAATCAAGTTCCCCATGATAAAACTCTCGATAATACGATCGCTTTGATACGTGAGGGCTACTTGTTTATTGAAAACAGAATGGATGAATACAAGTCGGATCTATTCACAACTCGTTTATTGGGGCAAGAAGTAATATGCATGAGCGGCGAGGAAGCGACAAAATTGTTCTACGATTCGGAAAAGTTCCAGCGGAACGGCGCCGCACCGAAGCGGGTACAAGAAACGTTATTCGGTGTGAACGCCATCCAAACTATGGACGGTGAAGCGCACATTCACCGTAAGCTCTTGTTCATGTCTCTCATGACCCCGAGTCATCAAAAGCGTTTGGCCGAGCTGGCGATGGAACAGTGGAAAGCCGCTATAGCCAGATGGGAAGTTGTCGACAAGGTCGTACTGTTTGATGAAGCTAAAGAACTGCTTTGCCGGATCGCATGTTATTGGGCCGGGGTACCGATAAACGAAGATGAAGTAAAACAAAGAGCGGAAGACTTCAGTGCGATGGTGGATGCTTTTGGAGCGGTTGGCCCTCGGCACTGGAAGGGCAGGGTGGCAAGAAACAGAGCCGAAGAATGGATTCGAAAAGTCATTGAAGATGTTCGGGCAGGCGACCGAAAAGCCGAAGAAGGTACGGCATTATATGAGATGGCTTTTCACAAGGAACTGAATGACAATCAACTCGATCCTCAAATGGCGGCGGTCGAGCTGATAAATGTGTTAAGACCGATTGTAGCGATTTCAACCTTTATTGTTTTTGCGGCTCTTGCTTTGCATGAATACCCGGAATATAAAGAAAAGCTGCGGTCGGGCAATGACAACGATTTTGAAATGTTCGCACAAGAGGTTCGCCGCTTTTACCCTTTCGGTCCGTTCTTGGGTGCGATCGTGCGGGATGATTTTGTGTGGAAGCAGTGCGATTTTAAAAAGGGAATGCTCGTTTTTCTTGATATGTACGGAACGAATCATGATTCCCGAATTTGGGATCACCCGAATGAATTCCGTCCGGAACGGTTTACGGATTGGAACGGCGACTTATATAAGTTCATTCCTCAAGGAGGCGGCGACCCCGCAAAGGGGCATCGCTGCCCGGGTGAAGGAATTACCGTTGAAATTATGAAAGCAAGTCTGGACTTCCTCGTCAACCATATTACATATGATGTTCCCGAACAGGATGTAAGCTACAGCTTGAGAAGAATGCCCACCTATCCCGAAAGTGGATTCATCATGAGCAATGTAAGGAGAATCTAATAAGTCGGAAGACCGTCGGATACAAAAATCGACGGTCTTTCGTCTTTGACTTACTAACCTTCCGATTTTTTCAATTGAATGACTTCAAATATGTTGCCGTCGGGGTCAAAGAAGTTCATGAAGTAGGCGAATCCGCCATCGCTGATTTCCGTTGCTTCAATGTTCCGCTCAAGAAAATAGTAGCAGATTTCCTAATTTTGGATATGAACAAAATTATCAGAAATGGATTGCTTGGTCGGCCTGATCGAGATGCATCCATTCTGTTGCATAGATTTTGTCGTGTCCTTGAGCGCCGGCAATGCGAAAGCCTAATTGTTGTATCTCATTAGCAGACAGCTCTAAATCCCCTGAGACATATTTTTGATATTGCGCATTAAGCTCATCGTTCCTTTCTAAAACTTCTTCCACACATACCTTTGTCGGACGAAACTCCAAAATCCGCTGAACCACTTCTTGAATTTCTTGCTGACGGTGAGGCTCAAAGATGTCTTCTAAATAGCGAAAATGGAAAATGCCAAATACCAGCACAACCGGCTTATTATTCATACGCGATCGGCTTGTAGTAAGAGGCTGTCGCAAAGAGGAGATTCGTTCCTTATGTCGAATTCACAAAAGGTTAACTTCACATGAGGGGTTGGACATATGAAAAAAATAAGTGCAAAACACGGATTATGGCTGTTAATTCTAGTTACTTCGATCGCAGGCGTTTTTTTAACGAAAGGAAGCATTTATACGAAGTTAAATAAAAATACGGCGGGTGGACTTACGCTGCCGAGCTTCACTCTTCCGATCATTGCTGTTGTTGTCACGGCATTGATCGAGCAACTGAGAGAAAGGTACCCGGATATTTTTGTGAACGCCATTTTATGCTCGGTCTGGATTTTGTTCATAGCACTGATCGCAGTGAATTCATAAGGAATCGTCAAGCGGCCCTCATCTTGATATCAAATGAGGACCGCTTTCCACAATGCTTGCAGAGTTAACTTGCTTGTACTTTCGACAGGAAGGCTTTGATTTGGTTCATGTGATGCGCATCATGCGGGATAAAACCTATAAGGTGGTTATAGATTGAAAATTTGTTTCCGTCTCCGTCCGGGTGCTCTTTTACATAATCTTTCTCAGGGATAAGGTCCAAGTGTCGAACAATTACACTTCGATAATGAACGGTTGAATCTATGATCTCTTGCATTCCTTTGGTCTTTGCATATTCTACCGCTTTTTTGTTAAATTCCCCGATTCGGTTATCTTGCCGGCTGATGAACATCGAACATATTTCCAAACGGGTCGTAGAAGGTAAAGAACTTTCCGATATGTCCTTCGTCAATAATATCGTTCACCTTCGTTCCGAGCGCTGAAAGAAAAGAATGAAAGCCTTCAATGTTGTTGACACGGAAGCCGATCGTGTAATGGTCTTTGCCGTTCACCTTAAAAGTTGCGGTCGTACGATCATTAGTCTTGACCAAAAACAAACTGGGACCCATTGAAAAGTCGACATAAGCGATCTCATCATTCCTCATCCCGAGACTTGCGCCGAGTCGGCCGCAATACCAGTCAATCGCCTCGTCCAGATCCGTTACAGGAATTTCGGTATATTCAATCCCTTCAATATATGCTTCCATCCCAAGCCCCCTATATCGTCGATTATTTATCTGCCCCGATTCTAAGCGGCAAATCAAAAGTCGTTTGTGCCATTCCGGGATAAAAGCCCAGGCGATAATACAAAGCTTCAGCCGGGTTCCCAATGGTCACAAACAGTCGGAGCACATCATACTCATCTTTCAATACGGTCAGCGCCTTCTTCAGCAATTTTGTCGCGAGCTGTTCGCCGCGATACCGGGGAATAACGGCAATATTCGATACTAACGGAAGGTCTTCCCACAAAGAAATCAAGCAGACTGCAACGATGTCGTTATTCGACTTGTCGTTAATTACGCTGGACGCCGCTTTCAGAATTTCAGCGTCGTTATGCTTGAAGTAATATTCTAGTGCTGATTTGTGCTGTTCCACTGTATTTTCTGCCGGATACCCAATACCATCGGAGCCGGAGTACGAATGAAATAACATTTCGGCGATCGTATCCGTTTGCTCCGAGTCGGGGGGAGCAGCGCCAAGCTCTTCTCCCCACGCTTGCCGATCAAATCGTTCCGTCGGTCTGATCATGACGCGTCTTGATTCCGAAGGCAAAAAACCTAAGCGCAAAAAGTGCTCCGCTTGATACGGCAAAATTCCGTACGCTTGTATTGGCTTATTCGGTTCTGAGCAGCTGATTACAAATCTTTTGAGAGGCGCCAATACCCGAAACATATCGACAAACGGCGGCTCGAAAAATAACGAGTGCAGCATATTGGGCTCAATGCAAACCCCTCCGATCCGCCGCTTATGGAGTGTAATCCAGTAACAAGGGGAGTCGTCGCCGAATATTGACACTCGTCGCTCCCAGCTTTGCCTGAAAAAAATGTTTTCCCGGTATGTTGTGTAATGAATCGCATAATCCCTTGGATTTGCTTTCTCGAGCTCGAGTTCCGAATCCAAAATATAATGTGGCTCCAAAGGCATGCCGTTGTCCTCCTTCTACCGGAGCGCGGCCGTGCGGCGATGTTTAATAACGCACGACATCAAACCGGTTATACATCGTCAATTTCCCCCGCCGAATACCATGACATAACCGTCCAAATCTTTAACCGCGAAATGCTTCCACTGGCTGTCTCCCATTTGTTCCAACAACGGCTCGTATGCGATGATCGCTCCTTTGGATTTGAACTCTTCATAGAGCTGTCCGACTCCATCAAAATTGCTGTAAAAATAAGAGTCCCACCCGTCCACTTTGAAGCCGAGTACATCCTGATAATAAGCTTTTGCTTTTTCAAAGTCCGAAACTAATCTTACTTTGAGAAAATTTTTAAGATAAACATTCTCGTCTTTCAAAAGGGAACACTCCTTACGGATTAAATAGCGTACAATTGACAATTCTACATTTTCCACATATATCCTTTTCCTTTCCAGTTCGAATTAGAGCAGCTTTTTTTGTTTTGCCATACTCTATGCGTGAACCGTATCATAAAAAAAGGTAAACTTTATGGAAAGGCCTATTGAGAGTGAGGAGGTCGTTATCGTCGCAATGACATTTATTAACGGGGTCGAACTAAGCAAGAGGTTTCACTATGAATTTGTAGAACCGTTGATTTCGAGACGCTTTCCGGCCTTACGCTACGCATCGGCGCTTATTGGCCCCGGAAGCGAAGTGTTGGGGTACGACACCGAGATGTCGGCGGATCATGACTGGGGACCCCGTGTTCTTCTTTTTCTTGAGGAACAAGAAATCGATTTGCTTGAACCTATTTTTGACTGTTTGAATCATAATGCGCATAACGAATTTTACGGTTTTCCTGTAGATCCGAAACAAACGATAATTACCTCGCTGCCCCGGTTTCTGAAGGAGAAGTTGGGTACGGATATAACTGAAGAGCTTCAACTTGTCGATTGGCTCATCTTCCCCTCGCAAATTTTGGCGGAGATTGTAGGCGGAGAAGTTTTCCGGGATGATATGGGTCAGCTGGCGAGTGCCCGTAAGCAATTGCAATACTATCCGAAAGATATATGGCTATATTTGATGGCTTCGATATGGAACAGGCTTGGGCAAGAAGAGCACCTGGCGCTGCGGGCGGGATACGTAGGCGATGAATTAGGAAGTTCCATTATCGCTTCAAGACTTGTACATGATGTCATGAGTTTATGTTTTTTGATGGAGAAACGCTATGCCCCTTATCCGAAATGGTTCGGTACGGCATTTAAAAAATTGAACTGCGCTGACGAATTGTTGCCGCTGCTGCTGGATGTTCAATCGGCCGGGACATGGAAAGCGCGGGAGGAAGCGCTGTGCAAAGCCTACGAATACCTTGCGCGCAAACACAATCGACTGGGTATCACCGACATGATGGATGAAGAGGTTACTTTTTTCTATGATCGTCCGTTTCGGGTCATCCAAGGCGGTAAGTTCGCCCAAGAGATTGCGAAATCCATCAACGACCCGACGATCCGCAAACTGAGCGAAATCAGGTTCATTGGCGGAATTGACCAAATAACGGATAACACTGACTTTCGACTGATCAATCTATGGCATAAAAGGAATCCGGCAGAACGAAACATACTCCGACTCATTTTCGACAAGATTCTGGAGTGAGCGATTAGGGCAATAGCGCGCAAGTGCGCGCTATTGGTCTCCCTCAGAAAGTGTGAGCTCTTGCCACGCTTGGTCTAACGCTGCTTGCCCTTCCGATTGAATGGCATTCAGCATTTCGTCTACAGTGACTCTTCCCTCCGCCGCCTTGTACGCCTCGTTTTTAACAATATCAAAAAACGGTCTTATAAAAGACGAAGGAGTATTATGGAAAGCAGAACCGGACGACCTCGGTTTTAAGCTGTAGAAAGCTTCAACATGCTTCCCTTCGTCGTTACGAATATATTCGGTGCGCGCAGGGAGTCCATACAGGGGAGAACGCGACGTAATCTTTGCCAGTTTATCCGAATTCACGTATTTTACAAACTCCCAAGCCGCACGAAGATTAGGAGAGGAGGCATTGATGGCGAAAACGCTGCTAATAAAAAACGAATCGCCTTCCGTCGGGTTTGTCGGATCCACCGGTATGGAAACCAAATCCCAATCAAAATTCGTAATATTCATTGCCTCTGCATCTTTTAAATAATTTATGTAATAGGACCCGTCAATTCTCATTCCTACTCTTCCGGTTAAGAACGGGTCGGCCGAAAACATTTCTCCGAATCGCATGTTTATAGGGTCTTCCTGAAACTTCCGGTAAACGGTTTTCGAAGCAAGAAATTGAAGGGTTAATTCGGCTGCATTTCTCCAGGAATCCGTTTTCATGTTCACTTTTCTTCCTTCTGGGTCCACATAAGATAATCCATAAGTATCACTGATCCTATAAAAGAGATTTGTCGGTTCGCCGCCGAAATCACTGAAGCCGTAGACGCGCTCATTTTCTTCCCCGTCCGTCGGAAATCTTTTAGAAAGCTGTAGCACCTCCCCCCAACTCATTCCATCCCTAGGAAGCGGTATATTATATCTCTCAAATAATTCTTTATTGTAATAAAGCGCCGTACTGTTAAAGGTTGGGGAAAGGCCGTACAGCTTCCCGTCTCCTTCCTTCTTTAATAATTCAATCAATCCAGGCAAAATTGGCGACAGATCGAAATCGTCTTGCCGTATTACCGGGTCCAGCTCGTATAATACATTGTCTTTCACGAATTCGCTAAACTCTTTTGGTCCTAACAGCATCACATCCGGCTGCTCTTTCTCAAACAGCTTTTTCAGTTCTACCACAGAATCCTTTCCTTCGCCATATGTGCCTTGCGTAGAAATGACTTCAACCGTAATGTTGGGGAATTCGTTCAAAAACAAATTGCCGTAATCTCGGTAGAAGGCTTCCTCGTCCCAATACGTCACTTTAATGGTTGCGGCTTGTCCGAATTTCAGCGGCGGCAATACCATGTTTTTATCTGCAGAGATCGTGCAAGCGGATAATACCGCGAATATCAAACAAAAGCTTACGACAAAACTACATCTTCTTCTCCATTGTACATCCACTGATTCGAGCCCCCTTACTCGCTAAAAAAGCATCGGTAGAATGTCATTCCTCTTATATTTCACATCTCTTGAAATCACGCTTTCGATAACCCACCGGTCCCCCGATCGATTCAATGTTAATTCGTACACCGCGCTTCCCCTGCCGATTGCGCGATATTTGGCAGCCTGCCGATGTTCAAATTTCACTTCGACAGTAGCTACCTTTTTACCGTCCAGATCTTTCATTTCCTGAATGTCGTGCTCAAGAATGACGGAATATAAAACATACTTTTGGGTTTCCCGCTTCTTTTCCCCTAAAGCATGAAAGTAACCGTCAACAACTGTCTCCGGCGTTGCGGCGGATTTGGCATCCGTCAGCACGAAGCCGCTTAGCAGTATGATTACGGCAAAACCGAACAACGACCATCGATAAGAATTTTTAGTATATGTTGAGATCATAGAAATCCTTTTCTTAAACACGCTCATATTCCCGGAAATGCTAGCGGCGCTCGCTAAACGCACGGGCTTTGTGATAGTCTCCAACAGTGTAATAATGGTCAGCGCATAGTTTCTTGAGTCCTCCGGGTTAATCCGAGTCAGCGCAAGGGCGTCGCAAGCCACTTCCTGGTCTTCTCGCATCTTATGATACGCGTACCAAAGCAACGGATTGAACCAATGCAGGACAATCAGCACGTTCATGATCCAGTTGGCCGCGACATCATTTCGTTGTACGTGTGACAATTCATGCAAAAATACGTATCGCAATTGCTCCTCGTTAAGGGTGCACAGCGCCGATTCGGGTAGTAACAGCTTAGGCTTGAACACTCCCAGCAAAGTGGGGCTTGATACAAGATTTGTCTTGATGAGTGCGATGGTGCGGGTAACTTTCATTTCATGTTTACAACGTTCGAATATGGTCCGGATCTCCGGATCGTATAGTTTCGGTTCTTGTTTTACTTTCCAGGCAAACCGCAAATTGACCGTAAAAATATAGCCGAGAAGCGAAACGGCGCCGATGAGCCAGAGCCACGCTCCGATTTGCATGGGCGAGACCGGCTTTACTTGTACGGTTGCCGTTGCAGGTTGATTCGTTTGTGCCGCGGTTTTGTTGATTTGGGAAAGCGGTTCGGCAGCAGAAGCGTAAAATTCGTCAGCAGCGACTTCCATATCCAACATATTGAACACGCTGAGCGAGCTTTCGGGCGTCCATGGCAGCAGCAGCCGAAGCGCCAAAAGCATCCATAGCAAGTAAGCCCAACGAGGCTTTAATCGTTCTTTTAGCAACCATTTGGCTGTGAAAATAATGATCGCCAGTACGCTTGCCATCGCCGAAACGGATAAAATCCAGGAAAATAAGTCCACGAGCAATGTAGTCATCCGGCTTAATCCTTTCTTTTCTCCAAAATGCTTTTCAGTTCTTCAATATCCTCCTTGGACAATTTTTCGTCTTGAAGGAAGTTCACCAGCATCGGCTTAAGCGCACCGCCATAGATCCGTTTTATAAAGCTTTGCGTTTCGGATCTGACGCACTCTTCCTCTTTAACGAGCGGGTGATACCAATACATTCTGCCTTCCTGGGTAAATCCGATCGCGTTTTTTTCCACCAATCGTTTAATCAGCGTTCGCACCGTCTTGGGGTTCCAATCCTTTCGGCCTTCCAAATCCTCGATGACCTCATTGGCCGTCATCGGAGACGACGACCACAGCACCTTCATCACTTCCCACTCCGCATCCGATATTTTCGGAACATCTTTCATAAGCGGACCTCCTTTTTGACTACAATTGTAATCCTTGAACTTAATATTACATATGTAATCCATTAACGTCAATATACGGTCGGAAAAATTCAATATAATTGTTTTCTTCAACCAACCTCTAGAGGCTGCATGTTACAATATGCGTAATAAGGCTGAGCGAACGTTTCACTTGGCTCGAAACAAACAATAAAGGAGAGAATGAATGAGCGCTTCGAAGAAAGATGTTTTATTGGATCAACTTGCCGCATGCCATAATGACTTGAGTTGGTTCCCTACGTTTCTTGATGCGGTCAAAGGATTGACAGCGGAGCAAGCGGCGTGGCGTAAGGACGAATCTAGCCATTCGATTTGGCAGCTCGTCAGCCACCTGACGTATTGGAATAAAACATGGTTAGCTCGCTTTATTGGCAAGGAATCCTTTACATCGACCGGTAAAAATAACGCCGGCACATTTGATATTGAAGAAGAAATAAGTGAAGAAAACTGGGTGCATGCTGTAAGTAAATTGGACGAACTATTCAACGAATTCCGCAAAGCGATCTCAGACCACCCCGAGTCAAAACTCGATACTTTCGTAGCCGGTTATCCCGGCGATTGTCCTTGGTGGGCCGCCTTATCCAATCTTTGCACCCATAATGCGTACCATATCGGCCAAATTGTTTTCATCCGCAAACAACAAGGCTGGGCAAATCGTTCGGAATGGTAACAAAAAAGATCGTTCAGCCGTCACGGCCGAACGATCTTTTTTTTACTCAAGCTCGCGGTTCCAAAGCCGCCGCATCTCCTCGCTTGTCGCCAGCAGCTCGTTAAGCGTGCCTTCCGCCTCCAGGCGGCCGTCTTTCAGCAGCACGATCCGGTCGGCGTAAGCGAGCGCGGCTTTGCGGTGCGACACGACGAGGCATGTCGCGGATCGGCGCTCGAACAGCCGCTCCCACAGCTTCTTTTCCGTATCGACATCCAGTGCGCTGGAGAGGTCGTCGAACACGAGCAGCTCCGCTTCGCGGACGAACATTCGGGCGGCTGCGGTGCGCTGCGCCTGGCCGCCCGACAGCTTGACGCCGCGCGGTCCGATGACCGTCTCCAAGCCGTCGGGCAGCATCGCGATGTCCGCTTCGAGCACGGCGGCGCGAATCGCGGCTTCGAGCCGGTCAGGGTCATCCGCAACTCCGAGCAAAATATTGCGCTTGAGCGTGTCGCTGTACAAGCGAGGCACCTGCGGGGTGTACGCGCTGCGCGGCGGGACGAAGAAGCTGCCCGGATCGCCGACGACGTGCCCGTTCCAGCGGATCTCGCCAGCATCCTTGGGCAACAGGCCGAGAAGCGTACGGACGAACGTCGTCTTGCCGGAGCCGATTCGCCCGGTGACCACCGTGAACGAATGCCTCGGCAGGCGAAGGCTCACATCGGAGATGCCGCGTCCGGTTTCCGGATACCGGTACGTAAGGCCGGTCACCTCCAGCACGTCAAGCAGATCGTCCGCCGTCTTGGCCGGAATGACCGGTTCCGCAAGCTCGCCGCGCAGATAAAGCGGATGCGGCTCCACGAGCCGATCCGGCGGCGCGCTTTGCAGCAAGGCGGTCATCCGCTGCTTGGATACTTCCGTCTGTTTAAATAGAGCTAGGAACTTTCCGAAGTTTTGTATAAATTGCGTAACAAACGTTAAATAGTAGACGAACAAAGCGAAGTCGCCTACGGAAAAATCGCCGCTTCGCATCGACTGCGCGCCCAAAAGCAGAATCAGCCCGGTCCCCAAATTGACGGTATTCGAAAAGACGGAATCGAGCACCTGATTCAGCAGCTTATCTTTCAGCATAGCGCTGCGCCGTTGATCGTTCAACGCCTTGAAGCGGCCGATCACCCGGCTCTCCGCCCCTGCTACTTGGATCGCCTGAACGGCGCCGAACATTTCGCTGATCGCCTCGGTCACTTGGCCCGTCGCTTCGCGGCTGGCGGCCCGGTATTTTTGCAGCAGCGAGGTCGACAGCTGGGCGGCCGTAACGACAAGTACGAGCGGAAGAAAGACGAACAGCGTAAGCCGCGCGTCGATCCGGATCAGAATGGCGAACGAAGCGACGGCAAATACCGTCATACCGAACGCATCTACGGACCAGCTGATCGCTTCTTCCGTCTGTTCCACGTCGTCACGAAAGTTGCTGATCGCTTCGCCGGGCGAGACGGGGATGGCCCGAGCGCCGGGCTCGCGCAAAATATGATGGAGCATATTGCGCCGAAGCAAGCCGCCTACGCGCATCCGAAACTGAACGTCGGTGATGAAGCCGAGAATGATAAAGGCAATCCGGACGGCGGCCGCACCCAGCAAAAGCGCGATGATCGTCCATATGCCGAATGTAGCCGAAGCGGAATCCGAAAGCGCATCGAAAAATTCCTTCGTCAGCATCCCCGGCGCAATCGGCGCCAAATAAATAAGCGACCACATTACGGCATTTGCCGTATACCACAGCGGCCGGTACCGGACAAGCCGCCATAGCAATTGCATCGTCGTCATGCGAGCACCTCCTCGAGCCCGGTCTTCAGCATCCGGCTGAATCGGGAGCCGGGGTCTGCTGCCAATTCCGCCCTTTTGCCGTATTCGGCCACTCGGCCGTTTTCCAGAATAAGAATGTAATCCGCCCGCTGTACGGTGGCAAGCCGATGCGCAATAATCATACACGTGCGGTCGCGAAGCAGCTTGCCTACGGCAGCCTCCAGCTTCTGCTCGGTGGCCGGGTCAAGCCGCGAGGAAGCCTCATCCAATATAACGAGACCGGGGTTCGTCAGGAATACACGGGCAAACGCAAGCAGCTGCGCTTCACCGGCGGACAGTCCCCCTCCTCCCGAATCGAGCATCGTATCGAGCCCGCCGGGCATCGCAGCGTACCATTCGCCCAGACCGAGCTCATCCAACACCCGGATGATGCGTTCATCGGAGATGGATTCGTCGTAGAACGTCAGGTTGTCGCGAACGGTGCCTTGAAAAATTTCAATGTTCTGCGTGACCATCGCTACACGGGTGCGAAGATCGTGAAGCAACGCTTCCCGAATCGGAACGCCGCTAAATCTGATTTCCCCAACCTGCGGATCGTAAAACCGCAGAAGCAGCCTTGCCAGCGTAGTCTTTCCGCTGCCTGTACGGCCGAGAACGCCGAGCACCTGCCCCTTCTCCAAACGGAAATCGATATCATGCAGCGTAGTGGAGCCTTCCTCGTATGAGAATGTGACCCGATCCAGCCGAACCTCAAGTGGCCCTTTCGGCAGAGGCGTTCCGATTCCGTCGCGAACGGCCGGCTTTGTGTCCAGCAGCTCCCGAATGCGAACGATGCTGGCGTCCGCTTTTTGCAAATCCTCCATCTGGGTGCGGATTTTCTCGATGGGCTTCGCCATCAGCTCGGTATAGTAAAAAATCATGTACACCGTACCGATCGATACGGCTCCTTTTTTCCACAAATAAGCGCTCAGTGCGAAAGCGACCGCATTGCCGAGCGTGAAGACGACGATCGTTGTAATCCACATCGCGGCCCAGCCCATGAACGCGCGGATTCTGATCGGCAGCCACTTGCGGAGCAACGTATAAAACTTGTGCATGACAAACGCGGTAGCGCCGTTCGCACGAGTGTCCTCCGTACCTTCCAGGTGTTCGCTCATAAAACCGTAAAATTCCGCGCTGATTTGGCGGAGCCGACCCCAATAGGGAATGGCGTATTTGCGAATCTTTTGAATGGCGTAAATCGCAAATACGACGAAAACAGTCATGCCGAGCCCGATGACCCAGCCCTCCGCAAACAGCAGAATCAGGATGCCGACGACAAGCAGCAGGTTGCTGAGAAGGGTTATGACGAAATTGGAAAAGAAATTGGCCAGCGCATTAATATCGCCGTCCACCCTTTCGATGATGGCGCCGGTCGTGTGCGATTTGTGGAAGGACAAATCCAGGCGGAGGCAGTGCTCCGCAACGTCTCCGCGAAGCTTATTGGTGGCGATCCAGCCGACGTTCTCCCCGATGTAGACGGCGATTACGTTCACGATTTGTTGAACCAGAGACACGCCGATGAAAAGCCCCGCCGCAATCCAGAGCGCACGATTTGATTCCGCGCCTTGGGCGGAGTCGATGAAATAGCGAATCAGCTGCGGGTTGACCAGCTGCATGATTAGTCCCGCGACAAGCAAAGCGGCCAGCCCGATCATAGAGGCGCGTTGGTTTTTCAAATAATTGCGCAGCAGGCTGGTATATTGGCGTAACGGTATTTTAAACGCAGGCATTGGCGGCTCCTTCCCCATCCGGTCATTATTGCAAAACGTTTCCAGTCATGATAGTTACTGTAGAAGATTCCGAAATAGGAGTCAACCGTTTTCTGCGCCGCAAGCACACAGAAAAAAAACCGCAAAGATCATAGTCTTTGCGGCAATAAACGGTTTAGTTTATTTCAAGTCCGACTGTTGCTGTACCTGTATGTTGTAATGGCCGTGCCCCGTCAACCGCTGCTGCGGAAAAACTTGCCGCAGCGTAACCGTAATGAACGTCGCTGCGACAGCCTTGACCGTATCGCCCGGCAGGTAAGGATAAAATCCGGCGGCAAGCGCCTTTTCCGTCGTAAACCCTAACGAATGCGCCAGCCAAGGCACGCCTGTCACATATAATAGCAGCGAACCGAAGCATTCCATTGCGAGGAAAATGGCTGCGATCGCAACCCATCCGGATTTTCGCACTTTACTTACGGTGTAGCCGATGAGCATCGCCGCGAACGGCCACATGACGACATAGCCCCCCGTCGGTCCGAGAAGCGTTGCAAGACCGCCCTTGCCTTGCAGCAAAGGCAGTCCAAGCGCCGTCAATACGACGACGATCATCATACTGAAGAAGCCGTAACGCGCTCCGAGCAAGCCCCCCGCCAGCATGACCGCAAGCGTCTGAAGGGTGATCGGAACCGGCGAAAATCCTAGCGGAATGCTGACATAACCGAATACGACGACCAGTGCGGCGAACAAGGCGCTGAATGCGATGCCGCGTAATGTGAATGCGTTTTTCAATTGAAATTCTCTCCTTTGGTATGATACATTGGTGTCACCATATTGTTAACCTCGTATCTCATCTTTGGTTAACAATCAGGATTATAGCACGCATGATGAGGAATGAATAGACTTATGGGGAAACAAATTCCACACGCGATCTCCCTGGAGAATGCCGCCGTTCGATACCTCCACGGTTCTTCCGAGCGTCCGGCCGCCATTGAAGGAATTTCCATACATATCCGCGAAGGGAGCTGGACCGCTGTTGTCGGTAACAACGGAAGCGGCAAGAGCACCCTGTCTCTCGTACTCTCCGGCATGATCCCGCTGTCGGAAGGCAGGCGGATCGTTGCGGCCGGCCAAACCGTCCATATGGTGATGCAAAATCCGGAGACCCAAATACTCGGCGAAACCGTCTATGAGGAAATACAGTTATGCGCGGCCGGCATGAGCGCAGCCGACATGTCCGCGCTGCTGAGAGAGGTCGGGCTGAGCGTACCGTCCGACATGCCCATAAAGCAGCTGTCCGGCGGGCAGAAGCAGCTGCTGAATATCGCCTGCTGCCTAGCTGCAGGCGCATCCTGCATCGTGTTCGACGAAGCGACCTCCATGCTGGATCCGGCTTCCCGCCAATCGGTGCTTGAGGCGACGGCGAAGCTGAACCGATTGGGCCGAACGGTCCTCTGGGTCACGCACCGGATGGAGGAGCTCCATTACGCGGACCGAATCATAGCGCTAGGCGAGGGGCGCATCGTCTTTGACGGAACGTGCGAAGCATTCTTCTACGGCGAGGCGGATGCGGCTCGGACGGGGGCCTGCGAACGGCTCGGCTTCGAACCGCCATATGTCGTACGCGCAGCGCGCGCCTTGCAAGCGCGGGGAATTCGATTGCCGGCCCTCCCGCTCTCTCCCAACCAATTTAGCGAGGCGGTGATGCGGCTTGTCCCTTGAAGCGAGAGACGTCGCCGTCTTCACCGCCGGTCTTCAGTCTAAACCGCTGCTGAAGCATATTTCATTCACAGCGCCCGATCGAACGATTACAATCGTCATCGGCAAGACCGGAGCCGGAAAGTCCACGCTTCTTCGGGCTTTGGCCGGACTTTCCGTGCTTTCCGCCGGTAACGTGTATTACGACGATCGGCCGCTCTGGAAAGGCCGAAGAGTCGATCGGGCGCTGCTGCTGCGGAATGCGGTCGCGTTTCAATTTCCCGAGCATCAGCTGTTTGCTCGAACGGTACAAGGGGAATTCGACTACTCCCTTGGAGCGTATCGGCTGCCGAAGGCGGACAGACTCCGGCGCACGGCAGACGCTTTAGCAGGACAACGCCTTCCTGCCGCTTATTTGGAGCGATCCCCGTTCCTGCTCAGCGGAGGGCAGAAGCGGCGGGTCGCGCTCGCCACGATCATGGCCGCCGAGACGCCTTGGCTGTTCCTGGATGAGCCGTCCGCCGGACTAGACGCCGCTTCGCTGTCCCGGCTGACGGAGGAGCTGCTTCGCTGGAAGGAGCGGTGCGGCATCGTGCTCGCGACGCATGATCTGGACGCGTTCTTGCCGATTGCCGACCGGGTGCTCGTGCTGCACCGCGGGAAGATCGCAGCCGACGTGACCCCCGTGGAGCTGATGGCGAATCCGACGCTGCTTCGACAGTACGGCATCGGCTTAACCGGCGCGATGGAGGTGGCCGCAGCATTGAAGGAAGCGGGGTTCCGGCTCCCTTCGATCGCTTTGACCCCGGAGCGGCTGGCGGAGGCGATCGAGGGCGAGCTGCGCGGAATGCCGCGGCAGAGCATTGCTGCGCATCCGCAGGCGAAATCCGTATCGGACGTGCCCGTTCCCAGTGAGATCCCTCTTCCGGAAACACTGCCCGGGCAAAGCGATCGAAGCTTCGTCTATGCGCTGGATCCGAAGCGAAAATGGCTGGTCTATACTCTTCTCTCTATCGGGATCGTGCTGCAAACCGGATGGGCAGGGCTCGGCATTGCGCTGCTGTTTGTCGGGGGGAGCGTATCGGCGTTAACTCCCGAAGACCGAGGCAAGCTGCTTCGCATGTGCAAGCCGCTTCTCTGGCTCGTAACGATCGCCGTCGCCTTCTCCGGCATACAGTTGGCCGGGGCGGAAGGGCTTTCCTTTTCTTTCGGGAATGCGGCCGATACATTTCGCAGATGGTTCGCTTTCTTCGAAATTACCGTAATCGGGCTCGTGTTTACGTTGTCGACAAGCTCCGCGGCTATGAAATCCGGACTCGAGACGATGCTGAAGCCCTTCAGGCGGCTTCATGTTCCCGTTGAAGTGCTGGCGCTTACCGCTTCTCTCGTGCTGCGCTTTATTCCACTAATTATCGAAGAGACCGACCGTTTCATCATGATTGCGAAAGCGCGGGGGAAACGGGCTCCGAAACGGGGGAACATTCACGTTCGGGATATTCCCGTATTTGTCATTCCGCTTATGATCTCGCTGTTCCAAGCCGTGGAAGAGCTGATTGTCGCGATGGAGTGGAAAGGATACATGCAGCATCGTAACTTGGAGGCGGTACAGATGCGTACGCTTCGCCAAGTGGACTCGCCGAAGGAAAGACAGTTGCTTTGGATCGGACTTATATTCTTTTTGCTTTTGGTTTGCGTGAGGATATACGAAGAGGTTAATCTTTAATCGTTTAGGGAGACCATTCTATACGTAGAATGGTCTCTTGTTGCAAGCAGTGAATAAGGAGGTTAAACTTCACTATTTCGAATCGAGAAGCCATTTTTCGCAAAATAGCGCAGTAAAACCTCACTATCTCCTCCGCGATCTTACTCCAACGTAGAAATCAGCAGGAATAAGGAGGTTAAACTTCACTATCTTGAATCGAGAAGATGACGTACAATTGTTTGTGTAACAAAATTTGGAGCCTTAACAG
>NZ_JAQZSG010000042.1 GCF_028745515.1 Paenibacillus thermotolerans | reverse complement strand
CAGGAAATTCCTGTTAGTTATTCATGCCGTCGTAGAAAAAAAAGCCCTTAGGCTGGGCTTTTTAATTAATTTTATGTTGGTACTTTTATATCGTTATGCGTTTATTGGAGTACGTTTGTGTCGATTGAGTACAAGAACTTGACCCGTTAATCACAAATTAGTATTTGCTTGTTGAACTCGAAAATCAACCAAAACCGCCGCATGATCAGATGGGAAACGTACAGAATGTGTATCGATCTTTCTTGCAAACTGTGGTTGAAGTTTTGTGCCATGAAGATAGATATAATCAATACGATCATTGATGTAATCATTCAGCTCCCAGACCGGCCAAGTAATTGCTGGATCAGCAACCGGATCAGGGTGAATCTCCCGATACGTATCTCTAAATCCCGCTTCAGTTAAGGCAAGCGACTGTGGAAACGGAAATACATACCCATTATGTCGCGATCGAGTCGCTTCAATCCAATCTAAGTGAGAACCACTGTTGAAATCTCCACACAATAGAAGTGGCTCTTGCTCCGATTTTACAGTTAGTGGCTCTATTTCTTTGATAATTTCTATCAGTTCATTTAACCGTTCCTGCTCTCCTTCGAGCAGTTGTACTTGATTAAGATCTGCATTGCGATACAGCTCTCTTAAATAATCGCTAAGGTAATGTAACCAGATAGAAAATACATTCACATATAGTTCCTTATTGATCTGTATCCGCGCTCCACCACAGTGGAAAGCTTGATAGTATGGATACGTTTCCATTATCGGGTAGCGACTCAAAATGGATAAATTCGAGCTTCTTAAGTAGAAATAATATCCAAGAGCATCCGCAATAATTGGTCCAGAGCCATATGTCTCCTGCATCATAATCAAATCTGCACCACTATCTTTTATAACATCAATAACCCGCTGGACACCGATCTCGGCCCCCATCTCACGCCCGCCATTCCATATGTTGAAAGTCATCACCTTGAGATTTTGGATCTGCCTTTCTGGTAATGGCTCAAGGTGCCGATGCTGAGAAAAAAGCTTACCAATTTCCCTAGCCGTAAGTGTTCGATCATATATCCATATTTCATCGATCAACCCTGGGAAGGATTCACAGTCGCTATCATTTTTCGGTTCTCCCCCGATCCAGAGAGTTTGAGCTTGATTCCAACTTTGGTTTAAGGAAACACTATAGATTCCTACATTTAATCCATCATAATAAAGACGGAATTCCGGTTGTTCAGCAGAGTAGCTAAAGGAAAGCAGATGCCATTGATCATCACGAATGGATTGTCGAATAGCTGTAGGTTCATATGAATAAGACTCCTCAGTTACCTGCCAATACCATGCACCGCTAGCTTGAACCCCGATCCTCCAACCTACCTCACGATCATCCACATCATGTGTTGCTGCAATGAGATCAAATGAACGATTTCCAAAACCGCTCAAAAGATCACCCTTGACCCATACACTTACAGTAAAATCACCTGAATGATCTTTTAAAGGGTTCGCCTGAGATGTGGCTTTTCGTAATATAGCACTAGCACTCAGATCGAGAGCTTGGCCATTTTTCCCTTCTACCTTCCTTGCTTTTGCATGAGAATAAGCTATACGCCAACGAGGCGCTACCTTTACAAATCCTTCATTTGGATCCGTCATTCTAACCCTCCTGTCATTTGAAAGAGATCATAGGAAATTAAAGAACCCGCCTTCGCGTAAGCTGAAGGCGGGTTCTTTACATTAACTAATTGCCTCAAGGCGAAATTGCATTTTATTCAGCTTTTAAGCTATGCTGCCCGTGGAAGTCTTATTCTATAATATCTATTGCATGTTCCGGATGTTCTTGATTAAACCGTTCCACTGTTATTTTTAGTTCCCTAACCGCATCTGAATCAATCTTTTTCAAATACCAAGGTATGGATGCTTCATCATTAATAATTTGGATTTGTCGGAAAATTTCATGGCGGCCTTCTAATGCTTTTGAAAAAAACGTATCGATATCAAAACTAAAAAAAGGAATCTGCACAACAATTCGGTCTTTCCAATTCGGGCTATCGGACCTCCCATATATTTTTAAGATTCCCTTAGCACGTTCGGTAGGGACAATAAATACTTCTCTATGATCAGCGGGCTCCATAGCGTCAGTGTCGGTCGGCTCCCAATCACGCTTTATGATTTCGAATGAATTCCGAGGGTGTTCCATACTATACTGATGCAGGGTTTCTAAAAGAGATTCCATTCCCTCAGGATCAAGTGTTTGTAATACATTATAGCCCGGAATCACGATACGGCGATGGTTAAAATCGTTCTTTGACACTCTCGCCAAAAACGAATCAATATCTCCTCCTTCCGGCTCGTTATCCTCAAAGCCGGCATTAGCAAAATGATAATGTTGTTTCCAATCGGAACAGTCAACCTCAACATTGAAATTCTTAAGTATCATCGTCTGCGGTTCCCATATTTCCAGCATATTGCCATCGGGGTCATATAGATCGAAATTTCGCCCGCAACCGCCTCTGTCAAGTATATACTTAACCTTCTGTCCTTGCTCCAGCAATCGTTTGTGCATCACATCAAGCCCATCTACAGCGACATTGATGATAGACCAATGTCTATGATAAGGCTGATTCAGTCCAATATCCAATGCTTTGTAGAAACGAATTTCTTGTCCTTTGCTTGTTGTCGGCCACCCTGAATCGTTTAACTCTAAACCAATAACCTCTAAATACCATTTGCGCGTTTCTTCCGGGTTCGCAACCGGGAAAAATAGAGTGGTTGCTCCGATTAAAGCCGGAACATCGTCCCGCAATGATTGGGTCTCAGTATCTGGGTGCTGCCATACTTGAAACTTATTTCCTTGAGGGTCGGTAAATACAAAAGTAAAGCCCGTACGATCCTTTTGCATCGGCTCCAATACAACGCCGGCCTTCGACAGACGTTCGTACAACGCTTCTATACAATCTGTTTCAAATCGAACAGCAAACATTTCATAAGTTTCACCCGGAATGTATTCATCCGTAATGAAATTACAGTTGGCTACAAATTCTTTCTTAGGTCCCCAGAAAAGAAAATGCTTGCGTGTACTAGGGGAATTGAATAGTTCTTTATACCAGTCTATTAATGCCGGCGGGTCGTCCGCCGGCAGATACAGACATGTGAATTGATGGAATGCTGATGCAGTGGTTATCAACGTTTTACTCATACAAATCATCCTCCTCGTCACTTTAAAACTCCATTGATTATTTTTCCTAATTCGCATTCAAAAACATGGGATCCATCCTATATAAACATTACATTCTCCTCAAGCACGCCCCCCCTTTTATCTGGAAGTTAATATGTGGTTCTAGATAGTTAGATGCCATTTGAAGTTGAAACCTGACTTCGTTCTAAAAATAAATTTAATGTCGCTTATCGGTACATTGTAGGTAAGAGGTGTAGGATGGCAGCCTGTTTTAATAACAATAATCCCATTTCGACTGATGTTTCTATGTAACCTACAATTTGATCAAACATAAAAACATTAAGTTTTTGATTTAAAACATCCTTTTCATACTCCATATCTTCCAGTACGTATGGAATTAGTCCTTCGACATCTTTGGACTTAACTTCTTGTAAATCAATGATGGTTGGAATGTAATATAACGTCTTTCTCAATTCGTCTCTTAACCCATAGTGTTCCAATAATTTACCGTTTAATAATTTGAAATCATTATGGTATAAACCATATAATTCTTTATCGGCATCCATTCTGTTTCTCAGCCAAGATAGGTAAAAACCTTTCAGCCATATTTCATCAGCAATTAAATGTATATAGTATCCCAACATATAAAGACTATCTGCTTGCGAACTGTATTTATTCAAGAATCCTTTATAGTCTACACTTCTTGAGTAATCTTGATGTTCACCTATAAAAAAATGTGATTCGTTTTTAGTCGTAACAGCATCTGGAGCAATGCTTCCAAGTAAAAACGGCGTTCTATCTTCAATCGACAGACGCTCAGCAATCTTATTTGCAATAATTACATGCATTATTCTTGATCCCACACGATCGTCCTCCCATTTTTCAATGAACAAAACCATATTACCACTATTTTCCTGACAGTGACACTGAGGGCTCAGCGGAACGCAATAAAAGCGATGGATCGGTTCCATCGCTGAGCTCTCGTTCTCCTTAATTAATGACGATCCCATGGTCATTATCATGTGTTGCTCTCTGCATGTTGGATCTATCGTTATCCCGTTAGTTTAATTTCTTTTCCAATCATACTCCATCATATTTGCAGTGTTTATAGCTCTTTCTTCGCCTATTAATTTTCCCACAACATACAAGGAAGCATCAATGCCTGCCGAAACACCAGCAGAGAATACAATTTTTCCGTTATCAACGTATCGCGCTTCTTCTAGTAATTCGGAAGTTGCCGGTATAACTGCTTTTACTTCGTTTATCGCCAAACGATTGGTCGTAAGCTTCAATCCTTCCAACAAATTGGCTTTTGCTAAAATTAATGTTCCAGAGCATACAGATAGAAGAACCTCAACATCATTCGATACTTCTCTTATCCAATTTGTAATATTATCGTTAAACATTTCTTTTCTTGTCCCCCAACCTCCAGGAACAACCAGAATGTCAGGCTTGGGACAAGTAGCGATGGAATAAGATGGGTTAATGCTTAGACCTCCCAAAGCTTTTACAGGACTATCGTGTTCCGCAACAGTGTATACTTTGAAGTCTTTACCCCGATTACTTGCAGTAATAAATACTTCAAAGGGTCCTACAAAATCTAATGGCTCAACATTTTCAAAAATCAAGATTGCTACATTTCTTGCTTGCCGTTCCTGTTCCATGTCATCAACTCCTGAAAATTAAAACATAAGCAAGCATTTGTTGCGTTACTTCAATGAAATAGCAGCCGATCGTGTTGCCGGCCGCCTGCCTCTTAATTGCGCTAGTGCTTCTTGAAACCATTACTGTTCAAGTCCTTCAAAATTGCATCTCCAATCAGACACCCATGCGGGAAAATACCCTAATCGTTGAGCTACTCTCTGCGAAGCAATATTACTGGCAATTACGTCATAACTCGGTACCTCTCCACGTTCCAATATTTCAAAAGTTAACCTGTTTACAAGATAACTAGCCAATGCCAAATTACGGTATTTGGGTAATAGTTCTATGCCAATTTGCCACAGTTTATCACAGGTTTTGCTTGCCCCTGCCACACCAACAATTTCCCCGTCTTGCTTTGCAAGCATAGCTAGATCCGTCTGCCAGGGAAGATTCGTATCATAAATAATGGCTTCATTGAATCTTGTAACATCAAATAAACTGACCACTTCTTCTCGCTTAATCAGTTCGAATGAAAAGGAATTTGGGGGTGTCATTGGCTTTATTCTTTTTATATCAGGCAAAAAATGCAAGTAAAGACCTCTGATAAACGGCAAGGAGAATACCGTGTCCCTGTCCTTGCCCTGCATGTGTGTTTTGGCAATTAACAACCGTTCGGGTGTAGCCGATACTACAATTGATTTCCCCATAAACACAATTTCGAAATAACGCGACTTTCTCGGAAATGGCCTGCGTCCTGGATTTTCTTTAGCTTCAACAAAAATAATGCTGTCCCTCTCGCCGTTCAGGTCATCGATAGAGCAAATCAGGTCAATTGCAAGTTGTGATTGCACAATGAACAGCATTTCTTCTTGCGTCATAATCATCGTTACCTTTCCTTTCGCACTTTCCCTTATCGTTATTCGCCGCGTCATATCTTAAAATTAAGCTTAAGCGTTTGTTGTATCAAATGCAGGAGCAAAATAATCAACCATTACTCGGTTACCAGCAGGATCTTTCATTTGAAAACTTTTCCCGCATCCGCCTCGATCCAGTATGTCTGTAACTTCTACACCTTTTTGTTTGAGAAATTCGTGGTATTCTTCGATATCAGGTGAACCAATCATCATAACGGCTGTCGAGTCGTCGTTACTCCGATTGAACTGGATTGGGTGTGTGGTGCATCCGATTTCACACAAAATAATTTTTAAATAACCGGGACGTTCGAGCGACCAAATATCGCCTTTATGGGTGATTTTATATCCGAGGAACTTTTCATACCATTCCGCCGACTGTGCCAATTCAATCGCAGGAATGTAAACGACAACCACTCCTTGAAGTCGTTCTAATACTCTACGCTCGAATGCTTCGTCAACTTTATTGTTTATTAATGTTTCTTCGACCAATGATATCAACTCCAGTTTTAATTTTTCCTTTGCCCTTCTGAGGCGGCTTTCGGTGGAGCTTACGGATATATTTAGATACCTGCTAATCTCCCTAGTGTTAAATCCGCTCATAAAGTAAAGAATTGTCACCTGTCGATATTTTTCATCCAGGGAATTTAAAGCATTCCATACTGTTTTCGCTCTCTCTCGTCTTTCAATCATTTCTTCAGTAGACACCGGATCGGCAACTTGATCAATAACCTCTAGGTTTGTTATTCGCGTGTTGGTCTTCCTAATCCAATCAATACTTAGCCGTTTGGTAATCGTAAATAACCAGCTGCCGAACTTCCCCCTTTCCTCTAAACAATTCAGATTGTTCCATGCCTTGACAAATGCTTCCTGAGCAATGTCTTGGGCTAAAAGGAAATCGCCGAGAAGACTGAATGCCGTTGAGTAGACTGCGTTAGAGTATTTTCTTACTAAAGCAGAATATGCATTTAGGTCTCCATGACACGCACAATCCACTAGTATTCGTTCGTCAGCATGCAATAATCTCACCTCAGCAGTTCCATACGGTAAATAGACGTAAGGAAAAACAAAAACCGGTCATGAATTTATAAATATTTTCTTTTTTAACCAATGAAAATCCTTTTTGAATTCACAAAAAGGAGCTAAGCAGCTATAGACTCATAAGAAAAAAGGAGTGTCGGAAACTGTCTACGTCCGCACTCCATCTTTGAATAACTTCCTATTGCATGTCCAATGCTAATAGTTCCAATCGATCAGGAAAGCTATAACCCATCGACTTCAAAAAATGTTTGCCCACTACATCCTGATCATTCACCAAAGTTTGAACATGCGTACGCCTGTTTGCTAGGTGATATTCAAATGCTTTTGCAACGAGATATTTACCTAATCCTTTATTTCTCCATCGTGGAATGACGAATAACCGGTCAACTGCCCCTGTTTGCCAACAGGTAACGCTGCCGACCATTTCATCGCCTTCAAAAGCCGAAATGGTATGCAGCTCCGGACCACCCATCATCCATTCCAACATATTGACGCTCCAATACACGACTCCTTTATAATATTGGTTTTCAACTTTGATGTAATTCATTCGTTCCTCTTCTGCCTTCATTGGATTATGACAAACCTTGACGCCGGTAGGCGCTTCTATTTCGGTGATACATTTATGGTCAATTGTCCTTTTTGCAAAATAATACGTTTGATAATCGTAAAAACCATGTCCTTCGTAATATACCCGGTCGCCATCAAAGTCGTTCCAAACTACCAACTTCGTTTTCTTTTCGGGATTACGAAGTGCATTGCAAATATCAATTAATGAAGGATATAAAATAGTTCTCACTTCAGAAAAACGCTCAAAAGCCTCTTGGTTAACTTCTATTACAACTTCCATTACATCGTGATCTTCCGTTATTCCATGACGCAAATATCCTACTGCGATTACATTCCCATCCTCATTGAGGACGCAACTCATCTTCCGATGCTCGTAATCTTTATTATACTTAAAGAGTACCCATGCCTTATGGTTTAACTCATCAACACATTTTTCGAATTCAGCATCATATGGACGAACTTCTAACGACATCCAGATCCCCCTCCATCCAATGGCTAATAATGACAATTATAATAATGGAACCAGTTAGAAAATATATCAAAAACAATTAAGAAATAAATTTTATACAAAAAAGCCACATCAGAATTATCTCCAATGTGACTCGAATAGAGAAAGCAGCTCTCATGTAATCGCAATGGTTACCGGGTTAAAGCTCTTAGCCACTCTAACGTTTCGCAGCCCTCTAAATAATTATCTTGGATTTTTCTGCCTTCAAGGGGTTTAAGGATTGGTTTTATTTAGTTAAGAAGCATATTGAGTTTTTCAAACTCATCTTTTGTTTGTCCATATACATACTCGTCGTAATGCTTGCCTTTCGTAAAAATCATTTCTCTAAGTATCCCTTCTTGGACGAACCCCAGATGCTCCTGCAAAGCACGTGACCCATCATTAAAAGCATAAACATAAGCGTTCACCTTACGGTACCGTAGTTCCTCAAAGTAATAACGAAGCAAAATCCTTATCGCCTCGGAAGCATATCCTTTTCGCCAATGTTTACGAAAGACAGCTACGCCATATTTATACGTACCATTACGTGGATCACAACTGTTTGTCGTTAAACTGCCAACAAGAGTTCCATCGAGTGTTTCAATTGCAAGAAATACATTGTCACCATTAGATGTATTAGAGGATATGCGTTCCGCCCAAGCTTTTGTTCCGTCTTCAGACCTCGGAAAATATATGGAGTCGCACAGTCTTGCTCCCTCCGAATCCTGATCATTCTCATGGAATTGTTTCCAATCAGATTGAGTCACAGGGCGTAATCTCACTTTTGAACCTGACCAAATATTAACATCCATTGTTATTCTCCTAATAATCATTTTGACCAATCTTTCAATTCTTGCTTGATCTCCGGTAGCTTTATCGACCTGATTGATTGGCAAAATTACGAATTATCATTCCATTTGCCTTTTTCAGTCCAAGCCGTTCGTAATATTCCTGCAAATTTTCATCACAGATGAGGTCTACCATATAAATATCCGACAATTGCTGAAGCAAACGTTTTACCATCTCACTTCCTATACCTTGTTTTTGATAATAAGGTAGAACCTCTAACAGGGGAATATATGCCGACAAAACACCGTCACTTATTGCGGTAATAAAACCAATCACCTTGTCTGTCTTTTCATCAATAGCAAGAACAAATTTATAGCTATTGCTTAATATTTCAAAAAGCTTGTTAGCCGATGGTGGATTTGGCCAACCTACAAAAAATCCATCTAACATTGTAGGAGTGATACCATCAAGCGTTGATTTGTATTTCATTGCGTCACCCTTTGACCTCCGCATGTTACAATGCTCTCCCCGCTAGTTAAATAAATAGTTCACCGTCCAATTGAATATCACAACCGTCGTAGGGCAGATCTTGTTGGATAAGTTCGACTGCATAGACAATTGCACTTTTTTGGGACTCCGACAAACGTTCTTCATTTCCATCCCAACTGCTTAGCCACCTAAAAAAAGAGCTGATGTTCCTATAATCCATGAAGAGTGGAATATGCTGGACCCAGAATCTGTCCAAATGGTTATGTTTTAAATAACCAATTAGAAACTCATTCAAGAACATTTTTGCAAAATCATTTTTGGATTCTCGATCATTGCTTGGCGATCCCCACCATACCGCATGTGTAGCTGCAACAGCAATATCAAGCGCAAACCAGCCGAATATTGCGTCATCAAAATCAAAGACCGTTATATGCTCCCCCTTATCAATAAGAAAGTTATAAGGATGAAAATCGTAATGGATCAGTCCGTGCGAATGCTCATCTTTAGGGAAGGATGAAATATGACCTTCCAGCTTTTTTAATCTATCAAGCAAAACCCGATACTTCCCCTTCTCCAAGTACGGATTATCGATCTTAGCTGCACTCCACTCAGGTCTTGTCAAGCTTGGATCACCGGGATCATATGTTTTCGTAAGACTATGGATTTTGCCCATCGTTTCTCCCCATTTATTAAATAGGGAATGACGCCATAGTTTTGGATCCGTATCAAAAAAGATCCCTTGTGCCATTTCAAAAGCGGTTGCAATAATCCATTTATCCCCTTCCTTAAATACAGCAATTATTTCTCCAGCGGTAGTTGTTATCGGTAACGAAGCTCGCACTCCGTTTTCAGCCAAATATCGAACCCATTGGACTTCCGCTTTAATGTTATTAACATAATCAAGCGGTCTTTCAGATAATCGTAAGATGTATGGTAAATCCTTTTTAGTGAATTGGTACACTTCGTTGGTTGAATTGCTGATAAAAGATAAAGTTTCAACATCAAATCCATAGGATAAAGCAGCTCTAGACAATATTTCAGGAGATGCCATGTTAACCCTCCAACTCTCATTTTCCCGGCCAGGTTATAAACCACTTTACATGAAATACCAAAAATGTTGTAGACTTATCTTTTTCCCGCAGTTAGACTAATAATTGAGCTCGAAGCCATTTTCCTTTAAAAAACACGAGACAATCGAATCATGTCGATAAAGAGCGTCACATTTTTTGTCTAGGAACGTTTTAAAACCCAATAAAAAAGTCACCTTCGGGTGACTTTTTATCTCTTGCATTCAATACGCATCTTATATTTTTGCATACATCACATTTTGAAATATGCTCGTCCCATAAAAAATATTTAACCCTAAATACCCGCTTGAATAGGAGTTGTCTCTAACATCAATCATTAGCCGGTCATCGAGGTAGACCTGAATATGGTCTCCTTTGACAACGACCTTAACGTGATAAAATGTATGCCTCTGTATTTCGGCCATTTGTTCTTCAATTTCTTTATGAGGACTCCTCAACGCAATTCGTCCTCCCGGCCCGGGGTATAAAGAGATACAATAAAACTGTTCAACGTTAGCGGTTGCCCTAAAAACTAATGCGCTTGCCGCGCCGTTCTCAACGCATACATCTGCCTCGTAGATGAAATCATCCACTTCGATTGAAGAAAGCATGAAATTATGATCCCAGCCGTCTCCTATGAGTCCGTTCTCGATTGTCCACTCTCCGCTGATCGCGTTGAATTGTTCAAGGTTTGTCTTGAATTCCGGAATAAAGCTTTTGACATGACATATCGCCGAGAGACCTCCGCCTTCGATTTCGCCTTTAATGATCGCCGAGCCTTGCTCTACCGCTGTGAATGTCAGTTTTCCATTATCGTCATTATTGAATTTTAGAATATTATGATTCGTACTCCATATGATTTTCTGTTCTCTCGCCGTTTCCGGGAATATAATGCCTTCAATAGTACAGCTTTCACCGGGCTTCATTTTGATCGGTGCGTTATTCGGCCCAATACCGGAAATTCGATCGTCTTGGCGAATGCCATCGTTAATATGCAAAGCTATTGGGTTGTGACTTTGTTCATCATGTTTCCATTCCGCTACAGTAAATTCCTGTACCGTCAAGACGGATCCCATGGCACAAGCGAAGCCGACGGTACATTCAGGTACGATGTTGACTTCTTCTTTTATATAAGCCATATATGGTTCGTTTTCACTAAAATGCCTAACCTCTCCATCGACTAGGAGCACCATATAGTTATTATCGATAATCCAGCTAATATGCACGAACTCATTGACGGGCAGCAAGCCTTTACCCATTACTCCGTATGGATTCCCTAGAAGAGGATCACTGACGTGCAACTCTTCGAGATTCCCTTCCCAATTAAAAATTACTTGTCCCTTCCCGCACTTTAAGCGAATATTCGTAGAATCGGTTTTTGCAATAAGGTCCATTTTTAAAGGGATTTTAATTTGTTCAAGATAAGTAACCACCGCTTCTTTATCTTCGGGAGATGTAATCTGTAAAAAGTCGTCATTTGTTCTTGATACTTTAGCGTCTTCGTTAAGAACAAGCTTGCTCAGATCGCTCTGAATTGTTTTCATCTACGGATCCTCCCGTTTTAAGTAAGCTTCTGGAATATTTTTACTACCAGAGCATATCATTATTCTATTTTCTTGTAAACGATTCTTATATTGGTATTTATGAATAAATCCTATCGTAAGAAATGCAAAAAGTCCTGGTATCACCCCCAGGACTCCCGCTTTCCATATGTATTTCGGCGCTTCAGGTCTAAACCGATTTTAAAGCAGCTCCTTTCTTAGCTGTTCCCCGGATTTGGGAGACAGGTAAGAGAAGGGAATATCGAACACAGTTTTCGCGCCTGTAAAGCCTTCTTTTGCAAACCTATGAATCGCTCGTGCATATGCAACCAGGACGCTCCCAGTAAATTCAGGATTGCTGGCAAGTGTAAGTCCAAACTCTATGATTTGCTTGTTGTTCTCGCCTGTTTTCCCGCTTCTTAGGACAATCCCGCCATGCGGCATGGAAGAATGATGTTCCAGCAGCTCATCTTCGGTGATGAAGTTTACTTTCGTTTCGTATTCGGCGAAATAATTCGGCATCGTTACGATTTCACGCTCAATACGCGACAGATCTTCCCCAGGTTCCGCAACAACGAAACAATTCCGCAGATGCTTCTCTCTCGTAGATAATAGAGGATCCTCTCCGTTTCTTACTTTCTCTACCGCATCTTCTACCGGTATCGTATATTGCACTCCGTTCCTCACACCTTTGATTCGGCGAATAGCATCGGAGTGCCCTTGGCTAACCCCTTTTCCCCAGAACGTATACTCATTTCCTGCTGGCAATACCGCTTCCCCCAGCAGGCGGTTCAGCGAGAACAGGCCCGGATCCCATCCTGTCGAGATGACGCTGGCATGTCCGCTCTTCCTTGCTGAGTCGTCCACCGCTTCGAAATATTCCGGAATCTTCGCGTGGCGGTCAAAGCTGTCCACCGTATGGAACATAGAAGAAAAATAAGGTCCTTGTTCCGGTAAATCCGTTGCGGAACCGCCGCATAGCACCATGACATCAATTTTCCCAACATATTTTTCAACTTCGGAAACGTGAATGCTCTTTGCATGCGACGGTAGTTCCTCGGGTCGACGCCTTGTAAATATGCCGGAAAGCTCCATGTCGGGATTTTGACGAATGGCAGCTTCAACACCGCGACCCAAGTTTCCATAACCTACGATCCCAATCTTTATTTTTTGCATTATAAACTCACCCCGTATTTTTATCTTTATCCGATCGATTTACGCTACATCGCCCCAAAAGGGGATCGTAAGAGAAACATAGCATCACCGCCTTCATGTCCCGGTAGAGGTACGAGTACTATATCACCATACATTTAATGTAAATTCTTCATAAAAAAACGCGAAGGCACCCGCTCTGCGAGCGGAATGCCTATAATTAAGTATGCTTTCAACATATCATAGAAACATCGTTTCGTCGATGGAGCCTTGAACGTTGATTCCGAGTATCTCCAATTGAAGTAGTAATTTTGTCTGTCCGTCCGGCGGAAGCCAATTTTATTCGTTTGCCCCCCTCCATTCACCCATTCGTTCTTAACGGAAACCCATAGTATAAATTATCTCAGTGCTAAGGAGGTTATAAATATGTCTGGAGTTGGTGGTTTCGGTTTTGGAGCAAACACAGCTTTTATTTTGGTTCTCTATATTTTGTTGGTAATCATTAGTGTTACATTCGTAATCTAATTCGGAAAAATCCCCCCATTGCACTGCATTGGGGGATTTTTTCCTCATGGTTATGCTGAACGTTTACTTGCGCTCTATCGGTTCCTCTGCACGATATAATGACGCCATTCCGGCGGCAGCAACCGATTGTATTGCGGATGCAAATATCGGTCGTCAATGAGAATCAAGGTCCCTCGATCCTGCTCGGTTCGAATCAGCCTTCCTCCCGCCTGCAGCACCTTGTTCATGCCTGGAAACACGTAAGCGTATTCGAAGCCGTTTTTGCCTGCCGAATCGAAATATTGTTTCATAATATTCCGCTCCACCCCAAGCTGCGGAAGCCCGACGCCGATGACCGCCACGCCGGTCAATCGATCGCCAGCCAAATCAATCCCTTCCGAAAATATCCCGCCCATGACGGCAAAGCCGGCAAGAGCTTCCCCGTTATCCGACTCGAATGCCGCCAGAAACCGTTCCCGCTCCTCTTCGGTCATGTTAGCCGACTGCAAAATCGTCTTTATCTTCGGTCCTGTGACAGTAAATCGCTCATAGACAAGGTTCATATATTCATGGGACGGGAAAAAAAACAGCAAGTTTCCCGGTTGTTTCTCTACAAGCTCATGCAAGTTGCCGACAAGCGCTTCAACGGTTTTCTCTCGGTCTTGATAACGGGTGGACAGCGGACGAACGATAATCTTGAGCTGCTCCTTCGCGAAAGGGGACGGCACCGAAACGGCATAATCCCCGTTATCTTCCGAATCGCCGCCAAGCATGTCCATATAGTAGGAAAGCGGAGACAACGTCGCGGAAAAGGCGATTTGCGCCCGGTAGCCTTTACCCGTTTGCCGAAGCTGGTGCGAAGGATCGAGGCAGAATAGCTTGAAGCGTACGTCGCTTTTGCGGCATTCGATATACGTTACATATTTTTCGTCATAAAGCTTGGCAATGCGGACGAAATGCTGGGATGCGAAATAAAGGTCCGCCAGCAAAGAATCGTCTAATCCGGAGCGCCCGGCTGCGGCTAACGCTTTCTCAGCAGCTGAGGCGAATGACTCGACCAACTCGATCAGCTGCTCCGGCAGTCCGCGCTCTACATGCTCGGCCCATTCGCCGTAACGCTTCCGCATTGCGATGAAATAATCATTCACCGCTTTCGCAGCGGCATGCAGCTCCGGGCGAACTCCTTTGGAAACGCGCTGCACTGCTAGAAAATCCGATTTGTTAAGCTCGCTCGAATACATGTCCCGCGCCCGGTCGACAAGATTATGTGCCTCATCGATCAGTACGGCCGTCTGCCTCTTCTGGTCCTCAAACATCCGCTTCAAATTGACGCGCGGGTCGAATACGTAATTGTAATCGCAAATAACCGCATCCGCCGCATAAGCGGCATCAAGCGAAAATTCAAAAGGACATACTCGGTGACTGCGCGCGTACCGCTCTATCACTTGTCGGGTCATCAGCGTTTCATTGGCCAGCATATCAAGCAGCGCCTCATTGACGCGGTCATAATAGCCGTCTGCAAACTCGCAGCTTTCTTTCGTACAACGGACTTCCTCCCGGAAACAAATCTTCTCTTTCGCCGTAAGAGTCACCGCTTGCAGATGCAGCCCCTTCGCCTGCAATGACGCGAAAGCTTCTTCAGCCGCCGTTCTCGTAATCGTCTTAGCCGTAAGATAAAAAAATCGCCGAAGCAAACCTTCCCCGATTGCCTTGACAGACGGAAATATCATCGACACCGTCTTCCCGATACCGGTCGGCGCCTTTGCGAACAACTTCTTCCCGTCCAGTATCGTCTTGTAGGCAGCCGCCGCAAGGCTCCGCTGTCCCTCACGATAGGATGGGAATGGGAACGGCAGCGCTTTAATGCTTGAGTTCCGCAACTGCAAATGTTTATTTCTAAGAGCTGCAAAAGAGTAGTACCTCTCAACCATCTCCATAACGAAACGTTCGAGTTCCTTGAAGGTGAGCTCCTTGGAGAACCGGTTTTCCTCTCCGCTATCGACCTGCACGTACGTCAGCTGTACGCCGATCCGGCAAAGCCCTTGCTCCTTTGCCGCCATATAGGCATAGCATTTCGCCTGTGCCCAGTGTACGGGGTACGTTTCCTCAAGGATGCTCGGAAGCTTGCCGGAGGTCGATTTGATCTCGTCGATCGTCGTGCTCCCGTCTTCCGCAACAAGCATGCCGTCACAGCGTCCGTCGATGACGAACATGAGATCGCCGTACAATATTTCAGTCTTCAGAAAAACCTCTTTCCGATCCCGTTCGCCATATCGCAGCTGTATATTCCGATGGGCCTTCGTACCTTCCGTAAGCGGAACCGTCTGCTGGAAACCGTAATCTATGTCTCCGCTGCGATAAGCATATTCGACAAACGCTCTTACGGATATTTGTACCGTTTCCTGCATGACGCCCCCGCCCTTGATTTCTACCGAGTAGAACATTTGTTCTATTCATTGTAGCACGGAAGGCGAATAAAATGAACCGGTCTTTTTCTACCCTTCCGTCAGATCCGCTCGCAATTCGCTTGCAACCTCAATCATTTTTGGAATCACGGCTTCGTTGGAAACCGCAACATACAGATCTCCTTGATAATGTCTGAATGGAATTTTTGCGTCGCCATAACTCCACATGAAAAAATCTCCCTCTATGGACATGGTGCTTGCTGGACCGGAAACTGTAAACACCGGCGAGTATGTAAAATCAGGCTTGGATGCAAAATACCGTTTGCATTCTTCCAAAGTGATGGTTTGCTCTGCAGTATTTTCTTGAAACGATCTTGTTATGCGATATCGTTGACTCATTGGATTTGCCTCCTCGATCTAAAAGGTTTCGTCATTCCCCATTTCAAAAAATCTTTCTCATTATCCCACAAAAAATTTAACAAGGTAAGGGCAGGCACGAAGCTCTAACATCAAACCCCCAATCCTGATCGATTGGGGGTCGTAATGCGTTTATTTCTCATCCTCATCCATCGTAACGGCAGCGTCGAACACATTTTCCTTCGGTACATTCGTTATCTCTTCCTGCTGTTTCACCCAATATTCAATGTTGCGGTACCAATCCTGAAACGAAGCGTCCAACTGCAGTTCCCGCTTAGCATCCTCATTGACATCGGAGTCGACCTCATCATGTTCAGAGTGAAGCTCTTTCACTTCCATCCAATCGTTTCGTTCTCCGTCATTCGTTTTCTCCACTAAAATCGCTCCTAACGGTTTATTCCAATACTGACTCCGAGAAATCATGGAAAATTCACCATTAGTTTGCATGAGTCCTGCAATTTTATACTGCTCATGAATCGGATGAAGGCTGCATTCGTTACTTTCGATTCGGTTTCGACCGGAGCATCATTGACCGGATACCCCTCCGCCGAATGCTATGCAATAACCGTTAATATCCTTAATGGTTACCTCATTCCAAAATTCAGAGTAATTCGGTCCTCGGACAATGGTGATTCCATTCGAAACAAATTGCTCCGTCAGCAAATCAACAGCGTTTGTATAACAAAAAGCATCAAAATAATACAGTTGATTGTCTATTAGTGACGTACTTGGCCTTACATCTTCGCTATTTGTTGCCGGATGAAGAATAAAGGTCACCCCGTCTCTTGAAACATGATGGTGTTCCGGGTTCGTTCCGATCACTTCATGCTAGAAATTCAATTTCTTATAAAACTCAACGGTTTCTTCTACATTTTTCACCAACATGACCATTGCTACTTTTTCAATTTTAACTTTTTCCATAGGATCAATCCTTTTGAATGAAATAGTCTTCTTTCCAAATATTTCTTTTCAATAACCGACATCATTTTTCCTGCAAAAATAACACTGCACGAAGCAAATAAGAAAAGTGACCGCGACAAGGACGGTATTGCTTGCGAGAAGCAATAGAAAAGACCGAATCCGCTTTACGATAAGCGGATTCGGTCAAAACGGTTTCACTCTATTTCACGCAATTCTGCCTTGTGACAGCTCCAACGGGTCCTCCTCGTCACGGTTAAACGACTCCCGGTCAAACTCCCCTTCCGAATTCGCAACAAGCAAAGCCGTCACGGTCGTTCCCGTTGCGTTAACGGCGGTCCGGCCCATATCGATCAACGCTTCAACCGCAACGACAAGCGCAATCCCTTCAAGCGGCAAACCGACGGCAGTCAGGACGACGGTCGCGGAGATCGATGCCGGACCAGGGACGCCCGCAACACCGATGGAGGAAATGATGCTGACGAATACAATAATGAGATAATCCGAAAAGCTCAGCGGAACGTTAAACACATTCGCCACAAATACGGCTACGACCGCCGGCCATACACCGCCGCAACCGTTGAAATTCATCGTCGCCCCCAGCGGAGCTATGAAGCTGGCAATTCGTTCTGATACTCGCAAGCGTTTCGTAATGACCTCCAAATTTACCGGAAGCGTGGCGTAGCTGCTGCGAGTCGTGAAAGCGACCGCGATGGTCGGGTATGCTTTCTTGAAAAATTTGATCGGGTTAACCTTGGCAACGAAAGAAACCAATCCGCCAAAAACTGCAACAAAGTGAATGATGAGCGCAATATATGAGACTACAATTAATCCTGCTAGCGGCGCTAGCGTTTCCCACCCGTATTTTGCCGCCATGCCCGCAATCAGCGCAAATACGCCGTATGGCGTAAACCGGAGCACGAACTTGACTACCTGATGCATTATTTCCGTTGCGGATTGGATCAACGCCTTGACAGGCTTCACGGTTTCCGGCTTTTTGGAACCGACGTTCACGATTGCAATCGCAATAAATAAAGCGAAGATCAAGATCGGAACCACCTTACCGTTGGCCGCGTCATTCACCGGATTGTTCGGTACCTGGTCCAATATGACTTGGAAAAACGTCGGCACTTCGCGCGCTTCGAAATTGGCCGGAGGCGCCGCGTCAATCCCTGCACCGAGGTTGAAGGATAATGCCGCTATCAGACCTATAATAGCCGCGACCCCTGTTGTGCCCAAAAACCATGAGATCGTTTTTACACTGAGTTTGCGCAAATATCCCAAATTCGTGATGGAAATGATGCTGTTAATAACAAGGAAGAATACGAGCGGTATGACAAGCATTCGAATTAAGTTAACATAGATCGACCCGATTAAGCTGACGCCTTGATACTCCGCTTGCACCTGGTTCAGCAAAATGCCTGCAAGCAATCCTGCGCCAAGCGCAGCCAGTACCCTTGTCCCGAAACCTACACGCTTCTTCGCTAGAAAATATAAGAATGAAACGACAACAACTGCAATGAGAATGCTTAACCAGTTCGATTGCAGCGCATTGATTAAATTGTTCTCCATAGCCCACCACTCTCCTTGTGGCATTATTAATTATTGTATTTGTCGATTTGTACTTCTATGTTCTCTCTTTACTCGCATTTGTCGAAAAAGATTAAACAAAAAAAGCACACTATACACCCTCAGGTGTACAATGTGCTTCCGGTTGTCCGGTCAGCCGCACTGCTGTCAAGACAACTTCTTCTCGTTTTACTTCTCCTCTAACACTTCGATCCATCTTTTGACCGTTTCTTTAAACTGCTCCGCCTTTTGTTCAACATCGTTCATATCCTTAAACTTGATAATAGCTCTATCGTTCGCCGCCCACTCCAAAAGCTTATTTTCATTTTCAAAAAACGGCCTTAAATCTGCATTCTCTTTTACTTTGGCGCCGCGATGGAGCACAATTCTAAAAATTCCTTTGCCATGCAGATTAAACGTCACCCGATCCTCGTTACGATAAGAGTAACTCGGCGCATTCCATTTCAGTTGTTCGGAAAGCTCATTATCCATGCTAAGAATGATTTCCCGAACCGCTTCAATCTCTTTCTTTAGGGGATGATCCAATTGGGTAAGAAATTCGGTTACTTCCTGGTTATTCGAATATATCACGGGTTTCACGACCTCTTCCAATTTTATACCATTAAAATATCAACGCCTCGTCCCACACTCTCGATAATATTACATCAACCGTTTCTTCAGGAGTGAAATCGGACGAGTCGAGCCATAACCCGATCCGAGGTGTCTCGTTACGTAAAACATGATCCAGACCTTCCACGCTCCAAGCCCCGTATCCTTTCTTGGAGCGACCGGTTTCTCTCCGGGCAACGGCTTCCGCATTAGGGCATAAAACTACAACATAGAACGGTCGACCTTGAATCATGGATATGAAGTCGTTCAGCATTTTACCGATGACAACATCTTGAAGGATGACTGTAAACCCTGCCTTGAAATAGGCATCCGCCGTCTGCGCGGCGAGCCGATAGCGAAGCAGCAGTTGGTCCAGTTGTTCTTTTCCGGCATCGGGCTCAACCTCTTTGCGGTTGTTCACTATCATTTTTCGATAAACGTCACCGCGGACATGCACTGATGTTTGAAATCGTTCGGCAAGCAGCTGGGCTACCGTCGACTTCCCGCTTGCCATGATCCCCGTAACAAGAATAATACAGTGACGATCGGGCAACATCGTTTTCATCCTCTCTCCCATGCCGCACGGGAACGGGCTCGGGCTTCGGCCAGCTTCTCCACATATTGCTCCGCTTTCGTTCTGACCCGATGCCACTCCCCTGTCTTTACCGCTTCCCGCGTTAAATCCGAGCCGATGCCCACCGCAACGGCGCCGGCCTCGAACCATTCGGCCAAGTTGTCCAGCGTGACACCGCCGGTAGGCATCAGATTGGCCTGTGGCAACGGGCCGCGAACGGCGCGAATCATATCCGGCGAATATAGGTTTCCAGGGAACAGCTTAACGATATCGACGCCTAATTCCAGTGCGCGTTGAATGTCGGCAATCGTCATGACTCCCGGCATTACCGGGATGCGATAGCGGTTGCAAAGCACGACGGTTTCTTCGTGTAATGAAGGGCCGACGACAAATTCGGCGCCGTCCAATATGGCCGCCCGTGCCGTCTCCGGATCCAGCACGGTTCCGGCACCGATCACAATATCGGGCGACCCGGCATAACGTTTGGAAAGCTCTTTAATGGCTTCGAGCGCATACGGTACCGTCATCGTAATCTCAATGATGCGGATTCCCCCTTCCAGCGCTCCTTCGGCCATTTTTACCGCTTGAGCCGGGCTGTCGCCGCGAAGGACGGCAACGATTCCGGCGTCGGCAATCGTTTGAATCGTACGCAATTTCTTCATAAGGCCAACTCCTTTACCTTTCTATGAAGGCTTCATTGTTCAGCATCCGCAGCAGCTGTTTCTCGGTCGGGTACCCTTCCCAATCGCCCGGGGTGCGCACGGCAAGACTGCCCGCAGCATTCCCCCAACGGGCCGCATCCGACGGAGAAAGCCCTTTCACGATTCCCGTAAGGAAAGCGGCTGCGAATGCATCCCCGGCACCGATCGGATCGACAACCTCCGTTTCAAACCATGGAACGCTGCTCATTGCGTCTCCGTCTACTACACACGTTTGCTCGCCCCAGCTTTTAATAACGGTCACACCGTTCAGCTGTTTAACCCTGTTAATGATTTCGTCGCCGTTTTCGGTTCCGTACAGTAGTTTCAGTTCGTCATAGCCGGGAAGAAAATAATCCGCTTGCTCCGCTAAAGGCAATAATACCGCTTTAGCCTCTTCGATCGTCCATAATTTGAGTCTCAGGTTCGGATCGAAGCTTACTTTTACGCCGTGCTTTTTGGCAAAGCGAATGGCAGTCTGCACGGCCTCTCTGCAAGAGCCGCTCAATGCGGGAGTAATCCCGGTGACATGCAGGAGCTTTGCGCCGGCGATATACTGTTCGTCTACATCGGAAGCGGACATCCGGCTCGCGGCAGAGCCTTTGCGCATGTAGTAAACGGCGGTTTTGCCGTGCTCGAGCTCCCGCATCATCAAGCCCGTCTGCTCCCCTTCAACGAGCTCGGCTTTTCTAACATCGACGCCCTCGCCTCGAATGGTTTTTAAAATATACCTGCCAAGAGGATCGTTTCCCAAGCGGCTGAACCAGCCTGCAGAGACGCCAAGACGGGCCGCCCCGATCGCTACATTGCTTTCCGCTCCGCCGAACCCTTTGGTTAACCGGTCTGAAAATTCAATTCCTTTATTCCCTTCGGGAGCAAGGAGCGCCATCGTTTCCCCGAACGTAACGATTTCCGGTTTCATCATTCGCACCTACCTTCGTTGCTTCATCTTTAAACAAAAAGTTTACCCGATGTATCTCTCGCCGTCAGCAAAATACCATACATAATATGGATCAACCGACGCGAATATCTTACAAACATCCGATATTGTTAATGGGGAGAACGTTTCCAATTCCTCCTACTTGGTTATCGGTTTGATCGGAATGTAACACCTTGTCGAAGCCGATCTTTCGATATCGCTTCCTTCATCCCAGGCGTACTCGGCAAACCACTGCCTGCTTTCATCCGCTTCATACGCTTCGTTCATATGGAGCCAGCGGTGCATCCGTTCGAGTACCCCGCCCATCAGCCCATACGCTCCGGAAACCAAGCATGCATACAGTCCGCCGCCGATCGCATTCCGTCGGGTCGAAAGGCCGGCAACGCTCTCCCGCTCCTGTTCCTGCTCCGAAACGGTAACACTGAGTTCGTACCAATATTCCTCGCTCGGCTCAATGCCGAAGCTATAAGACATGAACAACCGCCGGGCCATAGGATTGCATTCGTCAATACGTTCGGCTAGCCATGACGATAACCGGTCGTCCGCGTCTTTCGCTCCGTCCGGGCCGTACGCTCGAAACGCCAAAGCCACGATAGGCTCGACAGTGACGATATGTTGCGTATCCGGCTCCAGCTTGCGGGTTACGGGAAGGTACAATTTCATCCTTACTACATGACCTTGATACGTAAGAAACTCTTCAATATACCGGTGCTCCCCAAGCTCAAAGGTGCTTCTTGGCAGCCATTCGGATAAGAGCCGATTCCAAGCTGCGACAATTTGCGGCCCGTTCGTTTCCGCGCATTTGCCAACCGCGTACAACCCGCCGGGGAAGGTTTCCAAATGAAATAATTTTTCATTTAATAGACCCGAGCTGTTCCCGTCATAAGGAATCATAATATCGTAACCATACGGCGTTTCCGTCGAAGGCAGATCGACGTTATAACCGAAAAACCGGATTCGGTCAAACCCGTGACCTGCGAATTGCAAACCGTTGAACACAACCTTTAACGCTTCATCCTCAATGCCTCTTTGATTGGATGAGCGATGCCGATATACGAAGACCCGGGCAGGCCACAATCGAATGACTTTGACGTCGGGATGCCGTTCCGATAGCTCCTTTTCTTCCAAATACGCAACATGCTGCAACAAATCGATGGCTTCAAAGGAGTAATGGACAACCGCTCTTCGATAAGCTCCGGGCGTCATCCCTACGAGCTTTTTGAAGGCTTTGGCATACGCCCTGTAAGAATCGAACCCGCATTCGATCGCGACGTCGATCACCGATTTTTCCGAGTATCTTAAATGCCACGCCGACACGTTGATTCTTCGCTTCCGGATGTATTCCATAATGGGATGACCGGTAAGCGCATAAAAAACTCTGTATAGGCTCGGGACTGACATGAAAGCGGCCGCTGCCAAATCCTTCAGATCAAAAGGTTCGCATAAACGTTCTTCAATATGATCGATAATCTTTTGCACGGAGCGAATGGAGCTCATTGTCGTTATATACCTTTAGCGGATGCTTTCCGGCTTTACGGCCGGCATATAAATCGGCAGCTCAAATCGATCGGATGCAGCCTCTCGCAAGGCTTTCAAATTGTGCAACTCAAAATGTACGCCGCTTTCGTTCAGCATGAAGTCGGTATCGCAAATATCGATAAACGTCCGTTCCTGGTTGTCAATCGGCCCTTTGTGCATAAACACCGCAAACCTTTGCGGTTCAAGAGTCACCGTCATCAATCCATCGGGAACTGCCGTGCCCGGTTTCCATTCCACGCACACCATCGGACCATGCTCTACACCGTGATAAATGAAATACACAGTTTCCGATTCGAGGTCGATTGAAGGCAGCTTGGCGGCGAGCCGGCTGAACGATTGCTCCAGCCACTGCGCCTTGGAATGAAACCCGGGAAACTCGGTTTCCGAAGTGATTCCTACGAGCGTCTTCCGAGCGAGTAATTCAACAATCGTATATCCGTTTGCAGATTTGGTCTCGTTCATTCGATTTCCTCCATTAATCATTGCTAGCGACTTAGGCACGGCAAGCGGCCGATAACCTTCAACTCGCTTTTTGCGGATCGGTAAGCGGCTCATGGCGACTCCTTCCAACATGAAGTGATGGCTAATACATTTGTTTCCATTCTATCAAAAGTTGATATGCGTGAAGTGCACTTTTTTATCAAAGTACTCGACGAAATTGTAAAAAAAACCAATGAGAGAGCCTCATTGGTTTTTACGGTTTAACATTATCTATGATTATTTCTGCTTAGATCACCGCAGCTCCGATCGAGCCTTTAAAATGACGCAGCGCCCACTCATGGCCTTGGGCGTCGAAGCTTGCAACGGCCTTTTCATGAATGACGACGGCGAACCCTTTATTGTAAGCGTCGACGGCCGTATGCAATACGCAAATATCGGTACAGACGCCTACAAGATGAAGCTCCGTTATGCCCCTTGCACGAAGCTGCAGCTCAAGATCCGTGCCGGCAAATGCGCTGTACCGGGTTTTGTCCATCCAGTACACGTTCTGAGATTGCGTATTCTGTCGGTATACGGCTTCCAATTCTCCATACAAGCTGCGTCCTTGCGTGCCTTTAATATTATGCGGAGGGAAAAGCTTTGTTTCGGGATGCAGGACATCATCTTCATGGTGCATGTCGATGGCGAATACGACGAAATCGCCTGCCGCAATGAACTCTCTTGTGACTTTCACGATCTCCGCTTCAATTCGCCTGCCGGGCTCCCCGCACGTCAGCGCACCGTTATCTGCTACAAAATCGTTCGTGTAATCAATGTTGATCAACGCTTTTTTCCCGCTCATGAAAGAACTCCCCTTCCGGACCCGAATCCGTAATCATCCGCAACCGTTCGAGCGAAACCCGCTCCACGAACCTGCTGAACTTCTCTTTCCCTTTTGCATTGGCTTTATAATATTCGATGATCGCCATAATGACCGGGACGAGGCGGTTCTCCGTTATGCCGGAGACGAGCTTTCGTGCTGCGGCGGCCTTGAGGCCTTTGGGCTCGCCACCGACATACAAATCGTATATATTTCTCATTTTAACGATTCCGATATCTTTCAACAACGGCTCGCTCGTTCCAAGGGCACAGCCCGCGTAACCGATTTTCAGCGGCGCAGGCGTGTCGATGCCCGCAATCGCTCGGTTTACCGCTTCAGCCGTCGATAATCCCGCATCATCCGCACCTTTGCAAAAATTGCAGGCGATCAAGCTTTTGGTAACGAAGCCTGAGGGGTATACCTCCAGCCCCGCCCTTTCCAACTCCTCTTTAATGAAATCGCGCCGAGCAAGCGGCACTTCCACATACAGCTGTTTGAACGGGGTCATTTCGATATGGGCGTCCGGACCGACGATCGTTCCGATCTTTGCCAGCTGCTCCGGCGTAAATAAACTTCCGCCGACTTGAATCGACGGGGCTATCGCAATTTTGACGATTTCTTCCACATCGTTCACCCTTACGATCGGTAATAGTTCTTTCCCAAAAGGTACTATACCCCCCATATGTATGTCAATAAAAAATAACCTGCAGAACGTTGTATGGTCCTGCAGGCGAGAAGCTATAGTTGTGTTACATGGCCGAATGTTGAAGCACTTCCTCCGCGTTGTCCGGAATGTCTTGCCAACCAACTTGCCCGGCAATTCATCCATTCACTTTAATAGAAGGAAGTCGACCGTTTCCGTCAACCGCACTTTCACTTCGTTATCGATATGCTTTTTCAGCGCGGGATTATTCAGTTGGTCCCTGAAGCTTAACAGGTGAACGACGGCCTTGTTCGCATCGCCCCGGCCCAAATGATTTCCGGCTTGGTCCAGCATGTTGCTTAGCATCGGCACAAGCGGACCGGTCACTTCGCCTTGAGCAACGGACTCGTCAAACCGTTCCCGCAATAAAGAGTAAGCCGCTTTGGCGAAAGGCAGCTCAACGGCCGCCGCTTGCTCCATCAGCATTACGCCGCTCAATTGCTGGCTTAAATCAACGGGGACGCTTGGAGCGTTCGACCACGAAGAACCGAAAAGTACGCCGCCGCCCGTACCCGCTTCGTTCCAAGCGCTTTCTGCGCTTTTCAAAATCATGAATGCCGCATGGACCCGAGAAGCATCCGCCATAAACAATTCCTTGAGATAGCGGACCAATATTCCTTTAAACAAACCGGCATCTCCCGCACCGTTCTCTTGGATGACGCCGTCGCGATTCGCAAACAAATTCCTCGTCGTTTCCGCAGTTCGCGCCGCAGCGGTCAAATATGCCGGATCGCCCGTGGCGCGATATAACTCAACCGATGCGCCTATGAACGTCCCTTGGTTATAGGTGAATCTCCAGTTTTTATCGATGCTTCCGTCGCCCGTACGATTGATCCCGTCCCATACCAGCCCGCTGGCTGGGTCAACGAGGGTGGACTTTTCCCATGCGTAAATCTTTTTCGCCCATTCCATATCTTCCTCATTGCCGTACTTTTGATATAAACGTGCCGCTAGAATGACGGCTGGGGCATTGGAAGGCGTATTTTTGTAACCCAATTGGGACTTATTCCATGCGATGCCGCCCCCTTGCCGATCGTTCCACCCCGTTTTCACATCTTCCCACAACTCGAATACGGCATGTTCATGCCTCTCATCCTGCGTGATTTCGGACAGCCGGAGCAAAGCCAGTCCCATCCACAGCATATCGTCGTAGAAATGATTCGTTATTCCGCTATTTCTTGACGTAACCCCGTCAAACAATGCCGCCGCCCGGTCGATATACGCATGATCTCCGGTTCGTTCGTAGCCGTCAATCAGGGTATCGATGGCGTGAGCCTGCCACCAATAGTGAAATTGACCGTTGCAATTGCTGCACTGATATTTGTTGCGGAAGAGGTTCGTCTCTTCGTTCCAAAACAGCTCGTTCAAGGACGATTGAGCTTGCTCCGCCTGCCCCGCTTTCAATCCCCACTCATACGAGGTTTCGGTTTCGACGGCCAAATAATCGTAGTTCAGCCAGTTTTTGCTGCCCTTGGAGCTGTTAAAGATGAGCGACACAACGTTGCTTCCTTCGTTCAGCATTACATTGTGCACGGAAACCGATGACCAATTGCTCCAGCTGCTGCCGGTTCCGGAAAATACGAAATTGTCAACTATGCCGTTTCCGTTCGCATACAAGTAGCGGGACGCATCCCCAGCCGCGGCCGAGTACCGAAACGTCAACGTATATGCTCCGGCTGCCGGAGCGATGACCTCGATGTCGACATATTGTCCGTCGCGATTCCAGCCCGCCACATAGCCTTCTCCCGAAAAACCGGCGTGAATCGATTCGGTAGACAAGTTATGCAGTGCGCCGCTCTCCGCTTCGTATTGTTCGCTCCATACTTTCGTTGCCGAGTGACTCGAAAACCCCGAAAGTGCAAATAATGCAACAAAAAGAACGGTCGTTATCGTTACTAAACGCAATGCAGGCTTCAAACCAATCACGCTCCTACGATTAATTCGCCTCTTCCAGCCTTTCAAGCTTCGCGGCCGCTTCGAGCAAGAAGACGCCGCTTAATTGCACGGATAAATCCAATGGCTCCTGAGCAGGCCGATCCCACTCGATCCCGAACAAGCCGTCTTCCTCGGTACTCCCTTTAGAAAGGAGCGTATCCGCATTGTGATAGATCAGCTCTTTGATTTTCCCGTTTCCGCCCGTCTCGTATAAATCCACTAAATAACGGATGAGAATGCCCCTGAACAGCCCGCCGTCCCCGGCTCCTTCCCCGCTCATGACTGCGGTCTCTTTGTTCACGTGGTAATCCAATGCGGCCTCCGCCGTCTTTTCGGCGGAGGCTAAATAACGCTCGTCGCCCGTTATTTTATACAGCTCAACGGCGGTGCCCAAATAAGTTCCTTGATTGTAAGTAAAAATCCAGTTCGTATTCACGTGAATCGTACCGTTCTCTTCTAGTACGAGCCCGTCATACACATTACCGCTTACGGGATCGACCAAATGCTTCGTTTGCCACTCGAAAATCTTCTTCGCCCACTCCAAATCCTCTTCATTGCCGAAGCGCTGGTACAGCCTTGCCGCCAAGACGGAAGCGGGTCCGTTGGAGCAAGAATTCCGGTTGAAGCGAGGCTCCTTCTTCCAGGCCATCCCGCCGAGCTCGTCGTCCCACCATCCGGTTTTGATATCGTCCCAAAGCTTCAGCACATCGTGTTTCGCCGTTTCGCTGCCCGTGGCGTCATACAGCCTCAAGGTAGCTAACGCCAGCCACTCCATGTCGTCGTAAAACTCGTTGAATAGCGATCCGTTGCGTTTGATAATGCTTGTTACGAGCTCCTCCGCCATAGCGGTATAGTGTTCGTCTCCCGTTCTTTCATATGCGTCAATCAATGCATCCACCGCGTGCGCCTTCCACCAATAATTCAAATGAACTTCCCTGTCCTTGGCGTACGGATACGCATTGTTCATCATGTTGCCGTTCTCGTTCCAGTAGCGCTCGATCAGCTTATTTCCCGCCCAATCGGCACGGCTCGCGTATTTGTGTTCCGTTTTACCGTTCATGCTGCAGCCTGTCATAAAAACACCTCCCATTCCCCTTTTCAACTCCAAAATTTACTAAAAATTCCATATCAATTATACCGCATATACTATATATATTACAATTATATATCAATATACTTTTCATAAAATTGTAATATTGTTTTCACTATTATTTATGTCATGCATGCGGATATTTCGCTTTAAACCATTAAAGATTTTTCTATTGATATATTCCTCCCGGCATTATATAGTTGATATATCATGCACCTAAATAAGGAAGGTCGAGCCATGGACATCCCACGCTACGAACAAATCTTCAACCATCTGCTCCAGAAAATCCGAGAAGGCGAATTGAAAGAAGGCGAACGCGTACCTTCCGAAAAAGAGCTGGCGGACCAGTTCAACGTCAGCCGCATTACTTCTAAAAAAGCATTGGAGCTTCTCGCGCAAAATAAATTAATCGAACGAATTCAGGGAAAAGGATCCTTCGTAGCAAACGCCGCCGCGGATTGGCACAAAATCAAGACGCAGCGGCAACCGGACGGCTCCGATGAAAAAAACAAAAATAATAATGAAGAAAGATTAGTCGGGGTGATTTTACCCGACTTCGCAGACTCCTTCGGAGCCGATCTCGTGCGCGGGATTGAAGAACAATGCTCTAAACACGGTTGTCATATGATAATGAAACTGACCTACGACAACCGGGAGGAAGAAGAAGCGGCCGTCCGTTCCTTGACCAAGCTTGGCGTTGACGGAATCATCGTGTTTCCCGGTCACGGGGAGCACTATAACAGCGAGCTGCTTCGGCTTGTATTGGACCGCTTCCCGCTCGTCCTTATCGACCGGTATTTGAAAGGCATCGCAGCAAGCGCCGTATTTACCGATAACCGGAAGGCGGCGTTCGACTTGACGAATAAACTGCTGGATAAGTCCATACGTCCCGTCGGCTTTCTTTCTCCTCCGGCGGATCATACGTCATCCATCGAGGACCGGCTGCTCGGTTATTCGGACGCATGCATTCAGAAAGGCTGGACGCCGAAGCCCGACCATATTATGACGAATCTTTACAGCTCGCTGCCTTCGCTCGAAACCCCGAACTTCGAGCGCGATTTCGACACGGTGCGCAAATACGTCGAGATGAATCCGGAGCTCACCGCATTCGTGGTATCCGAATACAATCTGGCCCTTGTTCTGCGTGAGGTGCTGCTGTCTTCGGGCAAGCGGATTCCGGACGATTATCAGATCGTCTGTTTTGACTCCCCCAGGCAGTCATTATCCCCGGATTTATTTACACACGTGCGGCAAAACCAGCTTGAGATCGGCAGAAAAGCGGTACAGCTGCTCATCAGCATGTGGAACGATGAGGAAACGGCGTTGAACCATGTGGTCGATTTCGAAATAATTCAGGGGCTATCTTCATTGGCATAGAACAAGCCAAAACAAAAAGAGGATCGCATTTTATCATTCGGATAATATGTAATCCTCATTTTTTATTGAATCGATTAATCGTCTATACCTTTACTTTTTTGCCGCAAACATCAAGAGCCAGCTCGCAGAACATCATGTTCGCCCACGAAAACCACTCGCGCGTATATTTCGAAGGATCGTCCTGGTCGAAGCTTTCATGCATCATTCCTTTGCCGGCGTCCGTGTCGGTCATAAGGTCCAAAATTCGCTCCTTTTCCTCCGTCGCCGTTGCGGTCAGTCCTTGGATTGCGAGAGCGATATGCCAAATGTAACGGTTCGGCGTATGCGGACTTCCGACTCCCGCCGCCGCCACTCCTTTAAAGTAATAAGGGTTGGCGTCGCTCAAAATAAAACGGCGCGTATTAACATATACCGGATCGTCCGGCGAGCAATAATCAAGGTATGGGAGCGACAGCAAGCTTGGGACATTCGCGTCGTCCATAAGCACATGATTTCCCATGCCGTCCGTCTCATAAGCGTACATCGGCCCGAATTCCGGATGCGCAACGATGCCGTATTTGTTTATTCCTGCTTCGATTTCGGCGGCAAGCGCCTTTGCTTCATCCGCTAATGCGGAATGATGCAAAAGTTCCGAAGCGATTTCTCTGACGTATCGAAGAACGACGACGGCAAACATATTAGAAGGAATTAAATAACCGTATGTACATGCGTCGTCGCTCGGACGGAAGCCCGACCATGTCATTCCCGTGTATGCGGTAAGCGCCCCCTTCCCGTCCCGAGGCAGCGTATCGGTCGGCGGACAGTTTACCCGCTGAAATCGATAGGCGGATTTCTCTTCATGACGCTGTTCTCTTTTCCAAAGCGCAATAATCGATTGAACGCCTTTCACGAACATGTCATCAAACTGGTCGGTCCGGCCGCTGTTTTTCCACAACAAATAGCTAAGCTGAATCGGGTAACACAAAGAATCGATTTCGTACTTCCGCTCCCAGATCCACGGACTCATCTCCGTCAAATCCGACTGATGGCCTCTCCCGTTATCCTCGGAATTGAACGCATTCGCATAAGGATCGTGCAAAATGTACCGAAACTGGCGTTCGATCAGCCCTTTGATCATATTTGCAATTTCCCGATCCTCGGACGCAAGCAGCAAATAAGGCCGTACCTGTGCGGCGGAATCCCGAAGCCACATCGCCGGAATATCTCCGGTAATCACGAAGGTCGACCCGTCTTCGTCCCGCCGAATCGTCGTCTCCAGCGTATTTCGAATGCAAGTCTCAAAAATTTGCGCAGCCTTCTCATGTCGAGCTTGAAGCCGAATCTTCACATCATCGATCAACGGCTGCAGCGCTGCAGGCGGTTCCATTGTTTTGCGGTTCACCTTGTCAACCTCCTTGTTTCTTCAACGAGTTAGAGATTTTATATAAACATACTAAAATCGCCATATTGATATGTCAATATATATTATCTAATAGATCACCCTTTGCCTCGATAAAGCAATCATTAGAGAACACGCTGCACTTACTTTATGTTGACTACGCAACTGGTTTCATTTTACAATTGCTTTAAGATTGCCGTCTTCCTCCATCCCTTGGTGCCGGTAATCTCCCTTGGCGGAAGGAATCGGCGTATTCCTTTCGCTTTTTTATTACTGTAATGGCTGGCGGATCGTCTAACGGTCAGGGATGCAGTTATTCGGCGTTCTGGATGAAGTTTGCAGTTTTAACGGACACTACTGCAGCTATTGCCTCGAAAAAGCAAGCATAAGCTCCAAAAATCGGGGTTTAGCGTCTGTGGTGACCGTTAGCGGTACGGCAGAGGCAAAAACGACCATATAGCATCTGTGGTGTCCGTTAGCACCGCAGGGGAAGCGAGGCATAAAAAAAGACGCGAAAATTCGCGTCAAAATAAACTTTCGAATGATATGTATTAGGCAAAAAATGCGCGGTTTTTCTCGATATATTCCTCTTCACCTTCAGGAATATCGCTCTCGTGGAAGATCGCTTCCACAGGGCATGCCGCTGCACATGCTCCGCAATCAATGCAGGTGTCCGGATCGATGTAGAACATATCGGATCCTTCTTGAATGCAGTCTACCGGGCAAACCAGCTTGCATTCTCCCGCTTTCTCTTCAATACATGCAGAAGTAATTACATAAGCCACACTGACCACTCCTTTCATTTCAGTATAAAATAATTAGTACATGTATATTAAATCTAAGAGTTGAACCCTTGTCAATTACTTATAGTGTTTTCATGTCCGCGCTTTCAGCTGTTCCTTAACGGCTCTAATTTGTTCGATGTGTCTTAATTCGTGGAAGCCGGCCACCTGAACCCATTGTTTGATCGATAGTAAGCCGAACAACGGATGAACCGCACCTTTTCGCATGAATGACTCCTCATCTTCTGCACATTGTAATTGTATGACAAGACGTTCTCTGGAATGACCGAGCATGCTCGTAATCGAGTATATCGTCAAGGGCTCATCTGAAGGCCGCGTATACTTCGGAGCTTCAACCTTAACCGATCGGTTCAGCACGACCTCCAGCTGCTTCTCTTGAATATTCCGATCTCCGCTCTCCAACGCTTTCCGAATTGCAGTGGTGAAACTTATCTCCGATAAATATAAATGATGGCTTACTTGTCCGATACTCCATTGATTATTTCCAGGAGCAAAGGTAAACTCCTCATCGGTTAGCTCACCGATTTCCCGAAGCAATGTATTCCTTATTTGATGGATGGTCTCGGTCAAGCCCAGTATCATTGCTGCTCTCTCCTGTTTTGCTGCAGCATGAAATCAATGACGGAATAGGAAACAATTTGACGGTCTCGGTAAGTAGCGTCAACGGCATCGTTCTGTGTGCTTAGGAAGCCTCTCTGTAAAATGGCAGCTTTGTATCCGCGCTCCAACGCACCGTTATAAGTGAAGAGAACGCACTGTTCCGCCGCGAAGCCGGATATGATGACAAAACCGATATCGTTTGCTTTCAACACGTTATCCAAATCGGTGTTCCAGAACGCGTTCGAATACGTTTTGGCGATATGAATGTCTCCGGGTTCTACGTTAATTTGCGGGATAAAATCAAGCGATCCGGACGGCAGCTCTTCCGCGCCTTCAACATCCTGAACGTGAATGACCGTTTGACGGTTTGAGCGAAGCCGGCCTGCGACATGATTAATATATTCACAAGCCGAATCAATTTTTCGTTGATCCACGACGTCGTTTAATAATGATTTTTGCATGTCGACAATCAAGAGCGCGATTTTCATGTTCGATTCACTGTCCTTCGTTCATTTTTTTTAAAACTACGACTGACCAATTAACTAACAAGGATTTCCATAAGCCT
>NZ_JAQZSG010000041.1 GCF_028745515.1 Paenibacillus thermotolerans | reverse complement strand
TTTTTGTCCAAGACGAAATCTTAGTCCTTACAGGAATGTTTAGCACCGCAGTGGTCCTCTTGCAGAAACATCGTCTAATTATGCAAAAGACGTTGCTCCAGCCCATCGCTTGTATTAAACTAAACTTAATAAAAAATGGCGTGAAGCACATGCCGCTTTGATGCTGTACCTGTTGTCGGGTACCGTATTGGAGCGGCTTTTTGCTTGTTCGCAGATGGAGGGAAGCAAGAGTGAGTATATTTGATCAACAGTACGAGGAATGGCTGCATAAGCAAATCAACGAGGAAACCAATCCGCGCAGGCGCCAGTTGTTAAACAAAGGATTAGGGCACGGCACGGTCGAGTTTCTGCGATCCATCTGGCATCCGGCGATCGGGCATTTGAATCACTTATACCCGGAGTGGGAGGTGCGCGATCTCGACGGCAAGCTGCGGTATCTCGATATCGCTTATATGCCGCCGCCTGGAGTGAAGGGATGCATTGAGATTCACGGTTACCGTTCGCATGCCCGGGATGTTGATGTGACACGCTTTAAGGATCTATGTATGAAACAGGCAATGTTAGCGCTCGACGACTGGGTTTTTCTTCCGATCGCTTACTTGTCCATTGAAGAAGATCCTGAACGATGCAAGCAGTTAGTCCTTTCGTTCGCAGGGAAGTTTCTCTCCACGCAGGCGCCTTCTGATTTGAATTGGGCGGAAGCGGAAGCGCTGCGGTTCGCTCGTCGGTTGCTGCGCCCCTTCATGCCGGCAGAGCTTGCCGCACACTTGCGATTGTCCGATCGTCACACACGCCGCCTGCTGCACGATTTGGTAAACAGAGGGCTGCTCCTTGTCAGTAGCGGCAATCTCAGGTATCGGACCTATCAAATTCGGATGTCAGGCGGCTTGCTCTAACGTAACGGACAGGGATGCAGCTATTAGGCGTTTTGAATGTAGTTTGCAGTTGTAACGGACACAACCGCAGTTATTACCTCGAAAAGGCGGGGGGCCGCTCCAAAAATCGGGGTTTAGCGTTTGTGGTGTCCGTTAGCGATTTTGAAGAGGGTAAATTGGCGATATAGCGTCCGTAGTGGCCGTTAGCAAAAAGAAGCCGGGTCAAATAGCGAAATTGTGTTCGTTACCAGTTTTCGTGGTGGCCGTTAGTGGAATGGCGTTGGACAATGGCGATATAGCGTTTGTGATGTTCGTTAAAGGGTGGGACATTGGCGATATAGCTTCTGTGGTTTCCATTAAGCGGGATGGTAGCGGGCAAAATTAACAAGTTCCCGACGGTGGTGGCCATTAGCAAGAAACGGCGGGCAAACTTACGAAATAGCGCCCGTGGTGGACGTTTGCACCGCAGGGTTTAGCGAGGGGTAGCGGGAACCGGGTGTAATACCAAAAAAAACACGCTGGATTCAGCGTGTCTGTTTATCGATTATGGTGGACCCTAGGGGGATCGAACCCCTGACCTCATCGCTGCCAGCGATGCGCTCTCCCAGCTGAGCTAAGGGCCCAAAAGCGACAAGAATCATTGTAGCACCCAACCATGTCGCTGTCAATGCGATTTATTCAACAAGGAGGATAGCTCCTTCATAAACATGTCGATATCTTTAAACTGCCGATATACCGATGCGAACCGAACGTAAGCCACCTCGTCCACCGAGTATAGCTGCTTCATCATCAGCTCTCCGATATCGCGGCTTGCAATTTCCGTCGCTGCCGTCTCCCGAAGCTCCCGCTCGACGTCGTCCGCGATCGACTCCAGTCGCTCTACCGATACCGGCCGCTTCTCGCACGCTCTTACGAGTCCGCGGAGCATTTTTTCCCGGCTGAATTCCTCACGGCTCCCATCCTTCTTCACCACCATCAACGGCGCTTCCTCCACCGTTTCGAACGTCGTGAAGCGGCGGGCGCATTTCTCGCATTCCCTGCGGCGGCGAATCGATTTATTGTCGTTCACGGGTCTGGAATCGAGAACCTTCGTGTGGGGATGATCGCAATACGGACACTTCATAAGGGTAAGCTTCCTCCATACCATTCTAATGTTTTACCATACACTACCTGATTCGAACTTGAGACAACCGCACATAATACTATCACCAACGACGAGGAGGTGAAAACAAAATGGCAGAAGGTCAATCCAGAAGCAGCAACGTCTTGGTTGTCCCTCAAGCGGACGCAGCCCTTGACCAACTCAAGTATGAAGTAGCACAGGAGCTGGGCATTCAAACACCGAATGACGGTTACTGGGGTTACATGGCTACTCGCGACACAGGTGCGATCGGGGGGCACATCACTCGCCGCCTTGTACAAATCGCTGAGCAGACGCTTGCAGGTCAACAAACTTCTCGTTAATCCCGGCTTTATGAAGCATCGGGGGGTTGTGCTTTAAGCACAACCTTCCGGTGCTTATTTATTTTGCCCTGGGTGTCGGACTGCCGAGCTCCGGATAAATTTGCGAATACTTTTTATAATAATAATGTACCCGATGAACGTAGTGCCTCGTTTCGCCGAACGGAATTTGATCGACGGTGCTCATGTTGCCGTCCCATCGCCCCGTCTGCAGCCATTTGGCCACGTTGCCGGGGCCGGCATTATAAGATGCCGCTATAATGGCGATTTCGCGCTCTTTGGCGGCGCCCGCTTCGACAAATTGGTTTTGGAGCGACCGGATAAACCACGAGCCGATTTCGATGTTGACCTCGGGCTCGTGGAGCCGGTCCAGCGTCGAGCGGCCGTACCCCGCCTCCGTCACAATCCACTGAGCCGTCGAGGGCATCAGCTGCATTAAGCCGGCTGCCCCCTTCTTCGACTGCTTGTCCGGGCTGAAGTTGCTTTCCACCCGTATGATCGCCGTAAGCAGGTACGGATCGATATCCCGCTTCAGCGCGTTTTCCCTAATGGCTTCTTCATAGTGAATCGGATACATCAACTGACCGAGCCAAATTTTTTCCGAAAACAACCCCACAAGCACAATAATGAGCAGAACGGCATAAATCCTCTTTTTCCGGTACCACATCGATCAAAAACCTTTCCGCTTCATATATTGCTCGATCTGGCGCTCCGTATCCCCCAAGGCGCCGCTGTTATCGATCACGACGTCAGCCAGACGCTTCTTGTCTTCAATCGGCATCTGGGACAATAGCCGCTTCTCCGCATCGTCCCGAGACAGCCCGTCGCGCAGCATGAGCCGCTCCAGCTGCACGCTTCGCGGAACGTATACAACAATAATATCTTCGAACGCGAAGAGCTCGTCCAGTCCGGATTCATACAGCAAAGGGATGTCCACAATTACGAGAGAATTCGGATCGGAGTCGTTCCACGAATCGATCTGGCGCCGCATTTCGTGCCGGATGACCGGATGGAGAATCGCTTCCAGATCGGCTCTGGCGGCATCGTCTCCAAATACGATTTCACCCAGCCGTTTCCGGTTGAGCGACCCGTCCTCCTGCAGCACCCGATCGCCGAACCGGCGCGCAATTTCCGCCAGCGCCGGCCGCCCGGGAAGGACGACCTCCCGGGCAATGACGTCGGCGTCGACGATGTGCGCTCCCCGTTCGGAAAACATGCGCGATACGGTCGACTTGCCGCAAGCGATTCCACCCGTTAATCCGACGTTCATATGCGTGTCTCCTCTATAGCAGTTTAAAGATTCCCATCACGATCAAAATGCATCCGGGAAGCATCGACAGCCTGTTCATCCAACGGTATCCCGAGAACAAATAGCCGAGCTTTGCGCCCCATGCGATAAACACGCCGCAGGCGAGCGCGATCGTTACAGCCGTCAATAGCGGCGGAAATCCGACAAGCGCTGCGCCGATCCCCGCACCGAAGCTGTCAAGAGACAACGCAATGCCGAGCAGCACGGCTTCCGATGCGGATATGACGCCCGACCGGTCCATGTCCGCCGCGGACGGCGTCTTCCATATTTTGATGATGATGCCCAGCGTCCGAATTTCCCAGAGAAGAACGGTACGCTCTTCGTCCGCCGCAGCCGGGCCGGCGGCTCCCTCCGGATCGGTCGGGCGGGCCGCCTCGCGCGAATCGACTTGCTGCCTCGATTCGGCCGTGCTCATCTGATATACGGCCCATAAACCGATGGCGATCAATATGACAGCTCCGGCCGATTTCCCCGCCGTTTCCGGCAGCCAGCCGACGAATAGCTCGCCGATGGCCATGGAGGCGTATAGAACGATCCCGGAGCATAAGGCGACAATGGCGATCGACGTCCAAGGGATGCGAATTTTCCGCATTCCGTACATAACGCCCGCCCCGAAGCCGTCCAAGCTGACGGCTAGGGCTAGCGCGAGAAGCGACAAGTAGGCAGTCAAGGCTTAAGTCCCTCCCTCTTAGGCAAAGGTGAGCTATTGAAGCAAACCTAACCTCAATATATGGGGGAAGGACGTATTGGGTGCTACCGCCGTTTCTTCAAGGGCTGGCAGTGCGGGCAATAGTGCGTTCCGCGGCCGCCGACGACCGTCTTCTCGATCGGCGTTCCGCAGTTCACGCAGGCTTCCTGCTTACGGCCGTATACTTGCAAGCTGTACTGGAAGGACCCTTGCTCGCCTTGGCCGTTTACGTACGACTTTACGGAAGAGCCTCCCGCGTCGACCGCTTCCTTCAGCGTGCCCACGATCGCTTCGTGCAGCCGCTTCAGCTCGGACGGCGCAAGCGACCGCGCTTCGCGCTCGGGGTGAATGCCGGCGCGAAACAACGACTCGTCCACATAAATATTTCCGATGCCGACGACGTGCTCTTGATTCAGCAGCAGCGGCTTGATTTTCGTCTCGCGGTTTCCGATTCGCTTCCGGAACGCTTCGAACGTAAACTCGTCCGATAACGGCTCCATACCTAACTTATGAAGCGGCCCTTCGGAAAATTCCTCTCCCGGGCGAAATAAATCCATCGTACCGAATTGGCGGACGTCCCGGTATCTCAGCTCCGTTCCGTCCGTAAACGCGAACACGACATGCGTGTGCTTCTCCAGCGGGTCTCCGGCTTCGAACAAGCCGTACCGGCCCTCCATCCGCAGATGAGAAACCAGCACCAGCTCGTCCAGAATAAAGCGCAAAAACTTTCCGCGCCGCTCGACCGAACGGAACGTTTGGCCTTCCAGCGCCGCCGCGAAGCGCTCCGGCTCGGCGGGGCGCCTGACGATGCGGGGGAGATGCACGTCCACACGCGATATTTTTTTGCCTTCTATGAGACGGCTCAACGTCCGCCTGACCGTTTCAACCTCCGGCAATTCCGGCATCGTTACCTCACCTCAACCTAGGATTATATCGCAATCCCGGGCGTTCCGTCTTTACTTTGCTTCATACCAATTGTTGCCGAAGCTGACCTCGACTTTGAGCGGCACCGAAAGCTGCAGGGCGGATTCCATCTGCTCCTTCACGAGCGCCTGCATCGTTTCGAGTTCGTCTTTCGGGACTTCAAAGACAAGCTCGTCATGCACCTGCAGCAGCATGCGGCTCTGTACGCCGGCCTCGCGCATCTTTTCGTCGAGCCGGACCATCGCCAGCTTGATAATATCGGCCGCCGTTCCTTGAATCGGCGTATTCATCGCGGTCCGCTCCGCGAAGGAACGCAAATTGAAGTTGGAGGCGTGAATTTCCGGCAAGTACCGGCGCCTGTTTAGCAACGTAGTGACATAACCGTCTTGTCGGGCTTGTTTCACGATGTCGTCCATATATTGGCGCACGCCCTTGAAAACGGAAAAATATTGCTCTATGAATTCTGCGGCTTCGTTCTGGTAAATGCCGAGGTTCTGGGATAAGCCGTAGGCGCTGATTCCGTACACGATTCCGAAGTTGACCGCCTTCGCCTGACGCCGCATATTGGCGTCGACCTCCTCGGCCTTCACGCCGAATACGTCCATCGCGGTCTTCGTATGGATGTCCATATCGTGAAGGAACGCTTCGCGCATCCGCTCGTCGCCGGAAATATGGGCAAGCACCCGCAGCTCAATCTGCGAATAGTCCGCCGCGACAATGCTCCAACCGGGAGAGGAGGGGATGAACATTTTGCGAAGCTTTCTGCCTTCCTCCGTGCGGATCGGGATGTTTTGCAAATTCGGGAACTGGCTGCTCAGGCGCCCGGTCGCCGCGATCGTCTGCTGGAAATACGTGTGCACCTTGCCGGTTTGCTTGCGGACTTCCTTCTGGAGGCCTTCGACATAAGTCGATTGCAGCTTGGCAAGCATCCGGTAATCCAAAATATTTTTAACGACCTCGTTATAAGGCGCCAGCTTCTCCAATACTTCGGCATCCGTCGAATAACCCGTCTTCGTCTTCCGCGAAGGCGGCAGCCCCAGCTTCTCGAACAAAATTTCTCCCAGCTGCTTCGGCGAATTCAGGTTAAACTCCGTACCGGCGAGCGTATAAATTTGACGCATCAGGTGTTCCAGCTTATTCGTCAGCTCGACGCCGTAAGCCTTCAGCTCCTCGACGTCCACCTTGATGCCGCGCAGCTCCATTGACGCGAGCACCTTGGAAAGCGGCAGCTCCAAATCGAAATACAGCTTCTCCATATCGTTCTGCTTCAGCGTCTCCCGAAGCTTGTCCGACAGCAGAGAGACGGCGCGCGCTTTGCGGCCCATAAATGCCGCGAGCGCAGCCGGCTCCGGCATGCGGAACTTGACGCCCTTGCCGTAAACATCTTGATCCGACGGTAGGGAGTATGCGCCGTATTTGGCGGAAAGCTCGCTCAGCGAATAGGCGGAAGCCGTCGGATCCGCCAAATAAGCCGCGAGCGCAACGTCGAAGCCGACGCTCTTCAGCTCGATGCCGAGCCAGCCGAGCGCCAGCTCCACCTTATGGCCGTCATAAATGATTTTCTCGCGCGTTTCGTCCGATAACCATCGGCGCAGCGGCTCGCCGGCGTCTCCAAGCAAGGAGGCGGCCGGCACGAAGAACGCCTGATCGGCGCCCAAGTAAAACGCGGCGCCGGCAACCTCCGCTTCGTGCGGGTTATCACCGATCGCTTCCACATGCACGGCTTTCACGGCATCAAGCGCCCGCGTGACGTCTTCCGGCGTCATAGCGTCGAAATCAAGCAGCTCTACGGGCGGCTGCTCGTCGGAAGCATCCTCCCGCACGCCGCTGAAATCCATCCGCTCCAGGAGCGACTTGAATTCAAGCTTCTGGAACATCGATTTCGTCGCCGCTTTATCGTAGCCCTCGAAGGCCAGCCGGTCCCAGTCCGCATCGAGCTCCACTTCCCGGAATATGGTGGCGATCGCTTTGCTCATCCGGGCGCTTTCCGCGTTCTCTTTGACCGTGTCCTTCATTTTTCCTTTCAGCTCGTCCGCATGCTCCAGCACGCCTTCCACCGAGCCGTATTCCTGAAGCAGCTTGAGCGCCGTCTTCTCGCCGACGCCCGGAATGCCGGGAATGTTGTCGGATGCGTCGCCCATCAAGCCTTTCAAATCGACAATTTGCGCAGGCGTCAAATTGTATTTTTCTTTAATGGCGGACGGATCGAACTTGTCCGTCTCCGTAATGCCTTTGCGCGTCAAGGCGATCGTCACGTGATCGGAGGCGAGCTGCAGCATATCTTTATCCCCCGAGACGACAAGCGTTTCCACGCCCTCTTGGTCCGCCCGCTTCGTCAAGGTGCCTATGATGTCGTCCGCTTCGTAGCCTGGAAGCTCATACTGATGAATGCCCATCGAACGAAGAAGCTCCTTGAGCAAAGGGAATTGCTCCGAAAGCTCCGGCGGAGTCTTCGCCCTGCCGCCCTTATATTCGCCGTATTCCGCATGGCGGAACGTTATTTTTCCGGCGTCGAACGCAACCAGCATGTGCGTCGGCTTCTCTTCTTCTATTAATTTCAGAAGCATCGTCGTAAAGCCGTACACGGCGTTCGTATGCAGTCCCGCTCCGTTCGTAAGCGGAGGCAGCGCGTAAAACGCGCGGTTAATAATGCTGTTCCCATCAATAATGATACACTTGGCCACTTGCGGATCCACCTCTTTTACCATAGCAATTGTTCGCTTTTTCCATCATAGCATAGCGCTGTTTGTTATGCATAATTTGTTACAAGAGAGGGGATGAACAACGCAATGATGAAACGAAATCACGAAAAAACGTCCGGTATTTCCGTAATAGCGTTCGACCTGAATGAAACGCTGGTAGGGTGGAGGGAGGCGTTCGACGAGAGCTTTAAAGCCGCGGTCGGCGACTGGCTCGGACGATGGAGCGAGGACGAGAAAGCGGAGCTTGTTGCCGAAGCGCTGAAGCGGTATCATCGGCAAAGAATACAATGGGCCAAGAAAAAAAGGGCGTCTCCCGCGGCGCTATCTTCCCAAAGAAGCGTTTGGATTAAAGAAGCGATCAAAGATTTCCCCCTGCCGCAAAGCGAAACGGCGGCCGAATCGCTGATCCGCCAAATTTTGCGGAGCCAGCCCTCCTATGCGCGAATATCGGATGAGACGGCGAAGGCGCTTTCGGCGCTGGCCAAATCGTACCGTCTTGCCATCATCAGCGATACGAACCGGGATACCGCGCTCCGTATAACCGCGGCTTCGGGGCTTAAGCGGTTTTTCCCCGAATCCCGCATATTCACTCCCGCCGCAGGCGGGCGGCGCAAGCCCCATGCATCCCGCTTCGCCGCCGTCGCCCGCGCCTTGAAGACGCCGCCGAGCCGCTGCGCGATGGTCGGCGACTCCTGGAGGCGCGATGTAAGCGGGGCCGTCAAAGCGGGCTGGCACGCCGTCTGGATGAAGCCTGGCGCAAAAAAACCGGCCTCCCGCCGTATTGTAAGCGGTAAGCCGGTCATTCAAATCGGATCGATCGCGGAGCTGCCGAACGTATTGCGTTAAAGCCGTTCGTTATTGGTTCAAATCCGGGCGCTGTCCCATCACGAGGTAGACGACGCTCTCTCCGATATTCGTCGCATGGTCGGCCATCCGTTCGAGAAATCTGCTGACGAAGCAAAGATGAAGCGCCTGATTGACGGTGCTCGGATCATGACCCATCACCGTGAACAGCTCGCGCAAAATTTGGCTGTGAAGATGGTCGACCTCGTCGTCCATCTTCGCCATTTGGTAGGCGAGATCGACGTTTTCGTCGATATAGGCGCGCAGACAATCGTTCGTCATGAGCTGGACGATTTCCGCCATCTTCGGAATATCTACAAGCGGTTTAATGAGCGGCTCGCCGTTAATGCGGCGCACCGTCTTGGCGATATCGACCGCCAGATCGCCCATGCGCTCCAAGTCGCCGGCCATCTTGAACGAAACGAGAATTCTGCGCAAATCTTTGGCGACCGGCTGCTGCAGCGCGATCAGCTTCGTGCCCATCTCGACGATATTTTCTTCCATGCGGTTCAGCTCCGGGTCGTGTTCGACGACGCGGTTCGCCCGGTCAAGATCGTTGGTGCGCAGCGCCTCGACCGATTCGAGTATGGCCTCCTCCACTTTCTTCCCCATGTCGATGAGAGCTTGGCGAAGCTCTTGCAGTGCGCTGTCAAATTGCTGACGTTGTAAAGCCATACAAACACCTCTTCTTTTCGTTCTGATTAGCCGAATCGGCCTGAGATGTAATCTTCCGTGCGCTGATCTCGGGGGTTGGAAAACAGCTTGACGGTTTCATTGAATTCCACGACCTCGCCGTTGAGAAAGAACGCCGTATCGCCCGAAACCCTTGCAGCCTGCTGCATGTTGTGAGTTACGATGACGATCGTATAATCATTCTTCAGCTCTTGAATCAATTCCTCTATTTTCAAAGTGGAAATCGGGTCCAGCGCGGAGGTCGGCTCATCCATGAGCAAAATTTCCGGGTTGACCGCAAGCGCCCGGGCGATGCAAAGACGCTGCTGCTGGCCGCCGGAAAGGCCGTAGGCGCTTTTCTTGAGGTCGCTCTTTACTTCGTCCCATAGCGCGGCGCCGCGCAAGCTCTTCTCCACGATCTCGTCGAGCTCGGATTTCTTGGTTATGCCGTGGATTCTCGGCCCGTAGGCAATGTTGTCGTAGATCGACTTCGGAAACGGGTTCGGCTGCTGAAACACCATGCCGATCTTTTTGCGAAGCAGCTCGACGTTTACCGCCGGGTCGTAGATGTCCGTTCCGTCCACCTTTATTTTCCCCTGAATCTTAACGCCTTGAATCATGTCGTTCATTCGGTTCAGCGTGCGGAGCAGCGTCGACTTGCCGCAGCCGGACGGCCCGATGAACGCGGTAACGGCATTCGCTTTAATTTGCATATTGACGCTCTTGAGCGCATGAAAATCCGTATAGTACAGCTGCAAATCTTCGATGCTTACGATGGTGCGTGTGGTCACGTTTCGTTCCTCCCGATCGAACCTTATAATTTCTTCTGATATTTATTACGCAAAATAATGGCGATTGCATTCATGCCGAGCAGAATGAGCAGCAGGACGATGATGGCCGCTGCCGATATTCCTTGAAACTCCGCTTTCGGCTGGCTCGCCCAGGTGTAAATTTGAATCGGAAGAACCGTAAACTGCGAAAACAAAGTTTCCGGCGGACGAATAATAAACGCCGCAGCGCCTACAACAATAAGCGGAGCCGTCTCCCCGATCGCCCGGGACAGCGACAGGATGGAGCCTGTCATAACGCCCGGCATAGCGGACGGCAATACGACCCGGAGAATCGTTTGCCAACGGTTGGCGCCAAGCGCGAACGAAGCGTTGCGCAGGCTGCCCGGCACCGCCCGGATCGCTTCTTGTGCGGACACGATAATAATCGGAAGAACGAGCAGCGTCATCGTGAGCGCTCCCGAGAGGATGCTCTGCTTAAATGCAAACAATCTTACGAATATGGTCAAGCCAAGAATCCCGTATACGATGGAGGGCACGCCCGCCAAATTCGAAATATTCGTTTGGATAATTCGCGCAAACTTGGAATTTTTGGCGTACTCTTCGAGATAAATGGCGGTGCTCACGCCGATGATGAAGGTGAGCGGGGCGGTAATCGCCATAAGCCACAACGTTCCTATGAGAGCCGTATATATTCCCGCTCTTTCCGGTCTGCGGGAAGAATTGTTCATAATAAAATCCCAATCGAGCCAGCCCAAGCCCTGTTTAAGCACTTGATAAATCAGCAAGGCCAAAGCGATGACGCCGATTAACGTTGAGGCGAGGAACAGGGCGTGGAACGTATTGTTCAGACGTTTGCGCCGATTGATGCGCTTTTCTTCGATCGTCCGTGCCATCAATATTCCTCCCTGAACTTCTTGGAAATATATGAAGCCAAAATATTCATGACTAATGTAATGACGAATAGCGTTAAGCCTACGGAATAGATCGTTAAATATTCAACGCTGCCGAACGTCGTATCGCCGCTGGACACCGCAACGATATAAGCGGTCAACGTTTCTACGCTCTGAAGCGGATTGAACGACATGCTCGGCATCGCTCCTGCGGCTAAAGAAACGATCATCGTTTCGCCGACGGCACGCGAGAAGCCGAGTACAAACGATGCGACGATTCCCGAAAAGGCGGCCGGAACGATCACTTTGACGGCTACCTCGAGCTTTGTCGACCCGAGCGCGTAAGCCGCGTTCCGGAGCGTATTCGGCACGGCGCTCATTGCGTCTTCGCTAAGAGAGGAAATCATCGGAATGATCATAATGCCGACGACGATGCCCGCACTAAGCGCATTAAACACTTGGGTTTGCGGCAATATTTCGCGGATGATCGGGGTTACGAACGTCAAAGCGAAAAAACCGTAAACGATCGTCGGGATTCCCGCCAAAATTTCAAGCACCGGCTTCAGCACGGCGCGGACCTTGTGCGGGGCGTATTCGCTCAAATATATCGCGCTTCCGAGTCCCAGAGGCAGCGCGACGACGCAGGCGATCGCCGTAATTAAGAAGGTGCCGACCAAAAGCGGCAGAACGCCGTATTGCGGATCCGCAAACAACGGACTCCACTTGGTGCCCGTAATAAAGTCGATAAACGGCACTTTCCTAAAAAACTGCAGCGATTCCTCCAGCAGCACAAACACGATCCCGACCGTCGTCAATATGGACACGGCCGCAAACAGCAGCAGCAGCTTCGGCATAATCGTGTCCGATGAGAATAGACGCTTTCGCACGGTTAGCGAGTTTTTCTCCGAATGTTTTTCCATATCTTAGCTCCCATTCAATAAAGCTGATATAAGGCCGATAACCGTGGCATATGGTCCTGCCATAATTTGCCACGGTTGTTCAGCCTTGTACATTATATATGATTTCTTTCGCCTATTCCATGATTGCCCGCTTTAATTATTGCGGCAACAGGCTCAAGTTCGCATCATATTTTTCTTGCGGCAATGCGACGTATCCTACTTCTTCAACGAATTGCTGGCCTTCGGCGCTCATGTAAAACTTGATGAACTCTTGCACTTCCGGGCGCTCCATTGCGCTCTTCAGCGGGTAAATATAAATTTCGCGGGACAACGGCTTGTAGCTGGCGTCGCCGATCGTTTCGACGGACGGCATTACGGCCGGAGCGTCAGCCGTCTCTTTGATCGCAACAGCTTTCAGCTTATCTTGGTTCTCTTCATAATAGGCGAATCCGAAATATCCGAGTGCGTATTTGTCGCCCGCAACGCCTTGCACAAGCACGTTGTCGTCTTCGGATGCCGTGAAATCTTCACGAGATACTTTTGCCTCGCCGTTAACTGCTTCCGTGAAATATTCGAACGTACCGGATGCCGCTCCAGGACCGAACAATGTGATCTTCTCATCCGGCCAGCCTTCGCGAACCTCGCTCCATTTCGTCACTTTGCTGTCTTTCGCCCAAATCTTGTGCAATTCTTCGACCGTAATATCGTTCGCCCAGTCGTTCTGCGGGTTGACGACTACCGTGATTCCGTCGTAAGCGACAGGCATTTCAACCGCTTCTTGGTTTTTTTCTTGCAAGGATGCGATTTCTTTGTCCTTAATTTTGCGGGATGCGTCGGCAATATCGGCTTCGCCGTTGATGATCGCTTTAAAACCGTTGGAAGAACCGGACAAGCCGACCGTTACGTTGACGCCGTCATGCAAATTCATAAACTCCTCGGCGATCGCCTGAGAAATCGGATATACAGTGGAAGATCCTTCAAGTTTAATTTCGCCGGTTACATTTGCTGCCGGCTCTTCGGCAGGAGTTTCGCCGTTCGTTCCGCCTGCACCGTTTGTTGCTTCTTGATTGCCGTTGTTCGCGCCGCAAGCCGCAAGCGAGAACGCCATGATGATCGCTGCAATTGACAACGAACCTTTCCGCAGCCATGCCTTTGTCACTTAAGACCACTCCCTAATGTTTTTGTTTTTTTCCTTACGTTGTCCAATATAAACCCCGATTGTTAACGCAGTACTAACGTTTTGTAAACTCTGTGTAAAAATTGCGGATTATGCATGACATTCGGGACTATTTTTGAGTCTTGTTATACTCGTTTACATTCCGTTAACAATTCGCGGCGTTTCCGTTAACACTGATTGCTTACACTCTTTTTGAAAGCAACCTATAAAGTAGGGAGTGTAAGAAAGATGAACCGTCAACCGAAATCGTTTCGCTTCAGCCGGTCTCGCCTTATACCGTTTTTCGCAAGCCGAATGGGTTTATCTGTGAAATTAGCCTTAGGTTTCTTTGTAATCCTTCTTATATTCTCCTCCGTCGCCGTTTTTAATAATTTCCGCATGGAGCAGCTGGAAGCGAAGGACGCCTACGAAAGAAAACAGGCAGAGCGGCAGCGGCTTGCCATGGAACTGAAGTCGATGGTTCAGGAGCTGGACTCTTATGCGGCGGGGTATATGGTGTCGAAAAATGCGGAGTTCATCGAACGATATAACAGCGAAAGCGCCGAGCTTGAGAACCTGGTTCGGGACGTTTCCGCCACGGCCTCGAATAGCGACCAGCGGCAATGGGGAGCCCGGTTAACCGCGATTTCGAAGGAATTTACGGCAAACTTCGAGAAGGTGCAGACAATCGCCGAAAATACGGAGCTTGCCGGGGACGAGAAACAGAGCGCTCTAGAGTCGGCTTACGCGGCTTCTCAATTACATAAGCAAACGATCTTTGACCTTGTCGATTGGTTTTACGAAGACTATACGCTGGAAGCGGAAGCCGCCAAGGAAGACACATCGGCTTTGCTTACTTCCACCCGCTGGGTCGTTCTGCTGTCGGCGGGGGCTTCGGTGCTGGCCGGCGCCGCTTTGGCAGCGGCAATCCTGCTCTCGTTCACGAGAGGAATACGCAATATTAGCCGCGCGGTGCAGTGGATGAGCGAAGGGGATCTTCGGCACGAAGTCGGCTCGCGGTCGAACGACGAGCTCGGACGGCTGAGCGCCGCTTTCGATGCCGGCATCCTTCAAATGAAGCAATCGCTGCTTCAAACGAAGAGCGTCGCCGAATCGCTTCGATCGCACAGCCTTCAGCTGCTGGATTTCACCCGCAATACGGCGGAAGCCAACGATCTTATTTTGCTTGCTATGGAGGAAGCGGCCTCCGGCGCATCCAAACAAGCGGCGCAAGCCGAGCACAGCGCCTCCGTCATCCGGCAATTGCAAGAGAGCATGGCGAGCATCGAAGCTTCGGCTAACGTGCTGGCTTTAACAGGTGCGGATGCGAACCGTTACGCCGAGGACGGAGGCAGCCTCGTCGCCCAGCTGGTTGCGGCATCGCAAACGACGGCCGGCTCCCTCGAGGCGATGCGGCACGCATTGCATATGCTGGAGAGCCGATCTTCGGAAATTACCGGCATTACGGGCACAATCGCCGATATTTCCGAGCAGACGAACATTTTGGCATTGAACGCATCCATCGAGTCCGCTCGGGCCGGCGAGCACGGACGGGGCTTCGCCGTCATTGCCGATCAAATTCGCAAGCTCTCGTCGCAAACCGGTCAATCCTCCAAACGGATCGACGACATATTGTCCGACCTGCGGCGGCAAATTGCCGATGTCGGGAAGCTGATGACGGCGGTAATGGAAAGCTTACTGAAACAGAATGGAAAGCTTGGGGAGACGAGCGAAACGTTCTCGGCCATATTCGACGTCATTTCCGCTTTCGGCGAGAAGGTACGGCACATTCACGAGCAGGTCGCCGTGACGAAGGAAAGCCAGGAGCAGCTTGCGGCATCGGTGCACATCGTCGCTTCCATCGCCCAGCAAACGGCGGCCGGAGTCCAAGAAACCGCGGCTTCCGCAGCGCACCAAAATCAGTCCGTCGGGAGAATCGCCGTAGAGGCGCAGGATCTCAGCGCACTCTCCGAAACGATCTTCGCGGAAATTAATAAATTCAAAATCGAAACTTAAGGTTTTTTTATGATTTTCTGACAGGTTTCTTTAATCCGATCCGGTACCATGTCGTTAGGCCAAAGAGAGAAAGAGAGCAGACACAGCTTACCGATCGGATGAAAGGATGAAACAGCCTGTGAGAAAATGGGGAGCCGCACTCTTCATTGTCGCTGTTTTGGCGGCTTTTCAAGGAGAGAGCATTGTCGTTTTATTTCAACAATGGGTACAGAAATAGCTGATGAACAACATCGCTTCCGAGGCTTATGTTTTGATGGATGCGGACTCGGGTGCGATGTTAGCCGGCAAAAATGAAAATCAGCCGCTTCCCCCGGCAAGCATGTCCAAAATGATGACGGAGCTGCTCGTGCTGGACATGCTCCGCTCCGGCGATCTTTCCTACGAGGAGAAGGTGCCGGTCAGCTCCTATGCGGCCTCGGTGCCCGGCGCCGGCATGGGGATCGAGGAAGGACAAAGCTACACCGTGCGCTCGTTGCTGACCGCCGTTGTCGTGCTGTCCGCGAATGACGCGGCGGTCGCATTGGCCGAGCACGCAGGCGGCAGCGAGAAGAAGTTTGTCGACCGGATGAACGGAAAAGCCAAGGAAATTGAATTATCGGATGGAACGCGCTTCGCCAACGCCACCGGGCTTTCGCCGGAAGATTTGCAGCAGAACGCCCCTTATCCGTACGTGAGCGAAATGCCGGCTAAAGATACGGCGAAGCTGGCGGCCTATTTGATCTCGAATTATCCTGAAATATTGGAAATCAGCAAGCTGGGGGACGTTCGGCTGCCGGGGAAGATGAACTTCGCGGAATCGACCAATTTAATGCTGCCGGGCAAAGTGTTTGCATACGATGGTACCGACGGGCTGAAAACCGGGTATACCGAAGCGGCCGGATATTGCTTTACCGGCACCGCGGAACGGGACGGGCACCGGCTTATTGCCGTCGTCATGGGCGCGCCGAACAAAGCGGAGCGGTTCAAGGCGACAAAAATATTGCTCGATTACGGATTTTTGAAGGTGTAGGGGGCGGCGGCGATGGTATATATGCAAAAAAGGATGACCGCTGCGATTTTGTCCGTTTTTATCATGATTGGTTTGGCGGCGGCAGGATGCTCCCAAGCCGCCACGAGCGGCGAATCCGCCGAACGCGTGCTGCGGATCGCCGTCTATCAATACGGCAGCGACGACGAATGGTTCAGACAGCAGTATACGGATTTGTTCGAATTTGCAAATCCCGGCGTCACCGTCGAGATCGTCCCCGCAGTGGAATATAACCCGTACGCAATGGATGGCGGCTCGCAAGGCGGCGGGGATCGCAACGACCCGGCCGCCGTGATGACGAAGCTGATTCAAAGCGACAATCCGCCGGACGTCGTCATGATGGAGTATGCTATACTGCCTTCCTTAGTGGAGGAAAACCTGCTGTTGCCGCTGGATTCCTACATTGCCAAGGATCGTGTCGACCTGTCCCGATTCGTGCCGGCCGTTCAATCCAGCCTCAAGCAAGCGTCGCAGGATGGCAGGCTGTACGCGCTGGCGCCGCAATTCAGTTCGTCTGCGCTATTTTACAATCGGGAGCTGTTTGACCGGCTCGGGGTTGCTTATCCGAAGGATCATATGACTTGGGACGAACTGTTTGCGCTTGCCCGTCAAGTATCGCAGGTGGCCGCGGAAGTGTCTGCAGCAGGCAGCGCCCGTACCTACGGTTTTTCTTTTTCAACCTATAAAGATTCGGATCCGTACTGGGACATGGAGCCGTTCACACAGCCGCTGCAGCTTTACCGTTACGACGAAGCGGGCGATCGCATGACGGTTAATACGGAAGAATGGGAGAGCGTTTGGAGCACCTTTGCGGATTTGCGGCGAACGAACGTCATACCGGGGTCTCCGCAACCGGACGAGAACGGAATGAATCGGATGTGGGATCCGATCGCGGACGATTATTTTCTTTCCGGAAATGTAGCTATGGTGCTTGCGTCTTCCTATTATGTCAACGAGCTTGAGAGTGTTCGGAAAGCGGCGGAAACGAATACGGCACTCGTCCCCGTCTCGTGGAATGTCGTTACTCAGCCTGTTCATCCGGAAGCGCCGGAAGTCGGGAGCCGTGTCGATTTGATCGGATTAATGGGAATCGGCGCGAAGGCGCAAAATCCGGACGACGCTTGGGAGTTTATCAAGTTCATTCACGGCGGCCGGTGGGCCAAGCTGAAATCCGGCAGTCAAAATGTTTTCAGCACGTTGGCGGAATATAATAAGCCTCGCGGAGGCGCCGATTACAATATTTCCGCATTCATGCAGCTGAAGCCCGCCTACACCCGTGACGAGTCGAACCTTTACCGCAAATATCCGGATCTGTTCAGCGTCGAGAAGATCGGCAGAAACAAGTTTCAAGAGGTGCTGGAGGGCAAAAAAGCTGCAAGACAAGCGCTGCAGGAGTGGCAGACCGAGGGTGACGCCATGCTGGAGCGGATGAGAGAGAGCATGAAACAAGCTATGATGGAGTGATCGGAACTACGTTCCGTTGGAGGTTGCTAGTTGGGCGGTATGTGAGGCTACTGCGGAAATAAGTTCCGTTCGAAGCAGTCGAGCATGCGGCGCACGAAAAAACCGCGAACGTCGTGCCGGCAGGCAGTAGTCGTTCGCGGTTTTACCTTACATCGGCAGCGCCAGCTTGCCCATAACGGTCGGGCGGCTTGCTCCGGTGGCGGGGGGGAGATTGTTGACCGCCCCGTGCATAAAGTCGTTCCCGAGTATGGCGAAGATGACGGCCTCTTTGGCGTCGTCGTTGAAGCCAAGCGCTTGCGAATTCATGACGCGCTGCCCCGGCAGCAGCTGCCCGAGCATCGCGAGCAGCGTGCGGTTATGCGCGCCGCCGCCCGTGACGATCACCTCGTGAATCTTGCTGCGCGGAAACACAAAAGCTTTGTACCCCTGCGCGATCGAATGCGCGGTGAACGCCGTCGCCGTAGCGACGATATCGGCATCGCGCAAGCCGCGCCCTCTCGCCGTGCCGATGAACTCTTCCGCGTACGCTTTGCCGAACAGCTCCCGTCCCGTCGATTTAGGCGGAGGCATCCGAAAGTAAGGATGCTCCATCATCCGCTCAACGAGCGCCAAGTCGGCCTCTCCTTCCGCCGCCCAAGCGCCTCCCTCGTCATAAGCGCGGCCCCCGCCGGACAATACGTACACCGCTTGATCAATAATCATATTGCCGGGGCCTGTGTCAAAAGCAAACACATCCTCCGGGCGGGCACCCGCCGGAATCGCCGCACAATTGCCGATCCCGCCCACATTTTGCAGCAGCCTGCCCTTCTCGGCGCTTCGGAACAAAATAAAATCCCCATACGGCGCAAGCGGCGCCCCTTGCCCGCCGACCGCCATGTCGGCCGGACGGAAATCGCCGACCACCGGCTTGCCCGTAAGCTTAGCCAGAACGGAAATATCGCCGACCTGCAGCGTCGACCGCGACATAAACGCATCATCCTCGGACGAAACCGGAATATGCCATATCGTCTGCCCGTGCGAAGAGACCAAATCGATGTCGTCCATCCTAAGCCCTGCGGCATCCGCCGCTTCCCGCACGACATCGGCGAACAGCTCGGCTACATAAAAATTGATGCCGCACACTTGGGCCACATCCGAGCGCTCGATCGTGCATATGTCTTTGATCCGCTCGCGAACCGGCTCCGAGTAAGGTCTGCTCGTATACGATACAAGCTCCGCCTTCGTATTCAAGCCCGCCCCCGTCAACCGGACGACCGCGGCGTCCACGCCGTCGAGCGACGTTCCGGACATTAAGCCTACAACCAGCTTTGACTCCTTCTCAACATACGAACCGATCATCCCAGACTCAACCCCCAACCGGCCGGATAACGCTCCCCTAATGAAACCGGCAGCTTTCCGCGAAACGGAATGAGCCCAAGCAGCGCCTTCGCCGAGCTTTGAACCGACAACGGGCGATTCTCATACGCCGCGACATAGGCGGGGACGTCTCCCAGCGCAAGCAAATCGTAAGGGCTGCGCAAAGCGACGACGGCCAGCGGCTTGCCGAGCGCTTGCAGCTCCCGCACAAGCTGAATTTGCGCCGGATGAAACGACGCGTTATAAACGCCGACCACGATTTGAGCGACGTCGCCGGCAGCACCCGCCTCCACAATCTCAGCCGACCGTTGCCCGACCTCCTCTGCCGACAATACGACATCCGCGCAATCCAAGCCGTATGAAGCAAGCGCCGCACCAAGCCCGCTCTTTGCCGACAGCTCGTCGTCGGCAATCGTCTGCGCCGTTGCGGCGACCGTCACGGCAAGCGTGCGCACGCGCTTCAGCGGCACAACCCCGCCCTCGTTACGGACAAGCGTAATGCTTGCCTCGCTGGCTGCGCGCGCAACCTCCATATGCCCCGCCGAGCCCACGGAAGCAAGCGCCTCCGGCGAAACCGCACCCGCACCGCCGCCGAGCAGCCCCCGCTTCGCTTTCAATCGGACGACCCGACGTACCGACTCGTCGATGCGCTCCATCGGGATTCGTCCGCCGACAACCGCCGCTTCGATCGCTTCAAGCGCCGCCCGCTGCCGATCGATCCGGTGGCTGATCAGCACAAGATCCGCTCCCGCCTCCAGCGCCATAATCGACGCTTCGACCGTACCGTAATGCTCCGAGATCGCATTCATCTCCATGCAGTCGGTCGTGATGACCCCGTCGAAGATAAGCTCCTCCCGCAGCAATTCCGTCAGCACCCGCTTCGACAGCGTTGCCGGCACCCGGTCCGGCTCCAGCGCCGGAAAATGAATATGAGCCGTCATAATGAGATCGACGCCCACGGCGATCGCCCGGCGAAACGGCACGAGCTCCACCCGATCCATACGCTCGCGTCCGTGCGGAACGACCGGCAAATCCAAGTGCGAATCGACGCTCGTGTCCCCGTGTCCCGGGAAATGCTTCGCGGTAGCCGCCACGCCGGACGACTGATAGCCGACGATCGACGCCGCCCCCAGCTCCGCAACCAACAAAGGAGATTCCCCGTACGAACGCACGCCGATGACCGGATTCGCCGCGTTATTGTTCACATCGAGCACCGGCGCGTAGTTCATGTTAATGCCGAGCGCACGCAGCTCCTCTCCGCAAACCGCCGCAGCCTGCCGCGCCAGCTCCGCCGAACCGGCCGCACCAAGCGCCATATTGCCCGGCATGAGCGCCACGCCTTCCGTCAAGCGGGCGACCATACCCCCTTCCTGATCGATCGATATCCAGAGCGGCAGCACACCGGCCTCAGCCGCAACCCGCTGCAGCTCACCGGTTAAAACCGCGACCTGCTCGACCGTATCCACATTTCGAGCAAACAAGATGACCCCGCTGATCCGGTATTCCCGAATCAATCCCGCAAGCTCCTCCGGCACGTTCGTCCCGGGAAAGCCGCACAGCACGAGCTGCCCGATTTTTTCTTTGAGACTCATGCGTTCCACTGCCAGCTTCCAATCCATGCCGCGCCACGCTCCTCATTCCCTATAAATAAATAGGGTGCTTCGACCGAAATCGAGCACAACTCCGGCCGAACCACCCCTCAAATCATACTTCGTCAAACCATTGAGCTCGCTTATTCAAGGCGCCTGTCGGCACCATGAAGCCTTGCGCGCGTTTCATATATACCGGGGCGCCGCGCACGATCGTTAACGCCTTGTAATACTCGATATACGGAAACCCGTACGTTTCGCCGCGGGCAAGCGCATATACGCTCATCGCTTTAATCCAAGTTTCGTACGCATCTTCCGGAATATCGATGAACACCTCGGGGACAAACTCGTGCATATCCTCCCAGTTTTCGGAGAAATACATTTTCGGAGCCCAATGGTGCGGCAGCGCTCTCTCGATCATCTTCAACCCTGCGTAGAAGCGCGCCTCTTCCACGATTTTGTGCGTATTGGCATGGTCCTTGTGAATGCTGTTTTTCCAGTGCGTAATAATGATGTCCGGCTTCACTTCGCGAATGACGTCCGCAACCTGATAAATAATTTCATCGTTAACCGGAATTTCCGCGTCTTTATAGTCTAGAAAGCGAACGTCCGCGCCTAAAATTTCAGCCGCTTTATAAGCCTCTTCCACCTTCTGCTTCTTGTACTCTTCCGGCGTCAGGCGCGGATGGCCTTTCTCCCCCGGCGTCAAATGCAGGAATGTCGCCTTATGCCCCTCCTGCGTATACTTCGCAATCGTCGCTCCCGCAGTGAGCTCTTGATCGGCGGCATGCGCGCCGATGGCCAAGATATGCTTCTTGTCGTTTGCCATAATCGGTTCACTCCTAAATTTGTAGTGTTACTTGATATGCTCCAGCGCCATTTGAACGGCGCCGACGGAGGCATCCTGTTTAGCCGGGAAACAATCCATTCCCGGATAACGCTTTTCAACCAAACTTGTAAACATGTCCCGCACAAACGAATTGCGAAGCAGCACGCTGCCCGCCATCGCGAGCTCGCCCTCCTGCAGAGACAGCTTCTCCGCCACGGGCTCCACCAACTCGAACAAAGAGGAGGCGCTTCGAGCAGCGACAGCCAGCGCCGCCGCGTCGCCCAGCGCGCAAGCGTCGTAAAGCAACGGAGCAATCGCGGCGACATCCTTCTTGTTCGTCTGCTTGTCGTATACGAATCCGACGATCTCCCGCACAGAGGAAATGCCAAGCCGCTCAAACACCATCCCGGTCAGCGCCGTTTCCGGCAAACGCCCGTCGCTTGCGCGCAGCACGGCGGACAACATGTCCCTGCCGATGCTGTAACCGCTTCCCTCATCGTCCAACAGGTGGCCGAAGCCGCCGGTACGATGGGAGCTTCCGCCGGCATTCTTGCCGTAGCAGATGGATCCGGTGCCTGCGATTACGATCATCCCGTACGGCTTTTCGGTCGCTCCGTACAGAGCGGCTTCGTGATCGCCGACGATCGTCAAGCCGCCCTCGTATCCCGACGCTCTTGCATCGGAGGCAAGCCGCGCGGGCACTTCAGGATTGCTGATGCCGGCCGCCGCGATGCACACATGCTTGCAAAGCGGAAGTCCCCCGGCAACTTGCGAGATCGTTTCGAATATATGACGAAAGCTTTGCCTGATGCCATCTCCATCGTTTCCGTTATAATTAATCGCCCCGGAGGTAAACGTATGTACGACCCGTCCGCTCTCGTCGGCGATCGAAACGGCCGTCTTCGTGCCCCCTCCGTCCAACCCGGCAACAAATTCCACCGCGCCTGATCACTTCCTTTACGAACATTTCGTCCGCAGTTTTAATACAGATGATAACGCTTCTTCATCGCCGCGAACGTCCGGCTTTCCTCCCTGAATTGCGCAAGCAAAGCCGCCGTGTCGACCGGCTCCTCGCGGTATACGCTGTCGCCGCACAGCAAATCGATGAACGGCCGCGAGCCCTCCTTGACCGGAGGCAAGAACGAGAAAGCTTCGTAATTTTCCTTAATCGTAAAAAGCAGCGTTACGCCCGTTTCTACCGTGCGGACGGCGCGGGCATCCGTTACATAAAGCTGAACGCCGCCGCAGATGCTGCCCTGATGCTTGGACGCCGTCGGCTTAAAATAAACCGGGCGAAACAAAACCCCAGGAAGCTTCTTGCGGTTCATCTCTTCGGCGAGGCGCTCCGGATCTTTGATATAGGGCGCGCCGATCATCTCGAACGGGAAGGTGGTACCTCTTCCTTCGGAAGCGTTCGTGCCCTCGAACAAGCAAGTCCCCGGATAAAGCAGCGCCGTTTCAAACCGCGGAATATTGATCGAAGGATGAATCCAGAATCGGCCGGCGTCGGGAAACAGCATGCCCCGTTCCCAGCCTTCGCAAGGCACGACATGCAATTCCGCGTTCCAATTCCGCTGCTCGTTGGCCATCATAGCCACCTCGCCCGCCGTCAGGCCGTATCGGACGCAAAGCGGATAACCGCCGACGAACGACTCGAAGCCCGGCTTCAACACATTGCCTTCCACCGTCAAGCCATCAAGCGGATTCACCCGATCCAACACGACAAAAGGCTTCCCGGCCTTCGCGCAGTCCTCCAGCGCGTAAAGCATCGTATAAATAAACGTATAATAGCGGGCGCCGACGTCCTGAATGTCGTACACGATCATATCTACGTCATCCAGCATTTGCGGTGTGAGCCGCTTGGAATCTTTGCGGTATAAGCTGTATACCGGAACGTTTGTGATCGGATCGAGATACGTTTCGACCAGCGCGCCGGCCTCTTGATCGCCCCTTACCCCATGCTCCGGCGAGAAGAGCGCCGTCAATCCAAACCGCTCGTGCAGCAGTTGAATCGTAGATTCCATATGCCGGTTCAGACCGGTAGGCGCCGTGATGAGTCCGAGACGTTTCCCTTCAAATAAATGCGCATACTCCCCGATTCGGTCGATCCCGTTAATCACTGTCATGGAACTCAAAGCTCCCTTCTCATGACCGAGAACTGTTTCACCGTGCGGAAGCCCGCCTTTTCATAGATTCGTATAGCCGGGTTCGTAATTCCCGTATAAAGAGACATGTAATCCGTTCCGATGCTGCGGAACGCTTCGCACAGCTTGAAGAAAAGAACGGTGCCGAGCCCGTGTCCCTCGTGCTCCGGATGTACCCCGATGCCCGCAAAATAACCCCGTCCGTTGTTTTGCCGAACGACGGGACCGGCAAAGCCGACCGTCTTCGCACCCGAAGCCGCAACGACGACAGGCACGCCGTCTCTCGTACATTGAGAGATTTCCTTCTCCCACAGCGGGTTGTTCAGACCTGCAAGCATTTCCTCCACGCCGCCATGCTTGGCCGAATCAAACAGCCCGACGTAATACCCGGAAGCGGCCGCCTTTTCCTCTTTAGCTCTAATTTCATCCGGAAAGGCGAACTCCCGCAAATCCAAGTACATGGCGCATTGCTTCGCCCGATCGGCATAGCCCGCCTGAAGCAGGAACGCATAAAGCTTGCTTTCGACCGGCACGCCCGGCGCGTTGTTATGCTCGTGCTTCGGCGTGTTCGGAATGTACCAAGGCAGCCGCATCGGGTTAAAAAACAACACTTCGGACTGCTTCTTCCCCTTCTCCCGAAACCGGTTTTCGAGCGCCTCCAGCAGCCGGCCGTAATGCTCGTAGGCCTGAAGCTCTTCAGAAATCACGATGCACGTGATGTAACCGGAAACGTCCCCAAGCGGCAGGTCATCGCCCGTACAGCCGCAAGCAAAGCCCCGAACCCGCTCCGACTCCAGCAGCACAAACGTATTTTTCGGATCAAAGTAAGGACTCGCAGCAAAAATTTCGTCAAAAGCCGCCTCCGACATTTCCTTGTATCCGTCCTTCACGGCCTCTTGATTCCAAAGAGCAATTACATCCTCTTTATATCGTTCGTCCCAATTCACGATCATACCGCGGCTCACCTCGTTTATTATCCCTTCACCGCACCTACGGTTACGCCTTCAAGGAAGTACCTTTGCAAACTGAAAAACAGTATGAACATCGGCAGCGCCGCAACCGTCGCGCCGGCCATCATCGGAGCGAAATACGTCGTATTGGCGAAGCGGAAGTTTTTCAAACCGACCTGAATCGTCTGCATTTCCATTGAGTTGGTGACGAGCAGCGGCCAGAAGAACGTGTTCCAGCTGTCCATAAACGTAAGGATCGCCATGACCGCGAGAACCGTTTTGGAGAGCGGCAATATAATTCTCGTGTAGATCGTCCATTGGCTGCAGCCTTCTACTTTAGCGCTCTCTATAATTTCTTTCGGAATGCCGGACATAAACTGCTTAGCCAGGAAAATATTGTATACGGTAACGATACTTGGAAGAATTAGAGCAGTGTACGTATTTTCCATTTCAAAAATATTGACGACAAGAATGTACAACGGTACTTGCGTCACCTGATACGGAATCATCATGCCTACAAGCAGGATGGCAAACAAGACATTGCGTCCCTTAAATTGAATTTTGGAAAACGCATAACCGGCCATGCTGGCGAAGACGACGTTGCTGATCGTAACGGTTACTGCGACGATCAACGAGTTCAACAGCCAGCGCACGGAATATTTGCTGTAATCGAAGAAAAATTTATACGAGTCGAGACTGAACTTTCCCGGCCAGAGCGAATAGCTCATACCGCCCGCCTCGACGGGATCTCCGAAGGAAGAAATGATCATGAAATAGATCGGAAATATGGTAGCAAGCGCAAAGACGAGCAAAATCAACATAATCGACGCGTTCCGGAAGGCAATGGATTTAGCTTTTCCCGTATTTGTTTTGTAAAGTGCCACAGCTAATCTCCCCCTTCCTTAATATTCAACGTCTTTGCCGAGGAATTTGAATTGGATCAGCGCGATGAAAGCTACAATTGCCGCCAAGATCAAGGACTGCGCCGCAGCTTCGCCGAATTCGAAATACTTGAACGCATTGTTAAAAATAAGCAAGCCTACCATCGTAGTCGCGTTGTCCGGACCGCCACCGGTCATTAGGAATGCGTTCTGGAACACCTGAAAAGAGCCGATAATCCCGGTTACAAACAAAAATAATGTGGTCGGTTTCAAAAAAGGAATCGCTACGAATCTAAGCTTCTGCAGAAAAGTAGCGCCGTCAATCTCCGCGGCCTCGTAATAGCTGTTATCGATCGCCATCAATGCGGCCAAATAAATAATGATGCTCGTTCCGTGGCTGGACAGCCAGGACATGAGAATGAGAGAAAACATGGATGTTGCCGTGGTGCCTAACCAGTTCTGGTTGCTTATGCCGAACAGCTTAATAAACTGGTTCAAAATGCCCGCGGGAAGCGGATCGAAAATCCAAAGCCATACGACCGACAGCGTTACCCCCGAAGCGACGACCGGCAAATAATACACCGCTTTAAACGTCGTTTGCAGCCATTTCTTCAGCGGCAAAATCAAAACCGCAATCGCAAAGGAAAGCAATATATTGACAGGCACCGTAAAGAACGTATAAACGACCGTGTTGCGGACCGATTTCCAAAACAGCTCGTCGGTGAACGTCTCCATGTAATTCTCAAAGCCGACATACGTCGAACCGAGCGGCCTATATTCCTGAAAACTTATGATAAAGGCGCTGACAACCGGGTATGCCATAAATACCGCATAAGTCGCTAGCGCAACGGCGATGAACGCATATCCCCAGGCTCCGTCACCCTTCATTTTCCTGTTTTTCATTTTGCCCGCTAACTGAGCCATATTGTCAGACCCCTTTTTCTTCGCTTTCATAAAGATTTCGGATAGCCGCGGGACGAAAGCTTGCGGCTATCCGAAACATGATCTTAACCCTTAGTCTTTTACAACTCCGTCTTCTCCGAACTCTTTAATCGCCGCTGTCTTAACAGCGTCATACATTTGCTCCGGAGTAATTTCGCCGGCAAGCAGCGCTTGCATCTTCGGAATGATCACTTCGTCTTCCAGCTTGATCGCTTTCGCTCCGAGGTCCGCAGGGATGTCCGGACGAGGCGGCGCTGCATGAGAAAGCATTACGTCTACTGCTGCAATGTTTTCAGGCATGCGGTCGATCGTCATGCTCTTGGCGGCTTCTCTTCCGCTGTTCGTGATATGTGCCGCAAACAAATCGTTGTTCGTCGTAGCAGCCACTTTGCCGCTTGCCAAGAAGTATGCCGCTTTCACCACGTTAGCTTTATGCTCTGCCGTCGGCTCCTTCTTGCCGCGGAACGTCACGTAGCCGTCAACAACCGTGGAGGATACCGGCGGCTGGCCTGCGAAGGTCGGAACCGGCAATACGATGTAGTCGACTTTGATGCTGTCCGCAACGGCGCTGCCGTCGTTGGCGTCGATTTTCGCGTTATTTTTCTTTGCCGAGTTTTCAAATACGGCGAGACCTTTGCCCGTAATCATCGTCTGGCCGGTCAAGAACATGTTCCAGCGCTTGCCCGCGTCCACGGAGCTCAATTCCTTCGGCATGGAGCCGTCGTCGATCATTTGTCGAACCGCTTTCAAAACTTCCAAATAATTTTTGCTTGTGTACGCAAACTTCAAATCTGTCGTAAACGGCGCAGGCATGCCCGCATTTTTCACAAGAATGGAGAGGTAATCTCGGGAAGCGACGCCGGCGGTAGCGAAGACGAAGCCGTAACGCGTTTTGTCGCCTTCCACCTTCACGCCCTTCTTGATCGCTTCGCGGAACTGCTCGTAGGTCCAGCCGTTTTGTTGCACGGATTTCCAGTCGATGCCCGCTTCTTCAAGCATTGCCTTGTTGCCGCCGATCGCGTGGACTTCCATGTAGGCCGGGAAGCCGTAAAGGCCGTCGCCCATTCTCATGTAATCGAGCGGAATTTTGTCAAAGTCGTTGATCATGTCCGGAGTTGCAGCATCCGTAATATCCATGAGCATGCCCATGTCGATGTACTTGGAGATGCCGCCGGAGCCGATGAACGCGATATCCGGAGGGCTTCCGGCATTCACTTGCGTGTCAAGCTTCGAAGACATATCCTCCCAGCTTGCAGGCTCGATCTTCAGCGTCAAATTCGGATACAACGCTTTGAAATCGGCTTCCATCTGTTCGAAATTCGCTTGGTAATTCGGCGATACCGGAGGCAGGAGTGCTGTAATCGTATCTTCAGCCGGCGGCGCAGGCTCGTCGGAGATGTTCCCGTTGTCTGTCGAACCCGCCGGTTCTTCATTCGTTGTATTCGTTCCTTCGCCGGAGTTGTTGCTTCCGCCTCCGGAGCAAGCGGCTAACATTGCCAAGATCATGGTTAATACTAAAACAGATGCTATAATTCTCATTTTTTTAGAAATCATGAGTGAGCGTTCCCCCTTAAAATTGTACGGTTTCCGAACGTTTCCGAATGGCCGCCTTCAAGCTGCCGCCGCACTCCTCGAGCGCAGCCGCCGCCTCGGGCGCGTCCAAGCCGCTTTTAATCATCATAATTGCAAGCTTGCAGCTCATGGAAGCCCTTTCGAGAAAATGTGACGCAGTTTCTTCATCCACTTCTGTGACATTCTGGATCATACGGATCGATCGGTCATACAGCTTCTTATTGCTTGCCTTCAAATCCACCATCAAATTGTCGTAGGTTTTGCCTAACTTAACCATAACGCTGGTCGAAAGCATGTTGAGAACCAGCTTTTGCGCGGTGCCCGCCTTCAAACGGGTGGAACCCAATATGGCTTCCGGTCCGACAACGGGAGCGATGCAAATATCGGCGACGTTCTCCAGCTTGGAATTTTTGTTGTTCGTCACGCCGATCGTCACTGCGCCGATCTCCGAAGCCCGCTGCAAACCCGCAATGACAAATGCGGCGCTGCCGCTTGCGGAAATTCCGATGACAGCATCTTTGTTTGTCACACCGCATCTTTCGATTAGAGCGATCCCCTCCTCTTTACTGTCTTCAAAACCTTCGACGGCGATTTTCAGCGCAGAATCTCCCCCCGCGATATGCCCCTGAACGATGGCAGGGTCAATGCCGAAGGTCGGCGGACATTCCGATGCGTCGAGTACGCCCAGTCTTCCCGAGGTGCCCGCCCCTATATAAAACATTCTGCCGCCGTCTCTCAATACTTGATACAAAGCGTCCACCGCTTTGGCGATCTGCGGAATTTCCGCAGCGACTGCGGCGGGAACCTTTGCATCCTCCTCGTTCAGGAGCTCGAGCATTTGCTCGGTTGAACATTCGTCGATCCTCTGCGTGTTTCGATTAATCCCCTCCGTAGTTAATCGAGCCAAATATTCATTCATTCCCCATTCTCCTGCCCTAAGTTGTTATGAACGTTTCGTCCACTCTCTTTATCTACATTCATCTTAAAATGAATCGCTTACACCGTCAATACTTTTTGAAATAAAATTTTATTATAAATTTATATTTTGATATTTACTTTCAAAGAGTGGTAGACAAAATAAAAAAACCGCCTGACGGCGTCCTTGAATTCGAACACTAAGTGATTACGGGCATTGCAGGATTTGGGATATCCCTCCGGGCTTCCATGCAGAGCGGTCCGCTCCGGTTGGCGGAGGTTACTCGTAGGAGTCAGGGGCGGCAATCTCAGGTATCGAATCTCGCTCGAACGTAACGGACAGGGATGCAGTTATTTGGCGTTTTGGATGGAGTTTGCGGTTTTAACGGACACCACAGCAGTTATTTCTTTGAAAAAGCACGGATAGGCGCCAAAAATCGGTGTATAGCGGCTGTGGTGTCCGTTAGAGGAATGAAGGTGGGAAAATAGGCGATATAGCGTCTGTGGTGTCCGTTATTTTTTGAAGATGCGTTTTTCGTACGTTGGTTACCATGTCTGTCCTTGCTCGGAATTAAAAAAGAGGCGAAGCTTCGCCTCTTTGGCAACCATGGCCGGTTATTATTTTCTATGCTTATTGGATAATATATTATGAGTTTTGGACAAATACTTCTTTACATGCTGATATTCCGCGCTGGCCACCCCGGCGAATAAAATATCGATGACGGTCAGCATGGCGATGCGGGAGCCCATGGCGCCGCTGCGAATCGTAATTTCCGGCGTCGATATATTCAGCAATATATCCGATTGTTCGGCCAAATGGCTTTTGCTGTTTTTTGTAATGGCGATGACGGTCGCCCCGTTCTTCTTCACGATTTCCAGCGCGTCCAAAATTTCGACGGTATCGCCGGAGTTCGAAATAAAGATCGCGACGTCTCCTTTGCCGAGCAGCGTAGCCACCGTTAGCTGTGTATGGCCGTCCGTGTATGCGTGGCACCTTTTGTTAATCCTCATAAATTTTTGTTCCGCGTCTTTGCAAACAAGACCGGACGCCCCGATCCCGAAAAATACGATGTGGCCGGTTTTTCGGAGAACGTCGACGGCGCGTGCGATTTCGCTCCGGTTAATGACGCTGAGCGTGTCGTCGATCGACTTGCTGTTGTTTCTGCATATATTGGTGATGATCGTGGACAATTCGTCTCCAGGCTGAATATCCGTATACTCGTCCTTCGGCTCGTCCTCCATCGATCCGAGCGAAGCCGATAAACTGACGATAAAGCTCCGGTAGCTCGTATAACCCATCGTTTTGCAAAACCGGAGAACCGAAGCATCGCTCGTTTTGCTCAATTGCGCCAAACTTTTAATCGAGAGATGGGGAACCTCTTCCGTGTTTTCGAGCACATATTCGGCTACCATTCTCTCGACCGGCGTCAAGCTGGTCTTCATATCCCGAATTTTGAGCAGCACATTGTTTTGGATCGCCATATTTTTCCCCTGCTTCTCGTAAAAGTTGTCCTGAGACTACCAGTATCATAATCACAATCTATTGAAATTACAAGTGACGGAACCGTTGCGAGGCGAATTTTCTCAAAGAAATCCTGAAATTTTACTCCGAATTTTATTTTCATAAAGAAATTTTATTGTGTTATATTATTCATAGTTTTTCAGCTCCATGCTATAATTTAATTGCTAGAGAAGTCGGACGTCAAACCAAACATGAGGTGAATTGTAGTGAGCAAACCATTGAAAATCGCCATTATCGGTTCCGGAAGCACCTACACCCCCGAGCTGATCGAAGGGATCATCAGGCGAAAGGACGTACTGCCCGTCGCCGAGCTGGCGCTGATGGATATTGACGACAGAAAGCTGGACATTGTCGGCAGCCTCTGCGAGCGCATGATCGAAGCGGCCCGAATGCCTTGCCGCGTTGTGAAGACGCAAAGCTTGGACACCGCTCTGTCGGACGCCGATTTCGTACTGGTGCAAATTCGCGTCGGAAGGCTTCCCGCCCGGGTGCTTGACGAAAAAATTCCGCTGAAATTCGGTCTGATCGGTCAGGAAACTTGCGGGATCGGCGGCTTTTTTAAAGCGATGCGCACCATCCCCGTTATGCTCCACATCGCGGAGCGCATGCAGGCGCTTTGTCCGCAGGCATGGCTCATTAACTTTACGAATCCGGCGGGAATCGTCACCGAAGCGATTCTGAACCATACGAACATTAAGATGCTCGGTTTGTGCAATGTGCCCTTCAATATGTTCAAGAGCATCCGCGAAAAGCTGGAGCTCGATCATCCCCGCTTCTCTTATGTCGGTTTGAACCACCTGAGTTGGATTACGGCGATCGAGCAAGACGGGAAGGATTACTTAAAGGATGCGCTCGACATGGGCTTGAACAGCGAAGCGATGAAAAACATCCCTTCCAGCGGCTTCGGCAAAGAGCTCGTTCAAACCGTAGGCGCGATTCCGTCCTCTTATTTGGAATATTACTATTTTAAAGAAAAGAAGCTGAAGCTTTTGAAAGAAAGCGAGCTGTCGCGCGGCGAGAGATGTATGGAAATCGAAGAGGACTTGCTGCAAATTTATTCGGATTCGCAGCTGCATTCAAAGCCCGAACTGCTCAATTCGCGCGGCGGCGCCAACTATTCGGAGGTTGCCATCAGTCTGGTGGACGCCATCTACAACGACAAACGGGAAGTGCATGTCGTCAATCTGTTGAATAACGGCGCGCTGGATTTCATGGAAGACAACGATGCGGTAGAGATCGGCGCAGTCATCGGCAAGGACGGGGCAGAGCCGATTCGGATGGAAGGCTTTCAGAACCGCCACATCATCGATTACATGCGCATGGTCAAGGCGTATGAGCGCGAAACCGTCGCGGCGGCCGTGACCGGAAGCGAGGAGGCGGCGATGCGGGCGCTGATGATGAATCCGCTCGTCGGCGACTGCCAAACCGCGCTCGCCTGCTTCCAAGAGCTGAAAGAAGCGCACAAAGACTATCTTCCGCAATTTTATAAGGAATCGACGGTGTAACGAATGGCGAACCGGAACGTAGTTATCGGTGTCGACGGCGGAAACAGCAAGACGGACTATTTGCTGTTTGATGCGGACGGCAATTATATCGATCATATTCACGCCGGCACGTGCAGCCACGAACGGTTTCCCGACGCATACGCAAGCACTTATCGAATGATGAGTGAAACGATCGGCCAGCTATTGGAGCGCAACCGGCTGACGCTGAGCGATGTGGCTGCGGCCGCATTCGGGCTGGCGGGGGCGGACCTTCCGTCGCAGAAGGAGCGGCTGTGCGAGGTCATCGAACGGATCGGCTTCGGCCGGTACGCCGTGGATAACGATTCGTTCCTCGGCGTAAAAGCGGGAACCTCGAACGGGTACGGGGTTTGCTCCATCAACGGCTCCGGCATGTGCACCGGCGGCATTTCGCCCAGCGGCAAGCGGCTGCAAATCGGCGGCATCGGCAGCGAGCTGACCGGCGATGAAGCCGGAGGCTATTATATCGGCAGAAAAATATTGCGGACCGTATATGACTCGTTCTACCGAATGGGACGGTCGACGGAAATGGCCGATCCCGTCATGGAGCTGCTCGGGGTTAGTTCCAAAGAGCTGTTCATAGAGACGGCGGCGGACCTGATTCAGAAGCGAGCCGTTCCGAATACGGAGCTTATGCGGATTATGTTCGCGGCCGCAGAGAATGGAGATCCCGCGGCGCTTGACATTATCGACCATTCAGCCAAGCAGCTGGCGCTCTCGACGGCGGGCTGCATTCGCAATTTGGATTTCGGCGACGAGGTCGACATCGTGCTGGCCGGTTCCGTTTGGGTGAAGGCGGAAAGCCCGCTGCTGTTGGACACATACAAACAGTATGTGGAGCAATGGACTCTCCCTCGCTGCCGGTTTATTGTGCTGGACGCCCCGCCCGCGACCGGCGCTGTTTTTTGGGCGCTGGAGCTGGCGCTCGGCCGCCCCGCGGATGAGGCGATACGCCGAAAAATCATGAGCGCGCCGGCGTATTCCGGAGCGGGATCAATGTAACCGTCGTGCACAACCGACACGGTCCGCGCGCGCCGCTGGAGAAAATAGCAACACTACAGGTAGTTATTGGCACAAAAACAAAGGGTTCGAATCTTTTAGCATCACCTGGTGCACTAGCCTTGCATAAAACCTCACACACCAATTTTCACATCA
>NZ_JAQZSG010000040.1 GCF_028745515.1 Paenibacillus thermotolerans | reverse complement strand
GTGAAAATTGGTGTGTGAGGTTTTATGCAAGGCTAGTGCACTACAAGTCGTTATCTCTCAAAAATGAAGCGCGAATCGAGAGAATTGCATCGAATAGTACCACCAAGTGTTGTTATGTTCTACAAATGCCCCAAAATCGACCCGATAGCAACACCAAGTGATGCTATTTTCCCGTCAACAGCTTGACCTTCTCAAAATGCTCAACCGTCGGAAACGGGTCATAGAAATGGTGCAGCAGCCGTTTCCATTCCTGGTATTCCGGGGATTGCCGGAAGCCGATCGTATGGTCTTCAAGACGCTCCCACTGCACCAGCAGCAAATACTTCCCTTTGACTTCCATGCAGCGCTGCAATTCATGACCGAGATACCCGTTCATGGAAGCGATAATGCCGGAAGCTTTGCGAAACGCTTCTTCAAATTCCTGCTCCATTCCGACTTTCACCTGCAGCATGGCAGCTTCCAATATCATATAAATTACGCCTCCTTGTGCCGTTCGAATCATTATACCACTTAAGCGGCGGAATTCATTGACCGGCTGCTGCACTGCATGGTAAATTGATCCAAGAGTGACCACTACGATTCTAAAGGGGAATCGACAAAGATATGCTCCTCGCTGTCCGTTATGATGGGATGTAACATGAACCGAATAGAAGAGCAGACGTGTCCATATAGAGCCATAATTGGCTTTTATTTGAGCATGCGTCCGTTCGGATCACCATCATAACGACACTAACATAACGCAACGAATGCGGCATGCTGCGCCGTCACCGACGCCGGCCGCCCGAAGCCTTCATGTTTCGTCATGAAGGCTTTTTTCGTTTGCGCCCCGAGGAGAGGATCATGTTGTCCGCAAGAAAATCATCCTTATATACGTTATTTACGCTTCAAGGCGTTTCATTGCTGGGCAGCAGGCTGTCCGGCATCGCCATCGGAATTTGGCTCGTTAAGGAGTACGGAAATGTTACCCCGCTGCTGCTCATTCCGTTGTTTCAAGAGCTTCCCGCGTTGCTATTGGGCGTATGGCTGGGGCTGGCGGTCGATCGGTGTAACCGGAAAAGCCTCATTATATTAGCCGACGCCGGGCAGGCTGCGGGAACGCTGCTGCTGTTTATCGCGATTGCAGACGGGCATATCGCTCTATGGCAGCTTTTTGCGATCGTTACGCTTCAAGGCGGTTTTGCGGCAATCCAAGCGCCGGCAATCGGCGCTATAACGTACCGGCTTGTAAACGAGAGTGAGCTGGATCGGGCCAACGGGCTGAAAGAGCTGCTGTTCCCGCTTGCCAGCGTGCTCGCCCCGGTGCTGGCCGGCATGCTGTACGGGCCGATCGGATTGCAAGGGATTATTATGATCGACCTCATTACGTTCGCCGCCGCCGTCGCCGTGACGCTTCTTTTGCCGATATCCGATCAAGCGGGGAAAGCGGAAGAGGCCGGGCATGGGAGTAATGGAACCGGCTTGTGGACGCAGGCGTTTCAGGGGTTCGCCTATGTTGCCCGGCGGCGAGGTCTCCTCGTCCTGATTGTATTCATGGCTTGGTGGAATTTGCTGCTGAACGGCCCGCTCGAGCTGGCGATTCCTTATTTGCTCGCACGCACAGGCAGCGACCGATTAATGAGCTGGCTGCTGGGTGCCATGAACGCGGGGGCACTGTGCGGCGCGCTGCTCGTGATCGCAGGGCTGACGTTTCGCAAGCGCCGCATCCCGATGTTCGCCGGCACGCTGCTCACGGCCGCAATGTTCGTAGTTTTCGGTTTATCCACGAACGAGTGGGTGCTGGGCGTCTCCATCTTTTTATTGATGGTGCCGCTGCCGATGACGGGAGCGTTGTTCAGTTCGCTGATTCAAGTCACCGTCCCCGGCGAGCTTCACGGGCGGGTGTTTGCCGCTATCGGACAATTGAATGCCTTGTCGGCGCCGCTGTCGTTCATCGTCACCGGACCGTTGGTCGACCGCTGGCTTGAGCCCGCCTTGCAGGGACGCTATGGCCAGGGCGCCGGAATGGCGTTCGTTCTCGTCGTCACCGGCTGGCTCCTATTGGCCGGAGCTTTATCGACCTTTCTTCGAAAAAGCGTCCGTACCATAGAGGAGTGAGTGAAAGGCAAAATCATTCGCCATGACTTGAACGAGATTCCCGCCCTGTAAATATAATAACCATTGAAGGCCGCGAAAAATGGCTTTCAATGGTTGTTGTTTTTTTTGGGACGGTTCAATCATTTGGTATAATGAAGGAATATCTTATATTACGAAAGCGGAGATTCGATTGATTACACTAAAATCACAAAGCGAAATTCATCAGATGCATGAGGCGGGAAAGCTGCTGGCCGCCTGCCACCGCGAAATCGCCAAGCTGATCGAGCCCGGGATTACGACGACGGAGATCGATCATTTTGTCGAGCAATTTTTGATGCGGCATGGAGCGACCCCCGAGCAGAAAGGGTACAACGGCTATCAATTCGCCACGTGCGCTTCCGTTAACGACGAAATTTGCCACGGATTTCCCCGGAAATCACCGCTGAAAAACGGCGATATCGTCACCATCGATATGGTCGTCAACTTGAACGGCGGATTGGCGGATTCGGCATGGACTTATGCGGTCGGAACCGCATCGGAAACAACGAAGAAGCTGCTGGACGTCACGCTAAACAGCCTCTATAAAGGAATCGAAAAAGCGCTCGTCGGCAACCGGATCGGCGATATCGGATACGTCATTCAATCGTATGCCGAGGCGGAAGGCTTCTCGGTAGTCAGAGATTTTACCGGACACGGGATCGGCCCGACGATTCACGAGGACCCGCAGGTTCCTCATTTCGGCCTCCCGGGGAAAGGCTTACGGCTAAAGGAAGGCATGGTCATTACGATCGAGCCGATGATCAACGAGGGCTCGTGGTTCAGCCAGATGGATTCCAACGGCTGGACGGCCAGAACGGTCGACGGCAAGCTGTCTGCTCAGTATGAGCATACCATTGCGATTACGCAGGACGGTCCGCTTATTTTGACGCAGCAGTAACAAAGCGGCATTCGCCTTCGATTCCTGAGATAGAGGGATCGAAGGCTTTTTCATTTGCTCGATTCAAGAAAGGAAGATGGTTGTGAAACCGACTGCAGACCCGGCGATCAACAGGTTGCTTTCGTCGCTATTAACGCAAATTCAAGAAGTTCTCGGAGAGAAGCTGACCGGTCTTTATGTATACGGTTCGTTAGTGTGGGGGGATTTCGACCGCGACATCAGCGATATCGATATGCTTGCGGCGCTTTCCTCCGATCTTACCGAAGAGGAGCTGGAACGGTTACGAAGCATGCATTCGGAATTCGCAAACCGCCATCAAGAGTGGAACGACCGAATCGAAGTCCAGTATTATTCGACTTCGGCGCTGCGTACTTTTAAGACGAAGAGCAGCCCCATGGCGGTTATCAGTCCCGGCGAGCCTCTCCATTTCGTGGAAGCGGGCAGGCAGTGGCTGACGAATTGGTATTTTGTCCAAGATTACGGAATTACGCTGTTCGGGCCTTCGCCGCATACGTTCATCGAGCCGATATCGAAAGCCGAATTTATGGAAGCCGTCAAGGAGCACGCTTTCGAGTGGAGAGAATACGTGCGGAACACGCTGCAATCCAGGCCGTACCAAGGTTATGCGATATTAACGATGTGCAGGGCGCTGTACACATTGACGAACGGAGAGCAGGTGTCCAAAATCAAGGCGGCGCGCTGGGCGCAAAAGGAACTGCCCGTATATTCGCAGCTGATCGAGAATGCTTTGCGATGGCGCAGCGATTACCGGAATCAAACCATACCGCATGAAGAGACGTACCCGGAAACGGAGGAGTTCGTCCTCTACGTGAGCGGCCGGATCGAGAAAACTTTCTAATTCGTCAATTCGACCAGCTTTGCAAAAAAGGAGAGCCCCTCCTCGTCCACATCGGCTTTGCCGTAAGCATCCAAGAATACATCGTTATACCGGTCGGTCTTCAGATTATAGCCCAGCGTCCAAATGCCCCAATAAAGATCATAGTGTCTGTCGCCGATCCCGCCTTCTCCCACATCGATAAACCCTTGGAACGAAAAGCGGTCCATGATGATGTTCGGCAAGCAGTAATCCCCGTGCAAAAGGACGCCGTCAACGGGACGGTACCGAAACTCATGGAGTACACTTACGTCGATGCCCCGGTCAGCCGCTTGACGGAGCATTTCGGCGGATCGGTTCGGATAAGGGCAGCCGTCGGCAGGCAGCGAATGCAGCATTCTCAAGTATTCGCCGAATGCGGCGGCCAGCTTGGCCGGCTGCTCGAGATGATGGTCGGCCGTTCCGTCTTCGCCGCGCAGCGCCTCCGTGAACAAATAATCGCGCTCCGCATCCGAAGCGAAAGCAATCGCCTTCGGAGCCAGTTTTCGGCCGTGCAAATATCGGGTCATACGGTATTCCCGCTCAAGACTTCCTTTCTTGCCGATCTTCAAGAAGCCGGGCTCCGCGCCTTGCACAAACAACGTTGCGGCAGTATGGCCGCTGCTGTCGTAAATCGCAGCTCCTTGCAAATACGGCCTGACGGACGCCGGCACCGATTCGATGTCAAAATCAATTTCCGTACGCTTCATTATTGATCCCTCCGTGCCTTTTTATATATTCGTAATATATCACAAGGTTTACCGTAATGTTGGAGATCCGTTCGCGGGGGTCGACAGTCTAGTATCTATGATATAAGATACTAGTAATTGGAGGAATATGGATGGAGTGCATTCCTCCCCATGACGGAGGCTGAACGGATGGAACAAACATTATTGATCGACGAACTGTTTCAAGCGGCCCAATCCGGCGATGCTGCAAGGTTGAAGGAACTATTGTCGGCTCACCCTCATCTTGCAAACGCGGAAAACGGCGACGGGCTGACGCCTTTGGGGTATGCGGCGCATTTCGGCCGTAAGGAGGCGGTGGAGGCGCTGCTGGATTTCGGTGCGGATGTGAATGCAATGTCGCACTCCAAACTTACCTTCATACCTTCCAATACGGCTTTGCACGCGGCTATCGCCGGGGAAAGAAGCATGGAGGTCATCAAGCTGCTGCTGTCCCGTAACGCCAATACTGCGATGTACGACAGCAACGGACATACGCCTTTGCATACCGCCGCATTTCATGACGACAACGTGGAATTGATCCGGTTGCTGCTGGAGCACGGCGCCGATGTAAACGGGAAGCCGGAGAGCGGAGAACCGCCGCTGGCCGTTGCGCTTCGGCAAGGGAACCATACGGTCGCCGCGTTTCTTCGGCAGAACGGGGCGCAGGAGTAAACGACGAAAAAGCCTATCTTTTCTCGGCAATGCCGCCTGAAAGATAGGCTTTCTTTTGAAGCGGTTTATTTCGTATGTCGTTCCCCTGTGCCAAAATTTTTCGTTCGGAGTAATCCTTTTCCGATTATGGCAAAACTCTGTTCATAACTTGTTGTGCTATTGTCATAAATACGATGAAATAAACGTGCGTTCATTCATTATGGAAAAACTATGGTTATAAACGGAGGTTTGGACTACATGTTATGAACACAGTTTTTCCATGTGAGCGGGTGGAGCGTTAAAATCGGCGAAATTATGGCATTCAGACAACACAATATGAACAGGATTTTGCCATAATGGGACGAAGAGGCGGGAATAACCCCAAAATCTATTATATGATGTTCCATAAAATGGATATAATGATAGATGATTCGAGGATTCAACGAAACCGATCGAAGGAGGAAAGCGGTGAAACGATGAGCAAGCAAAAGCAAAGCGATGATTTGCCGATCCATTTCTTTGAAAATCAGCAGGCTTGGGAGCAATGGCTGGGGCATCATCATGCCTCCTCGCCCGGCGTCCGGCTGCAAATCGCCAAGAAACAGTCGGGACTGACAAGCGTATCCTATGACGAGGCGCTGGAAGTCGCCCTCTGCTACGGCTGGATCGACAGCCGGAAGGAAACCTGCGACGACAAAACGTGGCTTCAGCGCTTCACTCCGCGCGGACCCCAGAGCATCTGGTCGAAGGTGAATAAAGAGAAGGCGGAGCGGTTGATCGCCGGCGGAAGAATGAAGCCCGCCGGGTTGGCGGCGATCGAGACGGCGAAGCGGAACGGACAGTGGGATAAGGCGTACGAGCCGTCAAGCAGCGCCTCCTTGCCGGACGATTTCGAGGCTGCGTTGCTGCGCAACGAGAAAGCGAAAGCTTTCTATGAAACGTTGGATAAGCGAAACAAGTATGCGATCACCTTCCGGATTCAAAGCGCGAAGAAGGCGGAGACGCGAACGAAGCGCATTGAGCAGTTCATATCGATGCTGGAGCGGCAAGAAAAAATATATCCGTAGTTTAAGGAGAACAATTACACGATGACCATTTACATAGCGCTGCTGCGAGGCATTAATGTCGGCGGGAAAAATAAAATCAAGATGGCCGACTTAAGGAGCACGCTGGAGACAATAGGTTTACGCCAGGTCCAAACCTATATTCAGAGCGGCAACATTCTGTTTGCTTCCGACGAGGAGGTGCAGCCTTTGCGCGAAAAAATCGAGCAGGGGATTGTAAACGGCTTTGGCATCTCTTCCTCCGTTATACTGCGGACGGCCGCAGAGTGGGAGCGCATCATCCGCGACTGCCCGTTCACCGAGGCGGAAATCGCCGAAGCGGACGCGGCGTCGGATGCGGAAAGCTTCTACGTGCTGCTGCTGCAGGAAGCTGTCACGGAAGAAGCGATCGATCGGATCAAAGGTTACCAGGCCGAGGGAGAGCAATACCGCGCAACCGGCCGCGAGATATACTTTCTGTTTCATCACAGCGTCCGGGATTCCAAGCTGGCAAGCAACCTGCATAAGCTTGGGGGACCGCAGACGATGCGGAACTGGAACACGATGCGTAAGCTGGCCGAACTGGCGGAAGCGATGAAGGCATAACACCCCCCCGCGCTGCACGCCGATATGACATTTATCATGTCCTCTTCTTGACGTTTATGACTTAAACCGCATGTCCCCGCTTTTATATAATGATAAGCGGGGCATATTGCTTTAAGCCCTTCGTCAACTAAGAGGAGGAACCAACGATGAATCGATCGGACAACATTGCAAAGCTAAAACAAAGCGTCGCTCCTTACGAGAAAACAGATACACGCAGCAGCGTCAGACAACTGATCAACACCTTGGGGCCGCTCGTATTGCTGTGGATTGCAGCGTACCTCAGTCTTGGCGTATCCTTTTGGCTGAGTCTTCCGATTACTGTCGTTGCAGCGGGATTTCTCGTCCGCACGTTCATCATATTTCACGATTGCTGTCATCAATCCTTCTTTAAAAGCCGGCTCGCGAACGATATCGTGGGCACGATAACCGGCATTCTTACCGTAGTTCCATACCGCCAGTGGAAGCATACTCACTCGGTGCACCATGCGACGAGCGGCAATTTGGACAAGCGCGGCGTCGGCGATATTTGGGTGCTTACCGTGGAAGAGTATGTCGCTTCATCCTTCTGGCGCCGGTTGGGCTACAGACTGTACCGTAACCCTTTCGTGCTGTTTGTCTTGGGGCCGACTTATACGTTTTTGCTGGAATACCGCTTTAACCGCAAAGGTGCCAAGCTCAAAGAGCGGATGAACACGTATCTTACCAACTTTTCGATTGTCGGGTTGTATGCACTGTTGTGCTGGGCGGTCGGGTGGCAGGCGTTCCTGTTGGTTCAGGGCCCGATTTTTCTCGTGTCCGGAACGCTCGGCATTTGGCTGTTTTACGTGCAGCATACGTTCGAAGATTCGTACTTCGAGCATAACGGCGAGTGGAGCTACGTCATGGCGGCCGTCGAAGGAAGCTCGTACTACAAGCTCCCGAAGGTACTGCAGTGGATTACCGGCAACATCGGCTTCCATCATGTGCACCATTTGAGCCCGAGAGTTCCGAATTATTATCTGGAGAAGGCGCATAACGAAACGCCGCCGCTGCAGGAGGCTGCGACGATTACGCTCGGCACGAGCCTGCAGTCGATTAAGTTTCGTCTTTGGGACGAGAAGCGCAAGACGTTCGTCGGCTTCAAAGACGTTAAACATTTGCTTCGCAAGCCGGTTCATCGGCCGGGTATGGAAGGATAGCGCGGCTTGCCGGAGCCTTTTTGTGCTACAATACAAATAACTTTGCAGGCAAAAGGGGGCGGCTTGACATCCATGCAGAAGTGGCATCAAATATTTCATAAAAGCACCGGCTTGAGTCCGTACGTCTGGGTCGTCCTGTATATTCTCCCCTTCTATTTTATATTCCGATCCTCTTCTCCATACGAGATCGCGATCGGCATCGTGATGATTATTGCGTTTTTTATTTGCTACGTGCTGTCCTTTACTTCTAAAGGATGGCTTGTTTATTTTTGGTCGGGCTTGCAAATCGCCATTTCGGTCACCATGACGCTGCTGTTCAGCTATGTGTACTTTTCGCTCTTTTTGGCGTTCTTTATCGGCAATATTCAAAACCGGATCGCTTTCATCGTGTTGTATACGGTCCATTTAATCAGCACGATCGCCACCATCAACTACGGATTCGCGACGCTGAGGCCGATCTTTATTACGCAGCTTCCGTTCGTGCTCATTTGTTTGTTCGGCGTTATTTTGCTTCCCGTAACGACTTATAATAAAAACAAGCAGGACCGGCTGCAAGGCCAGCTGGAAGATGCGAACAAGCGGATATCCGAGCTGGTGAAGCAGGAGGAGCGCCAGCGCATCGCCCGCGATTTGCACGATACGCTCGGCCAGAAGCTTTCGTTGATCGGCTTAAAGAGCGACCTCGCGAGCAAGCTGATCGGCAAAGACCCGAGGCGGGCGGAGGCCGAAATGAAGGACGTGCGCCAGACGGCGAGAACCGCCCTGAAAGAGGTCCGCGAGCTCGTTACGCAAATGCGCGGAATTAGAATCGAGGACGAGCTGAACAAAGTAAAGCAGATATTGAAGGCGGCTCAAATCGATTGCCGGCTCGAAGGGGAGCCGAACGTTACGGATATTTCGCTGATTACGGAAAATGTGGTCAGCATGTGCCTGAAGGAAGCCGTCACGAACGTGGTGAAGCACAGCGAAGCGACCTCCTGCTCGATTTCCTTCGAGCCGTCGCGGACCGAGCTCATCGTGAAGGTGACGGATAACGGGATCGGGTTTGACGGCAAAAAGTGCTGGGGCAACGGGCTGCGCGGCATGAAGGAGCGGCTTGAGTTCGTCAACGGAAGCATGGACATCGGCTCGTGCGCGCCTTCAGGCGGTACGTCCATTGTGATCAAAGTGCCCAACATGACCCAACAGCCGGAACAGGAGGCGCAGCTATGATTCGGATTGTCATCGCCGAGGATCAGCGGATGCTGCTCGGAGCGCTTGCTTCATTGCTTGAACTGGAAGAAGATATGACGGTCGTCGGGAAGGCGGGCAACGGGGAGGAAGCCGTAAAGCTCGTTCACCTTCATAAACCGGATATTTGCATCATGGATATCGAGATGCCGGCGAAGAGCGGGCTGGAGGCAGCCGAGGAGATCAAGAGCCTCGGCTGCAAGGTGATCATCCTGACGACGTTCGCGCGTCCGGGCTATTTCGAAAGAGCGTTGAAGGCCGGAGTAAGCGGCTATTTGCTCAAGGACAGCCCGAGCGAGGAGCTCGCCGACTCCATTCGGAGCGTGATGGCCGGCCGGCGCATTTATGCGCCGGAGCTGGTCGACGAGGTGTACGGCGGCGAGGAAAACCCGCTGACGGAACGGGAGAAGGAAGTGCTGGAGCTGATGGCCGACGGAAAAAATACGAAGGAAATCGCCAGCCAGCTGTTTATTACGACAGGAACGGTCCGCAACTATATATCCGTCATCCTGGATAAGCTGGACGTGAACAACCGGATCGAGGCGATCATGCGGTTTAAGGAGAAGGGCTGGTTTAAGTAGCCGGCTGCCAGTCCTCTTCCGTCAAATCCGCAAGAACGGCCATCGCCGCTTTGCTGCCGGAGGCTGCGGCGATAATCAATTGGGAAGGCATCACGTAGGCCGAATCTCCGGCGGCGTAAACTCCGGCTGAAGTCGTTCTGCCCATCGCATCGGTAACGATGCCTCCCGTTTCGCTTGTTTGATAGCCTAACGTTTCATGGAACATGGCATTGGGAACGAAAGAAGGAGAAATAAATCCTCCGCTTCGCTCGATATGCGTACCGTCCGCAAAATGCACCCGCTGCAGCATGCCGTTCCGCCCGGAAAATGCCGCCACGGGCGTATCCACGATCCGAATTCCCCTGGATGCAAGCTGCTGACGCTGTTCGGCGGTCAATATATCGCTCCCGTTGGTGCATGCCACTAAATCCCGGCTCCAGTTGAACAGAAGCTTGAGTTTATGAAACAGCCCCGGCTGGTCCGACACGACCGCGAGCGGCTGATCCCGCAGCTCCCAGCCGTCGCAAAAAGGGCAGTTGAACAAGCTTTTTCCATAGCATTCGCGAAGCCCTTCGATCTCGGGAAACACCTCTTTCAGACCGGCAGCCAAAATCAGCTTGCGGGCCTGCACGAGCTCGCCCGACGAGGTGCGAACGACAAAGCCGTCATTCGTCCTCCGAATATCGGCCGCCTCGGCCGGCCAATGCCGGACAGACGGGTAGCGCAGCACTTCCTCGTAAGCAATGCGCCGAAACTCGGCCGGCTGGGTGCCGTCTCGCGTAATAAATCCGTGAGAGGCGTGCGTCACGCTGTTCCTCGCCCGATTATTGTCCAGCAGCGCAACGCTTCGTCTCGCTCTGCCGAGCACCAGCGCCGCGTTCAATCCCGCCGGCCCGCCGCCGACAATCGCACAATCATGCATCATTAAAGTCAATCCCTTCGTCTGTGGATATTGTAGACATATTATATCTACAATTGATGAAAGCCAAGGCATCGTCCTCGACGATTACAAGGACAATGCAGCTTGATCGGCAAGCTCGATCATTTTGGTATTTTTCAGATGCCGTTCCATCGCTTCCTCGGCCTCCAGCATCACCTGATGGATCAGGCACCGGGAATCGCCGCCGCTGCAGCATTCAAACAGCGAAGCACTGCCTTCCACCGCGTGTATGATGTCCAGAAAGGAAATATCCTCTTTCTTGCCCTTCAGCCGGTATCCGCCGTTGGCCCCGGAAGCCGACTCGACCAGCCCCGACTTCACAAGTTTCGTGAGTATTTTCGAAAGATAGGTGGGGGATACGCCAAGCTTGTCGGCAAGCTGTTGGACGCCCACCGGTTTGTCAGGCGAAACGGCGGTCAAATAAAGCATCGTGTGGAGGGCATAGTTCGTCGCTTTCGAATATTTCATTGTGTTTCCCCCTCCAATTACGGACTTCGTATATCCATAATAGCCGCAATGCAGAGGAGCTGTCAATTTTTTTACAATATTTCCGCCTTAAAGTGCAGCGCCTCGTACCCACGGAATATAATGTTTTTTCTCCACTGCGGCTCGGCCGCCAGCTCGGGCTGCCGAGCGCGGGCGACCAGCTTATCCAGCGCAATGCACCCTTCCAATCTGGCCAGCGGCGCGCCCAAGCAGTAATGAGGGCCGGCGGCGAAGGACAGATGCTTGCAGTCCTTGCGCGCAATATCGAACTCGTCCGGGCGGCTGACGACGGAAGGGTCCCGGTTCGCCCCGGCAAGCGCGAGCATTATTCCTTGCGCTTTCTGGAACGTCGCGCCGGCAAATTCGATCGTGCCGGACGCAAGCCGGCTCGTCATCAAGACGGGCGGCTCGTACCGGAGTATTTCCTCCACCGCCGCCGGCGCCAACGATCGGTCGGCGCGGAGCAACTCGTACATCTCCGGATGATCAAGGAGAAGCTTATATCCGTTCGTTATTAGATTGGCCGTCGTCTCATGTCCCGCGATCATCAGCAATAAGCACGTTGCAACCATCTCATCCGTGCTCAACTGGTCTCCGCTTTCTTCGGAGGCGATCAGCTTGCTTATCAAATCGTCCTGCGGGGCGGTCCTGCGGACGGCGATCAGCTCCTCGAAATACCGCTTCGACTCCGCAATGTCTCCCGATAAGCTCTCCAGCTCCTCCATCGTCGGATTAAAATCGATAAACCGCACGAACGCGTCGGACCAGCGCCGGAAGAAGCCCCGATCCTCCCGCGGCACGCCCAGCAGCTCGGCAATGACGAACACGGGGAGCAAATAAGCGAAATCCCGAATGAGCTCGTGCTTCCGCCTGCCGCGCATATCGTCGAGCAATTGATCCGCAATAGCCCCGATAGCGGGTCGCAGCTTCTCGACCATTCGGGGCGTGAACGCCTTGTTGACCAAATTCCGCAGCCGGGTATGGTCGGGCGCATCCTTGAACAGCATCATGTCGTTCATCAGCTTCATGGCCGGCGCGATGCGTTCCGAAAATACCGGCTGGTGCTCGGGCGGGACGAGCCTGCGGTATTCCCGCACGAATCGCGAGTCCTTCAGTATCGCGTCAACTTCCCGATAGCCGGTTACGAGCCAGATCGGGATTCCCAGCAGCTCCTGCCACACTACGGGGTGCTGTGTTCGTGCCGCCGCAAACACGGCATACGGATTTTCAATATAAGCGTCCATCGCGGTAGTCAATCGGATCACCTCTTTGAGGAGAATGTGCAACCTGTCAAACTATTTCTAGACTTCGGCAAATTTTTCCTCCTTTGCGGCATGTCGCCGAAACGAAGGATACCCGTTACAATAGGTATATGCCATGAAAGCGAGGCTCAGCAAATGAAAAAGCTCGGATCGTTTATTGTAACAACCGCCGTTTGGGCACTTTTTGTATACGTCATAACGAACGCGGTGCAGATTGAAGGGCTGCTGCCCGGGTTTATGCGGTATTTTTTGATGTACTTGGCCGTCATGAATCTCGTGGGCTTTGCGTTGATGCTTTCGGATAAGAAAAGAGCCCGGAGCAAGCGATGGAGAATCCCGGAGCATGCGCTCTTTCGCATCACGGCCGGCGGCGGCGGCATCGGAACGATCGCTGGAATGCTGGCGGCCCGGCATAAGACGCAGCACGCTTCGTTCCTCTTCTGGCTTCCGGTCATGACGCTCGTGAACTATTCGCTGTTCGTTACGGATGCGCTGTTTTTGGCCATCGATTAATCGCACAAAAAAGTAAAAATATTGCAACATCGGAAAGCGCCTCCACGTCAGTGATGATGGAACCGTATGACGAAAGCTCTAGGTTCCAACATCGCTAAGGGGGCGAAACGTGTGAAAAGAGGGGTCTTTTTATCGTTGCTGTCGGTCCTGCTGTTAGCCGGATGCAGTTCGGCGGGGAACCGTGAGGGAGTGGAGTCCGCAGCAGTCGGGGATACGGCGGCGGGGAACCGGTATGAAGCGGCGTCGGCCGACAGCGCTGCCGCTGAGGAGCCGGCAGCAAAGCAGTCGGGCCGATCCGTTGCGAAAGACCGGGCGCCGTCCGAGCCGTATCCGCCTAGCAGGCCGAGCGGAACGAACGGGATGTATTTCGACCATGCGGGGACGAATCCGTTCATCGCGGCGGAGGAGGATCCGCTGTCCACGTTCTCGGTCGACGTGGATACGGGCTCGTATACGATCGTCCGCAATTATGTGAACCGGGGCGAGCTTCCGCCCGAGGATGCCGTGCGGGTGGAAGAGTTCGTCAATTACTTCGACATCGATTATGCGCCGCCCCGCGGGAACAAAGCGTTCGCCGTTCATGTCGACGGAGGCGATTCTCCTTTCGGAGACGGCTATAAGCTGGTGCGTGTCGCGCTGAAGGGCAAACAAATCGAAGACCGCGACCGCAAGCCGGAAATTTGACGTTCGTGATCGATACGTCGGGGTCGATGGCTAGGGAGGACCGCCTCGAGCTGGTCAAGAAAAGCTTGAAGCTTCTGGTCGACTCGTTATCGGAGCGCGACCAGATCGCCATTGTCGCTTACGGTACGGAAGCGCATGTCGTGCTTGAGCCCTCTTCGCTGGAACAAAAGGATGAAGTGCTTGACGCAATCGAGTCGTTGTCTCCCCGAGGTTCGACGAACGCTGAGGACGGTCTGATCCTCGGATACGATATGGCAGACCGGCAATTTTCGAAGCATGCGGTCAACCGGGTTATTTTGTGCTCCGACGGGGTGGCGAATGTCGGGGAGACGTCGCCGGAAGGAATTCTAAAGAAGATAGAAGATTATGCGGAGCAGGGCATTACGTTAACGGCCGTCGGTGTCGGAATGGGCAATTATAACGATGTGATGATTGAGCGCTTGGCGGATCAGGGGGACGGCGTTTACGCTTATGTGGACGGTTTTTCCGAGGCACGTCGGCTGTTCGTCGACAACTTGACCGGCACGCTGCAGACGATCGCCCGCGACGTGAAAATCCAAGTGGAATTCGATTCGAAGAAAGTAGACAGATATCGGCTGCTCGGCTATGAAAACCGGGATGTGGCGGATGAGGATTTCCGCAACGATAAGGTCGATGCCGGCGAGGTCGGCGCAGGGCATACGGTAACGGCGCTCTATGAGGTGAAGCTGACGGAAGAGGCGAAGGGCGATATGCCGTTCGGAGAAGTGCGGCTGCGCTATAAGGATGAGGGCAGCGGCAAGATCGAGGAATGGAGCGAACCGCTCCGCATCGGAGGAGAGCCGGCAAGAAATTTGAGCTTCCTCGCGTCGGTGGCCGAATATGCCGAATTGCTGCGCGGCAGCTATTGGGCGAAAAAGGGCTCGATGCAGGAGGTGCTGAGGCTCGCCGAGCGTTCGGCGGAGGGCGATCAGCAGCAGCAGTTCGTGTCCATGATCAAAGACACGATCGCTCTGCGGAAAGAATAACGGACACCACAGACGTTATATCGCCAATTTACCCTCTTTAATACCGTTAACGGACACCACAGACGTTATNGATCGCTCTGCGGAAAGAATAACGGACACCACAGACGTTATATCGCCAATTTACCCTCTTTAATACCGTTAACGGACACCACAGACGTTATATCCCGATTTTTGGCGCTGATCCCTGCTTTTTCGAGGCAATAACTGCAGTGGTGTCCGTTACAACTGTAAACTTCATTCAAAACGCCGAATAACTGCATCCTAGTCCGTTAGAGCGAGCATTCAGTCATCCGAATGCAGCCTAGCCTGGAGGCAGGCTCTGCCCTCAAGATCCCGTCGAACGGTAATGGCGCACCCCGAAGCGCCACATGAGCAAGCAGGGGATCAGGAACAGGAAGCCTGCTAACGGAGCGAGCATGTATGCCGCCGAGCTGCCCTCCGCTTTGCCGAGAATATGCATCAAGGGCAAATAGTTGACGCAGCCGAACGGAATGACGTAGGTGAAGAAGCGGGTGACCCATCGTTGATAAATATTGAGCGGGTATTGCGCCATCTCTCTGCCGCCGTCCGTAAAAATGTTCGCCACCTCAAGCCCTTGAATCGTCCAAAAGCATAGCGTCGCCGCGAGCATGTAAATTCCGGCAAAGATGACGACGCCGCATGCGATCATGAGAAGGAGCGTAACGATTTTATACGCGTTCCATTCCACCGACAGCCCTGTCAGCGACCAAACCAGCACCACGACGCTTTGCAGCATTCTCCCGAATCTCGTAAACTCGAATCTTGCGCCTAGCACCTGCACGATCGTGCTCCGCGGGCGGACGAGCACCCGGTCGAATTCGCCGTTAACGACCAGCGAAGAGAAGGAGTCGAAGCCGCGGGCGAAGCATTCGCTCACCGAGAAGGCCATATGAATGACCGCGTAACAAAGAGCGACCTCGTAGAACGTCCACCCCTTCAGCTCGCCGAACCGCTCGAACATGAAATAGAGGCCTGCGAACACGGAGAACGGTATAAAAAACTGCCCGACCGTAAGCAGCCAGAAGGACGTCCGGTACTGCATCTGGGACTTGAACAAGATGAGCAAATATTTGAAATAAAGTTTCACGGTCGTTCATCACCCTCCTTGAACCACGACTCTACGCAGCGCCCGCTGCAGCGCGACGCAGCCGAGCGATACAAGCGCAGCAAGCCACAAAAGCTGCTCTCCGATTCCGGCCAGCGCCGCATCCTTCGGAATATGGCCCGAAAATACGCGAAACGGAAGATCTGCGGTCAAATGAAACGGCAGCGCGTAAGCAATCCGCTGCATCCATTCGGGCATGAGCGGAATCGGAATGATCAATCCCGCCAAAAAATCTCCCAGCACCGAAAACATCAATAACGAGCCGGTAGGGGACATCGTGTAGAAGACGGAGATGTAAATAAACATGGAGATCGCTACAAGCAGCAGAAGCCCGAGAAAAAGAATCGCCGCAAACAGCAGGAAGGCGACAGGATCGGGAGGCAGCTTCAGCCGGTACGGTTCGGGAAGGAAGAAGGCGACAACCAATATCGGAAAGCTTCGCAGCAGCGCGCTCGACAGCCGCTGTGCAATCAGCTTGGCGTACCAGAAGCCGTAAAGCCCGGTCGGCCTGCAAAGCTCGTAAGCGATATTGCCGCTCGTGATCATCCCGAAAATTTCAGAGTCGCGAAACCATAGCACGATGAAGGCCAGAAACGACTGCTGCAGCCACATATACGTAACAAGCTGCTCTAACGAGATCGGAGGCTCGCTGACCGCGTTGCTATAGAACGCCTCGAATACCATAATGAATATAAAGCCGAAGAAAAACTGCGTCGCAATGCCGGCCAATGCCGCGGCTCGGTATTGCAGTCCGTTGATGAGGCGGAGCTTGAGAACGGAGACGTACGGCTTCATATTTGGTGCTCCTTATACAGCTGCACGATCATTTCCTCGATCGGCTGCGCCTCTACGGCGACATCCTTGATTTCCACGATGCGGGACATTTCGGCGATCGCGTCCGATATGCTGATTTGCCCCGTATCCACGCTAAGCACCGCCCGCTCGGGCGACCACGAGAGCAGCGTCGCGCCGTTTACCTGCAGCGGGTTTTGCGTTGGAAGGTAGTCTACGGTAACCGTCTTGTTCGCACCGAAGCGGCTACGCAGCTCGTTCAACCGGCCGTCGTACAGCACGCTTCCTTTGCCGATCAATATGATGCGGCTGGCCAGCGCCTCTATATCGTTCATATCGTGGGTGGTAAGGATGACGGTGACTCCTTTTTCCTTGTTGATCGTCTTAATGAATTGCCGCACGGCGATCTTGGAGACGGCGTCGAGCCCGATGGTAGGTTCGTCCAGGAATAAAATGCTTGGGCTGTGCAGCAGGGAGGCGGCGATTTCGCAGCGCATGCGCTGTCCGAGGCTGAGCTGGCGTACCGGAGTGTTCAGGATGTCCGTTAAGTCGAGGGTCTGGGTGAGGAGTTCGACGTTGTCATTGTATTCCCGGTCAGGAATGTGATAAATATCCCGCAGCAGAGAGAAGGAATCGATGACCGGCACGTCCCACCAAAGCTGGGACCGCTGCCCGAAGACGACGCCGATGTGCTTTACGTAAGCTACTCGGCTTTTCCACGGCGTATAGCCCATAATGCTGCAGCTCCCTCGATCGGGTACCAGAATGCCGCTCATAATTTTGATCGTCGTCGATTTTCCGGCGCCGTTCGGACCGATATAACCGACGATTTCCCCGGGCTCGATCGAGAACGAGATGTCGCTGAGCGCTTGCACCGTCGTAAATTCCCGGTAAAATAGCGCTTTCACCGACTCGCGCAGCCCGCCCGCGCGTTTCGCCACTTTGAAGGATTTACTCAAACCTTCTACCGATATCACTTGCTTTTTCGCCTCCTAGCTTTTTATGGAAGGGCTTACCATCGTATCATCCGATTTTGAGGCTGTCAAGCGAAAAAAAAGAAGCGGAGATTCGCATCCCCGCTTCGACCGCCAAGGGTCAATAGATGTTATATACGTTCTCGCATTCTTCGCCGGTCGGCTGATAAAAGCAGTGGCCCTTATATCTTCCTACGAACGGCTGGCCGTACCATGTGGAAGGGCAGTCTCCCGGCGGCTTGAAATACCATAAGCTGTACTTTGCGGGCCATAATCTTTCGCCGTTGACGGAGCGCCGCGCCAAGCGTCTTTCTTTGTCGCGGGCTTTCTGGTAGAAGTAGCTGTGAATGGTCGCCTCGAACGCATGCGGCTGATACACCATTTGCGGTATGGTGCGCAAGCCTTTGAAGTCCGAGCAGTTTGCCCGGATTCGGTTAATCCCTACGTTGCCGACCATCAGCATGCCCTGTATGCCTTCGCCTTCCGCTTCCGCCCGCAGCAGCCTGGCCAGCAGATCGATATCTTGTTGTCTTGCTTTCACGACAGCCAATACGTACACCTCGCTTTAAGTCTCCAGATAGTTATTGATATTAAGCGTTGCGCATTTGGGTGACTGCCGATAACAAAGTTTGCATGGCGCTTAAAGGGCAGCGCGCTAACCGCAGAGGACTCGCTTGACGGATCCTTTTTGCGCGTTTTTATTATGATTGTCAACTGCCCGATGGCGAAATATAATGAGCTTTAAGCAATTTTCAGCAATTTTCAAAATGGTGGAATACGTACGATGAGATTATTGGACTATAAAGATTTGCTGCTGAACGTCTTTATCATTTTGATTCCGCTTGTATTTTTTCAGTATACGACGATGTTCAAAAATAAATGGTTCCGTATCCTCTCTTGGTTTGTTCTCTATGCGGTGCCGATGTTCCTGACGATGACGTTTCCGATTAACGCCGAGGGAACGGTATTCGATTTCAGGTCGGTTCCGCTGACGGTCGGCTCTTTGTACGGAGGAGTTTACGGCACTATCTTTTTGTATGTCAGCTTATTTGTATTTCGCTCTTTTCAAGGCGGGATTCAAATGCTCTATTATTTCCTCGCGCTCCTGCCTTCGCTTATCATCGTTTGCATCATTTCCTACAAGTTCCTCGCTTTACGGTTTCGCGACAAAATATTCGTCTCCGTTCTCGTTTGTTTACTTATCCGGCTGTTGTCGTTGGCTTACTTCGTATTGACGGGAAAAGCGGCCTACGCGCAGCAGCTGCTGTTCGATGCCATCCCGTTATTCGTTATGCAAAGCATATTGACAGCTTTCTGCGTATATATCATTGAAGCGATATCCAAAAATTTGCGGCTGCAGGCGGAGGTCGCTAATGCGGAGAAAATTCGGATCGTCAGCGATATTGCCGCATCGGTGGCGCATGAGGTGCGCAATCCGCTCACCGCGGTGAGGGGCTTTATCCAGCTCCTGTCGGACTCGAGGCTTTCGGAGGAAAAGCGAAGGCAATACTCATATATTTGCATGGAGGAGCTGGACCGGGCGCAAACGATCATTTCCGATTACTTATCGCTTGCCAAGCCCGAACACGACGACCAAATCGAACGCTTCGACGTCCGCGCGGAGCTGCAATATATAACGAGCATTCTTAGTTCCTACGCAAATTATCAGAACGTTGAAATACGAAATTACGTGGATCAACCGATTTTATTGGAGGGCAACCGCTCGAAGTTCAGGCAGGCGATCATCAATTTCGGCAAAAATTCGATCGAAGCGATGCCGAGCGGCGGCGTTCTGGAATTCCGAAGCCTGGTGGAGGAACGCGAGCTCCGGCTGTCCGTCAGCGACAACGGCATCGGCATGACCGACGCTCAGGTCGCCCGTCTGGGGACCCCATATTACTCTACTAAGGAAAAAGGGACCGGCCTCGGCACGATGGTTTCGTATAATATTATTCACAACATGAACGGAAAAATCGAAGTGAAAAGCGCCGTCGGTTCCGGTACGACCTACATCATTACATTCCCTTTGCCTCAGACGTGTGACGGCGGTATACAGCGCGTATGACCGTACGCATGCTCCGTCATATGACGTTCTTCACTACCCTGATTTCTCCAATCAAGCTACAGTAGGAGTATCAATTTTGTTACAAGGGTGGTAAACATTTATGCAGGAGCAATATTCTCCGAATGCCGCATCCGTTTATGAACAATACGCAAGAGCCGACCATGGGAAAGGACCGGTCAAAGGGGCCGCCGTATTATACACGCTGCTTGCGCTTCCGCTAGGCATCCTGTATTTCACTGTCGTCGTTACCGGACTCAGCTTATCGGCCGGACTGATGCCGATTTTTATCGGGCTTCCGCTGCTGCTGGGCGTGCTGCTTACTGCAAGAGCGATGCTCGGCTTTGAAAGATCGCTTGCACTCTGGGTGCTCGGCGAACGGCAGACGATTTCCGAACGAGCCGAAGGCAATCGTTATGGAAGCGGGTTGTTCGCCAAGCTGGCGGAAAGCCTGAGTGACGTTAGAACGTATAAGGGCATCGTATTTTTGTTGCTGAAGCTGCCGGTCGGCATCGTCAGCTTTACCGTGACCGTCACTTTCTTATGTGTCAGCGCCGGGTTTATCGCCTCCCCGGTCGTATACGTCGTATTAAAAGAGACGCTGGATGTGAACATTTTTGAGGGTAATGTGCTTCACTACTTGTTCTTGAACGGCGTTGCTCCGATGCAGGAAGCGTTGATTTATTGCGCGATCGGCTTTATTCTGGGCTTCATCGCCTTGAAGGTCATCCGGATGATGGCAGAGCTGACCGCAAAAATTACGCTGTTTGCATCCGAATGAACACATCTGAATGAACCGGTTGAAACAACATTGTCGGACAGGTATAATAATTAACCTCCCTCTCTTTTGAGGGGGGTTTTTCCATGTATGCTTAACATTGGGAGGGAAGCGCTTTGGACTACGAAGCTGAGCTAGGCCTTGAACGGCGGCAGCTGTCCGATGTCAGAAAACATATCGAGCGGCAGCTGCGCGCAAGCGGAGCCGAGATTAAGCTGACGGACGACTTCACGGAGATGGCGATCAACGCTATGCGGTCGAAGGAGGTGGAGCAGCTTCGAAGGTCGCGTTCCCGCCCTTATTTCGCCAAGCTGGATTTTCAGGAGCAAGGCCAGCCGTACCCCGAACAGGCGTACATCGGAAGGTTCGGCCTCTATGAACGGGAGACGATGAATCCGATCGTGCTCGATTGGCGTTCGCCGATGGCCGGGCTGTACTACGAGCATAGCTTCAAAGATGTGCCCGTTCAAATCAAACACGGGTTGGATCTTCGCTTCGATATTGAGCGGAAGCGGCAGTTCGAGATGGAAGATGACGAGATCTCCCGGTTTTTCGATATGACATCCGCCTCCGGCACGAACCGGCTTCTGCTGGAAAGACTGGAGCAGCGCGGAGAGCAGAAGCTGCGCGACATCGTCGAGACGATTCAAGCGGAGCAGAACGCGGTGCTTCGCGCCGACGCCCGCCAAGCATTGATCGTACAAGGGGCGGCCGGCAGCGGAAAAACGACGATCGCCTTGCACCGTCTCGCATTCCTTGCGTATTCGTACAGGGAGCGCGGAACGTTCGACAATTTCCTCATTATCGCGCCGAACCGTTTATTTATAGACTATATATCGGACGTGCTCCCCGATCTCGGGATCGAAGGCGTCGTGCAAACGACGTGGGAGGACTGCCTGATTCCTTTCATCCCATTGCCGAAGCAAGTGAAATTTTTCGACAACGCGGCCAAAACCGCGCTATTTTTAGAGCATCGCGACAGCCAAGGAGGAGAAGGGGCTTCGGCTCATTCCGCCCAAACGATTCTCCACGCCTCCAAGCTGCGGGGAACGATGGCGATGAAGAAGCTGCTGGACCGGTATATCGAGAAGCGAGTGGAGCAAATCGTGCCGGAGGCCGATTTGGCGCTCAGCAAAGCGCATAAATTGACGCATGAGGAAATTCGCCGCAAATTTAACGAGGACTTCAAGCATTATCCTTATATGCAGCGCCGCAAACGACTGCTTGCCGTGCTGAAGCAATGGACGGAGGATTGCTTGAAGGAAGCGGTTTTCACGTTGGAGTCTCGCGTGAAGCAAGGCCAGTATACGGCAACGCAGCAGCGGGTCGCCGAGGTGACGGAGCAGTACCGCCGCAAATACCAAGAGTACGCCGAGAAGCTGAAAGGTGTGGAAATTGCGGCATTTTATCGAAACATCATGTCCAAGCCGAGCAATATCGCGCTGCTCATAAAGTATGCCGGAGGAGAATACGCACAATATAATGCTGAGGAAATCGCCGCCTATTTCGCCGATCTGAAGGCTTCAAAGCCGAGGGAGCTGGAGTGGGACGATATAGCGCCTCTGTTTTACTTGGCATACAAGTTTTACGGGCTCGGCAAAACGCGCGCCTACAGCCATATCATTGTGGACGAGGCGCAGGATTTCGCGCCGTTTCAGCTGTTTGCCCTGCGCCATTTGTCAAGCGGAGGCTCTATGACGATTCTCGGCGATTTGGCGCAATCGATCTACCCGTACCGCGGCCTTACGAATTGGGACGATTTGCGGGAGGGCGTATTCGAAACGGCGGTTTCGGTGGAACGGCTGAAGAAAAGCTACCGCTCTACTGTGGAAATTATGACGGCGGCGAACGGAGTGCTGTCGCATTGGAACAACCCGCACGTCACGCTGGCGGAGCCGGTGCTCAGACACGGAGAAGAGCCGATGCTTGCGCGTTTCGCTTCGGAGGGCGATGCGATCTCCGGGCTAGCCGCGGCGATTCGCGAGCTGCAGGAAGCCGGAATGCCGAATATCGCCGTCATCGACAAAACCGTCGGACGATGCCGAGAGGTGCATAAGCAGCTGAGTAAGGCGGGCGTGGAGGCTCGCCTCATTGCAGGCAGGGATACGAAGTACGAGGGCGGAGTGAGCGTCGTTCCGATTTACTTGAGCAAAGGCATGGAATTCGACACGGTCATCCTGATCAATCCGTCGGCCCGGCTTTATGACGCCGGTCGTCCCGAAGACGTAAAGCTGCTTTATGTAGCGATGACGCGAGCCCTGCACCGGTTATATGTATATTATTGGGATGGGCTTAGCCCGCTGCTGGAGCAAATTTAGGGTTGTTTTTTAGAACAATTCTAATTAAAATATAATTATAATAAATAAGAGACAGGAGTGGGACGAATGGCGCAAGCGATCGTATATACAAGTACGACGTGCACGTACTGCAAACAATTGAAAGGCTACTTGACCGAGAACAACATCTCCTTCGAGGAGCGCAATGTCGACGAGAACGAAGCTTATTTCGAAGAGCTGCAAGAGATGAACATGATGTCGCTGCCGGTTACGGTCATCGGCGACTATAAGATACTCGGGATGAATACGACTCGTATTCAGAAGGCTTTGGCCTCGCTCGACGCTTAAGAAGACAGAGAAGAGAACGCCGCTTGATGCGGCGTTTTTTTATGGGCGTATTTGGACGGGGGTGCCGATCGGAACGAGCTTCGCCAGCTCCACGACATCGCGGTTGTACATGCGGATGCAGCCGTGGGAAACCCTCTTCCCGATCGAGGAAGGGTCGTTCGTTCCGTGAATTCCGTAGTGAGGCTTGGAAAGCCCGAGCCAATAGCTGCCGTACGGCCCCCCGGGGTTCGGCGCTTTGTTCCGAATCGTAAAGCTCCCGTGCGGAGTGGCGGCTGCCAGCGTGCCGATCCCGACGGGATATGTTTTTCTCACCGTATTTCCCTCAAGCAAATGCAGCTTCCGGTCCGATAAATCGACGATAATGCGGTATTTCGGCATGCGCTCTCCTCCAATCCCTTCATATATCAATGTATGAGCTGCTTCGGCGAAAGGGGTGGGTTGCGAACAAAATTGAAGCGCGCGAAATATGTCGCATCATATCGAATTAGGTCGAAGGATTTAGCCGATTTAGGAAGAATTGAGTAGGTGACAGAAAGCTGAACACAAACAGGGGGTCAGGCAGCATGAAAAAAGGGATTGCCGTATTGCGGTCGGTCTTTCGATTGAAAAGTGTAAGGGCGAAGACGTTGATGATTATTATTCCGGTAGTAGCCTGCATATTAATAGCGCTTCAAGGGCTCGCTTTCAGCAGCGCAAGAGAGATCATCGTCGAACAGACGGAGGTCGGCATGAAGCGGCTGCTCGGAGAGATGAACTACGAAATCGAAGAGCATTTGAAGGAGCACGATCAGACCGTCGACAGCTTTGGAGCCGTCCTGCAAGGGAAGGCGGAGCAATTTACGATGGATGAGTATAAACAAATGATGTCGAAGCTCATTGAATCGAACGGCGATACTTACGGATTGGGCATCTTTTTTGAGCCGAACCGGTATCGTCCCGGTCAAAAATACGCCTCGCTCTATGTATACAAAGACAAAGGGGCGATCAAGGCTACGGAAGAGTACAACGATCCGAGCTACGACTATCCGAATCAATCGTGGTACACCATGCTGGAGAAAGGCAAGGTGAGCATGGCCCATTCGGAAGCTTATTACGATCCGGTCACGAAGGAAACAATGGTTACGACGGCAGTGCCGATCTTTGACGCGGGCCATAACTTTATCGCGGTCGTTACCGCTGATTTGAACTTATCCACGGTTCAGGAGATCGTTACCGGGTCCGAGGTCGGCGAAACCGGCTGGGCCATGATGACGGATGAAAAAGGATTATATCTCGCCGTACCCGAGCAAGAGAAGGTAATGAAGTCTTACATAACCGAGGACTCCAACGCCTCGCTCGCCGCTTTAGGCAAGCTTGTGACGTCCGAACCGGAAGGAGCCTCATCTTTTGAAGATTCGCAAGGGTTGAACAACGTATTTTACGAACGGGTCGCAACGACAAACTGGGTGCTGATGGCCGTCATTCCCGATAAGGAATTGGGCGCGCCTTTGATACGGCTTATGCAGAGGACAACGATGATGGGCGGCATTGGAATCGTACTGCTTATTGTAGTCGTATTCTTATATAGCCGATATATTGTCGGACGCGTGCGGCGTGTCAACGTGCTGGCGGAGTACATGGCTAAAGGCGATTTCACGCATACGATTCAGATGAAAGGCGAAGACGAGTTTGCGGTGATGGCCCGTCACTTTAATTATGCCGTTTCGATGGTCAAGGGGACGCTTGAGAAGGTTTCCGAGCTTACGCAGCATGCCGCTTCCGCATCGAGGGAGCTTTCGGCGGGAGCCGACGAGACGCGCAACGCTTCCCAATTCGTCGCGGAAACGGTTCAAGAGGTGTCCTCCGGCGCCGCGACTCAGCTGAACGGCGCGGAGGAAGCGGCCAGAGCGATGAACGAGATGGCGGAAGGCATCGGGCGGATTGCGGAGTCGTCATCGGCGGCGGCGGATGCGTCCGCGGAGATCGCCGTCAAGTCCGGGTTGGGGAACGAAGCGATCGCACAAGTATTCGAGCAGATGGATGCGATTCAAGATTCCGTCGGAGAAGCCGGAATCGTAATTCGCAGGCTGAATGGCCGTTCCCAGGAAATCGGCAAAATTATTAGCGCGATTACCGAGATCAGCAAGCAAACGGATTTGCTTGCGCTGAACGCCGCCATCGAAGCCGCGCGGGCGGGCGAGCACGGACGGGGCTTTGCGGTAGTCGCGGGCGAAGTGAAGAAGCTGGCGGAGCAGACGAACGCGTCCGCGAAGCAAGTGGCCGATATTATCGGCTGGATATTGGAGGATGCCGAGGAAGCGGAGAGAAGGATGCAGTCCGGAACGGCCGAGGTCGTCAAAGGCACGTCCATTGTGCACAGCGCGGGGGAAACGTTCGGGCAAATTATTGCCGGCGTGAAATCGATCAGCGAGCAGGTGCAGGAAATTTCTGCGGCGACGGAGCAAATGTCCGCCGGCACCGAGGAGGTTACGGCAACGGTGGATCAGCTTCGCAATATTGCGGCAGGCACGGACGCAAACGCGCAGAACGTGGCTTCGACGGCTCAGGAGCAGATGGCGGCGATGGAAGAGTTTACGGCTGCGGTGGAATCGCTCGGCTCTATGGTGGAGGAGCTGGAGAAGCTGATCGGCAAGTTTACGCTATAGGAATTGCTTGGTGCGCGGGGCGGAGGTAATCCGTTTCCCGCGTTTTTTTTGTGTGGGCCGTGATTGCGGGGAACGAATCGTACGGTCCGTCCGTCCATACAAATATAGGTAGTATGAAGTGACGGGGGGATGCGGCGGTGTGGTTATTATTGATCTTTATGTTTATATTCCTCATTCTGCTCTATTGGATCATCCGATGGGCGATCGACGATTCGGAGTCGACGAAGCGGCTCATGGAGCTGGAGAATAAGCTGAACGCATTACTTAGGCGGGTTGAAGGCGGCGCGGCAAAGGCGGATGCGGTGCCGGGGCCAGCGCTGGGGCAGGCGGGACAGATGGGACAGGTGGGACAGATGGGACAGGTAGGTCCAGGACTGGGGCCGGTCCAGCCCGGAGGGCCCGGACCTTTCGCCGGCGAGCCTTGCCCCGGATGCGGTGAAAAGGTCGCGGAATCCGACAAATATTGCCCTTCCTGCGGCTTGCTGCTCTATGACGAACCGGAGTGAAACGATAATGCCGTGTGGCGGGGCAGCTTGGTGCAGCGGAATAAAGTTCCGTTCGAGGCGGTCGGTCATGCGGCGCGGCGCAGTACAACGGAACAAAGTTCCGTCCGAAGTAGCTAGTTTGGCGGAATTCGAGGCTGCAGCGGAATAAAACTCCGTTCGAGGGGGTCGGTCATGCGGCGCGGCGGAGTGCAACGGAACAAAGTTCCGTTGGAAGTAGCATGTTTGGCGGGGTGAGGGTTGCAGCGGAATAAAGTTCCGTTCGAGGGGGTCGGTCATGCGGCGCGGCAGAGTGAAACGGAACAAAGTTCCGTTCGAGGTAACTAGTTTGGCGGTGTGCGGGGCTGCAGCGGAATAAAGTTCCGTTCGAGGCGGTCGGTCATGCGTTGCGGCGGAGTGCAACGGAACAAAGTTCCGTTCGGGGTAGCTAGTTTGGCGGTGCGCAGGTTGCAGCGGAAGAAAAGTTTCGTTGCACGGGCAGGAAGCCGGCCTGCGGCATATAATGTATTGCAAGCGGCCTTTTCCATGTGATATATTGGAAAAGGTTTTACAATCTGACGAACGATAAGGAGGTGTCAAAATGTTGCAAGTTTCCGCGCGTAGCTATGGATCCCAAACTTGGGTGCGTAACGCTACGATTGTATTCCGTACGGCCGGTAACGGGATCAGTGTGTCCCAAATCGGAGACTGCAACATTTTGACCCTTTAAGAGTGTTCCGTCACAAGCGGCATCAGTTTGCCGCCGAACAGACGGATCGATTCGCTATAGGCTGAATGAACTCAAGCCGCGGGTGAAAGGTTGCATCCTTTGCCTGCGGCTTTTTTGCGTTCGCGAATATCCATATATTTCAAATAAATAAGAAATGAGTGAATATAAATGTTGTTGTGTGCGGCTGATAACATAAGCAAAATGTGGGGCGGAACGCCCGTGTTTCGAGATATATCGCTGGAAATCCACGAAGGGGACCGGATCGGCATGGTCGGGCCGAACGGCTGCGGCAAAACGACGGTGCTGAAGCTGCTCGCCGGCTTGGAGCCGCCGGATGCGGGAGCGATCCATTACAAGAAAGGGAGCAACGTATCGCTGCTGGCGCAAATTCCGGACTTCGGCCCGAAAGCTGCGGTGAACGAAGTGCTGCTGGAAGCGTTCGAGGAGCTGCTGCGGATGAAGGAGCGGATGGCGCAGCTGGAGCGCGACATGGCAAGCGATGCCGACGCGAAATCGATGGAGAAGGCGTTGAAGGAATACGGCAGCCTGCAGGACGCCTTCGAGGCGAAAGGCGGCTACGAGATGGACGCGAGTCTTGCCCGGGTAGCCGACGGACTCGGGATCGCAAGCCTGCTCAATCAGACGTTCGCTTCTCTTAGCGGAGGCGAGCGGACGAAGGTGTGCTTAGGCCGGATATTGCTGCTCGGACCGGACCTGCTGCTGCTCGACGAGCCGACGAACCATCTCGACCTGCACGCGGTGGAGTGGCTGGAGAATTACCTCCAGGATTACAAAGGCAGCGTTCTGATCGTGTCGCACGACCGCTTTTTCCTGGACCGCGTCGCGAACAAAATTTACGACCTCGAAGGAGGCGCCGTCGATGTTTATCACGGCAATTATTCCTACTTCGTAGAAGAAAAGGAGCGCCGCTTGCTGGCGGAATTTACGGCGTACCAGGAGCAGCAGAAAAAGATCAAGAAGATGGAGGAAGCGATCAAACGGCTTCGCATATGGGCGGCACAAGCCGACAACCCGAAGATGTTCAAGCGGGCGGCGGCCATGCAGAAGGCACTGGACCGAATCGAGAGGCTGGATAAACCGGTCATCGAGCGCAAAAAGATGGGACTGACATTCGAGACGGGCGACCGGAGCGGGAAGGACGTCGTCGTGATGGAAGGCGTCGGCAAATCGTTCGGCGGCTGTGAAGTGCAAGATCCCGGTGAATGCAGCGAACATGGCGAAACCGGCAAACAAGGCGAACGAAAGCGGTTGTACACGAACATCGATCTGCTGGTGCGATACCGGGAATCCGTAGCGATCGTCGGCGAGAACGGCAGCGGCAAATCGACGCTGCTTCGCATGATTACGGAAGGCCTGCCGCCCGATACAGGCACGGTGAAGATAGGCAGCAACGTGAAAATCGGTTATTTGGCGCAGCACGATCTGTTTCCGGACGGCGAACGGACGATCATCGACGAGTTCCGCGACAAAGTGATGGTCGAAGAAGGGGAGGCGCGCCACCTCCTGGCTAAATTTTTGTTCTACGGAGCCTCCGTCTTCCGCAAAGTGAAAGCCCTAAGCGGCGGCGAGCGAATGCGGCTGAAGCTGGCCCAGCTCATGCATCAGGACATGAACGTGCTGGTGCTTGACGAGCCGACGAACCATCTCGATATCGACGCTCGCGAGGCGCTGGAGGATACGCTGAAGGAATTCCCGGGGACCGTCATATGCGTTTCGCACGACCGGTATTTCCTGAACAAGCTGTTTCCTGTAACGTATTGGCTCGAAGGCGGCCGGCTGACTCGCTATGAAGGCAATTATAACGATGCCAAAAGGAAGCGCGAAGAGCAGATGACCCGGACGAATGCAGGAGCGAAGAGAGACGAAGCCGTGGGACGCAAACCAATGCGGGAAGAGGCCGGGCGCATGAAGGATGCGGTGCAGGTGCCGGCCAAGCCGGTCAAGTCGCCGGAACGGCTCGAAGCGGACATTGCGGCGTTGGAGCGGAAAATCGCCGTTCTCGACGAGGCGATGCTGCTGGAGCGGGACACCGCGAAGCTGACGGCGATGCATGCCGAAAGAAGCTTGCTGGATGCGGAGCGGGAGCTGCTGTATGAGCGGCTGGATAAAATATAGAAAAAAGGGCTGGGGATTTGGTTCAAATCCTCAGCTCTTTTGTTTACATATGGTGGAAATAGTGATATCATTTAAGTATCACATAGAAATCAGGAGGAGATCGGAATGAAAGAGTACGGCGCTTGGAAGCTAAACGGCTATCTTGCGATCCTGATCGTATTGATTCTTGCAGCGGCGGGAGTGTTTGTGATCGCGTCGTTGCCGGGGCTGGAGCCCGTCGGCATGATCGCCATAGTAATCGCCTTCATCATGATATCGTCCATTACGGTAATCCAGCCGAATCAAGCCGCGGTATTAACGTTCTTCGGGCAATATAAAGGTACGGTGCGCGACGACGGTTTGTGGATGGTCGTTCCTTTTTCCGTCCGCAAGAAAGTTTCGCTTCGCGTCCGCAACTTCAACAGCTCGCAGCTGAAGGTCAACGACGTGGAAGGGAATCCGGTGGAAATAGCGGCGGTGATCGTTTTTAAAGTAATCGATACGGCTAAGGCGACGTTCGACGTCGACAAATACGAGCAGTTTGTCGAGATTCAGAGCGAGACGGCGCTCCGCCATGTAGCCAGCAAATACCCGTACGACAATTTCAACGACGAAGGCTATTCTTTACGCGGCAATTCGGACGAAGTATCCGCGGAACTCGCTCGGGAGCTGCAAACCCGTCTTGCCGTAGCCGGCGTCGACGTTCTGGAAGCGCGGCTTACGCATCTGGCTTATTCCACGGAAATTGCAGGAGCGATGCTGCAGCGCCAGCAAGCATCCGCCATCGTAGCGGCCAGACAGCAAATTGTCGAAGGCGCGGTCGGCATGGTGAAGATGGCGATCGATCAGCTCGAGAAGGAGAGCGGGATCGTGCTGGACCACGAGCGCAAGGCTGCCATGGCAAACAATTTGATGGTGGCGATCGTATCCGACCGCTCCGCCAGCCCCATCATCAACGCCGGAAGTCTATACTAGGAAGCAGGCGTGACAATGCCTGGAAAAAAGCAATACCCGTTGCGCATTGACGCTGCCATATACGATGCATTGGAGCGGTGGGCGGCCGACGAATTCCGAAGCGTGAACGCGCATATCGAATACGTGCTGCGGGAGGCGCTGCTGCGCGCCGGGCGTCTGCCCGGCGCACCACGCCCCCAAAAGCGGCGCGATGATCAAGATCATAATGAGGAGAGATAACGTTGCCGGTACATGAGAAGTATTTGGACCAATACGCGGAGCTTATCGTCAAGGTGGGTGCGAACGTGCAGCCCGGCCAGCCGGTGTTGATCGGCGCCGGCTCGGAGATGTTTACCGCTTCCGTCGAAGCGGCCGATTTCATTCGGCGCATCGTTCAACAAGCCTACAAGGCGGGTGCGAGCTACGTCGACGTTAATTGGTTCGATCCGGAAATCGGACGTCTGACGATGGAGCATGCCAAGCTGGAGGAGCTTACCGCTTATCCGAAATGGAAGGTGGATTGGTTCGAGAACACAGCCTCGAAAGGCGCAGCATATATTCAGCCGTTTTGCCCGAATATGGACTTGTATGCGGGGATCGACGCCGAGCGGGTGAACGCGGTGAAGAGGGCGGAATCGCTCGCTACGATTGAATTTCGAAGAAGCAATATTTCTACGATGAAGCAAAACTGGGTCATTGCGGCGATCCCTACGAAAGCATGGGCGTCCCGCATGTTCCCGGAGCTTCCCGACGAACGTGCGCTGGAGGAGCTGTGGAGTTTGGTGCTGCGCATCGCCCGAGCGGACGGAGACGATCCGGTTGGAACGTGGAGGCTTCACCTGGAGCAGCTGCGGAAGCGGCAGGATTACATGAATAAGATGCGGTTCCGCAAGCTGAAGTACGCCAGCAAAACATGCGATCTGGAGCTGGAGCTGCCGGAGAAGCACGTTTGGATCAGCGGCGCGAATACGGTCAACGGACAAGGATTGCCGTTCGTGCCGAACATTCCGACGGAGGAAGTGTTTACGAGCCCTTTGAAGGGAAGCGTCAACGGCACGGTGCGGAGTACGCTGCCGCTGAACTATAACGGCTCGCTGATCGAAGGCATACAGATGCGCTTCGAGAACGGCAAAATCGTGGAAGCGTCCGCAACGGCGGGGGAAGAAGCGCTGCTCGGTTTATTGGATACGGACGAGGGCGGAAGGTTTCTGGGCGAGATCGCGCTTGTGCCGTCCGATTCCCCGCTGGCTCGCATGGGCAAAGTGTTTTACAATACGCTGTTCGACGAGAACGCCTCGTGCCACTTGGCTTTCGGCAACGGATTCCCGTTCTGTCTTGAGGGCGGCGGCGCGATGTCGAGGGAAGAGCTTGCGGGACATGGCGTCAATTTCAGCGCAACCCATGTCGATTTTATGATCGGCTCCGAAGATTTGGACATTGACGGCGTCACCGCGGAAGGGGAGACCGTCCCGATTTTCCGTGCCGGACGTTGGGCAAATGAAGTTTAAGAAGAGGAAGGCGCGGGACCGTTATGCCGGCCCGCGCCTTTTTCTTTGGTTCTGTTAAGGTTCGTTGTTGATTTTCAATTATAACAAACAGAACCTTATGTGTTGGTAGGTTAATGCTTGGTTATTGAACTAACGTTATCCGTTAGCTTAGCGATTTTAGATATAAATTGTATGGAGGAATCTTTTTCGGATTCCCTTGTGAATCGAAACCGTGATGGTCAATTACTTTTGTTTTTATAAAGTTACAAAAACCCCAAGCATTATACATTTGGACTAATTGTTTCTCTGCTTGCTCTACACCAATTGTTACTTCATTGAATCCTTTTTCTAATATCCTGTGCAGGACTTTCTTCATTAAGCGACTTCCTATACCTTTTCCCTGATAATCAGGGTGAACCCTGTATGAAAATAAATACGCTCTATTAATCCCGTTTGCCTCGTCCTTATCTTCTGATATCCAAATCAAATGCAATTCTCCAATGAGCATATTCTTATATTCTGCTACCCATATTTCTTGTACATCATGTTCGATTCTGTTCATGAAAATATCTTTTGTTGTTGAAGGTTTATTCCAGGACCAATGTAATCGATCAAAATCCTCAATACTACCTTGCCGACACAAAACAGTTGAGGTATCCACTGTTTCACCTCTCCTTACCTTGAGCTCTTGTCCCCGTTTAGTTGTGTCGCTACCTAGCTTGAAAAAGATTCTTCATTTCTTCAGGCACTCTAATAACGTCTTGGATCTTATAAGAGTCCTTAACTTTGACTAAATCGAGTAGCAACATTTCTCCGGTCTCGAACTGGATGAAGCCGTAGTTCCTCGTTTCAGAACCCGCCGTGACCAATCGCGACAATTCCCCGAGTTCTTCTTCTGATATTGCGCCTTTTCTCGACTCAGTAAAATAAGAATCCACCAATTCAATGTCTTTATTTCCGATCGCTTGCTTTAGCAACCACGCAGTGTTCTCCGGCGTGTCGGCTTTGAGGTTGTTGTTTGAGCACGCAGATATCGCAAGGACACTGATTGCACAAAATAATAGAGATATCACTCGATTCAATATTATTCTCCTCCAAACGGTTCATCTCTTCATCTCAAGCCCTATAAGTTAAGACGCTCATCAAATCGGTAAAGTTCCGTCATCTGCACAATCCTGCCCCGTTAACGCAGCTAAAGGACAGGACTTAATTGATGCAGTCCAGGGAAATATAAGATAAGAAACATACAGAACGGAGGATAAGAACTGCATGGAGTGGAATATAAAGTCCTTACATAAACGCGAGGATGGCGGCACGGCGGCGCTGGAACTTGAAAGTGCTGACAAACAATTTGATGTTAATGCGCGATGGGATGGCTGCCTAGAGATACATGTTTTTCACGTTACAGAGGAAGGCCGAGAGTTCAAAGATACGATCCATACCTGTGATATCAATGGGCTCGTTAATGTTTTGCAGTCATTAACTAGTCAATGTAGAGAGTTCTTTGGTGCCGGTAGTTATTGGGAGACGAATGATGGGGAGCTATACGTGGATGGTTCTTCTTCAGATGATGTTAAAAAGTAAGACATCTTCATATCTACTGATAATCCCTCAAAAAGGGGTTTTTCTTTTTTTACGATTCAGGGCGGTTAAAAGAACTGAACTAACGTACTCGGTTAGTTGAACAAACCAGCGTCCCTTTGCGAGTGGTCGTTAGTGTATCAACGTTCATGAGCAAGAATGTTGATAAGCTTACCAAACGGGTCGCGGACATAGAATCGTCGAACGCCCCAAGGTTCATCAACAGGCCCATATTCTATCGGAAATCCAGCTCTCTTCATGCTTTCTAATGTAGCATCGACATCATCGACTTCAATCGATAGATCAGGCGTAGGCGTTTCTGAGCCACCCTGTGAGGCGAAACTAATTTGAATGTTCATCTCCTCGTTTAAACCATAAGTTCTGATCCAACCATGATCCATCATTAAATCAAGGCCGAGCACATCCTGGTAGAAGCATTTAGCTGCCGTGATATCCTTCGTATTTATATTGGCGACGATTCGTTTGACCTTCATTTCAAACCTCCCAGACATAAGCAGATTGTCCTTCAATATAGAATACATTCGACATATAACAGTTAATTCTTCTTTGATATTAACACAAAGCCCCGTTTAGTATTTGCGGATTATCCTTTTAATGATTTACCCACCAACGTACCAAATATCGCGCCTGCCATAGGCGCCTGTAACTGCTAAACTAAAGTGGACAGAAAATGCTAGATAAGAA
>NZ_JAQZSG010000004.1 GCF_028745515.1 Paenibacillus thermotolerans | reverse complement strand
CAGGAATTACATCTTATCACGTTTCAACGAACCGCGCAACCTGTAGTATTTACCATCAAGGTCACCGCTATTCATTTTTCATGACTTCGATTGTCCTGCATTTCGTTGCCGTCGCTTAATCGCGGCGACAAGAATAGAGTCTATCACACGGACTATTGCGATGCAAGCGGAATTTTCATCCAAATATTATAACAGAACCGCTTTACCGCTCTCGCGGCTTTCATTCGCCGCCTCGATAAACCGGATGATCGCTAACGTTTCTTCCCGGTCGATCGGGCTTCTTCCCGATGCAAACATATGCATAATGCGTTCAAGCATACTGGCATAATACGGTTTGGACCGCGAATACACATCCACGTGCTTGGTAAGCTTCCGGCTGTGAATCGCTCCTCCGAACGTCTGGTTCCCCAGCCGGTTGCCCCGAACCGTGCCGATTCGGCCGTTCTCCCATTCGCCTACGACCAGTTCATGGTCTGTATTTGCAAACGCGGTGACCTGCCTGCAGTTCTTCCCCATAATGGCAACCAGCATTTCGACGGAATGAATTCCGTACCAATACAGAGCAGGATGCGTCCGCTCCAAAGACATAGGTCCATACGTATCGGCGCCGATAATGTGCTCCCCCGCCATCTCCTGTAAACATTCTTCCAAAGCAACGGAATAACGAAGCGCCGAACAGCTCATGAGCGGAAAGCGATATTGTTCGGCAAGCGCGAACATGTATGCCGCTTCATCGCTTCGAACGGTAAACGGTTTATCTACAAAAACAGGCTTCCCGAACGGCGCGACCTTCTTTAGCAAATCATAATGAACGCGTCCGTCGACGCTCGTAATGAACAAGGCGTCGCAAGCTTGAGCAACCTCTTCGGGCGCATCCATGATCTTAACGCCGTATTGATCTTTAAGCTCCGAGGTAAAGCCGTCCACACGCTGATAACTGGCTTCCAAATCGGCGGAACCGCCCGGGTAACCTGCGACAATCGTTCCGCCGGCTACATGATAAGGATCCTCAGGATCGTTAAGCAGTTTCGTAAAAGCGACGACATGCGACGTATCTAATCCGATCAAACCCAGCTTCAATTTCTGGTCCATAATGCAACCTCCCGCCTCCCGGTAAAATAATCAAATACGTTAAATGTGCCGCATTCTAGTTGGTCTTCTTCTTCAGTTTATATACGAACTTGTAAGCAAATAACCGCAGCCGGACTTTATGAGCTCAGCTGCGGTGTAATGTTTATTATAAAGCGATTCCAACCTGCCGAAGCATGCTTCGGAACAACGACGGCGGTTCGGCCGTGAAGGTTCTGTCTTCCGGCAATACGATCTTGTACGCATGAAGCAGCTGATGGTTTACATCCTTCACCGCCCGGCCTCCGTACTTGATATCGCCGAGCAGCGGGTGACCGATGCTTTGGAAATGCGTCCGGATTTGGTGCGTGCGTCCGCTGACCAGTTCCACTTCCACAAGCGTGTAGCCTTGCCCGTGCCGAAGCGCGCGGTATTTCGTCACAGCGGACTTCCCTACAACGTCCTCCGCGCTTTCCGCGACGACAATCGTTCGGTTGCTCCCTTCCTCACGTACGAGGGAACCGGAGATCGTCCCGTCCCCCGACAGCTTGCCTTGTACGATCGTGATGTAATATTTCTGCAGTTCGTGCTTTTGGATCCATTGGTTCAACCGGTGCAGCATGCCCGCCGTTTTTCCGACCAGCACCAGACCGCTTGTGTTGCGATCCAGCCGGTTTGCCGTCGCCGGCAAAAACAGCTGGCTGTCAAGCCGGCCATTCTTGTATAAATACGCGTGTACCCGATTGATTAACGTATCCCTCTGCTCGCTTTGGTCCGGATGGGTCAGCAAGCCGACCGGTTTATTGACAACCAACAGCTCGTCGTCTTCAAAAACAACGTCTATGTCGCTGCGTATTCCGGCAAACTTCACCTTCTTTTCCGCTCCGGCCGATTGCTTGAACGCTTCTTCTTCGATATAGATTGTCAGTTCGTCCCCGGCGGTCATTTCGTAATTTTGCTTCTTTCGTTTGCCGTTAACCTTTACTTTGCCTTGTTCGATCATTTTGTATATTTGTCCCAACGGATAGTTCGGCATTAGGTTCCGTATGTACCGGTGCAGTCTTTTGCCGCTTTCCGAAGGGGTAACCGTGCGGGTAATCATAACCGGAAGCACTCCCAGCGCAATGTTTATGTAGATGCTCCCATGATACCATGAGACGGCCGTCAATATCCAAGCTCGATTGACACTTGATTGGGCGGCGCTTCCCCCCGCTCGATCCTTTCGAGCGTCTCCAGCAAACAGCGGGCCGCATCCGCGGGTTCGGTAATCGCCGAAATATGGGGAGTGACGATAACCCGCTCGTGCTCCCAATACGGAGAAGATGGCGGCAGCGGCTCCTGAGGGAACACGTCGAGCACAGCTATAGTGACTTTTCCGCTGTTCAAAGCGGCGATCAGCGCATCGTCAACTACGGAGCTGCCCCTTCCGACATTGATGAACCCGGCCCCTCTCATGCTGCCGAACCGCTTTTCATCGAAGAAATGAATGGTTTCGGAGGTCAAGGGCAGCGTATTGATGACCCAATCGGCTTCTTCCAATAGGCGACCGCTATTCTCGGGGGTAACCACCTCCCGAAACGGCGCTTTATCCGCGCCGGATCTCGAAACCCCGCGGCATTCCATTCCGAAACAGGCTGCCGTCTCCGCCACCTTCGTACCGATGGATCCCGTACCGAAAATAACGGCCTTTCGGTTACGCAGCGATTCGGGAATAACGGCAGACGACCACAGCTTCTCTTTCGAATGGCGTTCATAATACGAATGCCGCTGCGAGTGGCGGAGCATATAGCTCATGCAGTAAGCCGCAATCTTTTCGCCGAACGTAATGTCGGTCCTTGTTAGAACGACATCGGTACCCCAATCGTTTCCCTGTAAAAAGCCGTCCACACCCGCTCCAAGTGCATGAACCCACTTTAAACGATGCGGAATAAATACCGGCGAAGGCCGAAAACCGACGAAGGCGTCCGCCCAATCGAAGTCGTCCTCCGTAAGGTCGCCCTCAGCTTTATACCGAAACCGCTGCGGGATGTGCTCCGGAATATGTTTCCTCAATTCATCGTAAAGCCTGCCGGTAACGATAATATTCGATATTTCCATATGACTGTACACCCCTCGAAGCATTGCAAAAAAAGATCCCCGTTACGAAGAACGGGGACTGTTCGACAACCATTCCGCTTAACGAACCTTTGACCACGCGTTGCGGAGCTCCAACAGCCGGCTGGCCGCACCGCATGCGGCACCAAGCAGAGCGCCTGCGGCAACCTCCTGCGGCAAATGTCCGAGCTGCTCCTTCAGCGCCTCGGCGCGTCTTGCATGATACACGCCCGGGTGCCGGTCGGCAAGCTTTTCCATCTGAGCGTCCAGTTCGTTCAGCTCAACGGCCATTTCTCCGGCATGCCGCCGGATGCCCATTGCATCATACATAACGATAAGTCCGAAAATGGTGCTGACGGCAAAATCGATGGCCGATACGCCTTTCTTCAACGCAATATACGTTGCCAGAGCCGATACGCCTGCCGAATGCGAGCTAGGCATTCCGCCCGTCTGGAAAAGCGCCGACCAGTTCCATTTTCCGGTTTGGAGAAACCGGATCGGAACCTTCAAGCCTTGCGCCAAGGCGATACTGCCAAGACCGGTAAATACCGCTCTGTTCATTGCGATCACCCCAGTCTTAGCATGGTTCTAAGCTTGGGTAAATATTCGATCCCGATCGGCCGGTACGTTATTCCGCCGACAAATCCAGCCAGCGTTTTTCTTCCTCGGTGAGCGTCAGCTGAGCGCCTTCGTAGCTGGAATGCAGCTCCTCAATGTTGGCGGGACCGATGAGCGCGCACGTCGGGAACGATTGATTTAGGACATAGGCGAGCGCAATTTGCACCGTGGACATGCCTTTCTTTTCTCCGAGCTCCTTGGCGCGTCTTAACCGTTCCCAATTTCCTTCATTATAAAAGACTCTTACTATGTCGCTGTTATCCCTTACGTCCGGAGTGAAGCGCCCGGAGAAAAATCCGCGCCCCTGCGAAGACCATGATAGCAATGGCAGCCCGGTTTTCTCGTGCCAGCGGATCCCTTCGTCGTCGATGGAAACACAGCCGGCCCAATACGGCTCATTCACTCTGCCGAGGCTTAAATTCGGGCTGCTGAAGGAGAACCCTACAAGTCCGTGGGAAGCGGCGTAATCGTTAGCCTCCTGTATGCGCTCGGGCGTCCAATTCGAACAGCCGATTGCCAGCGTGCGGCCTTTCTCGATTTGTTCGTTGAGCGCTTCGATAATCGGTCCGACCGGAACGTCGGGATTATCCCGGTGGAGAGCGTACATATCAACATAATCCAAAGCAAGCCTATCCAGACTGACCTGAATATCCCGATCGATCGCCTCCCGCGTCACGCGCGGGCCGGAATTGCCGTGAGGATGCGCCCCCTTGGTCCAAACGTTGATCGAGTCTCTGTTTCCGCGCTCCTTCAGCCACTGGCCGAGCGCCTTTTCGCTTTCCCCTCCGCTGTAAATTTCCGCGGTATCGAACGTATTCCCCCCGAGCTTCACGAACTCGTCCATGATCGGTGCGATTTTATCAAGAATTTCCGGTCGGAAATAGTCCGTTCCTAAGATAAGCTGGGACACTCCGCGCTGTAAGCCGGCAATTTCAATATATCTCATTGGGCAATCCTCCTATAATGTAACTCGAATGCGCTCTCTTGCCGACAGCAAGCACGCATCGATCACACGCATATTTGCAACCGCATCGCCAGGGCCGAACCGCTGCTTCTTTCCTTCGAGGGCGCTTTCGGCAAACGCATCGGCCTGAAGCGTATATGTATTGAGCTGCGGCATCTCTTCCTCGCGCCGCTGCCCTCCCGCGGTAACGTAAAAATTCGGGTTGCCGACAAACGCGGACGGCAGCTCGATACGGCCGTCGGAGCCGACAATTTCAAACGTGTTGCGCGATGCGGCCCACATTGCGCAATCGAACGTAAGCGGCACGGAATTCGGGAACTCGATCAATCCGGAGGCCATCATATCGACATCGTCATGCTCAGGCGAAAAGAACGCTTGGCATGTTACACCCTCAGGTTCGGCGCCGAGAATGAGCCGTGCCGCGCTGATCGGATAACAGCCGATGTCGTAAACACTGCCGCCGCCCCAATCTTTTCGGTAGCGGACATTCGTTTTGTCCCCGGCGTTGTTAAAAGTAAAGGTTCCGTGAAGGCCGCGCACCGCTCCGATTTCTCCGGAATCGATAATTTCTTTGATTCGGTCCCATCTCGGGTGATATCGGTACATGAACGCTTCGGCTAAAACAACGCCCGCTTTCTCGCAAGCCTCCGCCATTTCCGCCGCTTCCCGCTGATCCAACGCAATCGGTTTTTCGCAAAGCACATGCTTGCCTGCCTGCGCCGCGCGGATTGTCCATTCCTTGTGCAGATGATTCGGCAGCGGAATGTACACCGCATCGATCGAATCGTCCTCCAGAAGCTGCTCATAGCTGCCGTACGACTGCGGAATGTTAAGCCGTTCCGCAGTTTCCTTCGCTTTGTCGTAATCCCGGCTCGCAATGGCCGCGACTACGCCGCTTTTCGACTGTTGGATTCCCGGGATAACGGAACCTTGCGCGATGCGCGCGCAGCCGAGTATACCCCATCGCAATTGACGTTGTTCGGACAACCCCTCATCTCCTCCCCTATGTAAAGCCTTTCACTATTATATGAAATAACGCTTTCAATTTCGACGTATTTTACAATTATTTTGGAAACGATATAAAAAATTGAAACATAAGCGAGGTATGTAACGTGAAACCGGAAGATTGGGAGCAGCGCATCAAGCAATTGTCCGCTAAGTTCGAAACCGTCGAGGATATGAATCCTTTAATCGAAGCCGCTTCTTCAGCGCCGTACGTCCTGCTCGGGGAGGCTTCGCACGGCACGTCCGAGTTTTATACGATTCGGGCCGAGCTTTCGAAGCGGCTGATCGTAAATTACGGGTACCGTTTTATTGCCGTTGAAGGCGATTGGCCGACGTGCTTTGAAGTGAACCGCTATGTCAAAAACGCGAAAGGGGCGGCCGCTTCGGCGGACGAAGCGCTTCGGGCGTTTCGGCGCTGGCCGGAATGGATGTGGGCGAACGAAGAAATTCGGAGCTTTATCGAGTGGCTCAGGGAATATAACGACAGCCTGCCCCCCGGCGCCGTGAAGGTCGGTTTTTACGGCATCGACGTCTATTCGTTATGGGAATCGCTCGATGAGATAATCGCCTATTTGGAGAGGACCGGCTCAAAGCAGCTGGAAACGGCGCGGAAGGCGTTCGCTTGCTTCGATGCCTATGACCGCGACGAACAATCTTATGCCGTATCCGCAGGGCTGTTCGACGAAGGCTGCGAAGACGAAGTCGTGAAGCTGCTGGCCAAGCTTCGGAAGGAAAAGTTTACTGCCGGCGATCGACGCGGCATGAACGAAGAAGAACGGTTATCCGCGGAAATCAATGCGTTGGTCGGGGTTAATGCGGAGCATTATTACCGCATCATGGTCAAAAGCGACGCAAATTCGTGGAACGTTCGGGATCGGCATATGACGGAAGCGCTTGAGCATGTTGCGGCATTTTACGGGCAAGGAGCCAAAGGAATCGTTTGGGAGCACAATACGCATATAGGCGATGCGAGGGCGACGGACATGGCCTCCGAGGGTATGGTCAATGTCGGGCAGCTGCTGCGGGAGAAGCACGGCAAAGATCAAGTGTACGCAGTCGGCTTCGGTACGAATCATGGGACGGTCATCGCCGGAGACGCCTGGGGAACGCCCTATCGGGAGATGACGGTACCGCACGCCGTTTCCGGGAGCTGGGAAGCGCTCCTCCATCGGACCGGCGCCGAAAATAAATATATGCTGCTGGATGAGACGGATCCGACGCTGAACGACCCGATCGGCCATCGTGCGATCGGAGTCGTTTACCACCCTCGCTACGAACGGCGCGGAAACTACGTTCCGACCGTCATTCCGAAGCGGTATGACGCATTCGTATATGTCGACGAATCCAATGCGTTGAAACCGCTGGCGCTGCACCCTGTTCATTCATGACCTGCCGAACGGTAATGATTATTCATTGTGTCTCCCGCCAAACAAGCTTATAATCTACTACGGTATAATCCTTATAGAAAAGGTGTATATATGAGCATTCTAACCGTAAAAAATTTAAGCCACGGGTTTGGGGACCGCGCGATTTTTAACGACGTTTCCTTCCGGCTGCTGAAGGGCGAGCATATCGGCCTCATCGGCGCCAACGGCGAAGGCAAGTCGACGTTCATGAATATTGTTACCGGCAAGCTGGAGCCGGACGCCGGCAAAGTCGAGTGGGCGAAGCACGTTCGGGTCGGCTACCTCGATCAGCATGCGGTGCTTCAAAAAGGGATGACGATCCGCGACGTGCTCAAAGGCGCGTTTCAGTATTTATTCGATATGGAAGCGAAAATCAACGAATCTTACGAAAAGATGGCCGATGCGTCTCCCGAGGAAATGGAAGCTTTGCTGGAGGATGTCGGCACGCTGCAAGATATTTTAAGCAGCAACGATTTCTATATTATCGACGCCAAGGTCGAAGAAATCGCTAGAGGTCTAGGCTTGGACGATATCGGACTTGACCGGGACGTCAACGACTTGAGCGGCGGCCAGCGGACGAAGGTGCTGCTCGCAAAGCTGCTGCTGGAAAAGCCGGACATCCTGCTGCTTGACGAGCCGACCAACTATTTGGACGAGAGCCATATCGAATGGCTGAAGCGGTACTTGCAAGAATACGAGAACGCGTTCATTCTTATCTCTCACGATATCCCGTTCTTAAACAGCGTCATCAACTTGATTTACCATATGGAAAATCAAGAGCTGAACCGCTATGTCGGCGATTACGACTACTTCAAGCAAGTATATGAGGCGAAGAAGGCGCAGCTGGAGGCGGCGTTCAAACGCCAGCAGCAGGAAATCGCGGATTTGAAAGATTTCGTAGCCAGAAACAAAGCTTCCGTCGCTACGCGCAATATGGCTATGTCCCGGCAAAAGAAGCTCGACAAGATGGAAATTATCGAGCTGGCGAAGGAAAAGCCGAAGCCGACGTTCAACTTTAAAGAAGCGCGGACTTCAGGCAAGCTGATCTTTGAGACGAACGATTTGGTGATCGGCTACGACGAGCCGCTCTCGAAGCCTCTCCATCTTCGCATGGAACGCGGACAGAAGATCGCCCTCGTCGGGGCGAACGGTATCGGAAAGACGACGCTGCTGCGAAGTATTCTTGGGGAAATCAAGCCGATCGGCGGCTCCGTCGAACTGGGCGATTATTTGCACGTCGGCTATTTCGAGCAAGAAATCAAGCAAGCAAATATGAACACCTGTATCGAAGAGGTGTGGAAAGACTTCCCGTCCTTCACTCAATTCGAGGTTCGCGCGGCTTTGGCGAAATGCGGGCTGACGACGAAGCATATCGAAAGCAAAGTCGAGGTGTTGAGCGGCGGCGAAAAGGCGAAGGTACGCTTATGTAAGCTGATCAACAAAGAGACGAACGTGCTCGTGCTTGACGAGCCTACGAACCATCTGGACGTGGATGCGAAGGAAGAATTGAAACGCGCGGTCAAAGCGTACAAAGGCAGCGTGCTCCTAATCAGCCACGAGCCGGAATTTTATAAAGAGGTCGTTACGGACGTATGGAACTGCGAGTCCTGGACGACCAAAGTATTTTAAAAGGTTCAACCTACAGGTTGAACCTTTTGATTTGCTCCCACTGGTTTTCCTTCTCTAAAATCTCCCTCTGTTTCGGTCCGATCAGATCGAAATGCGGGAACGGGTCTCGGGCGTGAATATAACGCGGCTCCAACCCGTGGCGCAGCAGCCATTCCGTCAATCGGCCGAAGTCGCTGCAGCCGACCTTCGTAACCGTCCTTACGTCCGGAAACCTCGGATGCAGCCAATAATGGGTTAAAAATGCGATATTCCCGTTATTGACTTCTTTTTTCCATGCGGCGAGCTCATGACGCTTGATTCCGAATGCCATGCAAAAAACACTTCCTAAAAAAATGTGTTACAGCTACAATACTACACCTTTTTATCCATGACCGTGGTAAAATTTTACCATAAAACCGTTTCATGCGATGGGAGGGATGCAATGAGGCTCTTTTTATTGCCCTGTTTTCTTTTGATATGCGCGCTCGGAGCAGTCGGAGGCGGCTATTGGGATGTTTGGTGGCATGTGGCCGGTAAAGTCGAAACCTTTTTTACGCTTGCCCATCTGGTCATCTACTCCTCCGTCTTTCTCGGCGGCATGGCCGTTCTGATTGCCGTCGTCGCGCAGCTCGTTCGTCTCCGAACGTGGAGGCCGGCGAAGCTCCCCCTTGCCGGGGAAATGGCGCTGGTCGGCACAGGATCTTTATTTCAGCTTGCGGCCGGCGTATCGGATGAGTTGTACCACAGCTGGGTCGGCTTTGATGTTACCCTCTGGAGCCCGCCGCATTTGCTGGTCATCTTCGGAGGAATCTTGTATGCGCTCGGCATTGCGGAATGGTTTGCCGCCTTGCCGGGACGTCATATTCGCCGGATCGGCATCCTGATGGCACTGGGAACTGCGGCCGTATTCATGCAGTTCGCGCTGACCGAATTCGACATCGAAGCGAAAGGGATCGGCGTCGGCTCCAGATGGCTGCCGTATGCCGAATACTATGCCGTACTGCTCCTCCCCGTGTTGTTGTTTACGGTTCGAGCAGGCACGAGAATGCTGCGGTTTCCGGCGGGGACGCTTATTACGCTGTTTGCCTTTGCCGTTAAATACGCGGTGTTTGCGATTTGGGGCTCGACAAGCTTTACTATGTATTTCCCGTTATTCATTGTGCTGGGCGGCTTGCTGTTCGACGGGGTTTGGCTTCTGCTGCGGCATCAGGAAAAAGCCGCGGAGTGGGCGTCGTCCGCCTCTCTTGGTCTTGGTGTCGCAGCAGCGGCGGCGCTCCAAAGCCCTGTCGCTTTAGACGTCGCGAGAATTTTGCTTACATTGGCGGCCGCTGTCGCGGTTTCGCTGCTTGTGACGCTGCTTCTGCGCTCCACTTCTCCGTTCCCGCACCGCCGGAACGCGGCGCTTGCGTCGATGCTGATGTTGCTTTGCACGGCGGCGCCTTTCAATACGGCCTACGCCCATCCGGGCCATATTCACACGAATTTGGCTCCGGACCTGCATCCGCTGATCGTACTGGCCGAACTTGCCATCGTTATGGTTATAGGATACCGGATTCGCGATCTTCTTGCGGGAATCGGCAAACGGGAGACGCATCCCTTAAAGTAATCGTGTTTACTGAGGCGTGCTGAATGAAATCAAGCACGCTATTTTTTTATTTTTTATATTCCTTGACAGGAATATTCCTTTTCATTTATATTTATAGTAACCCGAATGAACAACAAAGCAATGAAGGAGATGAGAGAATACAAAAGACCATTAACTAATGAGGTGAGCGACATGTCGGGGTACGATCCGGGCATGGCCACGAAGATGCTGAGCGCAATGGCCGAACCGACCCGCAAGGAAATCGTCGAGCTGTTGCGCGGCGGTCCCCTGACCGTAGGAGAAATCGCCGCTCGGCTGGGGCTTCGCCAGCCCCAAGCCTCGAAACATCTGAAGGTGCTTAGCGACAGCGGGATATTGGAAGTGAAGGCGGATGCCAACCGTCGAATTTACAAGCTCCGGCCCGAGCCCTTTCAAGCGCTGGATGCATGGCTGAGCTCTTTTCGGGGCGTCATGCAAGAAAGATTCGATAACCTGGACAACTATTTGCGGGAGCTGCAAAACAAGGATAAACGATAGGATCAAACCATTTCATGAGGAGGAAATGCAAATGTCCAACAACGCAATCGTTTCGAGAGTAGAGAATGAGAATGTTCTGGTGCTGGAGCGCATATTCGATGCGCCGCGCGAGCTCGTGTTCCAGATGTTTAAGGAGCCTGAGCATCTAAAGCACTGGTGGGGACCGAGAGGCTGGGAGCTGCCGGTCTGCAGCATTGATTTCCGGCCGGGCGGCGTTTGGCACTACTGCATGAAGTGTGTCGATAAGAACCAAGGCGAATTTTACGGCATGGAGTCTTGGGGCAAGGGCGTTTATAAGGAAATCGTCGAGCCGGAATCGATCGTCTATGTCGATTACTTCTCGGACGCCGAGGGCAATGAGAACGACACTTTGCCGTCGACCGAAGTCACGCTCCAATTTGTCGATCTCGGCGGCAGGACGAAGCTCGTCAACCGAGCGGAATACGTGTCGGCGGAAGCGCTGAAGACGGTCGTAGACATGGGCATGTTGCAAGGCATCACCGAAACATGGGATCGTCTGGAAGAGCGCCTTAACGCGGTCAAGTAAGGAAAGACGGCCGTCAGGCTTGATAGCCGGCGGCCGTTTTTTTATAGAAATAAGAAGGTCAATCTGCATTATTTTACTTGTGGAAGCCTTTTTCTGCAAAATAGCGAGGTCAAACTTTCCGAAAAGAGCTTCCCCTTCCCCTCTGCTTACTCCGCCCAGTTGCCGTTACGGAAAATCGGCTCCCGCTTGCCGTCGGCCGTAATGCCGTCGATATTCATTTGTTCGCTGCCGATCATAAAATCTACGTGCACGAGGCTGTCGTTCAAGCCTTGCGCCGCAAGCTGCTCCTTCGTCATTTGCTTCCCGCCTTCGACGCTGAATGCATAAGCGGTGCCGATCGCCATGTGGTTCGAGGCGTTCTCGTCATAAAGCGTATCGAAGAATATCAAATTCGTTTCGGAGATCGGCGAGCGGTGCGGGACGAGCGCGACCTCGCCAAGATAATGAGAGCCGTCGTCGGTATCGATCAGACTCTTCAATGTATCGTAGCCGGTTTCGGCCGAAAAGTCGACGATTCTGCCGTCCTTGAACGTCAGCGTAAACCCGTCGATTACGTTGCCGCCGAAATTGAGCGGTTTCGTGTTCCGCACCGTACCGTTGACGCCTTCCCGAAGCGGAGCGGTAAACACTTCTTCCGTCGGAATGTTCGCCACAAACATATCCCCTTGCGCGTTAAAGCTCTCTCCCGCAATCCACAAGTGGCCGGGCGCAAGCTCGACGGTCAGATCGGTGCCTGGAGCTTGATAGTGCAGCGCCTTGTATTTCTTCTCATTCAGCAATGCGGCTTTCGTCCGCAGTATGTCCAGGTGATCGTTCCAAGCCGCCACCGGGTCGTCCTGATCGGCGCGGGTCGCTTTGAACACGTTGTCCCAAAGCTTTGCCATCGCCTCCTCCTCCGGCAAATCCGGAAACACCTTTGCAGCCCACGAAGGGGACGGAATCGATTGGATGCTCCAGCTGACCTGATCGGCCATTTGAGCGTTTTTGAAATTTTTCATAGCGGCGCCTTGCACTCTTCTTGCCGCTGCGAGTCGATCGGGATTCACGCCTTTCAGCAGCTCGGGATTGGCCGATCTGTAATATAGGAACGCCGCTCCTTCCGCCGCCATCTCTTCATAGCCCTTGGCGCGCCATAGCGGGAACTCGTCAAACGCCTCATCCGGCGCCATGTCATATTTGAGCCGCGTGATCACATCGTCGTGCCAATCCAAATACACATCCTTGGCGCCTGCTTCATAAGCCGATTTGGCGGCCATTCTGACAATGTCCAGAGCCGAAACCGGTGCGGAAATAACGAGCCTTTGCCCTTTCTGCACATTGACGCCGACCTTGACGCCGAGCTCCACATATTTTTCCAAATTTCGCTTAAATTCATTGGTATGCAATCCGTTCACAACCTTTATTTATTGTTTTCGCTTAGAATTACCATTCTTCATTTTGCGCAGAAAACCTCTTTTTACCTAATTTTTTTGATTCCTTTCGCGCTTTCGGTTAATCTTATAGCTTAAGGAACATAGTGGAAATGAGGAAACGGAGATTCATGAGCAAAAATACATTCGGTACGTTAGGCATTAATAACGAATTCGCGCATGCGCTGAAATCAAACGGAATCGTGACCCCCACACCGGTGCAGGCCGAAGCGATTCCGCTGCTGCTGTCCGGCGAGGACGCGATTGTTCAAGCCCAAACCGGGACAGGAAAGACGCTCGCCTTCCTGCTTCCGATCCTTGAAGTGATCGAGCCGCAAAAGCGCGGCGTCCAAGCGTTAATTCTCACCCCTACCCGCGAGCTCGCCATTCAAATTACGGCGGAAGCCAAAAAACTGGCCCCGATCGCCGGCGCCGGCGTTCTGGCCGTCTATGGAGGACAGGATGTAGACGCGCAGGTGCATAAGCTGAAAGGCGATACGCATATCGTTGTAGCCACTCCGGGAAGACTGCTGGATCATTTGCGCCGCGAGACGATCTCGCTCCATACCGTATCCATGCTCGTATTGGACGAAGCCGACCAAATGCTGCACATGGGCTTTTTGGCCGAGGTGGAGGAAGTGCTCCGGCAAATTCCGTCCAGAAGACAGACGATGCTGTTCTCGGCGACGATCCCCGGCGCGGTTCGCGAGCTGGCGGCGAATTATATGAGAAAGCCGAAGGATGTGCGCATTAAAGGCAAGGAGGTTACGCTCGACGATATTAAGCAGCTTGTCGTCGAAGTAACGGACCGCGGCAGGGCGCAAACGCTATTCAACATGATCAAACAGTTCAGCCCCTATCTCGCCGTCGTGTTCTGCAGGACGAAAATACGCGCCAAAAAATTGACGCAGGATTTGATCGACAACGGCTTTGAAGCGGATGAGCTGCACGGCGATTTGACGCAGGCGAAGCGCGAAGCGGTAATGAAACGGTTTCGGGAAGCGAAGCTGCAGGTGCTCGTTGCGACCGACGTCGCCGCCCGTGGGCTTGACGTCGAAGGAGTCACGCACGTATTCAATTACGACATACCGGCCGACACGGAGACGTATATCCATCGCATCGGCCGTACGGGACGAGCGGGCCAGCAGGGCGTAGCCGTGACGCTGGTATCGCCGAAGGACCGGGGACAGCTGCAGCACATCGAACGGGGGATCGGGAAGACGCTCGAGCGCCGCAATATGTCCGAATTCGGCGTCGGCCGCGGCGTTGCCGCTGCGCCCGATGAGCCTGTTCGAGAGCGCCGGGGCGGCGGTGGCGGCGGCGGACGCAGCAGAACCGAGGCCGACAGACGCGCCAAGCCGGCAAAGAAAAAGCCGGATTTGCGTTACCGGCCGAAAGCCAAAACCGCAGGCTCTGCGGAGAGGAGCGGACGCAGTGCGGAAGGCGGGCGCACGCAAAAATCATTCGTCCGTAAGCCGAGCGGCGCCGGGAGAAAAGGCAGATCCCGCTGATTCGCCCTCTTGGCGCCTCATCAGCCAGTCCCAAACCCTGCCGGAAATGCGGTCCAGATTGGACCGCCCCTGTTCATCCGTGAACGGGGGACGGCTGCGAAAATAATCGGCGTGTCCGCCGACAATCTCAACCCCTTCGACGATGCCCGGAGGGGTTTTTCCCCATCGTCCGAGCAGGGTGATCGGGTCGGCTCTTCGCCCCAAGCGATTCGTCCCGTAAAGATACAGCACGTCCGCCGGATTGACGGCGCGGGCCGGTATCGGGCATTTCGGCGAGCCGATCATAACGATCCTGATGCGCAGCCGGCTGCCCGACTCGAATAACCGTCTGGCGGCTTGGATGCACGCCACGCCGCCGGCGCTGTGGCCGAGAAGCACCGCCTGGCCGCTCTGCTCATTTTCGGCAATTTTACTTATTTCCTCAGCCAAACGGACTCCGCCGACGGATCGCGGACGCAGGAAGCCGCCGTCCGTCAAATCCTTCCGTATTTCATTCAGCTGCCGCAAGCGCGATACGCTCCAATCTCCATAAGGAAACAAATGAGACGCTCCGACACGGAATCCCGCATCGCGAAACAGCCCTTCGAACCGCTCGGCCGCCTCTTTCATAAAATCCGGCGACGTCGCAAAGCCGGCGGCAAAAACAAGAGACAACGCGCGCTCCATGTTAACGGAATTGCTCGACATACAATATCCGTTCCTTTATGCTCGGGTGCGTAGAGCGAAACCAAGTGACAAGCGCCGGAGGATCGATGTCGGACAACGATGACGCGGCAAGCTTCTGGTACATGCCGACCGCCCCCTCCCCGCTGCCGATCATCTCCAGCGCATACACGTCCGCGGCGTGCTCCGCCGATCGCGACACCGCGTTGGATACGGGAGCGGATGCGAACGACAGCACCGAAACGAGAAGCAGCAGCAGCGGAAGCGACGCTTTGTCGTTCAGCCGCCGGATGCCGATCGCCACGCCATAGCGGCCGACGATCGCTTGATACAGCTTTCCTCCGATAAACAGCAGAATGAAAGAAGATCCGACAGCTCCCAAGGCGGACCACTCGAGGTGGTGCATGGCGTAATGTCCGATTTCGTGCGCCATAATGAACAAAATTTCGCGTTCGTTCAATGCGCGCAGCGTCGTGTCCCACAGTACGATGCGAAGCGTCGGGCCGATGCCGGTGACGTAAGCGTTCAGCGAATTCGTTTTTTCCGAAATATTGACCTCGTATACCCGTTCCGCCGGAATGCCGGCACGGTCCGCCAGCTTTAAAATTTGCTCTTCCAGATGGGGTCCGGACAACTCCGAGTACCGGTTAAAGAGCGGATCGATTACGACAGGCTGTATGTACATCAGAAATACCGTAAAAGGGACGGACAGCAGCCACAGCGCAAGCCACCAACGCTTCACCCGGCCGATCACCCATAGTGCCGTCCAGAGCACGGCGAGCGTGATGATGCAGTCAATCGCAAAATCGACCGCCGCATCTCGTACCCAACCGCCGATCGATTGAACCGATACGCCGTAATAGCGCGAAAGACCGAACGATAAGAGACTGATCGGCAGCCGGCACGCAAACACGACGGCGAGCAGCAGCATCACGAACGCCGGCAGCTTGTATCGGGCGCTCCAGCGGGATGCCGTTCCTCCGATTAGAAGAAACAAATAGACGCCCCAAATCCATGGGTAGCTGATGAAGAACAGCCAATTTTTCAGCGCCGAGTACATTCTCATCTCGTTGTATTGCTCGGCAGGCAAAAACACCGACGGATCGACCGCCGTACCCCGGTCCGCGGCCGGAAGCGGCTGAACGGCATCGACCCATAAGTAAATGCCGATGGCCGCAGCGTAGACGATAAATCCGATCACATATGCACGAATCCATTTTTTGCGCGAATTCATCCTTCAACCTTCCTTATCCGAACCATTCGATTAGTGCGATCATCGTAATGAGACCTAAAATAAAAGAATAAGTGGAAGAACCCGCGTTCCCGTCGCCGTGGCTTTCCGGAATCAGTTCTTTATAAACGATAAACAGCATGGCGCCCGCCGCAAACGCAAGCCCGTACGGAACGAGTCCCGAAACGTAAGCCGTCAAGGAGTACCCGAGCAAGCCGGTTACGATCTCTACGGAACCTGTAAGCGTCGCGATCAGGAACGCCGTCGTTCTTTTGACCTTCTGATACGTTAAAAACAGCGCCACAAGAAAACCCTCCGGAGCGTTCTGCAATCCGATGGCAAGCGCAATTAACGGACCGAGGTTCCCGCTCCCGCTTGCATAGCTGACGCCGACCGACAGCCCCTCCGGCAAATTATGCAGCGTAATGGCCGTAATGATCAGCATGCTTTTCGAATCGAACTGCACGGAAGCGCCGGAACGATGCTCCAGGTCGATATGCGGCATAAACCGCTCCATCAGGCTTAACACCGTCGTTCCGATGAGAATGCCGATCGTAACGGTAAGCAAATTCGATTCATGCAGCGCAACGGGAATTAAATTAAACATCGTAGCCGACACCATAATGCCGGCGGTAAACGCAAGCAGCACGTCCCGCAGCCGGTGCGTGACGACCTTGAACAGCAAGATCGGAAGCGCGCCCGCCCCCGTCGCCAACGCCGAGATGATGCTTCCCAGCAAAACGTTATCCATACATTTGCCACCCCCTTATGTTTACCTTTCCCCCATCCATTGAGACTGGCGCATCAATATAGTAACATGATGTGTATGATCGTCGAACGGAGGATTATTACATGAGCGTACATGAAGCGATATCGGAGCATTCGCGCAAGCAGCATATGCACCTTGCGGCATTTCAAGAAATGGACGAACGGCGGGAGCGCGCCATTGCGTCGGCCGTCGAACAATATTTACGCGGAGAGCCCTACTCGCTCGATTCCATCAACTCGATTACGGCCCAAATCAACACCCATGCGAAGCACGGCATCTCGCCGACGAGACAGTATGTTACCGCAGAAATGCTGGAGACCTATGCGGAGCGGCTCCGCACATAAAAAATCATAGCCTCCCTGCTGCGACAAATCAAACGAAAAAACAAAGGGCCGTCCTTCAAAGTCATGTTCGCATGACCGAAGGACAGCCCTTTACTCGTTATGGATTAGAACGCAGGAACGATGGCTCCCTTGTACTTTTCTTCAATAAATTGCTTCACTTCGTCGGATTGCAGCGCCTCTACCAGCTTCTTGACGGCATCCGAATCTTTGTTGTCCGGGCGGGCTGCAATGATGTTCACGTACGGTGAATCGCTGCCTTCGATGAAGAGCGCATCCTCTGTCGGCACCAAGCCGCCTTCAAGCGCATAGTTCGTGTTGATGACCGCCATGTCTACGTCGGGAAGCGCACGCGGCAGCATCGCCGGATCCATCTCTTGGAATTGAAGGTTTTTCGGGTTTTCTACGACGTCGTTCACCGTTGCACTGACGCCGACGCCCTCTTTCAGCTTAAGAAGCCCGTTCTTTTCCATCAGGATCAGTGCGCGCCCTGCGTTGGACGGGTCGTTCGGAATGGCGACCTTCGCGCCGTCCTGCAAGTCGTCTGCACTTGTAATTTTTTGAGAATAAGCGCCCATCGGCTCGATATGGATGCCGCCTGCATTGACCAGATCCATCTTTTGGTCGTGATTGAACTGCTCAAGATACGGGATATGCTGGAAATAGTTCGCGTCGAGCTTCTTTTCGAACAGCTGCACGTTCGGTTGAACGTAGTCCGTAAATTCGATGATTTCAAGGTTTATGCCTTGCTCTTTCAGCTTCGGTTTTACAACCTCCAATATTTCCGCGTGCGGAGTCGTGGATGCCCCGACCTTCAGCGTAACCTCTTCCCCGTTGGAACCGCCGTTTCCGCCGTTTCCGCCGCCGCATGCGGCGAGAACAACCAACAACAATACTGCGAGTGATCCGAATAGCCCCTTCTTCATCCTTCTCTTCCTCCTATTTTCTCTTTTTTATATATGGATTCTACTTCCGGCTGTACCGGGCGACGAGCCTGTCCCCAACCGTCTGCAAAATAACCACCATAATTAACAAAATGAATACCGTGACGAGCATAATATCCGTCCGGAACCGGTTGTACCCGTAGTTGATCGCCAGCTGACCGAGGCCGCCGCCGCCGATCAGCCCGGCCATTGCCGTATAAGCGAGCAGCGTAATCGCAGTAATCGTAATGCCTCCGATCAAGCCCGGCCTCGCTTCCGGTAGCAGCACCCGCGTAACGATCTGCCATGGAGAAGCGCCCATCGCTTGAGCGGCTTCGATAACGCCCTTGTCCACCTCGCGCATCGACTGCTCGACAATGCGCGCCAAGAACGGCGCAGCGCCGAAGACGAGCGGCGGAATCGTGCCTTCCACGCCGATCGCCGTGCCGACGAGCAGCCGGGTAAGCGGGATGAGCGTGATCATCAATATGACGAACGGCACGGATCGGAACAAATTGATAACAGACGAAAGCACCGTATATATCAATCGATTGGACAGCAGCTGCCCCTTCGAGAACAGGAAGACGAGGATGCCCAGCGGAACGCCGATCAGAACGGTGAACAGCGTCGAAAAGCCGAGCATAACCGTCGTATCGACCGTCGCCTTCCACACGTCGTCCCAAGGAATCGTCTGATCCGTATTCATTGCATCGCCTCCACTTCTAAGCCGCGCTTGCGCAATGACTGTATCGTCCGCTCGGCTTGTCCGTCGTCGCCGTGCAGTTCGACAAGCAGCTGGCCGTAAGGGATATTTTTCATTTGAGAAATCGAACCCTGCAGTATGCTGAACGACATCCCCGTCTCCTTGACGGTTTCGAACAGAACCGGTTCGTAGGTTTGTTCGCCTTGGAACGTAATCCGCAGAACGGTGCCTCTCGCACGCTCGCCCGAAAGCGGCTCTGCCCCTCTTACATCGCCGAGCTGCGATACGAACTGCTTCGTGGTCGGATGCTGCGGACGCAAAAAGACGTCCAGCACATCTCCCGATTCCACGATGCGTCCGCCGTCAATGACGGCGACCCGATCGCAAACCGAGCGAATGACGTGCATTTCGTGCGTGATCAGCACAATCGTCAGATGAAACTTCTTGTTGATGTCCAGCAGCAGCGACAAAATCGAATCCGTCGTCTGCGGATCGAGCGCCGACGTCGCTTCGTCGCAAAGCAGCACATGCGGATCGTTGGCCAGTGCCCTTGCAATGCCGACACGCTGCTTCTGCCCGCCCGACAGCTGAGCCGGATAACGGCTTAGGTGCCCCTCCAAACCGACCAGCGCCGCAAGCTCCTTCACCTTCGTTTGAATTTGCGCCTTCGAAGCGCCGGCCAGACGCATCGGAAACGCGATATTATCAAAGACGGTGGCGGAAGACAGAAGATGAAAGTGCTGAAAGATCATTCCGATTTTTTGCCGGTGCGCCTGCAGCTCCCGAGGCGAACTGCCGGTAATGTTCACGTCTCCGATGGTAATGTGGCCGGTGTCCGGCGTTTCCAAAGCGTTCAAGCAGCGCAGCAGCGTGCTCTTTCCGGCGCCGGAATGCCCGATGATGCCGAATATTTCTCCTTTGCGGATGGAAAGATGTATATCTTTAAGCGCGGCGAACGTCCGCTCTCCCGTACCGAACGTTTTGCTGATATGATGAATTTCGATCAAAGACGCTCCCCCTTTCTTGCAACGTAAAAAGCCCCCGACTCATAAAAGGAGACAGGGGCGTATTTATTGTAGGTCCCTATCTCATCTGTCCGGAAACGCATGCGCGCTTCCGGAGGAATTGGCACCGGGCATCCGCGTATTGTAACGCGAACCGGTTGCCGGGCTTCACAGGGCCTGTCCCTCCGCCGCTCTCGATAAGATAATCGAATGGTTATTCGGTTATTGAAAAACGATAAGTTGTACTATAAACCATAATACGAATCTCGTCAATAACATATTTTAGAAGCCGTACATAGTCCTCTTGCTTTCGACGGCTTGAAGCGCGGCGGACATACTTTTGGCGAGAAAGCTTTCCTTCTCCCGGAACGGAATGTACCGGTAGCCGTCAACCTCCGGCGTCGGCTTTCCCGTATATCGATTCGGGAAATAGGAGGTGCAGACCATGGCGCCGGGATCCGGAAGCTCGTCGGTTTTCCAGACGAACAGATGCAGGTCTTTTTCCCGCGTGTAGGGCAGCACGCCAATGTCGGTCAGCTCGGAAACCGGCACGTCGATTCCGGTTTCCTCCTTCGTCTCTCTCCGGCAAGTTTCTTCGGGAGCTTCTCCTTCCTCTTGGAGCCCTTTCGGCAAATCGTAAAACCGGTTCCCCGTCGAGTGGCAAACGAGAAACCGCTCCCCATCGGTAAGCAACAGTCCTACCGTCGTTTTTTTCGGCTTCATATTTATCCGTCCTTACGTCAACTTATCTTGTAACGCTTTAGCACCATCTTTTGGTGCTAAAGCCGGAGCGTCCCCGTCATTCGGTTTGCGATGCCGGAATTAACGGAACAAGTTGTCCGCGNGTAACGCTTTAGCACCATCTTTTGGTGCTAAAGCCGGAGCGTCCCCGTCATTCGGTTTGCGATGCCGGAATTAACGGAACAAGTTGTCCGCGAATCGCCCGAAAACCGCCAATTACCGGCGATTCAAGCGAATTAACGGACATTCGGTTCCGCTAATGAGCCCTTTTACCCGGTTTCGACAAAATTAGCGGACATCCGCTTCCGTTAGCTTCTTTCATACATGGTGGTGGCCGCATGGACATGAGAGTTTTGATGCTAAGTTGGTTGTACAACGAGCCCTCTTTTCTCATTATAACAAATTGAATCCCCGTCGCCCGATACGGGAGGCTCGTGCATAAATTGCCGTCTCGATCGGAAAACTATGGTAACCATTTCCTGAGCGGGAGGGAACTACCATCGCAGCCATCGTTTCCGTTGGGACCGCGGTTCCGGAGCATCGGATCGGTCAAGCGGACGTGAGGAACGCCGTCAGGCACATGTTTGAAGCCTCCGTTCATAATATTGACCGCTTTTTGCCGATCTTTGAACATAGTGAAATCGAAACGAGACATTTTTGCGCGCCGCTCGATTGGTTTCAGCATCCCCGCTCCGTTGAAGAGAAGCACGCTTTGTTCGTGCAAAGCGCTGTGGATTTAGCCGAGCGGGCGGTGCGAAGCTGCCTGGGACGAGCCGGTACCGAACCGGGAGACATCGATCATATTTTTATGGTGACGACTACCGGGACGGTTACTCCGAGCTTGGACGCTTATTTGTTTAACCGTCTGTCCTTCCGTCCTCACATCAAACGGACGCCGATTTGGGGCCTCGGATGTGCGGGCGGGGCGGCGGGTTTGTCGCGGGCGGCGGAATACGTGAAGGCATTTCCGAAGCAGAAAGCCTTGCTGGTCAGCGTGGAGCTGTGCAGCTTGACCTTCATTCGCAACGACACGTCCAAAAGCAACATCGTGGCTACCTCGCTGTTCGCGGACGGAGCTGCGGCGGCGCTCGTTGCCGGTGACGAGTGCGATGGAATCGGCACGGGCGGCCGCCCTGCGCCGCGGATCGTTTCGACGCAAAGCACGATCTGGCCCGAATCGCTCGACGTAATGGGTTGGGACGTTACGAACGAAGGCTTGAAGGTCATTTTTTCCAAGGATATCCCTTCCATTATCGCTCGATACATGCACCCGAATGTGGAGGAATTATCGAATAGCGTCGGCTGGCCTCCGGAAAGTATCGAATATTTCATATTGCACCCCGGCGGGGCGAAGGTGCTGACCGCCTACGAGGAGGCGCTTCGGCTCCCGAAGGAGCGCTTGGACGCCTCGCGGCGCATCCTGCGCGATTACGGCAATATGTCCTCTTGTACGGTGCTGTTCGTGCTCGAAGACATATTGCGCGGAGGGACCGAACCGGGCTCCCGCGGACTGGCGGGCGCGCTCGGACCGGGCTTTAGCTCGGAGCTGCTGTTATTACAGTTTTAATAAGGAGCGGTGACAAATGCTGCTTTGGTTTACGCTCGTATTTTGCGTTGTGATCGTCCAGCGGCTCGCGGAGCTTCGGCTGGCGGAAAGGAACGCAAGGCGCATTCGGGAGGCCGGCGGCTTCGAGGTCGGCGCCGAGCATTACAAATATATCGTGCTGCTGCACGTTATGTTTTTCCTCTCGTTGCTCGCGGAGTTTACGCTGCGCACGCCCAAGCCTTCGCCATGGATGCTGCTTCCGGCAATCGCATTTCTGCTGCTGCAGGCGGCGCGCGTATGGTGCATCCGTTCGCTCGGCGACCATTGGAACACCCGCATCTTTGTCGTCCCCGGGCGAGAGCTCGTCCGCAAAGGTCCGTACCGCTATGTCCGCCATCCGAATTACGCGGTCGTTACGCTCGAAATGCTCGTGCTGCCGCTCTGCTTCGGATGCTATTGGACGGCAGCCATGTTCCCTCTGGTCAATATGCTTGTCCTTAGCCATCGAATGAAAGTGGAAGAGAACGCGCTGCTGTTGATGCAGCCGGCTATGGACGAGAAGGTGGATCTCCGATGACCGCGAACGAATGGCTGCCAGGGCAACATGGTGCCGTAAACACGCGTTCTTGCGGAGAGATGGACGTATGTTACCCGTCCGGTCCTATGGATGAAGCGCAAGCGGAACGGATCGGCCGGCCCGGGGAATTTCCGTATACGCGCGGCATTCATCCGCATATGTATCGAAGCCGGCTCTGGACGATGCGCCAATATTCCGGGTTCGGTTCGCCGCGGGAGACGAACCGTCGGCTGAAATATTTGCTGCGGAAAGGCCAGACGGGTCTGTCGCTCGCGTTCGACCTCCCGACCCAGCTGGGCTTGGATGCGGGCGACCCGCTGGCCGCCGGCGAGGTCGGGAAAACCGGCGTATCCATATCATCTTTGTCCGATATGGAGAAGGTGCTTAAAGGGATTCCGTTAGGCGATGGCGGCAGCGGCAAAGACGGCGGCGTTTCGTTATCGATGACGATCAATGCGACGGCGGGTGCCGTGCTCGCCATGGTGGAGGCGGTCGCGGACAAAGCCGGTGTCGATCGGCGGGCTTTGTCGGGAACGGTGCAGAACGATATTTTGAAGGAGTTCGCCGCCAGAAACGCCTATATATTCCCGCTTGAGCCGTCCTTGCGGCTGGCGGGCGACGTGATGCAGCATGTGTGCGAATCGCTTCCGCGATGGAACGCGGTCAGCGTAAGCGGCTACCATATGCGGGAAGCGGGCGCGACGGCGGCGCAGGAGGTCGGCTTTGCGTTTGCGAACGGGATCGCGTATATCGAGGAAGCGCTAAGCCGCGGTCTTTCCGTCGATGCGGTTGCCCCGCGCATCGCCTTCTTCTTCGCTTCGCACAGCCACCTCTTGGAGGAGGCGGCGAAGTTCCGCGCCGCGCGGCGGCTGTGGGCGCGGCTCATGCGCGAGCGGTTCGGCGCCAAGGAGCCGCGTTCGCTGCAGCTGCGGTTTCACGCGCAAACCGCAGGCTCCACGTTAACCGCGGCGCAGCCGGACAACAACGTTGTGCGCGTAACGCTGCAGGCGCTCGCCGCCGTGTTCGGCGGCGCGCAAAGCCTGCACACGAACGCGAAGGACGAGGCGCTGCGGCTGCCCAGCGCCTCCGCTGCTGCGCTGGCGCTGCGCACGCAGCAAATCATCGCCTGCGAGAGCGGCGCGGCGGAGACGGTCGATCCGCTGGCCGGATCGTATGCAGTGGAGGCGCTCACCGATGCGATCGAGCGCTCCATTGCCGCCTGCCTCGATGCGGTCGAGCGGGAAGGCGGCGCCGTGGAGGCGATCCGGCGCGGTTACATGCAGCGCGAAATCCGCAGCGCCGCATACCGAACGCACCGCGAAATTACGGACGGCACGCGTCCGATCGTCGGCGTCAACCGTTTCGCCGGCGACGGGGCGGAGCTCCGGTCCGTGCCTTCGCTGTCGCGCATCCGCCGGGCCGAGCAGCAAGCCGACGCCGAACGGCAGCGGGCCGCCGAGCTTGCCGCAGCCCGGGCGCAGCGCAGCGAGACTGACGCCGCGCGGGCGCTGCGGCGGCTCTCGCACGATGCCGGCCGCGGCTTCAATACGATGCCGTCCATGCATGGAGCCGTTCAAGCCGGCTGCACCGTCGGCGAAATATACGGCACATTAAGCGGCATCTTCGGGACGTACCGGGAATCCGCCGACGAATGGGAGGTCATAGACGAATGATCAATCAAACGAAACAAAACAGCCGCAGCCCCCTGCCCCGCACCAAGGTGCTCATCGCCAAAGCGGGATTGGACGGGCATGACCGCGGGGCCATTATTCTCGTCAAGGCGCTTCGGGAGCTGGGTCTTGAAGCGACCTTCAGCGGAGTTAGGCGGACGCCGAAGGAAATCGCCGCGATGGCCGTGGAACGAGACGCCGATTGCGTCGGCCTGTCGTCCCATTCCGGCGCCCACCTCATGTTGTTTCCGCTTGTCATCGAAGAGCTGCGCGCCGCCGGCTGGGACCGCGGCTTGATTATCGCAGGCGGTCTTATCCCGGAGGCGGACCACCCCGCACTGCTCCGCGCAGGCGTTAGCCGCATCTTCCGGCCCGAATCGCCGATCCCGGACATCGCCGCATATATTCGCGCATCCGCCGCTTCCGTGACTTCCATCCGCCAATTGAGGTAGTATAGAAAGAAAAGAACTTATCGGATGGAGGTCCTCTTTACGTATGGAACAAGCAATCGTCGTCGGCGCGGGACCGTGCGGTCTCGCTGCCGCCATTGAGCTGCAAAACATAGGACTCAACCCTTTAGTGATAGAAAAGTACAACATTGTCCATTCCATATACCGTTACCCGACGAATTTGCAATTTTTCAGCACGGCGGAGCTGCTAGAAATCGCGGACATCCCCTTCTCGACTCCCAACGAAAAACCGTTCCGCCGCGAGGCGCTCGAATACTACCGCAACGTCGCTCAGCGGCGAAATGTCCGTCTTCACACTTACGAAGAAGTCGTGTCCGTCTCCAAAGAGCATGGTAGATTTATAGTGACGAGTGAGAGAAAAGGAAAATCGCACCGCTATGAAGCTGCTACTGTCGTCGTCGCAACGGGCTATTTCGACCGACCGAACATGATCGGCATTCCGGGAGAGACGCTGGAGAAGGTGTCTCACTACTTTCAAGAACCGCATCCGTATGCAGGCACGAAGGTAGCGATCATCGGAGGGAACAACTCCGCCGTCGATGCGGCGATGGAGCTGGTGCGCGTCGGCGCGGACGTTACGATCGTCTATCGGGGCACGAAGGAGCGCCAAAAAATTAAGCCGTGGGTATCTCCATTATTCGAGGGACAGATTGCGAAGGGGAAAATCAACATGCTGTACGAATCTCGCGTCATCCGCATAGCGGAAGATACGATTACGGTCGAGAATCCCGACGGTTCGACAACCGTCATGGACAACGATTTTGTTCTTGCTCTTACCGGGTTCCGCCCCGACCGCGTGCTGCTCGGCGGCACCGGCGCAGAGCTGCGCGAGGACACCGGAGCGCCGGTCTACGACCCGGAAACGATGGAAACGAGCGTAAAGGGACTATACGTCGCAGGCGTCGTCGCTTCAGGCGAAGACGCGAATGAAATTTTCATCGAGTCGGGGCGCAAGCACGGAACGTTAATCGCCCGGCATATTGCAGCCGGGCGACCGTAAAGTAACTATGCAAGCACGACGCGGTCGTCCGCAAGGCGCTGTCCGCGAATCGCTTCGAACTTATCGAGGAGAGCCGGCACCGTCAGGCTCTTCTTTTCTTCTCCCTCGGTATCGAAAATAACGGATCCCTTGTCCATCATAATCAACCGGTTGCCAAGCCGGATCGCTTGTTCCATGTTATGAGTGACCATAAGGGTCGTAATTCCCGTCTCCCGAACGATTTTTTCCGTAATTTGCGTTACCAGCTCCGCCCGGGAAGGGTCGAGCGCCGCCGTATGCTCGTCCAACAGCAAAATTTTTGGCTCGGTAAACGTAGCCATCAGCAAGCTGAGCGCCTGACGCTCTCCTCCGGACAACAGCCCGACCTTCGCGTTCAATCGATTCTCAAGGCCCAGCCCAAGCGTCGCCAGCCGTTCCTTAAACAGCTTCTGCCTGTTCCTGGCCAGCCCCGAGCTTAGTCCCCTGCGCTGCCCGCGGTGATAAGCGAGCGCAAGGTTTTCTTGGATGGTCATCGTCGGCGCCGTTCCGGACATCGGGTCCTGGAACACGCGACCCACCCATTTGCTGCGTTCGTGCTCCCTCAGCTTGTTTACGTTCGTTCCGTCAATCGAAATGTCCCCGGCTTCCGGATTCAGCACGCCGGAGATGACGTTCATCAGCGTCGATTTCCCCGCGCCGTTCCCGCCGATGACCGTTACGAAATCGCCTTCGCGCAGCTTGAGCGAAACGCCTCTTAAAGCGATCTTCTCATCCGGCGTGTACGGGTAAAACACCTTAACTACCTCTCTCAGCTCGAGCATCAGGTTACACCGCCTCCCGTCCGAGCTCCGCGCTCCGTTTTTTCCCGATCGACTTCTCTCTCTGCTTCTTTCGGATCATCGGAACGGTAAGCGCGATAATGACGATCAGCGCCGTCATCGCCTTCATGTCCGACGGCTCCAAGCCGTAGCGAAGCGCGATCGCAATGACGATCCGGTATACGATGGCGCCGAGCGCAACGGCCAGCGTCGCGCGGGCGATCGTGCCGGAACCGAACAATACTTCGCCGATAATGACGGAAGCGAGCCCGACAACGATCATGCCGATTCCCATCTGCAGGTCCGCATAACCTTGATATTGCGCAACGAGAGCTCCGGCGGAGGCCACCAACCCGTTCGACAGGCTGACGCCCAATATGATCGTATTATCGGTGTTTACGCCGAAGCTGCGTATCATCTTCGGATTGTCGCCGGTCGCCCGCACGGCCATGCCGATATCTGTCTTCAGAAACCAGTCGATCAGAAGCTTCATAACCAGTACGATAATCGGCGCAATGATTAGCGCATAGGAAACGTACGTCACGACATCTCCGTCGGGAAATACGGTTTCTTGATTCAACAGCGGAATATTCGGACGGCCCATGATCCGGAAATTGATCGTATATAGCGCGATCATCATTAATATTCCGGACAGCAGCGCGTTAATTTTCCCTTTCGTGTGCAGAAGCCCGGTAACGGCTCCTGCGGCAAGCCCGCCGAAGAACGCGCAAATGGTGGCGATCCACGGCGATGTGCCGGATACGATCATGCCGGCCGCAATGCCCGCTCCTGTCGTAAAGCTGCCGTCTACGGTCAGGTCGGGAAAATCCAGGATGCGAAATGTTAAGTAGACGCCCAAAGCCATAACGGCGTACAAAAGCCCGAGCTCGACGGAACCGATCAAAGCGACGGTCATATCATTACCTCCGTATAAGAGGAGAGTGGCCCGCTTGGCGGGTCACTCTCTTCGCTGCTATTTTACAATGTGCTCTTCGTTGCCGATCAAATCTTTCATCGCTTGCGTAATCTCAACGCCTTGCTTCTCGGCCGCGGTTTCGTTCATGTACAAGTCGAGCTGTTCCGGGAATTTAACCGGGATATCGCCGGCTTTTTTGCCGTTCAGCAAAATATCCGCCGCCAGCTTACCCGTTGTGTATCCGATATCGTAATATTGGTAGCCGAACGTCGCCAAGCTGCCGCGGTTCACCGAGTCGACGTCGCCTGCGAACAGCGGGAGCTTGTTATTGTTCGCTACGCCGATAACCGCTTCTAACGAGGAAACTACCGTATTGTCCTTCGGAATGTAGATGGCATCGACGCGGCCGATTAACGATTCGGCGGCCTGCTTCACATCGGCGCTCGAGGTCACGGTCGCTTTCTCGATCTTGATGCCGTACGTGTCCAGCGCCTTTTGCGCCATTTCGATCGATGCGACCGAGTTTTGCTCGCCTGCGTTAATGACCGTTCCGAGCGTCTTGACGTTCGGGAATTGCGTGCCGATAAATTCCATCAGCTTCGGAATTTCGTCCGGGTGGGTATCGGATACGCCGGTAATGTTTCCGCCCGGCGCTTCCGGATTTTCTACAAGCCCTGCGCCGACAGGGTCCGTTACGGCCGTGAACAGCACCGGTACGTCTTTGAGTTCATTCGCGATCGCTTGAGCGGACGGCGTCGAGATGCCGAGCGCCAAGTCGACCTTGTCGTTCTTAAACCCTTGCGCAATCGTGATATTGTTCGTGCCGTCGCCTTGCGCGATGCCTACCTTCACTTCCAGGTTCTGGCCTTCGATTAGGCCGTTGTCCTTGAGCGCCGCCAAAAATCCTTCTCTCGTAGCGTCAAGCGACGGATGCTCGACAATTTGCGAGATTCCGATTTTATACTTCTTTCCGTCGGAGGCACCGCCATCGCCTCCGCCGGCGCCTTGCGTGCCGCCGTTTCCGGCGTTTTTCTGTCCGCAGCCGACGGCGACCGTCAATGCGGCCACAGCTACCAGCGCCAAAACCTTCCTGCTCAACTTCATCTCTTTTCCCCCTCGTCGTAATCCAGCTTTACAGCTTGTTTCCGTCAACGCTTTACATAGTTGAAGAATAAATATAAAAACATTTTATATTGGTAGACTAGGGGCGTCAATAAAAAAAACAGAATACACTAGAAGGCCAATAGGTTTGCGAATCTATGAAAACTCGTCTATTTGGCAGAAAACCGGACATATGGTTTGTTAATTGATTGATAGTTCGGTTATAGGCGGCATTTTAAGGAATATGGGTTCTTTTGTCTGTAATACGACCGAAATTGGCGAAGTGTTCTAGAATGCGAATGTCGGTCATGCGGTGCGGCTGGTTACAACGAAACGAAGTTCCGTTGGAGGTAGCTAGTTTGTCGGTGAGAGGAGCTGCAGCGGAATAAAGTTCCGTTCGAGGTGGTCGGTTGGACGCGAGTCAATCTGCAACGGAATATAGTTCTGTTGCAGCGGGGGATTCCCCCATCGCGGCCCAAAAACGAAAAAATGCACTGCGAAATTATTGCGCTTTGTCCGCAAATTGAAAGTCCCGCGAAGCGGGACTTTGTTTACAGGCCTCGGCGGCCGCTATCTCCAATCCTCCAGCGGCGCATCCGCCTCCAGCGCAAATTCGAAATCCTCGATATCGAACACTTGCACGGGCACCTCAACATCGATCACCCGCTCAAGGAAATCGACCTGATCGGTCAAAATCGGCACCTGCTCGCGCAGCGATGCCAGGATCAGCTCCGTCTCGATCGGGTCGAACGTTTCTCCATATTGCGCATTCTCTACGGAGTTAATGACGACAAACGAAATTTTATCGTTAACGAGCAGCGGAGGACTCGTCCTCCAAGGCGCGCCGAACGCTCTTTCGATTTTTTTCCGGTTTAACGGCTCTTCAAAAAATGCGATCATTTCGCCGATTTTCTGTTTCACATGCGCATCGTCCCCGGGATCCGGCATGACAGGCTCGCCGTTATCCCTCATCTCGTACAGCTCCATGACCGTCGAATAAGGCAATATATATTCCACCGGCCGGTTGGGGACCGCCAACTCTCCGTATATCGCTGCCATAACCGCTTCAATGACAAATCGTCGTCTCATCTGAGAGCACCCTCCTAACCTTCCCGGACAACGGAAATGTATGTCTCTACATACATATCATAAATGAAAGGAAAAGTTAAGACGGGAAACGTCCAGATTCCCTTTACCGATGGTCCGCCGAAAGCGCAAACCGCTCCGTTTTCCCGTTCCAATGCACGATGACCTGCACCTCGCTGTCTTTCGTAGGAGGCGCGCTATTCCCATCTCCGTCCGAAGTAACCGTCTTTGATCGGGGAGGCATGGGCGTGTCCGCGCTCCCCCCGCCGATGCCATGATCAAATTCATATTGAATGTTTCCTTGTATCTCTTCCCCGCCAAGATCAGTGAGAGCGAAACGATCTTTATGATAACCGTCGCCCAAGAATGTAACCGTATATTCCGCAGCCCAGTTCGCCGTGCCGCCCGCAAATCGAAGATCGTCGTTCTTCGGGCCGCACCCGAGAAGCGTAAAACCGACGATCCATAATACAGCCAAGCAAAAAAGAAGTTTCTTTGCCATACGACTCCCCCTCGTGCTTACATACGTGCACCGAAGGAAAATCGTTCCAAAAAAATCAAAAACTGACCCTATCACGACCGATAAGATCAGCTTTCGAGCTATTCATATGCTGCGATTTACTTGCGTAAGCTGCTGCTGTGCTTGGGAGCCAGTACAATCGGGACAATATGCAAATCCATACATTCAAAGCATTCATTCCAGTAGCAATCGGCTTGCTCTTGTAAATAAGAGCCGCACTTGGAGCATTGCTTCTGCGGCAGGTTGTTGAAGAACGACACGACGGATGGTTGGTTCATCTTCGGTTCACCGCCCTTATGGAAAGCTTTCGCCTCCATTGTATGCCTGCCGCCGGCAATGCACAAGAGTTATTTTGAAAACGCTAACAATCGCCTAAAAATGCCGCTTACTCTTCGCTGCCGCCGTTCTCCGTAATGGCCGTGGAAACTTTCTGCAGCCGCAAATATTCGTTCTTCACCAGGTTCGGACGGAAGTACGCAAACAAATTGGCCGCTTCGTCGAACGGCAAACCCGGATAACAGACGACCTCTTGATTCGTAAACGGGTTATCCATCAAAATTTGCCATTCGCCGTCCCGTTCTCCATCCGGCACCGCGCGATATATGTACGCCTTCCAGTGCAGCATGCCCCGCAGCTCCTTCCAAACAACCTGCCACGTAGGGCTGAACTTGGCCGGCTCCGGAAACAGGCGCTCGGCCGCCTCAATTCGCGAGCGAACTTCTTCCTCATCGAGATCGGTCGCCTTCTTGATCGCGGCTTTGAACTCATCGACTAAGTCGCGAAATGCGCCGTAGCCCGTTTGCTCCACGTACGCCTTCAATGCGCCCCATTCCGCTTCCCGCGACGAAGAAAGCTGCTCATACAGTTTGACTTTGTTCATACGATACCTCGCTAAACCAATATGCTTGCGCGAACAAGGATAAACGGCTTTGCCGCCCTTTCAGGACGAGAGCCCGTTTACCGATGACGACTTCAGGTGATATATTCCGCGGATATACGATATGAATCGTGAAAAAAGGCTCCGCCTTAGCGGGCGGAACCGGTTTCGACGCGGATCGAACCTTGTTCGTCCAAATATAACCTTCGGTTCGGATCGTTATTCAGCTTCACGTTCATCAGCTTCAGCCGGGAGTCCGTCACCTGCAGTACGGCCCAGTCGGGATTTCCCGCCGCGGCCGTCTCCGCCTCGTCGGGGGCGGCCCACCAGCGGGCCCCCCAATAATCGATGTCGTATATATTCCGCAAGACGGCTGCGGCGATTTCCCCGGTTTCCTTATGTCGCAATACGTAAGGCATCTATGATCCTGGCTCCTTCGTATTACAAGTACGGATTTTCGTGCTTCGCTTTCAGTCTGCTCCAGCGGCGCTCCACTTCGTTCTCGAACGCTTTGTAAGCTTCTTCGTATTCCGGCTTCGTCATATGTCTCGTCTTGCCCATCTGCTTCAGCCAGTCGCTCAGCGGCACGCGCTTCGACTTGTCTTCCGGATTGTACGTAAGCGTCGTAACGCCTTGCTCGACCTCGTACAGCGGGAAGAAGCAGGAGTTCACGGCATTCTCGATAATGGCCGTGCCGTCCTTCTCTTCCGAGAGCCAGTTCAGCGGGCAGGTGATCAAAATTTTGCCGTAGACCAAGCCTTCGTTCTGCGCATAGTATTGCGCCTTCGCGGCTTTCTTCAGCAAATCCTGCGGATGCGCCTCGGAGCCGGTAAACACATAAGGAATGTTGGTCGCCGCCATAATTTGCGGAGTGTCCTTATGGTGGAACAGCTTGCCGCCTTGATGCTTGCCGACGTTGGACGTCGACGTGCGGTGTCCGAGCGGCGTCGAATAGGACAGCTGCGCGCCAGTATTCATGTAGCCCTCGTTATCGTATTCGATAATGATCATCTTATGGTTGCGCAGCGCGGAGCCGATCGCCGGACCCATGCCGATATCCATGCCGCCGTCGCCCGTAACCATGACGAACGTGAAGTCGTCCTTCAAGCCGAGATGATCGAGTTCGCCGCGGCGCTTGCGCTCCCAGAACATCTCGACTACGCCGGAAAGCGTTGCGGCGCCGTTCTGGAACAGGTTGTGGATATAAGTCGCCTTATGCGACGAATACGGGTAGCCTGTCGTAACGACCATCGCGCAGCCCGTATGATACAGAGCGACGATATCTCCCTCGATGCCCTTGAAGAACAGCTCCAAGCCGGAGAAGATGCCGCAGCCCGGACATGCGCCGTGGCCCGGAGCGAGCCGCTTCGGCTTCTTCGTCAGCGAGCGGACCGGCGGAACCTTCACTTTCAGCTTGCCGGAATCCGCATCCTTCTCAACCGTAATGAGGCCAGTCTTCAATTCCTCGTAAGGAATCGGCTCGACGACGCGCTTCGGCGCCTTCTCGGGGTCGCCCGGCGTATGGCCGTAATAATCGAACGGCTTCTCGACAAATCCTTTCTCGACCGCTTCTACGCCCGTTTCAAAGAAGGCGATTGCGTCCTCGAGATAAAAGTCTTTGCCGCCTAGCCCGTAAATGCGGGAAATGACATGAATGTCTTTCACGCCGTGCGTGAACAATGCCGATTTCACTTCGAGCGTCATGTTGCCGCCGTGGCCTCCGTACGAATCGGCGCGGTCGCCGACCACGACAGCCTTCGCGTTCTTGAGCGCATCGGCGATTTTCCGGGCCGGGAACGGACGAATCATGTTCGGAGCGATCAAGCCCGCTTTAATGCCGCGATCGCGAAGCTTGTCGACCGCCACCTTCGAAATTTCCGACGCCGAGTTAAGCACGAACAGCACAACCTCCGCATCGTCCATCCGGTACAGATCGAGAATCGGATACTCGCGGCCCGTCAGCTTCTCGTATTCCTTGCTGATCTGTTCGAACACTTCTTCGGCCCGATACATAGCCATCGACTGCTGGTAGCAGTTGTTGATGTAATCGGGCTCGTTCATGTACGGCCCTACCGTAATCGGGTTATTGCGGTCCAGCACATGCGGGAAGTTCTTCGGTTGTTCCCCGATGAATGCATGCACGTCTTCCTTATTGGCGAACGTCTGTACGCGGCGCTTCTGGTGCGACGTAAAGTAGCCGTCGGAAGCGACGATGACCGGAAGCCGAACGTCGGAATGCTCCGCAAGCTTGATCGCCATAATGTTCATATCGTATACCGCTTGAGGATCGCGGCACATCAAAATTGGCCAGCCCGTGTTGAGCGCGTAATACAAGTCCGAGTGATCGCCGTGAATGTTCAGCGGACCGGACACCGAGCGGCAAACCAGGTTCATGACCATCGGGAAGCGCGTGCCGGATTGAACCGGCATCTGCTCGAGCATGTACAAATAGCCGTTCGCGCTCGTCGCGTTGAACACGCGGCCGCCCGCTGCGGACGCACCGTAGCAAATGCCTGCCGAGCCGTGCTCGCCGTCGGCAGGAATGAGCTTAATGTCATGCTGGCCGTTCGCCTTCATCAGGTCGAGGAACTGCGCCACTTCGGTAGACGGCGAAATCGGGAAATAACCCATAATATGGTAATTGATTTGATGCGCGGCGTACGCGGCCATTTCGTTGCCGGACTCGTATACGATCCGCTGCTCGACCTTGCCGCCGGAAACTTCCTTATCGTACTCGATTGCCATCAGCGTTTCACCTCATCCTATAATCGTGATTTACAGATTATTGAACCTGCGCTAATTTGAATCTATGAGGGACGCGGTGCTCTTCCGCGTAACCGTCCGTCTCGCGCGCGTCGTTTAACGCTTCCGTCGGACATGCGTGCACGCACTTCAAACAGCCTTTGCAATACTGGTAATCGATGCCTTGGAGAAACATTTGCGGACGGCCTCTCTTATCCTCCTTCTCCTCCCAAACAAAGCAGAAGTCCGGACATACGGTATCGCAAGCCGCGCAGTGAATACATTTGTCTTCGTCGAAATGCGGCATCATCCCGCTCCGCGAGATGCTCAAATCCTTCAGGATGCTGTTCCCCGGGTTCGTGACCATGCCGCCGATCGGCTGCGTTTCGTACCCGAGCACCGGGATATCCCAGCGTTTCGGCAGCGGCATTTCGGTGCCTTCCGGAAGAGCGAACGTCTGGAACTTCACCTCGTCGTAACCGCGCTGGAACGTGCGAAGCGCCGGCTCCACCGCTTGCGGGTATTTCTTCTCCAGCGATTTGCGGATGACGCCGCGCATGTGGTCGGCGTCCAGGAAGTCGCACAGCCGGAACATCGCGCCCAGCATCGCCATATTGACGCGGTTTTTCTCCTCGAGCGCAATACCTGTAGCATCGATGACGGCGATCGTTCCGCCGATGAGCTTCAACTTTTCCTTCAACTGTTCCGGGGTACGCGCGGAGTTGACTAATACAGTGCTGTCGGCATAGATGCCGCTGACAACGTTCACGGTCTTCGAAAGATTTTCATGAAAAATGCTTACGATATGAGGCCTTTCGACAGGCGTCGTATCGCGGATTTCCGCGTTCGTATCGCAGAAGCGAATATGCGCCTTAACCGGAGAGCCTTTCTTCTCCGAACCGTAGGACGAAAAGCTCACTCCGTTGAAACCACTTCCAACGACGCCCGATTCTGCCAGCATTTTCCCGGCCAAGTTGGCGCCCAGCCCACCGATCGATTCCAAGCGGATTTCAAAAAAACCGAGCTCGTTCACTTTTGGCAGAACTGCCATAATTCCCTCTCCCTCCTGAAGTCCAAGTGACGCAACGAAATGTAACAGCAATTTGAAAATAGTATAACAGGAAACGATATGGTTGCACACTACTTTTTTCCTTTTTGGGAAAAGAAAAAGCCGAAACGGGCGGCCCGTTAACGGCTTTATCGTAAACAGTCTTTAAAATTAGGTTAATACAGCTTACATGAACAGCCGGATGAGGCCGAGTCCGAGCCCGATCGCAAAGCCGCAAATCGCCCCGTTCACCCGAATCCATTGGATATCCTTGCCGATATGCTCCTCCATCATGTCGATCAGCTCCTCGTTGCTGAGCTTGTCCGCGTTCTCCTTCACGAGCCGCCCGATCGCTCCGTGATTGCGTTCGACCAGCAAGCCGATCTGCTGCTGTATCCATGCGTTCAGCTTATCCATCGTACCGGGAGAAGCCGACAGCTTCTCGAGCGACCGCTCCAGGAAAGGCAGCAGCTTCTCCTCCCTGAAGGAAGGGTCGGACAGCCGCTCGGCCGCCCAAGCCTGCACACGGGTCAAAGCCCCGGCTAGCGCCCGTTCCAGCTCCTCGCTCTCGGCGATCCTTAGCTTGAAAGCCTCGATCTCCTCCATAGCCTTCGGATTATTAGGCAGGTTCTCCATCGTACCCCGAATGGAACGAAGCACATCTTGACGGTACGGATTCGCGTCGAATCTCATGTCTTGAATGGTCGACAGCAAAAACTCCTGAATGATGCCGCCCAGCCGGTCCGGATTCATATACCCGGCAAAAGCGTTGACAGCAAACCCCATGAACCCGCCGAGCTGCACGTTCTCAAGCGCCTTCGCCGCCATAGCCCCCATTCGAATCCGTGTGTCCTCGCGTACGGCAAACCGCTCCGCCTGCGTCAGCACGTAATCGAACGCCGTCTCATCGAGCTTCCTCGACAGTGCGGCCTCGGCCGCCTTGCCGACCAGCGGCGCCGCGTCCAGCTCTCTCACGATGCTCCGCACGGCCGGCGCAAGCGCCCTGGCCGCCGCCTCCGTATCGATTTGCCGAACATACGACTCCGCTGCGGAAACGATCCGCAATACGGTTTCTTCATTCTTTAGCTGTCCGCGAACCGCCTGAACGATCTTTTCCGCGATGCTTACACCCTTCAATTTTTCTATAATACTTTCTTTATTTAGTAGGTTCGTCTGGATTGCGTTCACTAACGCGTTCGTCACTTTTTCCCGATTTTTCGGGAGCAGCGCGGTATGCGGGATCGGCAGCCCGAGCGGATGGCGGAACAAAGCGGTGACGGCGAACCAATCTGCCAGACCGCCGGCCAGACCCGCCTCAAAGCCGCTTTGCAGCAAAATGCCGTAAGGGGTATCCGCGATCGGAAACGTCGCCAAAAATCCGGCGCCCATGACTCCCAATGATATTGTTGCCGTATGTTTAACGCTGCGTTTAGCCATAACAGGTTCCTACTTTCTCGTTCGTTGCGTATGTCCGTATGCTTGCAGTATACAAGACGAAATCAAACGATTTCAAATGTCCCTCACCGGTTCAGTCTTCCCGACGCCCGCGCCCAGGCGGTTTGCAGCCTTCTTCGTTTCATGCCGAGCGTTACGCAAAGCTCTTCGGCGGTCGTTTCCCCCTTGAAATACAGCTCCGCGTCCCATGCCAGCATCATGATCGTATTGTCGATCAAGGCAAGCTCGAAATCGTGCAGCACATCGGCTCGCCCGGCGGGGTATCCTTGAGCCAAAAGCTCGTCCGTATAAACAAGAAGCGCATCTTCGGCAAGCGCATCGTCGCGCACATCCTGCAGCAGAATGGCGATATCTCTCGGGGGCGTCGCCGCATTCGCCCATTCCCAATCGATAAACACGAATCGATTCTCGTCCCCCACAATATTGCGCATATGCGGATCTCCGTGTGTAAGCGCAGGCGGACAACGCAAGCTTTTTTTATACAACGGGTAAAACGATTCCGACATAAACAGTACGTCCCGCCGAAGCCCCCCAATATCGTAAGGCACGCCGCTTTTCTCCAGCGCAAGCAGCCGTTCGGACGTCAAGGCAGGCCACTCCATGCTGAACGGATACGGCTCGACAAAGCCTTCGCTTACCCATCGGGACACATGCGGGGAGGAAGCGGCATGCAGCGCGGCGAGACGGCAGACGATCCGGCGGAGCCACAACCGCCGTCCCTCCGGTTGCGAAGCCAAATAGCTTTCCATTACCGGCTCGCCGGCATACTCCGTCAGCATCGCTTGCGGCTCGTCCTCAAACATCGCGACCGTCACCGGCCCCCACGGCTTCAAAAAATCGCCCAAACGCTTCAGAAGCGGAATTTCGTTCCGGCGGCCTTCCGCCGGCTGCTTATAAATCAAACGCGCAGGACCGGCTCCTCCGTCCGGCGCGACCGTCAGCACATCGGCGGCGAACGGCCCCCTCAATACGGAAATTGCAAAGCCGTCCATTCCGAGCATTCGCAGGCGCGCCGCACAGTGCTCAAGCTGCTCCTTCACCGGCATCCTCACCTTCGATCAAATAAGTCTTATTATAATCCTCCTTCTCGGTTATGGTAAAATGTACGCAAGAATCTGCGGAAAGCCGGCCGGTTCTTTCGATCAAGTTGAGAGGCGTGGCATTTCAGTTGAGCAAAATTTCGTTTGCAAGCTCCCCTTTTAAAATCATTACTGCCGGGTACATATCGTTAAGCTTGTTCTTTGCTTTTCTTTACTGCATTCCCGTATTCCATACCGGAAATCTCACATTTCTCGACGCTTGGTTTTTATCCTCCAGCGCTTTAAGCACGACCGGACTAACGACCGTCACGGTTTCTGACGCGCTGACCGCGGCCGGGAGCTGGATTTTAGTGCTGGAGATGCAAATCGGCGGCATCGGCGTAATGGGCACCATCGGCTTTTATATTTTTCTGATGCAGCGGGAAGCGTCCTTGCCGCAGCTTACGCTCATGGGTTTGGAGCAAAATCAGCGGAGCCTGCGGAACGTAAGGCGTCTTGTCATTTTTATTACGTTGTTCTTCCTCGTATCCGAAACAATAGGAGTTTGTCTGCTGCTGCCCGACATACTCGCTCAAGAGCCTTCCGTTTCCGAGGCGCTCCGGAAGACGATCTTTACTTCGGTTTCCTCGTTTACGCACAGCGGCTTCGATTTATACGGCGGCTCGGTGATACGGTTTGCGGCGAGCCCGCTGTTTTTATCGGCGGTCTCCCTCCTTGTCCTGCTCGGCGGAATCGGTTTTCCGACCGTATGGGAGCTGCTGTTTCTTCGGAAAAAGAAAAAAAGCTTATACACGAAGGTGAATCTGCTCGTTCACGGCGCATTGCTGCTGCTGGGCATCCTTGTATTCGCTCCGCTGGAGTGGGCGAATCCGAACACGCTCGGTCCGCTTTCCGCGACGGACAAGCTCGTTAACAGCCTGTTTCTGTCCGTCGGAGCGCGCAATGCGGGAATTACAAACACCGATATCGCGGCAATGGCGCCCGCGAGCGTCATGATTATGCTGTTTCTCATGTTTATCGGCGGCTCCTCGAGCAGCGCATCCGGAGGCATTCGCACAACAACGTTTGCGATTTTGATTTCCAAAGGCATAAGCGCATTCTCCGGAGGCAAGGACGTCGTCATATTTCGCAAATCGCTGTATGAGGAAGACGTGCAGAAGGCGTATCTCGTATTTTGTTTGATGCTCGGCTTGTTTTTGTCGGCTTGCTTCTTCCTGCTGATCGCAGAGCCTTCGCTGGACCCGATGGCCGTCACGTTTGAAGCGATGTCCGCGCTGACGAACACCGGTTACTCCTTCGGAATCACGGCTGATTTGTCGCCGCATTCAAAGGTGTTTATCGCGCTGCTCATGATCGTCGGCCGCATCGGAATCATTTCGATTATTTACAGTATGGTAAAGCCGCGCAAACGGGCGCTCAATTATTTGAAGGAATCAATCATTGTCGGATAAGGGGGAAACTTGCGTATGATGCGAAAGCAATATTTAGTGATCGGGCTGGGGAAATTCGGGAGCACCGTACTGCAGGAGCTTTACAGCTTGGGACACAACGTCGTCGGCTGCGACCGAAACCCGGCGCTGCTTGAGCCGGTGGAGAAATACGCCCAATATGTCGTCCAAGGGGATGCGACGGACGATGCGGTGCTGGACGAGCTCAATGTGGAAATGTTCGACGCGGTCGTTGTCGCCATGGCGACCAACTTCGAAGCCTCCCTATTTATTACGGCGAAGCTGAAAAAGCGGGGCTGCCGCCATGTCATCGTGAAATCGAACGACCGGTTCCGCGGGGACATTTTATCCGAAATCGTCGGCGCGGACGGCGTCGTCTATCCGGAGGAAGAATCCGGCAGAAGGACGGCCAGACAGCTGGTCATGCCCGGTTTGATGGAGTTCGTGGAGCTTTCGCCGCATTGCAGCGGAATCGAAATTAAAGCGCCGGCCGCCTTCCATCACCGTTCCTTGCAAGAGCTCGATTTGCGAAAAAAGTACGGCGTGACCGTGCTCATCATCAACCGCGAACATCTGCACTACCCGATCGTTTCCCCGATGCCCGCCGAAAAGTTTCAACCCGGCGACTCGTTGTTCATCGTCGGAAAGCCCGACGATCTGGGGAAGTTTCAGTCGCAATACTTCTAATACAAAAAGACCTCGCTTGAGGTCTTTTCTCGTTAAATCGTATTCAGACCGCCGTAATGGGCGGCGTAAGTCAACAAATCTTTCGCGATCGGCAGGACGAACTCGGTCGCCCCCATGTCGAAAATGCCGCTTCGGCTGTGCATGACCGCTTTTTTGGCGTAAATCCGGTAATGATGCTGTCCGATGTCCATGCTCGCAATTTCATTGCCGGAGCTGCGGCTCGACACGAACCGAACCGGCTTTCCGACCGTTTCGTACGGGATGATGCTCACGATATCTTCAAGTTTTATATAGTAATTGACGTGCGGCTTCTGATAAACGAGCTCCTTCGTTGAGACCGAGATGCCGAAATCCTTTTTCTTGTGGGACATTTTCAATTCGCCCTCGAGCGATTTCAGCTGCAGAAAGTCATTGTACAACCGGAAGACTCCTCCCTTCGGGCGGAAACGCGCGCCCTTCCTTAAGAAAGCCATGCACCGAGTGTACCATACATCGCAGCGGCGCTCTACCCGCAGGAGGAAATCGGCGAAACGGAAATTATACCCAATATTGCTTCAGCTGACGTTTTAACGATTCCTTCGACACCAACGGTTTTTGGAACAAATGGGAAGGCACGGAATTGTTGTACTTCGAAATTTTTTTGTTGACCTCCGCCAGTTCGCCGTCCATGCCCGCAGCGATTCCGGAATCGATCAGCTTCTCGAGCTGGATGAGCCGGTCGCGAATTTCATGCTGCAGCTGCAGCCATTGCGGCAGCACGTTCGCGTTCTTGAGCACTCCGTACAACGCATCTCCCGTCTGGATTTCCAGCGGCTTGCCCTTCCCCTTGATGTCGTCCAGCCCGCCGTTCTTCTCGCACTCCGCGAACGCTTCGTCCATCCAATGGTTCAGCTGACGTTCGGTAACAATCGTTCTTGCCGCATCTTCCGCAACGTTTTTGGGAACCTCGGGTCCTCGTCCGTGCCGCATTTCTTTTTCAAATTTTTTTGCATTCGCGAACCGTTCCATTTGTTCTTTCGCCTGCTCGAGCCGCTCCGTCTTATTTTCCATTGAAGAAACACCCCGTTCTTCCGGATTTGTTCTCCCCGCGCACTCCCATATTTTTCTTTATTTATCATATCCAACCGAAGCGATTTCCGGTTGTGACAAACCGGTGAACATTATGGCGATTCGGTGACGACGAACGGGGTAAGACGGCCGTTATAAAACAGATGAAGGCGATGCAGCGCGCGCGTGCAGACGGTATAGAACAGCTTCCGCTCCTCCTCGCGTCCGTACCGATGCTCGCCGGCGTTCCAGACGATGACCGCGTCGAACTCAAGGCCCTTCGCCAAATAAGACGGCAGCGCCACGACGCCCGACTCGAAGCTCTGCGAATCTTTCGTGAGCCGTTTGATCTTGAGCTGAGACGGCAATGCCTGCATCGCTTCGTCGCATTCTGCGGCCGTCTTCGTGATGACGGCGATCGAGCTCATACCTTCCTGCCGGAGCGCTTCGATGAGCTCGGCCGTACGCTGCGCCGTTACTTCCGCACTCTCGGTCCTCTCCCATGCCGGCGCCTCTCCGCTCCGCTCGAACGGCTCGATCTCTCCTCCCCCGGGAATCATGCCTCGGGTAAAGTCTACGATTTCCTTCGTGGAGCGATAGCTTCGAAGCAGGCGGATCGTCGCGGTTTCCTCCGCCGGGAACAACGTTTCGCTCTCCAGATGCCCGCGCTCGACGCCCGAGCCTTGAATTGCCTGGTTGATGTCGCCGAGCGCCGTAAAGCCGGCGTTCGGAAACAGCCTGCGCAAATAAGACCATTGAAGCGGCGAGTAATCCTGCGCTTCGTCGACGACGACGTGGCGAATCCTGTTTCTGCGGGACGCCCCGTGAAACGCCTCCAGCAAATATAACAGCGGTACGGCGTCCTCGTACGGCAGCTTCTCGCCGTCCAGCCTGCGAGGCGTATCCGCGGCGGCGTCCGGCCAATCGGCGGACGGGGTCAGCTTCAGCTCCGCGCATAGCTTTTCGTACGTCCCTTCCCGCTCGAACAGCTGCAGGTACGTGCCTGCAATATCGACGAACCGGAACTGCTTCACGTCTTCGCGAACCGGCTCGTACGCCTTTCTCGCCTTCCGGAGGCTTAACCGCTTCAGCTCGTCTTCGGTGCCCAAATATTGAGGCGCCTTCAGCATTTTGCGGTAAAGCGTCACAGCGGACTTCTTCTCTAGCTCGCCGAGCTCCTCGAGCAGCTTCTCCTGCATGCTCGCCAGCCGAATCGGAATGCGCTTGTTCGCATACTCCTCATAAAACATGCGCGTTAGCCGCTCCGCCCCGATGAGCGTCTTTTCCTTCCGCTTGATCGAAAGAAACCGTACCCCGTCCGTATCCAACGATGCCGCATACCGGTCGAGCACGTCTGCGAAATGCTTCGAAGCTTTCAGACGGATGCCGGCCATCCGCTGCGCGTAATCGTCGTGTTTCTCCGGCGAGTATACGAATTCCAATTGATCGTACGGATGCTCCGGCGGACGAATGCCGCGGAGCCGGCTCCATACGTAATCGAAGAACGTCGTTTGCGGGATCGGCTCTTCCCCGAGCTCCGGGAGCACGCCGGATACGTAATCGTTAAACACGTCGTTCGGCGAAAACAGCACCACCTGCTCCGGCGACCAGTTGTTGCGGTGCCGGTAGAGCAAATAGGCGATTCGCTGGAGAGCCGCCGACGTTTTTCCGCTCCCCGCGGCGCCCTGCACGAACAAATACCGGTGCTGCGTATTACGGATGATTTGGTTTTGCTCCCGCTGAATCGTCGTAACGATCGATTTCATTCTCGGCTCGGTGTTTCGGCCGAGCATCTGCTTCAGCATGTCGTCGCCGATCGTCACGCCGGTGTCGAAGACGGACAGCAGCTTTCCGCCGCGAATGACATATTGCCGCTTCAGCGTAATTTCGCCCTTGATCGTTGCCGCCGGGGCTTCATATTCCGCAGGACCCGGCCCGTAATCGTAGTACATGCTTGCGACAGGGGTACGCCAATCGTACACGACCACTTCGTTCGTATCGTCGTCGATCAGCGACATCGTGCCTATGTAAATGCGAAGCAGTTCCTCCTCTCCGGATTCCCTAAAGTCGAGCCGGCCGAAATACGGCGACGACTTGACCAGCTCCAATCGTTCGGCGCGGCCTTTTGCAAGCCGGTAGCTCGTAGCTTGCTGGGACAATTCCTGAGCTTGCTGGGTTAACTGGGCCGCCGCCTCGAACCAATCGTCCGTATCGTATACGACTTCTTCCCAAAGCTCCTTTTTGCCCGTAACGAGCTGCTCTTTTCTCCCTCCGGCAATTTGCGCGGCTTCTTCGATTTCCTCGTCGATCATCCGAAGCACGTTCCGGAGCTGCTCTTCCTCCTGCTGTCGTTCTTTCGCTTCCAAGCTCACTAGCGCCCGCCTCCCCGTAAAAATGCTTATAGATAAATGCGCTCGTACCGTGTTATATTCTTCCAAAGTTTCGGCTAAACCATTATAATACGAGAAAAAAACTTTCGTGGAGAGGTGCCCTGTTTCATGGCAAACAAATTTTTTCTGATATTGCTCTCAGCCGGCCTGCCGCTGTCGATCGCCGGCAGCTTGCTGCACTGGTCGGAAACGTTGATGTTCCTGATTTACTGTCTTACCATCATAGCATTGGCTTCTTACATGGGGCGCGCGACGGAAAGCTTGGCGATCGTAGCCGGACCGCGGATCGGCGGACTGCTCAACGCCACCTTCGGCAACGCCGTAGAACTGATCATCTCGATCTTTTCTTTGAAAGCAGGATTAGTAGGTGTCGTCCTTGCTTCGTTGACCGGTTCCGTGCTCGGAAACCTTTTGCTTGTGGCGGGACTTTCTTTCTTTATAGGGGGACTAAAGTACAAGCGTCAAGAATTTAATGTGTATGACGCCCGCCATAACTCGGCGCTGCTCATGTTTGCGGTCATCGTCGCCTTCGTCATCCCCGAAGTGTTTTCGTTCAATATGCCGGAGCAGGATACGTTCACCTTAAGCTTAGGCGTTTCCGGCGTACTCATTTTGCTTTATTTAGCCGCACTGTTTTTCAAGCTTGTCACGCACCGGGGCGTCTATGCAACCTCCGATGAGAATGGAAATCACGGCCACGATGAGCAGCCGGAATGGGGACGCGGCTTGTCCATCGCCGTCTTGGCGGCGGCAACGATCGCGGTCGCTTACGTTTCCGAGAATCTGGTGCATACGTTCCACGGCGTAGCCGAACGGTTCGGCTGGAGCGAGCTGTTCATCGGGGTCATCATCGTCGCCATCGTCGGCAACGCGGCGGAGCACGCTTCCGCTATTATTTTCGCGTTTAAAAACAAAATGAACATCGCCGTGGAAATTGCGGTCGGTTCGACCCTGCAAGTCGCGATGTTCGTGGCGCCCGTTCTCGTATTCGTTTCGATGTTTTTCGATACGCGGATGCCGCTCGTCTTCTCGCTGCCGGAGCTCATTGCCATGGCCGCCTCCGTGCTGCTTACGGTTGCGATTTCCAACGACGGGGATACGAACTGGTTCGAGGGCTTGACCCTGCTTGCCGCCTATCTCATTATGGGCATCGGCTTTTATTTGCTGTAGGTTTGAATTTCCTTCGCAAGCTCGCGGTATATGTCCGCCATCTCCTCCAGCTTGAGCCTCACAAGGCCGCTGGAGGAGGGGCCGACAAACTCCCTCACGCCGGGCACATGCTCATCCGGCTGGAACCCCCACCCGCGTCCTTTGTTTCCGGAAAACTGCTCGTACACCCCTTTGCCGATAAAGCATACGATCGCCGGACGATACGTTTCCAGCTTTCGGAGCAGCACCTGACGGCCTGCGCATATTCTTCCCTCGTAATTTCATCCGCCGCGCGGGTCGGCCTCGGAACGATATTGGTAAAGCCGAAGCCTAGCTTCAATAGCTCTGCGCCCTCGTGTGAGGCGTATAGTCTCGGCATGACGCCGGAAAGATGCATCATTTTCCAGAACCGGTTGCTCGGATTGGCGTAATGGTGTCCGGTTTGACTGGAGCGGATGCTCGGATTGTAGCCGACAAACAGCACGGCAAGCCGTTCCCGGATATGATCCGGAATCGGCTGCAGCTCCGCTTCGGTCTCCGATCCTTTTTCCCGTTCGCTCATGCTTCGTCCTCCCGTTTCACGTTCGTACGCTTCCGGCTCCTCAGTTCCTCCATTATCCGCTTGCCGGTCGGCGTCGTAGCAAGACCGCCTTTCGCCGTCTCCCGGTGTTTGTCCGGCATCGCGCTGCCCACCTCGTACATGACCCCGATCACCTCGTCGGACGGAATGACGCTCCGCACGCCGGCGAGCGCCATGTCGGCCGCTGCCAATGCGTTTACCGCCCCCAGTCCGTTGCGCACGATGCACGGAATTTCCACCAAGCCGCCGACCGGATCGCAGATGAGTCCCAGCGTATTTTTCAGCGCCAGCCCGACCGCATGCACCGCCTGCGCCGGAGTGCCGCCGCGCAGCTCCGTCAGCGCTCCGGCCGCCATCCCGATCGCCGAACCGACCTCGGCCTGACAGCCGCCTTCCGCACCGGAAATAAACGAATTGTTGGCAATGACAAAGCCGATGGCGCCTGCGGCAAACAAGCCGTCGGCGAGCCGTTCGTCGTCCCAGCCGAACCGCTCCTGCGAGCTGACGAACACGCCGGGAATAATGCCGCAGCTGCCGGCGGTCGGCGTCGCGACTACCCGTCCCATCGACGCGTTCACCTCGGATACGGCGAGCGCGTACGCCATCGCCTTCGACGCCCAATCGCCGGACGACGGCTCCCCGCGCTTCGCCCACTCCATGACGCGCTGCGCGTCGCCGCCGGTATAGCCGCTTCGGGACGTCGTATCTTCGGTTAATCCCCGGCGAACCGCTTCTTTCATCACGCGATAATACTCCAGCATCGTTGCGCGTTCGGCTTCCGGTGTTTTGCCGGACTCCGCCGACTGTTCCCGCAGCATCAGCTCCGCTATGCTCAAGCCTTCCTTGGCGCACAGCTCCGAAAGCTCCTTCAGCGTCCGAAATCTCATGCTTCTTCCCCCTCTTTGAGCCGGGTCCGGGTCGGGTTCGGGCCTGCCCATTCCTGCTCCCACCGAACCACTCGTACATCGCGAATCCATTTTGCCCCGCACAGCTCATATTCCGCTTCAACGGGGATATCACCGTCAATTTCCAGTACGGTCATCGCTTCCCCGCTCCTGCTCTTGCGGTCGACATCCATATATCCGATATTAATCCCGTGCTTGCTCAATATTCTTGTCACATTCGCCAGAACGCCCGGTCTGTCCTCATGCGTCAGCACGATGACGGGCAGCTCCGAGCCGAATTCGACTTCGAAGCCGTTGACGGATACGATCCGTATATTTCCACCGCCGATGGATGCGCCTATAACCTCCACACCGCCGCTCGCGCCTTTAGCTTCGATTTTCGCCGTGTTGGGATGCTGCGCGGCGCCTTTGCCGATGCGGAATTCAATATCGATGCCGCTGCTTTCGGCTAACGAAAGTGCGTCTTTTATTTTCTCGTCATCCGTCTGCAGCCCCAGCAGACCCCCGGCCAGCGCAAGATCGGTTCCGTGCCCTTCATACGTCTCCGCGAACGAGCCGTATAGCGTTATGACTGCATGCTGCGGCTGCTCCGCAAGCAAAGCCCGCACCGCGTAGCCGATTCTCGCCGCGCCGGCCGTATGCGAGCTCGACGGGCCGAGCATCACCGGGCCGATGATCGAAAACACATTTTTAAACCGCATCGGATCCACCTCGAATGGTTTCAGAGAAGTAAGCGCTTTATAGCCAATATCATCATATATCCGATTAGGCCATCGGTGTCAATGTGCGGAATATTTTCATAGTGTGGATTAGTGGAAAGCATTTTAACAAAAACTCGTTGCATCAATCTTGACAGTTCCAGCATTTGGCGGATAATAGGAGTGTGTAAAAATTTCATACTTGCGGATGATGGTATAGGGAGAGATTGCCGTTTCTTCAGCTTTGCGGACGGCGGCGCCGAAGGAGTAAGCCCTCGAATCGGGTGAATCTCTCAGGCAAAAGGACCTTTATCGGACGCGGCTCTGGAGAGCATTCGCATGTTCGAACAGGGCGGGTCGCCAAAGGAGAAACTTGCGGCAGCTTTCAGTCGGCCGTCGCGAGGTAACTCTCAGGTAAAAGGGACAGAGCTAAGGGGATGTATTGGTAAGCAATACGTGTCTTTAGCTGTGTCCTTTTTTGTGTTCAAATAACGACCACCATTTGTATTTCAGGAAGGAGTACGTAATCGATGCCGGAACTGAAGCGAACCCCCCTCTTCCCGATTTACGCCGAGCATGGCGCCAAGACGATCGATTTCGGCGGCTGGGAGCTGCCGGTGCAGTTCGAAGGGATCATGAAGGAGCATGAAGCGGTGCGGGAGCGCGCCGGATTGTTCGACGTTTCGCATATGGGAGAAGTGCTGATTGAAGGCGAGGATGCCAAAAGGTTCCTGCAACGACTCACTACGAACGATGTGGAGCGGCTTGTGCCGGGTATGGCGCAATATTCGATCATGTGCTACCCGAACGGCGGGACGGTGGACGATCTGCTCGTTTATATGCTTGGCGAAAACCGCTATATGACCGTCATTAACGCAAACAATATCGGCAAAGACCTCGAATGGATGCGAAAGCATGCCGAAGGCTTCGCCGTTACCGTTGCGGATGTGTCGGATGAAACCGCGCTCCTGGCGCTGCAGGGGCCGCATGCCGAGGAGATTTTGCAGTCCGCGACGGAAGTTGATTTGTCCGGGCTGCAGCCGTTTCGGTTTGTCGAAGGCGCGAAGGTGGCGGGTGTCGCGGCGCTGATTTCCCGAACCGGTTATACCGGAGAAGACGGCTTCGAGCTGTACGTTGCCGCCGACAATGCGGCGCCGCTATGGCGGGCGCTGCTGGAAGCCGGTCGGGAGCTCGGACTGTCGCCGGCGGGGCTGGGAGCGCGCGACACGCTCCGTTTCGAGGCGCGTTTGTCGCTCTATGGGCAAGAGCTGTCTCCCGATATCTCCCCGCTTGAGGCGGGCTTGGGTTTTTTCGTGAAGCTGGACAAAGAGGATTTTATCGGCCGCGATGCATTGGCGAAGCAGAAGGAGCAAGGCGTGCCGCGCAAGCTGGTCGGCATCGAAATGATCGACCGCGGCATCCCGCGTTCGCATTACCGGGTTTACGCGGCGGACGGCGACTTGATCGGGGAAGTGACGACGGGCACGCAGTCGCCGACGCTCAAGCTGAATCTCGGGCTCGCGTTAATCGACAGCCGACGTTCGGAGCTTGGCGGCGAGGTGCTCGTCGACGTCCGAGGAAAGCTGCTCCGGGCTAAAATCGTGAAAGCCCCGTTTTACAAGAAGGGACGGAATCACGAAACACGACAGGAGGAACGCAAAGATGGGTAGTACGAGTACGAGCAAAAAACACCGTTACATTCCGATGACGGAGCAGGACGAGAAGGAAATGCTGCAAACTGTCGGAGCCGCGTCCGTCGAGGAGCTGTTCGCCGACATTCCTTCGGAGGTGCGCTTTCGTGGAAGGCTGGAAGTGTCCGAAGCGTTGGACGAAGCGGCGCTGCAGCGCCACATGCGCAGCCTAGCTGCCAAGAACGCCGATGCGGATACTTATGCGAGCTTTCTCGGCGCAGGCTTATACGATCACCAAGTGCCTGTCGTAATCAACCATATTGTCTCGCGCTCCGAGTTTTACACCGCCTATACGCCGTATCAGCCGGAAATTTCGCAGGGCGAGCTGCAAGCCGTCTTCGAATTTCAGTCGTACATTTGCGAGCTGACCGGCATGAAGGTGGCGAACGCGAGCATGTACGACGGAGCAACCGCCTTGGCGGAAGCGGGCGCTTTGGCTGCGGGTGCGACGAAGCGCAGCCGCCTCGTCGTTTCGCGGGCGGTGCATCCCGAAGCGCGGCAAGTGCTCGCCGTCACCGCTCGCGGCCTCGGGCTTACGATCGCCGAGGCTGAAGTAGTCGACGGCGCTACGGATCTGGCGGCGCTTAGCGCGCTGATCGATGAAGGTACCGCCGCCGTCATGGTGCAATATCCGAACTTCTTCGGATGCGTGGAGGACTTGGCGGCGCTTGCTGCTATGGCTCACAGCGCAGGCGCGCTGTTTGTAGTAAGCGCCAATCCGCTGGCGCTCGGGCTGCTTGAGGCGCCGGGCAAGCTCGGCGCGGACATCGTCGTCGGCGACGCGCAGCCGCTGGGCATCTCCCCCGCGTTCGGCGGTCCGACGTGCGGCTTCTTCGCCGTAAGCGAAGCGCACATGCGGCGCATTCCCGGCCGCCTCGTCGGCCAGACGGTCGACCGCGAAGGCAAGCGCGGCTTCGTGCTGACGCTGCAGGCGCGCGAGCAGCATATCCGCCGCGAGAAGGCGACGTCCAACATTTGCTCGAACCAAGCGCTGCTTGCGCTCTGCGCTTCGGTCTACTTGTCGGTTATGGGGCGGCAAGGGTTGAAAGAGGTCGCCAATTTGAACCTGCAGAAAGCCCACTACGCGGCTCGCCGGCTTTCGCAGGTTCCCGGATTGTCGATTGCGTTCCGCTCCCCTTTCTTTAACGAGTTTGCCGTGAAGCTTCCGCAGCGATTGAGCGATGTGGGCGCGGTCAATTCCGAGCTTCTGAAGCGCGGCTTCATCGGCGGATATGACCTCGGCCGCGATTACCCCGAGCTCGCCGGGCACATGCTCGTTGCGGTTACGGAGCGGCGCACGAAGGAAGACATCGACGCATTCGCGTCCGGATTGGAGGCTTTGCTGGCATGAGCGATTCGAATATGATTTTTACGGCCGGCGTTGATGTTGGCCATACCCGTTCCCGCGAGCACGAGCAGGCGCTCATCTTCGAGCTTCATCGTCCCGGACGGGCCGCCTATTCCCTGCCGGAATGCGACGTGCCTGAGGTTGATGCATCGGAGCTGCTTCCGGCTGCCGCACTCCGCAAAGAGGATGCGGCGCTGCCCGAAGTGTACGAGGTGGACGTCATTCGCCATTATACGTCGCTTTCCCGCCGTAACTTCGGCGTCGATAACGGCTTCTATCCGCTCGGCTCCTGTACGATGAAATACAATCCGAAAATTAACGAGGACGTTGCGCGCTACCCGGGCTTCGCCAAGATCCATCCGTACCAAAGCGAGGAATCGATCCAAGGTGCGCTGGAGCTGCTTTATACGCTGCAGAACGATCTTGCGGCCGTCACGGGCATGGATCAGGTGACGCTTCAGCCTGCCGCCGGCGCGCACGGTGAATTTACCGGGCTGATGATTATTCGCGCCTACCACGAAAGCCGCGGCGAGCGGCGCACGAAGGTGATCGTGCCCGATTCCTCGCACGGCACGAACCCGGCAAGCTCGACTGCTGCGGGGTACGTGACGGTTACGATTCCGTCGAACGAGCGCGGCCTGGTGGACCTCGAAGCGCTTCGGGCGGCGGTCGGCCCGGACACGGCGGCGCTCATGCTGACGAATCCGAATACGCTCGGCTTGTTCGAAGAGCAGATCGTAGAGATGGCTCGCATTGTGCACGAGGCCGGCGGCTTGCTCTATTATGACGGCGCCAACTCGAACGCGATCATGGGCATCGCGCGGCCGGGCGACATGGGCTTCGACGTCGTGCATTTGAACCTTCACAAAACGATGAGCACTCCGCACGGCGGCGGCGGCCCCGGTGCCGGACCGGTCGGCGTTAAGTCGAAGCTCATTCCGTTCCTGCCGAAGCCGCTTGTTCGAAAGCGCGAGGACGGCAGCGGCGGCGGGAGTGATAGTGACAGTGACGGTTTGTATTATCTTGACTACGATAATCCGACCTCCATCGGCCGCGTTAAAGCGTTCTACGGCAACTTCGGCATTCTCGTCCGCGCCTATGCGTATATTCGCACCTTAGGCCCCGACGGCTTGCGGCGGGTGTCCGAGTGCGCCGTGCTGAACGCCAATTATATGCTTCGCCGGCTGGCGCCGCACTTCGACGTGCCGTTCGACCGGTTCTGCAAGCACGAATTCGTGCTGTCGGGCAAAAACCTGAAGCCGTACGGCGTGCGTACGCTCGATATGGCGAAGCGGCTGCTCGATTTCGGCTACCATCCGCCGACGATCTACTTTCCGCTCAACGTCGAGGAGTGCATCATGATCGAGCCGACGGAGACGGAGAGCAAGGAAACGCTCGATCAATTCATCGATACGCTCATCCATATCGTAGATGAAGCGAAGACGAATCCGGAGCTTGTGAAGAACGCACCGTATACGACGGTCGTCCGCCGCCTCGACGAAGCGACGGCCGCCCGCAAGCCGGTGCTCAACTGCGCTTGCAGCGTGTAAATGGGAAAACGGTCCGGCTGCCTTTCATTCGTGTAAGGCAATCGGACCGTTATTTACGTTAGCACCAACTTTTGGTGCTAATGCCGGAGCGTCCCTGTCATTCGGTTTGCGATGCCGGAAATAACGGAACAACGTGTCCGCTAAAAACCGCCTTACCCCTAAAAGCTGCGAATTAACGGAACAAGTTGTCCGCTAATCGCCCGAAAACCGCCAATTACCGGCGATTCAAGCGAATTAGCGGACATTCGGTTCCGCTAACGAGCCCTTTTACCCGGTTTCGACAAAATTAGCGGACAACCGGTTCCGTTAGCGCCAAAGCGATTCGCGTCAGTTCCGGAAATGGTAACTGGCGATACCGGCAGCATCAGCAATACCGGAAGCACCGGAAGCGTCGGCGATACCGGAAGCATCAGCAATACCAGAAACATCAGCAGTACCGGAAGCGCCGGAAGCACCGACAGTACAGCCAAAAATCGGTTCGACCTTTGACCTGCCATTCCCATCATCGTAGAAGATCCGTCTTTAAAACATACTTTACAGTTTCATACCTGGTGTGTCTGCATGGACATGAGAGTTTTTGGTCCTTAGTCGGTCGCGCGGCGGTAAAGTGGCAGAGTTAGCAACAAATTTTGGTACTAAGTCGGTCGCGCGGCGGTTACCCCGCGATAACACCAACTATTGGTGCCAATCACTGTTCTTGCGGGTAAGTCTTCTGCAGATACGCTACGGATTGCTTAATTAACGCTTGCAAAACATCGACGTTAATATCTTCAACTTTATTGATGTATACGCATCCTTTTCCTGCCGTGTGTTTCCCGAAATCCTTCAACAAAGCATCGCGCTCCGTGTCGCCAGGCGCAAAATAAAGACTGATTTTCGCCTTTCTGGGCGAAAATCCGACTAACGGCGCATCGCCTTCATGACCGGAATTGTATTTATAATGGTAGGCTCCGAATCCGATAATGCTCGGTCCCCACATCTTAGCTTGATACCCCGTCGCCTCCGTGAAAACATCCAGCAGTTTGTACGCGTCCTCCCGCTTTTTCGGGCTGTCTGCATTTTCAATAAATTCAATAACGCTGCTGTCGGTTTCTTTTGTTTTCAGCTCATACATACGAAAAAACGCCCCTACAACCTAATATTTTCCATCCCCCGATTACGAAAGCCCTTACTCTGATCCGGTCGGAGCCGTCGGAGCCGTCGCTTCCTCCAGCTTCGCCAAGTACGCAAACGCGTGCTCGTTCGTCGGTCCGCACATTTCCGGCGATGCCGCCAAGCTGCTGCAAACAACCGGCCGCTCGGGCTTGCCGAACAGCTTGCACTGATTACTCTCCGTAAGCTGTACGCACCGAACGCCCGCGGGCTTCCCCTCCGGCATACCGGGAATCGGAGACGAAATCGAAACTGCGATGCAGCATGCGGCGCAACCGATTCTACATTCCATTCCGCCGCTCAACGGTCACTAGCATCGGCATCGGTTCCGGAAGTCCAGCCGTTCGACTGCAGCCACCGGGCGCACAAGGCGGTCCATTGGCCGACGCTTGCATCGTCCTCCGCAAGACCGAGTCCGTGCCTGCCCTTCTCAAAGATGTGCAGCTCGAACGGTATGCCGCTTCTGCTCAGCGCTGCCGCAAACATCATGCTGTTCTCCACCGGCACGCCGCTGTCGTCCGCCGTATGCCAAAGAAAAGCCGGCGGCGTATCCTTGTCCACTTGGAGCTCGCACGACAGCAAGTCTCGAAGCGCCTCATCCGGCTGTTCGCCCAGCTGCGCGATCATCGAGCCTTCGTGCAAATAAGGCTCCTGGAACGTTATAACCGGATAGCAAAGTACGGCCAAATTCGGCTTGCTGCCGTGCGCATCGATTGCATCGCCCCCGTCCCCCGCTTGAACGGCCGGCAGCACGGCGGAGCATGCGGCCAGATGCCCGCCTGCGGAAAATCCGAGCACGCCGACACGATCGGGATCGATATTCCACTCGTTCGCCCTCGCCCGGATCGTGCGAATCGCGCGCTGCGCGTCTAATATAGCGTTCGGGTACCCGTAAGGCTTCACCCGATAACGCAGCACGAACGCGGAAATCCCGAGCGAATTGAGCCACTGCGCGATCGGCCTGCCCTCATGCTCCGCGCGGACCCAATATCCGCCGCCCGGGCATACAAGCACGCATGGCGCCGCTCCTTCAGAAGACGAAACCAAATAAGCTTCGATCGCAGGCTGATCCTCCGCCTCCGTCCCCATCGCGTTCGGGGCGCCTTCCGGCCATAGCAAATCGTTCATGTGCAACACCTCTTCCCACAAAAGTTCGCTCTGCATTTAATAGTAAACTTTTTATGGACAGATGTGTAACTTTTTTCCTTGGTCACTAATGTACGGTAAAAGGATACATATTTCCATGAATGCTGAACGAAGCTTGTCCCGTCTCTTCCGAGACGACAATGACCAGCGCGTCGCATCGTTCCGTTAACCCCAATGCCGCTCGGTGTCTTGTTCCCAGCTTTTTCTGACCCGTTACTCTTTGGGACAGCGGCAGTACATTGGTGGCGGACGTAATGATGTTCTGTTGAATCAAAACCGCTCCGTCATGCAGCGGGCTGCCCGGAACAAAGATCGACTCGAGCAGCGAGTGCGTTAGTGAGGCATTAACCGGTATGCCGGGCGTCACGAACGGGTCCAAAGGCTCCGACCTTTGCACCGCTAAGAGCGCCCCATGCCTTCGTTCGGACAAGTTGCGCACGGAGGCCGCAATTTCCGCATATTTTTCCGTAAAGGAAGAAAGGTAACATTTTAAATAGAAAGTAGAAGCCAGCGATTCTACCTCGCCGCATTTTCGCTTTAATTGTTCGAAATCGTTCAAAAGACACGTTTCTTCACGGTCCAGAACGTTCGCAATATGATCAACTTCCTCGCCCAAGCTTTTCAGCTTCTCTTTCAGTTCCTCCTTCAAAGGAGAGAAATCGCAATCGTTCGTTTCCACCTCGTCACGCTCCTGCGTTCGTTATCCTTTCTCCACTGCCAATAATATGCCTCCGAAATTCTCAAACATTCCCTCGAATAGCAGGCGCCGTATGCATGAATAACCGATGTGTCCGCTTCGCATTTTAATACTGTAACCTATTTACGGACTTGGAGGAATTTACATTGCGGAAAAAACTGATCGTCGCTGCCGCGGCGTTTATTTTCCTATTTTTGATCCCATTGACGGCAAAAGCCCAAGTGATTCATGAGGTAGCGCCAGGGGATACATTGACGAACATTGCCAAGCAATACCGCACTTCCGTCGGGAATCTGGCAAAGCTGAACGGACTTAAGCCTGACGCACGGCTGGTTGTCGGCCAAGCCATTGTGATCCAAGGCTCGACCTACATCGTTCAACCGGGAGAATCCGTTTGGGAAATTTCCAACCGCCACTCGCTTACCGAGGAACAAGTCATAAAAGCCAACCGATTGCAAAATGCCGTACTGAGACCGGGACAAAAGCTGACCATTCCGACTCCTCCGAAAAAGGAGGTTTGGACAGGAACAAACTACCTCCCGAAGGATGAAGCCGGAAACCGATGGATGATCAGCAATTACTATAAAACGTTGTCCAGCCTATTTATTTTCGAATACCGCCCTCAATTTGACGGCAGCATTATAGAGCCTGCAGAGAACGAGGCTCATATCATCGCATGGAAAAAAAATCTTGCGCCCTACGCTACAATTACCAATATTGATGAAAAAGGCGGCTTTAATCCCGAACTGGCTCATCGAATCATGTCTAACGGGAACATTCGCGAACAGTTTATCAATAATCTATACCGGATCCTGCACGAGCACGATTACAAAGGCGTGGTCATCGATTTCGAGCAGGTGCGCCCATCCGACCGCAAGCATTTAAACATGTTCTTAAAGCAATTAAGCGAACGTCTGCATCTTCACGGGATGCGGGTCATGATTGCCGTTCCCCCGAAAAGCGGAGACAAGGACCCGTCTTACGCAGCCGGTTATGATTATAAAACAATCGGCAAATATGTCGACCGCATGTTTTTAATGACCTACGATTGGCACTGGCCCGGAGGGCCCTCAGGCCCGATCGCTCCGATTGACCGCGTGCGGGAGACGCTGGATTATGCCGTATCCGTTGTGCCCCGCTCCAAATTGATGCTCGGCATTCCGCAGTACGCTTATGATTGGACCCTTTCAGGCGAGAAAAGGACAGGCACGGCATACTCGACACAGCGGGCTATCGATTTGTATATCAAGCACGAAAGTCCGATCCGGTACGACGAAATCGCCGCGTCCCCTACTTTCCGTTATGTAGACGATAAAGGCTTGCTGCATGAAGTTTGGTTCGAGGATCCCCGCAGCTTGCTCGCCAAATTTCGACTTGTAAAGACATACGGGCTAGTCGGGATGGGCTGTTGGCACCTGGGATTGACGATGCCTCAAACGGAAGAAATGCTGATGGAGGAATTCAAAGTATTTTAGGCTTACCCACGTAACGCAGTCAAACTCCCATGCTTCCGCCGGGAACATGGGAGTTTGTTTTATCTATCGCAGAGACTTCCTATAAAATCCTCCGCCTCACGCAAAAAATACTCCTCCGCTTCCGGCGTATAAGGGGTCGTATTCATTTCATAACCGCCCAGCCCGTCGAGGAACGCTTTTCGCGTAGGAATATACCCGGAATACCCGTTCGAAACTCCGCTGAATAGATTGAAGGCAAACGGCGATATCGAATCCAGCTTTGAAATATAATCGTTAAACATTTCACCCGATACGGATAAAATCAGAGCCGGCCCCAGCGCAATCCCCACCAGCGTAACTTTGCAATGTTCGATATAAAATCCTTCTCTTGCAGGCAAACGGATCGTTCGCATATCGGCACGAAGGCCAGAAACTTCAACCGGCGTTCGTGTGCTCAGCGTTCGAAGGATGTCGCCGGCAAGCACGAGGCTCCCCGTTTTCACTTCGCTGTAAGTATCGTGAGCAGGGCCGTTATCCCCATACAGCGGACATATATCCCCCGAAAATCCTTGAAGAAACAGACAGACGAAATCTTCGCCAACATGCTCCTCCACTTGCGATACGGCCAGCCCGACGATATCCCCGCTGATCCGGCTGACCGGATTGCGAACCGCCGTCGGATGTACGGCATAGTTCGCTACGGCGCCCGCCAATTTCCCGTCCGACGTCTCAAAGATGAGCATCCGCAAGCTTTGATTTACCGGGACGGACCGATCGGCTTTCAGCGCCGGTCTGCGGAAAGCGGATATGCCGCTCTCACCGGCCGCAGCGCTAAGCGTAACGGGAGCCAGCCTCTCCGTTGTCTCCCGGATTGCCTCTTCGATCCGCCTCGTATCCTTCTCGCCGAAACATGCAGGCGCCGTATGCGTATGCGTCGCATTGACCGTTATCGCGTTCGGAGCGGTCCCGCCGGCACGCGCCCACGCTTCCCTTGTCCCCGGGGGGAAGGTAGGAATAAATTCGCGATTCGGTCCGTTGCCGCCTGTCGGATCAGGCACCTGTACGGCCTCTTCGTTCGTAAGGCAGCAATCAATGCTTAAGATCACGCTTCTTGAATGTCCGTCGTCGACGATCAGAATTCTTGCGTATAAATCATCCAACGTATCGGTCGCCGGATCCGCGCTGAACATTTCCGGATCGTACCCTTGCAGGGGCGACCGTTCCTCCGGTGTAATGATTACTTTACCGAAAGCAGCCCTCATGTATCGTCCCTCATTCCATGTGGCTTGCTACTTTTTTAATGGCGTTGATCACATCGTCGCAATCCTCGTCCGTCATATTTTGGTGCAGCGAAACCGCAAGCGCCCGGCTTAACAGCTCCAGGGTGTTCGGACACATATTTTTGGAATATTGGACATTGCCTTTATAGCTTTGGCAGTTCCACGGATTATCCTTGTCGGACGTTCCCCGCTTCTCCAATATATAATCCCAATTGACGTAAATATGGCGGTCCGCAAACCCGTTATTGCGAATGGAGCCGTTCGGTATTCCTTCCGCCGACAGGCGGTCCGAGAACGCTAGCGCGGTTTCGTGATCGGCAACGTAAAACACGAAGCTGTACGAAACGTCCCCCTCGGGATCCGGAATCCGCTGCAGCTGTATGTTGTCCACGGACGAAAGCCCTTCGACAATGCGCCGCTTTATTTTTCTCAGCTTGCCCACCACCTCATCGAGCCGGGTCGATTGCGCCAAGCCGAGAGCCGCTTGAAGCTCGCTCATCCGGTAATTTTCGCCGGGGAACGAATCGATCTTTACGGAGCTTTCCACTCCCCAAAAGCTGACGGCACAATCATGATAGACGCTCGCTCTTGCCTGCAAGTAAGCATTATCCGTAACGACCATTCCGCCTTCGCCGGAGGTGATTACCTTGTATTGCTGGAAGCTGAAGCAGCCCGCCTCTCCGATCGATCCGAGCGGCCTCCCTTTATACGAGCCCCCGTTTGCTTGCGCCACGTCTTCGATGACGATCAGGTTATGCTTTTCGGCAATCGCCATGATTTCATCCATTTGGCAGGGCACGCCTCTCATATGAACCGGGATCACGCATTTCGTGTACGGCGTAATGGCAGCCTCGAAAGCGTGCGGATCCATCGTTAACGTATCGTCAACCTCGACGATGACAGGTACGGCACGGGCGATCAGAACCGCCGCGGCGGTAGCGATGTAAGTGTACGCGGGAATGATGACCTCGTCGCCCGGACCGATCCCGGCCCCGATCAATGCGCAAACGAGGGCGGATGTGCCCGAATTGACGGCCAGCGCATGTTTTGTGCCGGTACGCCCGCGGTAAAGCGCTTCCAATTTTGACGCTTCCGAATCCTCTAATCCGTGCTGATAAAACCGAAACACCCGTTTCTTGTTCAACACATTCAACACGTATTGCTTTTCCAAATCGTCGAACTCCTCCGAACTGATAAACGGCGGTGTCCAAGGCTTTTGACGAACAGGGGTGCCTCCATCTACGGCTAACATATCGTTCACCTCTCCAATCGAATCGGTTTTAAGCAACACAGCGACCAATCAATAAAAAAGAGAGCGCATTACGAATGCCCTCCCCAAGATGTCCGACACAACCATTCTGCGCCTACTTATACATTATATAACGGCACGATTTTCCCGATTACTCGCGAATGACGCCTTTTTTCAAAATGACGTTCGCATACAGCGCCTTCTCGCTGGTAGCTACAATAGCGTACGCCTTACGCGCCCGCTCATAAAAATCAAACCGTTCGATCGTTTCGATCGGATCCGTAATCTCGCTATGTACGCTCAAGATGCGCTTAAAATCCTCCCAAATGACCGGTATCGTCGGGTCGCCGGGAACGACGCTCATTAATGCAACCGGTTTGTCCACATATTGATCGAGCGGGAAAAATCGGAGAACGGCGTCCAGCAGCGGCGGAACGTCGTGGCCGTCGCAGCGGATCAGCCGCTGTGCGTGGCTCGCAGCCGGAAAATTGCCGTCGACGATGACGATCTCGTCTCCGTGCCCCATTTCCATCATCGTTTTGAATAGATCGGGAGACAGAATGGCTGGAATGTGCTTTAGCATCAATACTACACCTCGCCTAGAGAATATATGCTTTGTTCTTACTTCATTGTAAGGCTTTTCTTTTCCTGCAACCATTGAAAATTTTGTTTTTCTTCAACCTACAATTCTCGTCTCTGCATTTTCCGTTTTGAATCGAAACTGTCGCTTTAAACAAATCGCCGTCGATCTCGATATCTACACTTCCTTCGTGCATGTCGATAATCGTTACGGCGGCGCGATTTTCGGTCAATGATTTCAATAAAAGCATTCCAGTCCTCTTCCGACAGCTCCTTGTTTTACTTATTTCCTTATCGTCATCGACGACCAACACACGGTACTGATACATTTCGATTCGCCCCCTTCAGCCATTGTTGTATACTTCCTCTACTAATTCAATTGTTAAAAATAGATTTTTGGGGTTCATCTGCATAAAAGAAAAAAACCACGCGAGTTTACCACGTGATCCATAAGGTGTACGCGCATATTTTTTTTCATCACCTGAATATTACGGCCGGCTGTTTCTGATCACCCGATTGGTAGTTGTCGATCCTCTCACACGATGGCGATGCCCATCTGTAATTTGGGTAAGAACATTGAATCTGTGAAAATGATTCGGACCTCCTCCGAACGGTCCGCTGCCGTTAATCGAAAGCCCTGTCCTGCCAAAATAAATATGTCGGTGTCCGTCGGCTGTCGTTGTGATGGCGCGGAAAATATGAAAATGTGACCTGGCACTAGGCACACGCACAACAATGTCTGACACATTACTGAATAAATGCCGATGTCCTCGTACTAAGGAGGTTACTCCCTCCATGCGATGTCTGATGCGATTGACCATGATGTTAATCCCTCTTTTCGTAATGATTACAGCAGATCGACTATCCGTTTTTACTGACGTTCAAACCCATAGTATGTACTTTCCTTAATACATGCATGGACTAAAAAACTAATTCACGGAAGTGGCAAAGTGATAGCCGACGGTGAGACGGTTGTACGTAATATAAAAAGCCTCGATCGATACGGATCGAGGCATGCCCATTGGCCATTTCCTTCCAATTGCGCTTTTGATTTCTTTAATATTCTCCTTTAATGACAAAAAACGAACCCCGAATTGTTCCAGCCAGCTTAGACTTCTGCCTTGCAAACTTAAACTTCTCAGCTAGCTCCTTCGGTACCTCCATCCCCTCGGAAAGCTTAAAACCGACGGCCCGCTTCTTAGGGTCATCAACCGTGTACAAAACGTTGACCGAAAGACCATCCTCGTAAAAGACGTAGGTCCAATCGATATTTTCCACTTGGAAACGCGACGTTTCTAAAGGTTTGGCAGCAAACTCAATACCGCGTTCTTCTTTCAAAATTCGGTTCACATAATCCAATGTCTCCCGGCTTTCGCTAGCCGGTACGACCGTAAATTCATGCTTGTATTTGGTCATAAAGTAGCGGGCTTCATTCGCACGTAAACCGGCAAGCGCTTCTGCTACAGGTGAAGATTCTAAACCGGTCGTGGACACATTTTTGAAATCAACGACATAGGACATTTCCGTCTCTCCTCGTATGCTTTTATTTTGAAGTGTTGTTTTTTTGCCGAATGCGGTTACTGTTCCAACACCTTTTCAAGCTCGCCGCACCATTTCCCCCACCCGTACTTAGCTCCGTTGAGCGCTTGGGCGTTTGAGATTCCGGTTTGTTCGAGATGAAGGTTCACCTTCCCGTCTCCTAAATCCTGCAGCGTCCAGGTGATCGTGTGCTGCTCTCCGCTGGCCCAAGTATAGGACAACCGGTTGGGTTCTTCTACGACAAGCACCTCGCCTTCGATAATCCCGTTCCAATATTCGGTCGGTTGCGTGCGAAACTGAAAACGATGTCCTACGACGGGCTTAAAATTGTTTTCCATCCCCTCGCCGGTATGAATATTGGCGACCCACTTGGCAAGCTTGCTTGAATCGGTTAGGGCGGACCAAAGCTTCTCAATCGATGTCGTGTACTGAAAATCCAAGGATAATGTTAAACTCATTCTTCTTCCTCCTCTAATAGTTGGTTCAAGCGCAACATATTCGTACTCCAGAACTTGCTGTAGAAAGCCACCCAATCTTGAATTTCTCTGAGCGGAGAGGCGTTTAGTCTATATCGCGTTTCTCTGCCGACTTTTCGGTCAAGGACAAGTCCAGCCTCTTTGAGGATTGTCAAATGCTTGGAAACCGCTGTACGGCCCATTGAAAACTTCGCCGTTAACTCATGAAGCGGCAGCTCCTCTGCCTCTGCCAATAAATGAATCAGTCGGCGCCTGGTCGGGTCTGCAATCGCGTCAAACACATCACGCAACTTGTCGTTCTCGCTCATAGCACCCCCTCCAATACTGTATCTTTCTGAAGCAGAAATCTATTGATGTCATGTATGGCCAGCCTTTACCCTCCCCCTCTTAAAGTCTTCGGCTCTTTGGACGAAGCGCCCACGAGGCAATATTTAACGCGGCATAGAAAAGCGGAAGGATTAGATTAAACCCAGAGTCGCCATAGTCATTAGCAAACGCATGAGAAATAGCTGCACCGGTCATTAGAAAAAAAATACCGGCATGAACCCATTCTTTAAGCCGAGGTAAACCCGGCATGACGAGAGCGACGGCTCCGAGCACTTTCCAAACTCCGAGAATGGTCAGAACGTAAAGCGGATAGCCAAGCTTTGTCACTAACTCGACGTTTCCCCCATACTGCATCAGTTGCCCGATCCCGCTTAACGTAATAGCCGCTGCGAGTAGAAACGTGACGGACCAATAAGCAATCATGATTCCTCGAGGCTTGATTCCTGCTTGCGCGGTGGTTTCCGTACCAATCAATTGACTCAATCATTACTCCCCCCATCATTGTTTCCAAACTTTCCAAATAAGTAATCGTTGATTGGACACCATTTGGTGACACTTTGATTATAGGACACCATTTGGTGTCATGTCAACAACATATTTTAATGTCAATGCTAATTACAGTACTCGTATAATACGGCGAAAAACCGGGGACTTAGGAGTCCCCGGTTTTATTTGTTTGTAGCCGAATATCTCACTTCATTTATTTAGCACATCCCGTAAGCCTGGCCAATGCATCCATAGATCCGTAAGCGGAGCTTTCCAATTGTTTCGGATTTCTGAGTGATAGACACGATAATAACAGGAATAACGTATGAATGGCGACGTATTCGGTCCACCGGCGTGAATCATTTGGTAATGTGATATGACAATGTCTCCTGCCTGCCCGGTGATTTGCACCGGCTCCGGCAGCTGCATATTTATCGGTCGATGCTTCGTTTGAAACGTCTCCTCCTCCAGCAGAATGTCAGGTCCATTCTCCCGGAAATATTGTTCGCAAAGCCGGTGTGAGCCGGGATAAACAATGAAATTACCCATATTCGGTTCCGGTTGATCGCTTAGGAGAATACCGACAAGAGCAGTAAAATTTTCTACAATTCCCTCTTTCAATTTCAGCATGCCGTCGAGATGGGCGCCTGCATAAGGATTCGGCGGGTCTTGGTAGTCCGGAAAGCGAAGAGCAATTTGAGCGCCGTTTATTGGGTAGAAGTTGTTCTCTCCGATTAAAGTGTCGATCAGTGTTTTTGCAGGAGTTTTGTTGAAAAGGTTTGTTATCGCCGGGTGCTTCTCAAGCTCTTGGCAATAGTTCGCTCCTTTATGGCCTTCCGGAATTCCTTTTCCTAGCGAATGATTTACGGCTTTCAACGCTTCTTTGATCATCAACGTCGGTACTACACCGGGTATAACAACGTAACCGCTTTCAAACAGCTGCATCTTTTGATTGTAAGATAACTGCACACCCATTCTCCTCCCCAGTCGATCGATATTCCCAGTATATATCGGGGTTCGACAGATTTCCCTTGCTCTTTTTCTTGCACCAACTACCACTCTCCTTATTATTCAATCAATTCACTAAAAGCTATTTATTACATAAACGTATTTGGAGATTGAAAGTTCCGCTAAATGGGAAATGAAGAAAATGAAACTCCATTAACGCTAATCTACCCGTTCAGTAAAAAAGGATGCACCTTCACCTTTTGTTCGATCTGCAACTAACCCCAAAAAAATGAGTGATTACTCACTTTACACTTCATTGGCGCCATGCTATATTCAGAAATGAGTAATTACTCACTCACAAAAGAATGGAGCGTGTCCCTATGAATGTCCCCATTAGACTGGACCATATCTCCAAATCGTACGGTTCTCAGCCCATACTCCGAGACATCACATTAGACATTCCCGAAGGTCATATTTTCGGGCTGCTCGGCCCTTCCGGCGCCGGAAAAACTACGCTGGTCAAACTTATCGCCGGTATCGAAGCCCCTACTTCCGGCACGGTTCACGTGCTTGGCGAGCGCATGCCGAATTACGGCAACTTGAGCCGAATCGGGTACATGGCGCAGTCCGACGCATTGTATTCGGAGCTTTCCGCCAAGGATAACTTAGACTTCTTCGCAGCGATTTACGGCCTGAGAGGTGCCAAAAAGAAGGAAAGAATCAATGCCTCGCTGGAGCTTGTCGGCCTTGCAACCGATCGCAGCAAGCCCGTGCACAAGTTTTCCGGAGGGATGAAGCGCCGTCTGTCTCTTGCCATCGCCATGCTGCACGAGCCTCCCGTTCTGATCCTTGACGAGCCGACCGTCGGGATCGACCCGGTGCTCCGCCTGCAGATTTGGGAGGAGCTTCACCGCATCAAAGCCAAAGGCACCGCCATCGTCGTCACCACCCATGTGATGGACGAAGCCGACAAGTGCGGCACGCTGGCCATGCTTCGCGACGGATGCTTAATTGCCGCAGGAACGCCGGAAGAGCTGAAGCGCCGGTCCGATGTAGCTACGATTGAGGAAGCGTTTCTTGTCTATGGGAGGGAGCAAGCATGAGAATTCGCGCACTGATGATCCGGATCATCCGGCAATTTCTTCGCGACCGCCGCACGCTCGCATTGATGCTCGTCGCGCCGCTGCTCATCTTGACGCTGATGTCGCTCATTTTTAACGGGGATACGTACGTGCCGAAAATCGGGATCTCCGGCGTTCCGGGACCCGTCGAGAATGCGCTGAAAGAAACGGACGCGGAGGTGGAGAACGTTAACGCCGCGGACGTTGACGCTGCCAAGCTTCTGCTCCAATCGGGCGATTACGATGCGGTACTGCTTTTCGCGGACGAACGGCCGCAATTGGTTTTGGAAGGCAGCGATCCGTCGAAATCGAAATCCGTCATGCTGACGATTCAAACCGCTTTCCAAAAGCTGTTGCCCGCTTCCGCCCAAACGGAGCCGAGCATCACTTATTTATACGGTTCTTCCGATCTCGTCTCGTTCGATTGGTTCGGTCCCGTGCTGATCGGCGTATTCTCGTTCTTTTTCGTTTTCCTGATTGCCGGAATCGCCTTTTTGCGGGAACGCACCGGCGGCACGCTGGAGCGAATCATGGCGTCCCCGATGAAACGTACCGACATGGTGCTCGGCTATGTGTGCGGCTTCGGCATTTTCACGCTGCTCCAGGCCGGATTGATTGCTTGGTTTTCGGTTGATATACTGGGAATGCTGATGGTCGGCTCGTTCGGATACGTGCTGCTCATCACCGCTTTGCTGGCGCTTACCGCGCTTTCGCTTGGCATCCTGCTGTCCGCCTTCGCGGCGAACGAGTTCCAAATGATGCAGTTCATTCCGCTCGTCATCGTGCCGCAAGTATTTTTCTCGGGATTGTTTCCGCTCGAGACGATCGTCTCTTGGCTGCGTGTGCTCTCCTATGCGATGCCTTTAACGTACGGAGCTGACGCGCTGCGGACGGTAATGGTAAAAGGCGGGGGCTGGAGCGACATTGCTGCGGATGTGTATGTGTTGGTCGGCTTTTCGCTCGCCTTTATGCTCTTGAACGTGGCGGCATTGAAGAAATACAGAAGTATGTAAGTGTTGAAGAAGGAGGCGGAACCGATGGCACCGGAACAAAACGAGGAACGCTGGATCGAAGAACTGCTTAAGCTGAGCGATGAACAACCGAAAATGACGGAAAAACAAAATAAAATTTTAATGGCCGCCATCGAGGTGTTTTCCGAAAAAGGCTACTCCGCCTCTTCCACCAGTGAAATCGCTCAGCGAGCAGGCGTCGCGGAAGGAACGATATTCCGGCATTACAAAACGAAGAAGGATCTTCTGTTCTCCATCGTCTCGCCGATCGTCGCCAAATTCATTGCTCCATTCGTGTTCAAAGATTTTTTTAAGGTGCTTAACGCTCCTTACCCGAGCTTTGAACAATTTTTGCGCGCCGTATTTCGAAACCGGGACGAATTTGTTCGTAAAAATTTGTCCGTTATCCGCATCCTATTGCAGGAAATTCCTTTTCACCCCGAGATGAAGGAGCCTTTTAAAGAAATGATCGAGAAGGAAATCATCCCGAAGGTGCAAGGGATTGTGATGCGGTTTCAATCGCAAGGCTTCTTGAGGGGAGATATGCCTCCGCTTTCCGCATTAAGACTGGCCGTGACGACCGTTCTCGGTTTCTTTATCGCCCGTTATATCATCGCTCCCGAGCTTGCATGGGATGATGAAGCGGAGGTCGATCGGACGATCGAATTTATATTGCACGGGCTTGCAGGCCCGAACGAAGGCGGCAGCTCTCAATGAGAGCTGCTGCTTTGCTTAATGCGCTTCAATTCCTTGATTCCAGTTCATTTTTAATGATTTTCAGCATTTCATTCCGGATCACTCCGCTGAAAAAGCCGATGACCGACCAATAAAGCGAAAACTTCATTTTGGCCCCGGTGCTTGTACAATGGATCCGCGTTTCAGTAAACAAATAAACATCTTCTTGTTCCTGATCATAACGAAAATTCCAAACCGCTTTCATATAGTCGGACTTGTCAAATCGTAGAAATTCATCCGGGGCAGCGTTAATAATATTTCCTTTTAGCTTCCAAGGTTGAGCAATGAATCCGAGGACAATTTCACGATCGTTCCGGTCTAACAATATAAACCCGAAGCGCAAAGCATTGTCCAATGTTAACTTCTTCGTCGACAACCCGCGCAAGAAAAACAATAGTTTTATTATCTTGGATTTGCTAAAATCCACTTGATACAGAATGGAATCGTCAGGAATGTTCTTACGATTCAACGGAATCTTATTCGATTTGGCAAAGTCCCAGCTTGGTAAATACCGATCGATAAGCTTCATCGGGTTCAAGTTTTTTTAATCAGTTCCTTGTATTTCTTGGGCGCTCTATTCAAATAAGCCTCACCGATTATTCCGGAAATATCTCCCCATGACGCATCCCGATCGAGTCTCATTCCTACCCAGCCCAAATGTCCGACGTACGCGGGTCTAAAGTAAATTTCCGGCGACGAATCCATTAACAACGATTGCACACCTGCAGGAGCGGAGCACCAGAGCGCAATTTTTCCGTCGCCATGATGATTCACACGATATTGTACAAAAGAAAGTTTGTCATTAATGAAAAATGACGGGGCGCCATGACTCATTCGTTCACTCGTTCCGGGGAAGGAAAGACATAACGATCTGATTTTTTCAAATAGAGACTTGTGATGCTCAGATTCGTTAAAAAGCTGTTCCATATCCATATGATAACCACCCACCCTCTTTTAATCGTTTGGTTGATATGCTCCCAATTCATTTCCAAACGGATCGACAAACTTAATAACCCAACCGAATCCTTCATCTTGATACATTCTTATTAGTGTATTGTTTTCACTCAGTGTTTTATACAATTCATCGATATTATTCGTCAAAAACATAAAAGCCGGCATTGGGAAATCCGCTTCCGAAAGCCAGGATACTCTTGTGTCTTTGCTGCTTTGATGGAGCATTAACACGGGGCCTTCGCTAAACTTCAACCATCCTACGGACATGACCTCCAATCCAAGCACTTTAGAGTACCATTCTGTTGCTTTCTCAATATCACTTACCGGTAATTGAACATGATCGACCTTTTCAATCAATTTGATCATCTAAATATCCCTCCAATAAGTCCTCCATCTTGAACAATGAATGTACCTTCAATCCGATTTCCTCCAGTTTTTTTCTTCCTTCAGGGTTTCTTTCGATCACACATATCACATCTTCAACAATGGCCCCGGCCTCTCTTAAATCCTGAGTGCTTAAAACAACTTGTCCGCCCGTAGTAATTACATCTTCAACGACACAAACTTTCTTGCCCTGAATTGCGGCACCCTCCGCCAGTTTCGCTGTCCCGTATTGTTTCGCTTTTTTTCTAACAAAAGCCGCAGGTAATTTTGATTGTAGCGATAGCGCCGTTACGATTGGTATTCCGCCCATTTCAAGACCCGCTAATACTTCTATTCCTTCAGGAATCAAATGAACAAGCGCCTCGGAAATTTTCTTCAGTAATAATGGATCCGCTTCGAATAAATACTTGTCAAAATACTCGGTTGATACAAGTCCTGATCTTAATGTAAAAGTTCCTTCCAGATGAGCGGCACCATATATTTCTTTTGCCAACGTTCTACTATCCATTAGACATCTCCTTTGTTTGCATTAGAATTCAACATACACCGGTGCTCCGTCAGATCTTAGGCAAGCTTCAATTCGCTCTCTAAAATTGCCCCATGTCACCATCTCTAATGCTCTGTCAATCGAGAAAAATCCGGATTCAAGACTTTCGCTTGTTGGTATTGGGGTTCCGCCAACGTATTTTGCCAGGAATAATGTATTACAAATACTTTTCTCAACGTTCTGAAAGATCCCGCAAAATCTAATGATTTCAATATCAACACCCGATTCTTCTTTCGTTTCCCGAATTGCCGCTTGTGCCGGCGACTCGCCTTCTTCGACTTGTCCTCCCGGCGCCTCCCAGCCTCTTCGCGGTCCTTTAATTAACAAAATTTCATTCCGATCGTTTAAAACAATTGCCGCTGCCGAAACAATATGTTTGGGTGGATTCATATGACGAGCTCCTTTGTAACATCTTAGGTTAAGTACGATGTATCCGACTTTATGCCGCTATTCTTTTATCGTAATAAAATCCTCTTTTATTTCGTCTTTCGGATCCCATATGGACCAAGCGGCTTCTAATAAATTTCCTTCATTATCTCTGAAATAAAAATATTTAGCTTCACCGGCACCTAAAGTATGGAGATCGTCAACCATTATTCCCTTGTCTTTCAGTAATTTATATGTATATTCAATGTCCGGGCAATTCAAAGCCATGATTGGAAAAGGCTTCCCATTCCTCATGATTTCTAATGATTGCTTTTCTTTTGTTTCAATTAGTAATAATGCAATTGAGTTTTTATGAGGATGTTGTAAAACTGCAATAAAAGAACCTCTGTCTTGAAACTTATCCATTAGTTTAAAATCCAAATTATGGGTGTACCATGCAATCGATTCATCCATCCGGGTTGTCGGAACATACACGTAACCAATACGGGAAAATCCAAACTCTTGATTCATAGGACCACTCCTTATACTTGTTCTGTTACTAAATGTCTGTTTCCGCTCGGATCGTGAAACCAAAACTCTTTACCGATGCCAGGGATTGTTCTTACTGACTCTTCTACATAAACTTGCGCTTGATTTAGTTCACAATCATCTCCTTCGTTGATTGTTCATAATTTCTTGTAGTTATTTTTAATTAAGTAATTTGAAATAACTTGCTTGTTTTCATGCCACCATAATATCGGAACTTCTCCAACTTTATGAAAGCCCAGTTTCACGGCCAGCAAATTGGAGGCAGTATTACCGGAATCACAATCCCAATAAGGTATCAAGTTCTGCTGCCTACTATGCTTTATAAATTCCTGACACAACATAAAAGCCAACCCTTGCATCCTATAATCGGGAAGTGTAATAATGTCAGGCTCTATATATCCTCCGCCTACATAGAAAGTGTTACAAGCGCTTACAAAATCACTATTGTTTATAAAACAGTAACCAAATGCTTTTTCTAGATATGTCCTTGAACAATCCCAAAGCAATGAATAAGAACCATCTATTTCATTCACGTATCTCTCATACAACCGGTCATTCATACTCGTAAGTTGGAATTCACTAAAGTGTGGAGCAGGTAGATCAGCAGAAGTAGTAGTGTCACCCAATATATAATGAGTTCTCGATAGCTCCACTACATTATCGTTCAAAGCGGTTTTGATCATATAAAGCCAAGTGTTTGAGGAAAAATACAAATCATAAAAGTTAGCGTGCTGATCAGAATTCGCTAAAAAATCAAACAACGAACGATGAAAAGTTTGGTCTTGTTCATCCCCGAAAACATAGTATTTCCCCCCGCGGCTAGTCACTAATCCAGCAGTCGGGCGGTTTTTATTATTAACAAATATTTTACCCGGTTGATTATGATCAATAATAGAGTGAACAAATACAAAGATAAATTTATGCTCCTTATGAGCAAGAAGAGGCTCTATCTTAAAATACTCGTCTCTTTTTAGTTCTATCATGTTTATCAATCCACTCCCAAAGGTCGCCTAAACTTGCTTTGACCTGTTCCATTTCAAAGCAAACCTTCTACTTGAAATGATATATAATAGACCTCCAAGCATCCAAAAAGGTTCCCAAAATAAAAGACGCCACCATCTAGCATAACTATCGATCTTCAGCTCTAAAATATTCATGATTGATAATAAAATGGTTGTAAAGTTCGCAAGTCCATAAAGGAAAATCAGTATTCCGCCTGCAAAAGCCACAATATAAATCGACTTTATTAAAAATTTATGCTTCCAATTTCTTAACAGGGTCCCTAATAATAAACCGCCAACAATTTTAAAGACTCCCGTTAACCATACGATCGTTATAAAATCGGATTCTCTTGTAATTGCCTTTTGGTATATTTCTCCGCCCAAAGTAGCTGCTCCAATCATTCCCCCGCTTGCCCAATAAAAACTCATGAGCGCAAATAATAACGACCAAATCATTCCGGCATATATAGGCCATGAATATCCCAGGTTTTTCATTTTTTCTCCCTCTTACTCACTTATCGTAATTCAAAAAATTGTGTAATAGTCCTTTACATGTTGATCTTTGAAGACCGGTTTGCTATTTTCAACGGCATCCCGAATTCTTTCAACCGTAAAATTTGTTATTGGTTTAGGTAACTGATCTACGCTAAAAAATCCATACTCATTAATTTCCTTCCCGTCAGGTTGAATGGTTCCTTCATATTGTTTGGATTTAAAAACAAAAATATATCCATTACGATGCGACATGAAATATATTCCTGATAGCTCAATTTCTCCGGCTTGGATCCCTATTTCTTCTTTTAGCTCTCTGCGGGCCGCATCCCACGCTGACTCGCCATTCTCAACAACCCCGCCGGGTAAAGACCAATGTTTTTCTTTATATGTTTGATGAACCAATAAAACCCTCTTTTGATCATCAATGATAAGAATTCCAGCAGCATCATGAGTTCTTTCCATGTCCAAAACCTCCTTAATTGTGCTGCCTACCAATAACTCCTACTCCACATTCTAGGTTTTCATACTCCATTAACGGATCGACTGACCACTCTTTAGCGATTAATAATACATGTTCTTCATCCGGTAATAATGATTCGTCATCTTCAATAGGTGTAAATACTAAATGATGCTCTATTTCTTCAGATGTCAATTCCCCTTTGTCAATTAACATTTCCGCTCTTTCGCCCAAGTAACCGTAAGCCCTTACCAGTTGTCCTTCTACAGCTTTAGCCCATGCATGATACTCTACAACTCTATGAGTACCAAAATAGTATGCTTCTCCATAGTACTCGCTTAGTCTTACAATCTGTTCTATAGGACTTCGATTTGTTGTATCCGATAAATCAGGCATTTTTGAACTCATGACTAGAGTCCACCCATTCATTGGCGGTGAAATAAAGTAAAAACCTTCATAAGCCCCTTTTATTCCTGTCGACCAATTGGCGAATTGGGTATTTGAAAGATTAAAGTACTCTACTATTTCTTGCGTATTTTCTGTCTTTATGGCTATCCACTGGCATTTGTAACCGAATGGTTGCGGCTGATCCGGAGTAGCGTCAAAAGTTAACGCGTGTAATTCATTTGTACTTCCATTTGATTTCGTATCTTGTTGAGAGCTTATTTTATATCTCATTTTATATACAAAAAATAACACTAAAAAAATAGCCGCGACAGCAATCAGATACATAACCGTTTTCATAACTTCCCCCCTGTTCCGTCACTTCGAACTTCCAATCACTTCACTTATAAAATCAGAAATTCTCGAATATTCATAATCGGGCTTCATTAAAAACTCGCTGCCATGTGAGTTTTCTAACCAATTCACTCCAACGGTTTTCACGTTTGCTCTTTTTCCAGCTTCAATATCTGCACTACTATCACCTACAAATATTGTTTCTTCAGGAGAACATCCCAAGATATTCATAGCCTTTATGATGCCTTCAGGATGGGGCTTTGGGAAAGCTACGTCATCACCGGTTATAGATACTTGAAACAACTCACTGGGAAAAAGATGCTTTACTGAAATTTCAAAGCTTCTTCTTGCCTTTCCAGTTACAATTCCAGTCAAGATCCCTTTCTTATGAATCAAATTTATCAATTCGAGGACATCTTTATTTCTGCTTACTAATTTTTCGTGTTCTCTTTCGTAGAAAAAGTAAAAGTCTTCGATCGCTTCATCGATTCGATCTTTACATAATAAATTTTGTTGAATGATTCCGACTTCCGATGGTCCAAACATTGCAATAATATCTTGATTTGATAAAGTTCTATTATCATATTTAGTAAATACCTGTTGAAATGAATAAAAACATACAGGCAGAGTATCTGCTAAAGTTCCGTCAAAGTCGAACAAAATAACTTTATACTTCAATTACATTCACATCCCCGTAGCGTGTTACCTGACGTAAAATATCGTCCCGCTAAACGCTCATCACCTGCTGCAGTTCTCATTCGTATCATCGAAAATCGATTTATAAAGAGATATTTGTATATTCCTTATTTCATCTTCCCTCCATAAGTTCATTTCAACTCGCTTGGTGCGATTCCCACGACAAATAATCACAGCCGCCTTTAGCGATCAGTACGGGCAGATTGAATTTCCTTTCCTTTAACACCGCTCTCGGATCGTAGTTGATCTTGGAAGTTAACGATTGAAGCGTTTGGTTTGCATAGAAGCCCAGACCGCTCAACTCGACCTGTCCCTTGTAACCGGAACAATGTAGGGCAGGTTCCGTCGCCGCATAGACCGCATCAAAGCGCCGGTCCATTTCATAGTCGGAGGCGAAAGATCGGGCAACAACAGGTTGAAACTGCAACAGGCTATAGACAAATAACGATCTCGGATGCAGAAGATGTCGGTACAGTTCCCACTTCTGTGCCGGAGTGAGACGGTTGGTCAAGGCGGTATCGCTGTGATCCTGAGGGTTTATGGCACCCGGAGAAAGAAACCAAAGGCTAGCACGGCCAGGACAATTCTCAACGATTTCATTGGTTGCATCCCTCGAAAAACTAGAGATCACTACTTATTTTTTCGATAGGGAAATATAAATATAAATCTCCATTTGTTTCCGAGGGATTATAGTATTCATGTATTGCCCCAACGATCGAGTAATTATTATTCGGTATGTATTCGTTAATCATGTAAGTGAATTTTTCCTGATATGTGCTTTGATTGCATTTGATAATTGCATACTTGTAGGGGGGGATTACCCACTTAGTCCACCCAGTTGGAGCTGCCGAGTCGTCTAACACCTCACATCCGGCTAAATATTTTCCTTGTTCTCCCCATCGTTCAAAAGATTCGGACATATCGCTCATTGCTCCCCATACCCCAACAATATTCCCATCTTTGTCTGTTTTGGCCAATTCCGTAATCTCATTAAAGTTCCTGTTCGCATCTTGCCACAGCGTTGGAATCCACATTGGTCCGTCAGATGAAGAGCCTTGTCCTAACTTTCCGATGACTGTAAATGATTCTTTTTCTTCAATGTATACGGGCATGACTCACTCTCCTTCAACTCTGAAAATACAATTCCTATTGTTGTACTCTCTTAAAACCTGCTTAACCTGCTTTTTCAGCTATTGTTTTTGTTAACATAAACGAATGCTTGCTTCTTTCCCTCAACAATTGAATCCATAACAAACGTGATCTGTTCGGAATCAAAAAAAATCTTTAGAAATTCTAAATCTCGAGTAATCAGATACATCTATTATTTACTCCATTCACAAGGTGTTTCTATGAACAATAATATTCTTGTATAGTTCTGGTGTAGCATCGTAAAAATACTGCACCAAAGACCTCATTTGCTCCTCAAAGTTGTCACTGTCAGGAGGTCCAATGTTCACTGGAGTGTTATGTCCGTTGTAAACTTCATTAAATAGCGGGATATCACGACTGTATTCTTGTTTTATATAGTTTTTATGCTGGTCGCTCATACCAATTATCAAATCATATTCCTCAAAATAGTCTCTCTTAAATGGAGTTCTGCACCATTCCGTTGTATCTACTCCCATCTCATCCATGATTGCAAAATGCAGATTTGAGTATTTACTAACGTCACTTTCGGCCCTGATTCCAGCGGATGAAATCGAAAAATCGTCTATATGATTCTTTTTTAGAAAATCCTTTAAACAGAATTCAGCAATAATACTTCGTGTAAAATTATCGGTACATAGAAACATGATCTTCAAATCATTCACTCCATCTTCATTTGGATTAAAGTGAAGCTCGCCCTCCTTGGGGATACCCACATTATGGATATATGCTCTGATTATTTATGCATTTTTAGTTTACCTCATTTTGGTAAAATGGAACAAGTGTTTGTTTGTGTTGTTTTACCCTTCTGCTATTACGGTTGGTTGTTTCAACCCGGTCGTTCTTCTCCCGAATACAAATAATCCGAATAAAAAAACACGACCTCATAGGCCGTGTGTGTCAAGTTGTTCGGCGGACCGTTCCTTCACACCTTCCCTCCGTTACGGGAGCGGGCCAGTGTTAGCCCGGCGAGAGCAATGCCGATCAGCCCTATCACTATGGCCACGATGGCCCCGGCTCGCCCGTTACCGGTGCCGAAACCACCCGTGGTGTTGGCCAGATGCAGTCCAGCCAGGACTATGCAAATCAACCCCGCTACCGCGGCCACGATAGCCGCGGCTCGCCCGTTACCGGTACCGAGACGCCTGGCGGAGCGGGCCAGAGAAATTCCGCCGATGACCACGCTGATAAGCCCCACCGCCGCGGCCACGATGGTCTTGAATCGCCCGGGAGTTAATTCATATCCGACATTACCGTTGGTCGCTTCAGCAAAGGTAATTGACGGTACAAGTAAAAGTGAACAAAGGATAAGGAATGAAACCAGGTTCATTTTCAATTTTAATCACTCCTTTTGTTGTTTTTGCGAACTTAAGGGCTCGAAGAGTTCGATCGGATTACCTGCCGGGTCATCCAGTAAGATTTGCTTGCCGCCAAAACCTGTGACAATCTCATTGCGGAAGCGCAGCCCTGCTTTACGCAGGGTCTCGACTAAGCCGTCTAAGTCATCGACCTCGATTTGAATCCGATTCCAGCCGCCGGGTACCGGTTTACGCCCATCCGGCATAGCTTGAGCAGCTCCGCCTGGACCATTCTTGGCATTGACAAGAAGATTCAAGTCACCCCGCTGCAAAACGGCAAAACCGGGCGCAGGATACATCTTGACAATGAAATCAAGATGCTGTGTGTAGAATGCAATTGTCGCATCAACATCGTCGACAATGTAACGTACCTTGATGGCGGCCATTTTTTTCTCCTCCTGAATTCTCTTTTTTGGCTTAATCACCCGCAGATTTTTGCTTTTTTTCTTTTAAGAGGGCATCGGTATTTCGTGCGAGGGACACAGTTCCCATAAACATCGTTAGGGCGAGTACCGGATGAAGAGCAGATAAATATCCAATTCCAGACGGTAATTTGACGCTGACCGCCATCAAAATGAAAATGCCGAGTAAACCGGCACTACGCAGTCGAAGAGCATTCGGCAGCCGAGCGATGAAAGAAATCACGACGATCAGGATCGAAACAACCAAAAGTAATCTGGAAAAGCCCGTATGGCTGGCCCATTGAGCCGAATTCCAAAACAGTGCAAGACCGGCGAGAAACACCTGAATGAAAATGCAAATCGCAAAAATCCTCACCAATGACTTAAATACCAAACGGCTCTAACTACGAACGGTGAAAGATTGGTTGTTTCCTCCGCTCGTTCCCCGACTTCAGGCTTACTGCGGTTTACGGATAGGTTACTCATCTTTGAATCCTCGCTCTCGATAAAATGAAATGTTCCGTTTCGAAGTCAGTGTAAACAATTAATGTCGAGAACTTATGCAGATCTTCTTCTTTTTGTGTGGACTTCTTCAAGAACTTGATTAATGACGGTATAATTTTCGCTAAGGGGTGTATTCTCGCACTGGAAGCTGACTAAACTTGAAAGATGTGATTGGGATGGAACCGAAATTGTTGCTTGTGGAGGACGAACCGGGCTTGCTTGAGGAGATGCAGACCTATCTGCAACGTGAAGGGTTTCGAGTATTGGCAGCCTGTACCGGCAAGGAAGCGCTTACGATTGCCCGGTCTGAACGGCCTGATCTCGTTGTTCTGGATTGGATGCTCCCCGAGAAAAGCGGAATCGACGTATGCCGAGAACTAAGGCAAACCTCTCATTGCGGTATTATTATGGTCACGGCCCGTTCGGAAGAATCGGATAAAATCGTCGGTCTGGAAATCGGTGCGGACGATTATTTGACGAAGCCGTTCAGCTTGCGCGAGCTCACTTCTCGCATCCGAGCTTTACTTCGCCGTTTGCGGGGACCTGAAGACAGGTCGATGTTGTTGGAAAGGGACAACCTGATCATTTCCGAGGCCAAATGTCAGGTTTTCAAGGACGGCCAGGAGATCCAACTGACACCGACTGAATTCAAAATTTTGTACACGTTGGCTGCGCGTCCCGGAATCGTTTTCAGCCGCCTGCAATTATTAAAAGCAGCACTCGAGGACGAATATATGGGATACGAAAGAACGATGGATTCCCATATCCGCAATCTTCGCCGCAAGCTGGAAGACGATCCGGCCAATCCTCGTTATATTCAAACGGTATACGGCTTCGGTTACCGATTCGGTGAACAATCATGACTCCCACGGTACGCCAAAAAATATTTTTCTGCATGGGACTGCTCGTTCTTATTATCGGCGGCGCTCATGCCATAACCAAACAGGCGTACATGGAGTCTTTGTTCGATCAATTTCGTAAGGAAGAAATTAGTGCGTCTTATTTGAACGCACCGCCCGGAGAACAAATCGAGATCTTAAAGACTTACGTTTCGGGTAAGATGCAGGAAATCGGGTTTCTAAATCTAATATTTTTCATAGCAATCGGACTGGTATCCAGTTTATGGATTTCCGGAATGCTGACGATTCCGCTTAAAAAGCTCGTTGCCGCTATCGAACGCGTTGCGCAAGGGGATCTGGATGTGAGCGTTCCTGTACAATCAAAAGACGAATACGGTAAAGTGATCCAGACATTCAACGATATGACGCTTCGCCTTCGGGAAGCTGAGGACGCCCGCAGACGGCTGGTAGCTGATGTCGCTCATGAGCTTCGAACTCCGCTGTCTATCATGCAGCTAAAATTAGAGAATGCTCAACAGACCGGTCAATACGTCCCTCAGGAAATGCTGCTAAGACTCCATGACGAAGTGATCCGCTTAGGCCTGCTTGTGGAAGACCTTCATGTCTTGTCGTTAGCTGAGGCGGGCCGGTTGGCATTGGATTGCAAACCGCTCGATCTGTCGGCAAGACTTGAACAAATCATAGATGATGTGAAAATGGAGGCTGAGGAGAACGGACTGGAAATACGCTTCAATTCGAACACGAGGCCGATAACAGTGATGGCCGACGCGAGACGGATCACGCAGGTGTTCATCAATTTGTTGACGAATGCAATCCGCTACACGCCGGAAGGCGGGAAGATTTCGGTTGTAATGGAAGACAAGGTCCCGGATCGGAATGCTGTGTATACATGTATCTCAGTGATAGACACCGGCATCGGTATTCCAGCCGAAGAGCTGACCCACCTGTTTGATCGTTTTTATCGCGTGGAAAAGGCCCGATCAAGGCACACTGGCGGATCGGGGCTCGGATTATCGATCGCTCATCATTTTGTGAGAGCCCATGGCGGGTTCATCCGCGTCGCGAGTGAGCCTGATCAAGGTACGACATTTACCGTGTATTTGCCTGCGGGTACTGATATGTAAAAAGGCTCATCTCAAGAATAATAGCTAGGAATAGGAAAGGATGGAATGAAAATAAAAAGTTCGGCGCGAAGTGACGGAAGCATGCAAACGAAATACATACTCATACTTAGCGCATGGTTATTATTTACGACCGCTCGAACTGTTCAACGTTGAAAATATTGGGAATAAGGCGAAAATGAGTGACATTACAGTATTCTATGTATCGTCACTCAGTATTTTTTTAATCATTTCTGGCGGACCGAGGAAATCGAATATTCAGCGCAATATTATAGGATTGCATTAGCCTTCTTCGAAATATTTTTCACCTTTATCCTTTACCGACTTCAAGCATTCCCTTACCTGTGCTATATTCTGAAAAACAATGACTCGTTTATCCTTTCCACACTTACGTATCATTTCAAGTATCCCCGGTTTTTTCGTCTTTCGGAAGTTCCAAACCCATTGAATAAAATTCCAATCTAATTTTTCGGGGCAACCTTCATGTAAGTCTGGTCTCGTCTTTCCGTGATATGTAATTCTTCGTTTTATTACCCTGCACGTGGTGATCCAAGGCGACAAGTCAAAAAAAATGATTACATCCGACTTCTTCATTCTTATATCGAGGGTTCTTCCATAATTCCCATCAATAATCCACTCATCCTCTTGGACGAGCTGGTTCAAAAATTGATCCCACTCATCATTTGGAGTGGGCACCCAACCTGGTTTCCAATAATACGCATCTAAATGATAAACCGGTATTTGTAAAACATTTCCCAGTTCTGCAGCAAATGTAGACTTGCCAGAGCCACCCGAGCCAATAATCATGATTCTAGTCAATTGAATACACTCCTGCAGTTAATGTTTTTGTGAAAAACGGACGGACCGACCGTTTTCCGATTATCATGCGAATTTATGTAGCTTCGTAGATTTACCTGTTAATTCACCTTTTTTAATTAACTCTCTAGCCTGTTATTAAATCAATCAGTGTTCTCGTCTCAATTGTTGTCAGTGGATAGCAAAGACCAAGTGCTGTGAACACTTGGCCCTGACAATTGGCTTGGATGGGATTCCCTTCTGAGTATTCAAAAGATGAAAACCCACCTTTGGCGTGTAACCTTGGGGTGGGTTTTTACTTTCTCTTGTAGTTATTCCCGATGTCCCACCCAAGATTCAATTGTACTTCCATTTTATCCTAACTCAGAGGTGCGTACAAGCGTTCTGTTTTTTGTGTTTTTTCAGGGGCTTCGGAGCGACCTCTTGCGGAATGAGGGGGCTGTCTCCTTGTGCTCTCTGTTCGGTGCTCATGCCGCTATTTTTTTATAGTCGCTTTTCATAATTCCTTTTACTAAAGAGGGCCATTTCGGGTTTGCCCCGCAATATTTTTGTGCTACCTTATCTATGCTTGTCAACCCCTTGTCCAAATAGTGCTCCGAAATGATATGTCCGAATTTTTGAACGCTGTCCCCTTTTGTTTCGAAGCTTAAAGCTTTTTTGTACGGATTATCGCCGGTGGCATTCAATCCGAACAAATTGTTTTTGTTCTGGGCAATCCGGCTTTTCCCGTGCCCGCTTTCCAGTTTCATTACGGCAATTGTGAAGTAGGAGTTAATACCGTAATTTTTCTCCACGTCTAATATAGCCTTCTCTAGACCTTCACCTTCGAGGGCAGTGCCTTCAAATAATTTGGCAATATGCTCTTCGGTCAAACCCGAATCCGATTCTACGAAAGACGTCGGTTTTTCCGGTCTAGCGGTTTCACTCCGTTCGGCGGACAAAATCGTTACTGGCTCCTGCCGTTTAACCTGTTGTACCTCTTCATCGATCGACTTTGCGTATTTGCCGTGTACAAACCCGCCCTCCTTAAGTGCGAGCCATCCATTATCGGTTGGGTTTATAACCTCAAGAATGCTGCCTTTTGATACTACATCAAGTATTTTAGACGAGCTGTTCGGTTCCGATCGTACGTTAAGATAGTATGCGGTTACTTCATAGTTGACCGTTACAGCTTCTGCGCGATCGCTTGTTTGCTCCTTTGCTATTTGCATAGGGAGTGATGCCTGTGCCAGTGCCTGCGCCTTGCTCTTAATTCTATGTTCTAATTCTAATTTGGCATGTATTCTATTTGATCTTTTGTAATCTTCAATTCGGTAATTCATATCGTTTTCCACCAATAGGTCGGAAGTTGTTCGGTCATCATTGTCGTTTCCGCGCACCCCATAATCCAAGCCAAGAGTAAAGAGTACCGTAACGCACAGTATGGATGCGATCATGTGAAGTTTTAGCATATTACCCATGTTTACACCTCTTTATTTTGTGTGGATGATTTTGCGTTATCTACTAAATTGTAGGCAGCAAGCATTCTCTTTATTCCACATAGAAGTAGAAGGAGTAAATGTAAAAAGATTGTACAAAATCTTTACTGAGAAGAATGTCACTTTATCGGCGATTTTTTTGATGTTGTATGTCGATCGATTATACTAAGTGTTTGCGATTCGTCAGAGCATGTAAGTTTACGTCAAATTCTTAGAACGCATGGAGCTTCAATGAGGCAAAAACAAAAAAAAGACCTCTGAAAAAGAGGCCTTCTCTGTTACCGCTATGAGTTTCGTTGCAGACAATTCGAGAAGACAATCGTGCTAAAGGCGTCCTCCGCATGCAGCGCGTCACCTACGATGCGCACAACCCGGTTGAAGCCGCATCCGCTCCAAAATCGCAGCGCCGGCCAATTTTTCAGCGCGACCGCCACGCGAGTTTCGCCATATCCGAGCCGCTCCGCCAACACGTTCGCCACGCTGATGACTTCCCGCCCGAACCCTTTGCTTTGCGCGGACGGGTCAATACAGAAAAAACCGATATACATGACCGAGTCGTCCGGATATCCGTGATATACGGACAGCATGCCGATCGGCGTATCGTCCTCCAGCGTACGGACGATCTGGTTTTGCAGCCGTTCCTTGACTCCTCCGGGCGGCAAATCTTCTCCGTTATAGTGTCGCTCTGCAAATAACGGATCCGTCTCCAGTCCATCCCACTTCTCTATATACCGGCTTGCCAAGTACAGCTGCTGAGCAACAGGGATATCCGAAGCCGTCATCTCGTCGATTTTGCACCGTTCGCTCCTCCAACCTTCCGGGAGTCGGCGAATCGTTGGGGGTGTGCGGTCAGTTTGATTCCCGGCTTTCACGCTTATCCTCCTTGACCCAATACTCGCTGCAATCGTCTTCCCGGGCCATGAACCCGTATTCGATCATGTACCGGCGCAGCGTAACGAAATCGGCATGCGCCGTTTTTAAAATTTCATTAACTTCCTTCTCCTTGTATTTTCTCCCCCGCTGGAAACGGCCGAGGATATGCTTGAGCACAATGATTTTACGCTTTTCCTTGGCGGGAATTTCTCGCATAGGCCCTTCCGGCCCGCTCGGAAAAAACGTCCGCAGCACTTTTTCGTTCTCCTCGCTGGTGACCGCATAACGTTCGTCCACCATGGTCGCCGTCCGATGAATCGGCATAAACGTTTCACTCTCCTGTTCCGGTTTGTCCGCCAAAAGCCCCATTAACGCCAAAAACACTTTGGCTTGCTTTTCCTTTTCCCGCAGATGAAATCGGTGATACCGAATCGTCGCCGGCTTGCTGCCTAGCTCCTTCGCCGTATCCGCATCCGTACGGCCGCCGTACGCGGCTTTCAGCACATCGCTTTGCACCTCGGTGAGCCCTGTCCATTTCTTATCGAGCGAGAGCAAATAATGAAACATCGACTTGTGCTCTCGGCGAATGTGGTGCTTCATATAAGCCTCCGCATCGTACCATCGGTCTTCGACCGGGAACACCCTGCCCTTCTCCGCTTGCTCGCCGCACACAATGCATACGAACCCTTCCCCGCCCGGCAGCTCGGCGTAACCTTTCTGCAGCTCGTGAACGGAAACGCCCCAAAACAACTGCTCCAGATCCAATTCGCCCAACTAAAACCAACCCTTCGTAAAACGTTTGTCAATTTACAAACAATTTATCATAATGTTTATATAAATACAATCAATTCAAACGACTATTTTACAAGAAAAATGTTTCGGCGCATTATCGGACAAAGGTTCGGGGCACATCTGTAACGGCAAAAAAAATCCGAGGGCGTTTGCCCTCGGACCAACCGTTCGAATCATGGTTTGTTTTATTGTGCTACAACACTTTGCTCCGTAACGACCTCCGTCTGTACTTCGAGCGTCTCCGGCACGCTTTCGGCGTTCGCATGATCCGGTTTAGCCGCTTCATTCTCAATCGCTTTATCGAGTGCCGCTTGTCCTTCGGTTTCGATCAGCGCCAGCATCTCGTCGATCGTTATCGATTGTTTAACGGCTGACTCCCAATGCTTTGAGATGATCCCGTTGAAGTTATTAAAGAAATCCTGCGGCAGCTCCCGGTACGCAGCGTACATGTCACTCCGCTGGGCACCTTTGCTGTAGAACGCCTCCATATTGATCCCTTCATCGTTGCGGATGTAGTTGGTTCGTACCGGAATGCCTCCAAGCGCCGGCGAGCGTGAAGTAACTCTGGCAACCGCGTCCGAATTAATAAACTTCACAAACTCCCACGCGGCTCGCATGTTCGGCGACTTCGCATTGATGCTAAAAATTTGGTTAAAGCTGAACGAGCCCGAGCTCATCTGCTCATCATAAGCCGGCACGCTTACGACGTCCCATTCCAACTGGAATTTGTCCTTCAGCTGGGTTTTTGCTTCTTTCAGATTGCCCAGCAAATACGAGTCTTGAATTTTCATTGCGGTTCTGCCGCCGATAAACGGGTCGCTGAGCAGATACTCCTCATACGTTTGCGTTTGCACCATGTTATTCGGATCCGGAGTGTAAATGGCTTCGGAGGTCGCAAGCCGCAAAGCTAATTCCGCCGTCTTTTTCCATGAGTCGGTATTCATCGTAAGCCGCTTCGATACCGTATCGATATAGGACAACCCTTGCTCCGTACCTAACTGAAGCAGTCTCCAAGGATCGCTTCCGGGGAAACGGTTAATATCAAGCCCGTATACCCGGGATTTCGCATCCCCGTCCTTCGGGAACCGCTCGGCGAGCTGCAGCACTTGCTCCCATGTCATGCCGTCGGTAGGAAGCGGCACGCCGTGCGTATTAAAGAGCGTTTTGTTATAAAACAAAGCGCTGCTCGAGAAGGTCGGCGCCAAGCCGTACAGCTTGCCGTCTCCCATATTGCGGAGCGCCTCGATTGCCGCAGGCAGCATGCTTTCGATGTCGAATTCGTCCTGCGCGATGACAGGGTCAAGCTCGTACAACAGACCGTCTTTGATAAGTTGTTCAATATCGTATGAGCTCAACATCAGTACATCAGGCTGCTCGGTTTCGATAAATTCCTTCATCGCCTCGCGGGGGTCTTTTCCGGAGCTGTATATACTGTTTGTCGACACGACTTCAATATCGATATTCGGATACTGCATTAAGAACAAGTTGCCGAATTCCCTAAAAAAGCTGTCTTCATTCCAGTAAGTAACCTTGATCGTTGCCTTCTCGTCCTCGCCGAGCACGGGCAGCACCTCATCCTTTTTACCTGCTCCCGAGCATGCGGACACGACGATAAGCGCAGACATCAGCACCAATAACAAAAATGTTTTTCTTCTCCAACCGTGATTCACTTCTCACACCCCTATTAGGAATTTTTACCCAATAGTTAAACGGTTGGCCGCTGGAAAAGGTTTCTTAATTTTCTCTTAAGAAAATTTCGGAACATAGTTTGTTTCTGATTCCGTCTCAATTCCTAAACGAGCAAATGGAACAAGTCCGGATGCTCGCGCAATTCGATGAACGAAATATTGCGGTCGCGCATGCGCGCGATCAAACCGTCGAAATCGCCGCGCCGCTTCAGCTCGATGCCGACCAGCGCCGGTCCGTTTTCTTTGCTGCTGCTCTTCGTATATTGAAACCGGGTAATGTCGTCGTCGGGACCGAGCACGCCGTCTAGAAATTCCCGCAAAGCGCCCGCGCGCTGCGGAAAATTGATGATGAAATAATGCTTCAGCCCTTCATAAATGAGCGATCGCTCCATAATTTCCTGCATTCGGTCGATATCGTTATTTCCGCCGCTAATGATGCATACGACCGTTTTGCCCTTGATTTGGTCGCGATAATGATCCAGCGCCGCTACCGATAGCGCCCCGGCCGGCTCGGCAACGATGGCGTTCTCGTTATACAGCTCTAGAATCGTCGTGCAAACCTTGCCTTCCGGAATCAATACCATATCGTCAAGCAATTCCCGGCAGATGGAGTAGGTAAGCTCCCCGGCCCTCTTCACCGCCGTGCCGTCCACAAAGCGGTCGATCTGCTCAAGAGGAACTACGGAACCTTTGTCGAAAGAGGTGCGCATCGTCGGTGCGCCGGTCGTTTCCACACCGATCATTCGAGTGCTCGGGCTGAGCCGTTTGACATAGGAAGCTACGCCCGCAGCAAGACCGCCCCCGCCGAAGGAGACAAATACATAATCCACAGGTCCGGGCGCCGCGCTCAATATTTCCGGCCCCAGCGTTCCCTGCCCGGCGATTACCGCCGGATGATCGAACGGATGAACGAACGTCATTCCCTCCTGCTCCGCATAAACAAGCGCCTCCGCCAGCGCGTCGTCGAACGTGTCTCCGACAAGCCGGATGTCGACGTTCCGTCCGCCGAACCGTTCCACCTGCGATACTTTCTGCTTCGGCGTCGTCGAGGGCATAAAGATGGCTCCCGGAATGCCGAGCGCCGAGCACGTATAAGCAACGCCTTGCGCATGGTTGCCCGCGCTTGCGCAAACGACGCCTCGGGCCGCCTGCTGCTCCGGCAAGCTTCGAATGAAATTGTATGCGCCGCGTATTTTGAACGACCTGACTACCTGCAGGTCTTCTCTTTTTAAGTAAACATTACACTCGTACCGGTCAGAAAGCACATGGTTGTACTGCAGCGGCGTTTCGACAACTCGTTCTTTGACCCGGTTATGGGCGATAAGAATATCTTCCAGTTTGATTCCCTTATGCTCCGTCATCGACTTCTTCCTCCTGTTTCCCTTCAAAAAAAGGCCCGCCGTCTCCAAAAGAGACGTCAGGCCGACCATTCGCATATTGCAACATAGTATAGGGTTTAATCGCTTTTTTGTCAATCGGAAAGGAGACATAGGAAAGGGAGCACGATCAAACCGTTATTTACGCCAATCCTTATGCGGAACCGGCATGCCGATAATGTCGCGGATGCGTTCCAGCGGCGCCTTCGGCGTGCGGTCGTACGTCAGCAAGCCGTTGATTTCCTGCTCCACGTCGGTCAGCTGCGTATAGCAGAAGCCTTGGACAACGGGCGATTGCACCAGCGGCTCCACCACGTCGCGAAGACGCTTCAGGAAATCCTCTTCGTCCGAGGCGCCGGAGTAGCCCCACCCCTCCTGATCGCTTTTCTTGAACGCGATGCCTCCGAACTCGGATACGATTATCGGCTGGCCCGCATATTCGTGCCCGCCAACGTGAAGCTTCCGGCTCGAGGACGTGCTGGAGTTTGCCTTCTCCACCGTCGAGAACCGGTCCTCCAGCACTTCGCGGCGCCACTCATAATCGTGAATGCAGGTTAAATCGGATTCAACCATTTCCCAACCGTCGTTGGACACGACCGGCCGCGTGGAGTCAAGCGATTTGGTCAGGTGATACATAGCGGAAGCATGGTGCTGCTGCTTCTTGTCGACCATGATGTTCGGCACGCCCCAGCTCTCGTTAATCGGAACCCAAGCGACAATGCAAGGATGGTTCATGTCGCGCTTCATCGCTTCCTGCCATTCGTTCGTAATGCGGCCGACATACTCTTCCGTATACTCGCCGGCATTCGCCATCTCGCCCCACACGAGGAGGCCGAGCTTATCCGCCCAGTACAAGTAACGCGGATCTTCCACCTTCTGGTGCTTGCGCGCCCCGTTAAAGCCCATCGCCTTCGTCAGCTCGACGTCTCGCTTCATGTCGTCGTCGGTCGGGAACGTAAGCACCCCTTCCGGGTGGTAGCCTTGGTCAAGCACAAGCCGCATAAAGTACGGGCGGTTGTTCAAGCATAATTTGCCGTTCTCGATCGAAATTTTCCGCATGCCGAAATAGCTGGTCACGCGGTCCGTTTCCTTGCCGTCGACCGTCACGGTGTATGTAACGTCGTACAAGCTCGGCCGATGCGGCGTCCACCAACGGTCCAATCCGTGGTCGTTGAAATGCTCGATGCGGATCGCACGCGAAAATTCGTTATGCAGTACACGGAACTCATCGTCTGCCACCGGCTCGCCTTCAAAGCTGATCGACACTTTTACGCGAACGTCTTGCTTGCCCATGGCACCCTTCACTTGAAAGCGAATGCCGATTTCTTTCGTATCGATATCGGGCGTATATGTAACCCGTTCCAGGTATGTACTGTCGACGGCTTCCATCCATACCGGCTGCCAAATCCCTGTCGTTCGCGTATACCAAATCGCCCAAGACTTCTCCTTCCAAAACTGCTTGCCGCGCGGAATCGTAACGTCCTGATTGAAATCGTGCGCCCGCACGACGATCGTATTGTCGGCATTCTCGTTCATTAGGGGTGTAGCATCGAAGGAGAAAGGCGTATGGCCGCCTTCGTGCGTGCCCAGCAGCTCTCCGTTTACCCACACGGTTGCAATATAATCGACCGCACCGAAGTGAAGGATGTATCGCTTGCCCTTCATGCCGTCAGGAACGCGCACCGTTCTTTTGTACCAAACAGTATCGCGAAACGTATTTTCGCCGATGCCGCTGAGCGGACTTTGGTATGCGAACGGCACTTGAATGCGGCTTGAGAAAGAACGGTCGCCTGCAAACCAGCGCTCCGCCAAACCGGCGTCGGCATCGTCAAACTCGAACTCCCACTCGCCGTTCAGCGTCATCCAGCTTTCGCGGACGAATTGCGGTCTAGGGTGTTCAGCTCTTGGGATCGATACTGCGGATTCGGTCATGGACAAATCATTCTCCTTTTGTTAATATCAGAGTTAATAAAAATACGATAAAGTTAACATTACACGACCATATTAGTCCACCAGCTACCGTCTGTCAACGGTTTCAATAAAATAGACCGGAGGATGCTTTGTGAAAATTGAAGTCAACGCGGCCAATGCCGGATTGTTATCCGTATTCGGCTCCGAAACGAGAATTCGCATGCTGGAATGGCTGAGCCAAGGTCCGATGAATATACGGGAGATGGCGGAGCGGCTGGAGCTGTCGTCGGCGATCGTGACGAAGCATGTGCAGCAGCTGGAAGCGGCGGGTCTGATCGTATCGGAAAGCATCCCGGGCAAACGCGGCGTGCAGAAGCGGTGCATCCTCGCTGTCGATTCCGTCACATTGGAGTTCAAACCCGAGCCGGCCGCCGTTTCCCGTCACACCGTTTCGGTCCCGATCGGACACTATACCGACTATGACGTGCGTCCTACCTGCGGGCTCGCCTCCGCTGCCAAAATGATCGGCATGAACGACGACCCGCGTTATTTCGCCGATCCGGAGCATATCGACGCATGCCATCTATGGTTCGGGGAAGGGTTTGTGGAGTATACGATTCCGAATTACACGCTGGCCAATCAACAGATCGAAGCGATCGACCTGTCTCTGGAAATATGCTCTGAGGCTCCGGGCTTTAACGAGCATTGGCCTTCGGACATTGCGTTCGATCTGGGCGGCGTACGTCTTGGGGTATGGACGTGCCCTGGGGATTTCGGTTCAACGAGGGGGAATTTAACTCCCGCTTGGTGGAGCCTTGGCACGGAATACGGGCTGCTGAAGACGATCACCGTCGACCAAGCGGGCTCTTGGGTGGACGGCGTCCGCTTGTCCGACGTTACGATCGAGCAGCTGCGCCTTCCGATCGGCAAGCCGATGCGCTTCCGCATAACGGCGCTGCCGACGCCCGGCGGCGGCGGCGTTTCGCTGTTCGGCCGCGGCTTCGGCAATTACGATCAAGATATCGTCGCTTCCATACGGTATAAATAGTGAACCGCCGGCTTTATATAAACGCTCTGTTTATGTCTAGTGTTGATGCACCGGCCGCGGTACGGATTTCGCGGGCCGCAACGGAGCTTTGTTCCGCTGCAGGGGCCGTGGGCCCGTGTTCGCGAGCCGCATCGGAAATTTGTTCCGCTGCAAGTGCCGCGTGGGCCAAGTTTTTTGTACTGTAACGAAACTTAGTTCATTTTCCTGACTGCGGCGCTCAATAAATGGACTTTCTCCATTTGTTCGTCTCCTATTCGAGACAGCGGCACTTAATAAATGGACTTTCCATTTGTTCAACGCCTCTTCGCAATTGCGGCGCTCCAATAAATGGACTTCCTCCATTTGTTCGATTTCTCTTCATAACTGCGGTACTCAATAAATGGACTTTCTCCATTTGTTCAACGCCTCTTCCCTGCTGCGGTACTCAATAAATGGACTTTCTCCATTTGATCGACGCCTATTCCCTACAGCGGCGCTCAATAAATGGACTTTCTCCATTTATTCGACGCCTCTTCCCTACAGCGGTACTCAATAAATGGACTTTCTCCATTTGTTCGACGCCTCTTCCCTGCTGCGGTACTCAATAAATGGACTTTCTCCATTTGATCGACGCCTATTCCCTACAGCGGCGCTCAATAAATGGACTTTCTCCATTTATTCGACGCCTCTTCCCTACAGCGGTACTCAATAAATGGACTTTCTCCATTTGTTCGACGCCTCTTCCCTGCTGCGGTACTCAATAAATGGACTTTCTCCATTTGCTCGAGCTTTTCTGAATCTATTGAACCCCCAAAAAAAGGTGATATATTGAGTGTGTGGGGCAAGAAAAGACCCTGCAGGACGAAATAAGTCCAATGATATGGAGGAAATCAGATGGATTATTCTGAAATTGTTTGCCACGTCTAAGATACGTATATTGCCCATGTGTCAAACTGAACTTATAAAGCAGCATCGAACGGGCATGTTGTCCTTCATGTAATTGGGTTCATTTTCCCAGAAATGTCATGGGGTTGTTATACTAATCACTACGGAAAACGGAATAGTGGCGATCCTACCCCCAAATGCACCAAAAGAATATCCTGCTGCACTCCCAGCTGGACATGCTGAATATGGCGAATCCCCTGAGGGGGCTGCTATCAGGGAGGCATTTGAGGAGACCGGTTTTCATGTCGAAATAACCCAATTGCTGGGTTGGGAATTTATAAGAAAGACATCTTACCCAGGTCCGATGCTAAGCTTTTATTTTGAGGCCGCAACAATCGGTAGGGGTATCAAACAAAGTGAGGAAGGGAAAGCAAAGGTTTACGCAATTGAAGATTTTCCACCGATTTCACCGTCACGCGGCGGCAGCAAAAAAACTTTTGAACTTTACATCAATAAGGTAAAGGTAACTGTCAATCTCGTTCATTACGGGCTTTTCCGGCTTTCGGCAGGTTCACTACATAAACATCGAACGGTTTAATCTCTTTCTCAGCTTCCAAGTCATCGACTTCTTCTTCCGCCTCGATACTCGGGATTCCATCATGGTAAGGAAAGCTTAAAAATTCACGAATGATCGGTTCAATATTTTCAATGACGTTGTACTTGCCTCCGAACGGCAGTTTGGCATGAATATCGGAAATGAGATTAAACCGCAGCCTTGCGGATTGCCATTCGAACCATACGTAGAAAATCATTCCATGGCTGCAGTCACTGCCAGCCGCTTGTTCTATTCTATTTTGCAGTATCTTCTCAAAAATCGATTGCAAATCTTGAACAGCAAACTCTCCTGCTAATTCCTGGCTCATGGAAATCGACCAACAATTGTTGGTTATTTCGTCCTTCAGTTTGTCGACGGCGTTGCCGATGAATATTCGATCTTCAATGATTTCTTCTAACTCTCTTAAAAACTCGATTTTCTTTAAAAAGGGTTCCGCCACGAAAGCAACTCTCCTCTATCCAAACGCTATAAACCGGCAGAGCGAGAACCTTCCACCGCAACATCGGCACCCTCGGACCTGCGCTGATGCAGCCGGATCCCGCCTCCGTACAGCACAATGGAAAGCAGCGTGATCCCCGCCATTACGGTGAACATGACCGGCCCGCCGTATGCGGCCAGCAGCAAGCCCCCGCCCCACGGTCCGATAAATTGCCCGAGCTGGCCGAACTGATTCGCCCCGAAATACGTGCCGCGCAGCATCTCCGGCGCAATCGAGTCGATCAGCGCGCTGCCTGCCGGGTAATTGCTGATTTCCCCAATTGTAAAAACAATCATCGACACAATGAAGGCGGGCAGCGTTTCGGACCATGCGAAGCCGATATTCCCCGCCGCGTAAAATACGGAACCGACGACGATGCCGACGATCGGTCTCCGTTTCTCCAGAAACCGGGTCAGCGGCATCTGCAGCAAAATAACGGTAACTGCGTTAATCGAAAGCAGCCATGCAAACCACGTCACGCCGTCCTTATGAATCGATTCGACATATTGAGACAGCGATACGGTCATTTGCGCGTAGCCGATGGCGACGAAGACGGCTCCCGCAACAAACAGAGCAAGCACTCTGTCCTTCAGCACGACGGACGCCGCCTGCTTCATCGTGACCGGCTCCGAACGCGCGCCTTCGATCGACCGGATACCGAAGCGGGCGAGCAGCACCTGCAGCACAACCGCGTAAAGCAGGAAAAATCCGCCGGTTACGTACCATGAAGCGTTGGAGCCGGAGAGCGCAAACGCCGTGCCGAGCAGCGGCCCGACGGAAACCCCGATATTGGCGGCCCAATACCGCAGCGAAAATACGCGGAACCGCTTCTCCTTCGGAGTTAAATCAGCCATCAGCGCTTGTCCGGTCGGCTCGAAAAACGATTTGCAGCAGCCGTTCAAGACGCTGAGCGCACCGAACGCAAGAACGTTCGAGGTCAGTCCGAAGCCGAAACAAACGACAGCCCACACGTACATGGACGCCAGCATGACGACCCTCCGGCCGAAGCGGTCTGACAAGCCGCCGCCGACCATGCCGGCAACCGTGCCCGCGAGCGGTCCAAGTCCGACGATGAATCCGGCGGTCGCCGGGTCGAGATCGGTCCGCTGCAGAAGGTGTATCGCCAGGAACGGAATGCTCATGGACGAGGCGATCCTCGAGAAAGCCGTGCCGACCAAAATCGTATAAACAATCGGATGATACTGTAGCTTCAATTAACCGCATCCCCCAATACGCTTCCGATAGACTCCCTGCAAATGACCGAAGCGTATTCGTCATACGGCGTTTCGTCCCGGTTGATGATAATGAATTTGTCCCCTTGGTAATATGTCACAAGCGACGCCGCCGGATGGACGGTTAAGGACGTACCTCCCACAATAAGCACATCCGCCTTCGCGATTTGCTCCGCAGCGCCTTCCCATGTCGCCGCATCCAGCGGCTCTTCGTACAGTACAACATCCGGCTTGACGGTGCCGCCGCATGCGGAGCAAACCGGTACCGCATCCTCGGAATCGACGATATAATCCAAATCATAGAACGCGCGGCAGCTCATGCAGTAATTGCGGTGGACGGAGCCGTGAAGCTCGAATACCGTTCGGCTGCCTGCCGCTTGATGGAGACCGTCGATATTTTGCGTAACGACCGCCGACAGCTTGCCTCGCCGCTCCAGCTCCGCCAGCGCCCGATGGGCGGCGTTCGGACGCGCTTCCCGGTATATCATTTTCGACCGATAGAACGTATAGAACGCCTCCGGCTGACGCACAAAGAAGGAACGGGAAAGGATCGTCTCCGGCGGAACCGGCGTACCCGAGCCGCCTGCATAAAGACCCGATGCCGACCGAAAATCGGGAATGCCGCTTTCCGTCGATGTTCCCGCTCCCCCGAAAAATACGATTCGCCGTCCTTGCTCGATGATGCTGCGAATGCGCTCTTTTTCCATTGCCGCCCCTTCTTTCTTAATAAAATGTTCACGCCGAAACTCAACTCAACCTTCTCAGCATACTCCTTCTCCCGGCATCCAAGCAACAGAACCCCGAAAAATAACCACACTACTGGTTGCTATTCGGCTCAAAACGGCGGACGATCATTTATTAGCAACACCTGGAGTTACTATCTCTCGTTTTCTACTTCTGAAACCGAGATTCTCGGGGCATTAGCAACTTACAGTGTGGCTATTCTCCCGCGCAATGCGAAAAACAGCCTGATAGCAACTCATAGTGTTGCTAACATCCCCGACAGCAAGAAAGCGCGGACACAATGGTCCGCGCTTCCAAAAAACCATATTAGTCTTCCAATGTCGATAAGTCGCCGACCGGCAGGCCGAGCTCGCGCGCCTTCAGAACGCGGCGCATAATTTTGCCGGAACGCGTCTTCGGCAGCTTGTCGATCACTTCGATTTCCCGAGGAGCGGCATGCGCGGCCAAACCGGTCTTCACATGCAGCTTCAGCTCCTCCATCAGCTCTTCGCTGTAAGTGTAATCTTCGCGAAGCGAAATGAACGCTTTGATGATTTCGCCGCGCAGCGGATCGGGCTTGCCGATAACTCCCGCTTCGGCTACGGCATGGTGCTCGACGAGCTTGCTTTCCACCTCGAACGGCCCGACGCGCTCGCCCGACGTATTAATGACGTCGTCGACACGGCCTTGGAACCAGAAGTAACCGTCTTCATCCATGTACGCGGAGTCGCCCGATACGTACCAGCCGTCAATCTTGAAATATTCTTGATATTTGGGCTCGTTGTTCCAGATGCGGCGCATCATGGACGGCCAGCCCTTCCGAATCGCCAGGTTGCCGAGGCTGTACGGAGGCAGCTCGTTGCCGTTGTCGTCGATGATCGCGGCTTGGATGCCCGGGAACGGACGACCCATCGAGCCGGGGCGAATGTCCATGCAAGGGAAGTTTACGATCAAGTGACCGCCGGTTTCGGTCATCCACCACGTATCGTGAATGCGCTGCTTATAAACCTTCATGCCCCAGCGAATAACCTCCGGGTTGAGCGGCTCGCCGACGGAAAGAATGTGACGCAGCGACGACAAGTCGTATTTTTCGGCATCGTCATCGCCGGCGGACATCAGCATGCGCAAAGCGGTAGGCGCACTGTACCAAACGGTAACCTTATAGTTCTGAATGGCGGAGTACCAACGATCCGGGGAATACCGTCCGCCGCGGATCAGATTCGTCGCCCCGTTCAGCCAAGGTGCGAAGATACCGTAGGACGTCCCCGTTACCCAGCCCGGATCCGCCGTGCACCAATAAACGTCGTCCTCTTTCAGATCGAGCACCCATTTGCCCGTAATATAATGCTGAATCATCGCTCCATGAACGTGGAGCACGCCCTTCGGCTTGCCCGTCGACCCGGATGTATAGTGAAGAATCATCGGATCTTCAAGATCGAGCCATTCAATATCGAGTTCTTCGGATGCGGATACGAACGCTTTGTGGAAGTCCACTTCCCCCGGTCCCGGATTTCCGTCGGAATCCACCAGAACGACATGCTTCAAATTCGGCAGCTGATCGCGCGGAATGCGCCCTTTCAGCGCCATCGTCGTTACGATGACGGACGCTTCGGCATCGGATAGACGGTCCAAGACAGCGCTTTCCATGAACGCCTCGAACAACGGACCGACGATAGCTCCGATTTTCAGCGCGCCGATAATGCCGGCGTAAATTTCCGGCGTACGCGGCATAAAGAAAAAGACGCGGTCGCCCTTCTTAACCCCCAACGAACGGAGCATGTTGCCGAATTGATTCGACAGCTTGCGCATTTCTTCGAACGTATAGCTCTCGTTGCGGTCGTCACCTGCATAAATAAGCGCCACTTTATCTTTGCGAGACGTTTCCGTATGCTTGTCGATCGCTTCGTAACCCATATTTACTTTGCCGGTCGTATGCCAGCTGAAATTCGGGTAAACGTCTTCCCATTTAAAGTTTTTGTACGTTTCTTCATAAGATTTCATGTTCGAATCCGTTTTCACGCTTGGCAGCACTTCGTGGTTCGCATTCAGTTCGTGCATTGCTCCCGTCTCCTCCCGGAAAATCGAATATATTTTTGTTTTCTAAAGCAAAAAACTGTGAAAACGCTTTATATGGATTATATAAAGCGTTTCACAGTTTTGTAACAAAATCGTTGCGAAATGTTAAATATGTAGAGCGAGTCGTACGAATTGAAGGATAAAAGCTCCGGAATCCCACTCGGCAGCCGGATAAAATATCCAGTCGGTTTACTCCCCGCCTAATCGCTTCAACAGCTCCTTCGCCGCGTCCCGGGAAACCGGAACCTTCATGTCAGACGCGGATTTCATTTTGACATTGTAAGCTCCGTTAAACCATGGGATCAGCTCCGCCACCTCATTCAAATTAATGAGATAGCTGCGATGCGGGCGAAAAAAATCGAAGCTGCTCAGCTTCTCCTCCAATTCCTGAAGCGTTGACTTGCTGGTGAAGCTTTTTCCGTCCTTCGTATGGATGATGACGTTCTTCTCTTCTTTAATAATCGCCAAAATCGAATCGGGACGGACGACCGCAATCGAATCCCCGCCGGGAATGAGCAAATTCCGAATGGCCGATCGATACGGTTTGAGCTGCTTCATTTTCTCTTTCAGCCGCTGCATCGTCGCTTTCCACCGGATCGGATCGTACGGCTTCAGCAAATAATCGGCCGCACCGAGCTCGAACGCGTCCATTGCATACCGGTCCGTAGCCGACGTGATTACGATCATCGGCCCGCCCGCTCTTCCCGCCAGCGCGCGAGCCGCCTGCAGTCCGCTCAAGCCGTGCATCTCCGCTTCAATAAAGACGGCATCCGGGGAAAGCTCTTCTGCGAGCCGCATCAGCTCATCTACATCGCCGGCGGAGGCGCACAGCTCCGCTTCCGATTCCTTCTCCGCTAACCCCCCCAGCGTCTCTGCCGCCTCTCGGTCCTCACCTGAAATCATGATCTTCATATCGTTACACTACATCCTCCCTAACCACCTGCACCGAATCCGCTGCCGGTGAACGGGGATTACTGGTATCGGCGTTCAACTGATTTGCGCTTGCAGCCTGTAACGGCTTCGAAAGTTTTGTCCTGTAAACATATACGATAACGGAAACGATAAGTCCTGCCGCAACGCCGTAAACCAAGTTGAAAAATACCGTCAGCAAAAACGTGACCGCCATGATCCAAGCTTCGGCCGAACGCGTTTTTAATATATGGGCAACATGCTTCCGCTCACTCATATTCCACGCGACGACCATAAGGATCGGCGCCAGCGCGGCCAGCGGAATGGCGGAGGCGATTGGGGCGAACGACACAAGAATAAGCAATACCGTAAGTCCGTGGATGATACCGGAGATCGGCGATTTTCCTCCGGATTTAATGTTGGTGGCCGTACGGGCAATCGCGCCGGTGGCGGGAATGCCTCCGAATAGCGGAGTAATCATGTTCGCGATGCCTTGACCGATCAGCTCGCGGTTGCTGCTGTGCTTCGTGCCGGTCATTTCGTCCGCCACGACGGCCGACAGCAGCGACTCCACTCCGCCGAGCAGCGCGATGGCGAACGCCGGCGCCAGCATCGTACCGATCGTTCCGAGACTTAGGTCAGGCAGCATGAAGCCGGGAAGCCGGTCCGGGATGATGCCGTAGACCGAACCGATCGTCGCAACCTTTCCTTGTAAAAATATCGCGGCGGCGGCGGAGGAAACGGCGAGACCGATTAAAGGAGCCGGAACCTTGGGAAGGAACAGCCGGCAGCCGACGATGCAAGCTAAACAGATGACGGCAATGAGCAGACCGTAACCGTTCATGGAGCTGAAATGCATGATTATTTCGCGCATATTTTCCGTGAAATATTCATGCGACTTGAGCCCCGTCATCCCGAGGAAATTGCCGATTTGCCCCGAAAAAATAATGACCGCGATCCCCGCCGTAAATCCGACGATAACGGGCTTCGGAATCAAGGTAATGAGTTTTCCGGCGCGGCACAAACCGAGCACGAGCAGGATCGCCCCTGCCAGAAAGCCGGCGGTAAGCAGCTTGGCATATCCGTAATGCAGCACGATGGCAAGCAAAATCGGAATAAACGCGCCCGTCGGACCGCCGATTTGGAATCGGGAGCCCCCAAGCAATGAAATCAAAATACCCGCGACAATGACTGTATAAAGCCCGTATTCCGGATCGACACCCGATGCAATAGCAAATGCCATTCCGAGTGGAATGGCAATGATCCCTACTAATATTCCCGAGAGGACGTCCTTGCGCAGCTGCGCTAAATCATAACCTTCATAGCGGCCTTTAAAAAAAGCCTTCATCATGGTCCCTTCTTTTCCGCAGTAGATACGCAAATCATAGTCCTGCGCTCCATGGATGTCAAGGATGAATTCGCTCCGTTAAAAACCGCCGGAAAGCCACTGCCGAAGCGGCTCGTACGCCGCATCCGCATCGTCTTCTCCGAGCTTGTACAGCACCTCGAGCTTGGACTTGTCCCGCTCCATCCGTTTCACCGGAACGAGCGTCGACGGACGGATGACGAAGGCTCGTCCCTCCTTCTCAAGCTCCGCGATCAGTTCCATTGTCTCGTTATACACCCGCTCCCGCCGAATCATCGCGTCCACCAGTCCCGGGTAATGCCGGTAAAGGATGCGGGCAAGCCTTTGCTGCTTAAACGGCTTGATCCGATAGGACGCATCCTTCGTCAGCACGATCACAAGGCGTTCGCAGCCGTCCTCCAGCGCTTTGCGGACCGGAATCGGATCCGAGACGCCTCCGTCATACATCCGCTTCCCGGCGATCTCTACGGAGGGAGCGAAGAACGGCAGCGAACTGGACGCCTTGATTATGGACGAGAACGTCGCCTGATCCTGCCTCCAATGCTCGTTGCCGTAATATTGGGGAAGCCCTGTCAGCGGGTCGGTCGTTCCCATGACGAACGTCTCGCCGGAAGCAAAGAGCGCCTCGTAATCGAGCGGATCCAGCTCGTTCGGAATTCGGTCGAAGATGAGCTCCATCCCGAATACGCTCCCTTTCCTGATCCAATTCGCGAAGCTCAAGTATTCGGGATGGTCGACGAAATCGATCGTCACCCGGCGGTTTCTGCCGCGCTGTCTCGACAAATACGACACCGCATTGCAAGCGCCTGCCGAAACCCCGATGACGTAGGGGAAATAAAGACCCCATTCCATAAATCGTTCGAGCACTCCACCGGTATAAACTCCCCTCATGCCGCCGCCTTCCAGCACTAATCCGGTTTGTTTCATTCCTTATCAGCCCCTATCCCGTGCCGCAATCTGTTTTTCTTTATTGTAGCACACAATTAGGAGCGGTATTGAAACGCCCGCTCGATGCGGGAAACGATCTTGTACATGACGGCCGCAACGGCGGCGATCACGAACAGGCTGCCGATAACAAGCGAGAAATTGAACACTTGAAAGCCGTAAATGATCAAATAGCCGAGGCCTTGCTTGGAAACGAGAAACTCGCCGACGATCGTGCCGATCCAGGCGAGCCCGACGTTCACCTTCAATGTGGAAAGAATGGCCGGCACCGAAGCGGGCATAATGACTCTGCGGAATACGTCCGCTCGGTTGCCCCCGAACAGCCGCACCACCTTCGTATAGTTCGCATCCACTTCTTTAAAATTGGAGTAAATGACGAGCGTCGTTATAATGACCGTAACGGCGAGCGTCATTGCGATAATGGACGATGACGTCGCCCCTAGCCCCACTATAAAAAGCGGCCCAAGCGCCACCTTGGGCATGCTGTTCAGCACGACGATATACGGATCGAACACCCGCGCCAAAAACGGCGACCACCATAGAATCGCAGCCGCCGCAAGCCCGGCGAACGTACCGAGCGCGAAGCCGACGACCGTCTCCAGCACCGTAGCGCCGACATGCGGCAGCAGGCTGCCGTCCAGCAGCTTGCTATATAGAAGCGCTACGATTTTCGATGGATAGCTGAACAGCAGCACGTCGATCCATTTATGTCTGCCGGCCGTTTCCCACAGCGCAAAAAAAGCAACAAACAGGAATAGCTGCGCAGCGACGGCCCATCGGGTAAACCGAATCCGTCCTCTCCGATAATCCGCATACACCTTATCCAGCAGTTCGTTCTCCGATCGGTTCATCGGTCTCACGCGTCACCCTCCCCGCCTTCGAATTCCTTCCATATATCGTGGAATATATTTTGAAAGCCGGGCTTCTCCCTAGCTTGGAACGGAATCGCCTCCCGAATGTGCTCGGGAATATCGATCTCCCGCCGAATCGTTCCCGGATTTTTCGCCATTATGAACACTCTGTCGCTCATGGCGATCGCCTCCGATATGTCGTGCGTCACAAGCACCGCCGTCATGCCGAACGACCGGATCGTCTCCGAGACAAGATCCTCCAGCTTCAGCTTCGTTACGTAATCGAGCGCCGAGAACGGCTCGTCGAGCAGCAAGATGTCCGGCCGCACGGCGAGCGTTCTGACGAGCGCCGCCCGCTGCCGCATGCCGCCGGACAATTGGTGCGGATATCTTCCGGCTGAAGCCTCGAGACCCATCTCGCGCAGCAAAACCATAATATACTCCTCGTTTTCCTTGCTGCGGACTCCCCGAATGTCAAGTCCGATGGCCGCGTTCTCGCGAATCGTTTTCCAAGGAAACAAATAGTCTTGCTGAAGCATGTATCCGACCTTCGGATGAGGCTTCTCTATGGGAGTACCGAGCACGTTCACCTCGCCCTCGGAAGGCATAATCAATCCGGAAATCATCGATAATATCGTAGTTTTGCCGCATCCGCTCGGTCCGACCAGCGAGACGAACTCGCCGGGGCGCACCGCAAGCCGAATGTCCTTAACCGATAGTTCGGCGCCCTTATCGCTGACGTAGGCGTGCGTCACCCGCTTCATTTCGATCGCATATGTCATGCCGCACCCTCCTAATGGACGTAGTATGGAGCGCTTTTCCTAATCGTGCCGCCGGTTTCGCATCGCATTAGTCCGATGCCTTTTTCGCCTTTTCCGCAAAGCTGTTATCCACCAAAATCGAATGCTCGACCCGCTTCTCCAGCTCTCCCGCCTCTACCATAATATCCTGCAGGTTGTTCCATTCCTCTTCATCCACAATTCCGTCGGTTGCGAACGAGCCTTGCGATTTATAACGCTGTACAACCCCTCGAATGACCTCAATGTCGGCGTCGGGGAAAAACTCCTTCACCGCATCGGCAATCGTATTCACGTCGTTCTGTTGAACCCACTGCTGCGCCTTATAAATCGCGTTCGTAAATTTTTGCACCGTGTCGCCGTGCTTGTCGATGAAGCTCTTTTTCGTCATGAAAACGGTATACGGCAGATGGCCGCTCTCCACCCCGAAGCTTGCGAGCACGCGGCCTTTTCCCTCTTTCTCGAAAATGGTCGCCGTCGGCTCGAACAGCTGCACGTAATCGCCCGTTCCGGAAGAAAAGGCCGAAGCGATATTCGCGAAATCGACGTTCTGAATCAAAGTCATGTCGTTATGCGGATCGATGCCGTGCTTCTTCAAGGCGAACTCGCCGGCCATCTGCGGCATGCCGCCTTTGCGCTGACCCAGGAAGGTGGAGCCCTTCAGCTTTTCCCAAGAGAAATTGTCGTCGGGAGCGCGCCCGACCAGGAACGTTCCGTCCGTCTGCGTCAATTGCGCAAAGTTGATGACCGGATCGTCCGAGCCTTGATTGTAGACATAGATGGACGTCTCCGAGCCGACGAGCGCCACATCGATCGCATCCGTCAGCAGCGCGGTCATCGTTTTGTCGCCGCCGGCCGTCGTCGTCAGCTCAACATCGAGTCCTTCATCTTTAAAGAAGCCTTGGCTGATCGCCACATACTGCGGCGCGTAAAATATCGATCTCGTAACTTCCCCGATTCTCACTTTAACGTTCTCACCCGATCCGGAGCCGGATCCGCCCGAGCATGCGGCAAGCAAGAGAAGGATGACGCAAAGCGATAAAACGGAGGTCGCCCTGAGCGGACGTTTCCGCCATGCTGCGTTGTTCATCGTAAATCCCCTCCCAATCGAAAGTCTGTCATGCATTCTATGCGTTCGCCCAGTTTTCGGTGAAAGGATAACAAAAAGCCCGGTCCTTATTCCATAAGGCTCGGGCTTGCGATGAAGTATGCAATTTGTTAAACCGTGAGCGTTTCGCCCGGCTTCAATGCATGGCCGGCAATTCCTATGGCCTCAAGCCGCTTGACGAACGCTTCTCCGTCTTGCCGGATCGGAGGGAACGTATTGTAATGAACGGGGATCACATGCTTCGCGCCGATTAATGAAGCCGCATCCAGCGCATCCTCCGGCCCCATCGTGAAGTAATCGCCGATCGGCAGCGCCGCGACATCGATCGGCACTCTGCGGCCGACGAGCTTCAGATCCGAAAACAGCGCCGTATCCCCAGCATGGTATAACGTCTTGCCGCCCATCGTCAGCACGACGCCTGCGGGCGTGCCGGCATAAATCAACGTGCCGTTCTCTTGAATCGATGAGCTGTGAAGCGCGGGCGTGAATTGCACGCGAATCCCGTTCTCTTCGAACGATCCGCCCAAGTTCATGCCATGGGTTTTCACGCCTTTGCTTTTGCAGTAGCCGGCGAGTTCGACAATCGCGAAGATGGGACAGTCGTTCGCCTTGGCAATATCGATCGCATCCCCGAAATGATCTCCATGTGCATGCGTCAGGATGACCGCATCGACCTTGACTTCGGCCGCCGGCATCGCAGCTGCGGGGTTCCCCGTCAAAAACGGATCAATAATTACGCGTCGTTCTCCTCCTGCGACAAGCATCGCCGAGTGCCCAAGAAACGTAATATTCATCTCCATCTCTCCTCATTCAAGGCTGGTTCCTAAGGGTAAAATACCATACATCGGCCCCTTTTGCCAGAACCTTACATTGAAGAGTGGGCTAGTGCACCTGTCTTGCCTGCAAAAATTCCTCCTCGAACCGCTCCTGCACCGAATCGTTGCTTTTCGCCGGGGCGATGTCGAATTCTTCATATTGGCGGATGACATTGCGAATGCCGTCCAAATCTCCGCCGCGCGAAAGGTCGCCGATTTTGCCTATCACATAATGCGGCATCGATTGCATAGCCAGCGAGAAGCTGTCTTCGGGATCCGATGTGCGCCGATAGTCGAAGTAATACTGTTTGAGCTTCTCAATTAACGTTTCTTCCATTCCGGGTTACCTCCCTTTTCCATTGTTATCGTTTCCGATTGCGAACGCATGTATTCACCGCAACCGGCATGGTATGATAGGGAAAGTATTTTAGCCCCTACGGGATTGATCGGGAGTGTCTTGCCGGTGCGTTATTTTCTTTTAAAAATGTTGTGGTTATCGGCGGCGGTCAGTGCGGGAATTGCGGGAATTGCGGGAATTGCGGGAATTGCGGGCTGCTCGGGCGGTCAAAGCCAAGGCGGCGGCACCGGAAGCGATCGCGTCGAATTGCTGATTTTTGCGGCCGCATCGCTATCCGACAGCTTGGGCGAGATTCAGCCGCTGTTCGAAACGCGTTACCCGAATGTGAAAGTCGTATATAATTTCGCATCATCCGGTACATTACAGCGGCAAATCGAGCAGGGCGCACAGGCTGATGTGTTTATTTCCGCCGGGAGCAACGAAATGGACGCTCTTGTTGAGCGGAAGCTCGTCAGGGAGGAGTCCGTGCAGCGGTTTCTTGGGAACCGGTTGGCCGTCATTGTGCCCGAGGCTTCGGCAGAGCGGCTGGAGCAGTTGGACGAGCTAACGGAGAAGCGATTTGCGACGATCGCGGTCGGCCAGCCGGAGACGGTACCGGCGGGTAAGTACGCGAAGCAGTCGCTTGACTCGGCCGGGCTCTGGAAGCCGCTGTCCAAGAAGCTCGTATTCGGAAAAGATGTCCGCAGCGTGCTGTCCATTGTTGAGACGGGCAATGCGGATGCGGGGTTCGTTTATGTAACGGATGCGCAGCGGAGCGATCGGGTGCGCATCGCCTTTTTGCCGGACGAGAACGGGTATGACGACATCGCGTACCCTGCTTCTGTGTTGGAACATACAGAGCATGCGGCCGAAGCGGGCGCTTTTGTAAATTTTTTGCAAGATGACGAGGCTGTTGGGGTTTTTACTAAAGCGGGTTTTTTGGACCTCCGTTAAAAGGGAGAAATCGTCGTTGTTAACCGATTCATTTTGGATTCCGGTGCGGCTGTCGCTTGAAATTGCCGCCGTATCCGGAACGATTGCATTCATACTCGGCATTGTCGCCGCTTGGGCGTTGGCCAGGCGGAGGTTCCCCGGCAAATCGGCGATCGAAACGGTTTTTCTGCTGCCGCTCGTGCTTCCGCCGACGGTGATCGGCTTTTCCCTGCTTGTGCTGCTCGGCAAGTCGAGCCCCATAGCTCCTCTGCTCGAAGCGATTTGGGGCTCAGGCGTCTTGTTCACCCCGGGGGCGGCCGTTGCGGCTTCCGTATTCATTGCTTTTCCGCTCGTTTATATGACGGTCCGATCGGGCTTTGAGGTCGTAGAGGAGGAGCTGCTGGCGGCCGCCCGGTCAATGGGCGCCTCCCCGTTTCAGACGCTGCGCTATGTGCTGCTTCCGCTTGCCCGCCGGTCGCTGATCGCCGCGTTCGTGCTCGGCTTTGCCCGCAGCTTGGGCGAATTCGGCGCGACGATGATGGTGGCCGGCATCATTCCGGGCCGTACGCAGACGGTTCCTTCCGCTATTTATGTGGCGGTGGAAACCGGCCGGTTCGACCTGGCTTGGGCTTGGTCCGGGGTAATGGCGGTCGTATCGTTCGCGCTGTTATTTGCGGCGGGACGTATTCGCGATTAGCTCCTTCGGGGAGCCTTGGGGGCCTTCGGCCGTTTAGGTTCTTTGGAGCGCTTCCGCAGTCGCCAAGATCGCGGTTGTGAGCGCACGCTTCATCGTGTCGATCGACATGCTCGGAAGCGCCGGCTTTTGCGCCGCCATTACCGGAGTTGCCGGAAAATGAATAAACCCTCCGCGAATCGGCCAGTTGCGCTCTTTTGCGGCGTGGAGCAGCCCGTAGAGCGTATTGTTGCATATGTACGTTCCGGCCGTGTTGCTGACGGAGGCGGGAATTCCTTCCTGCTGCATGCGGCGCACGATCGATTCCACCGGGATTGTGGCGAACAATCCGTCCGGACCTCCCGGCACGATTTTTTCCGCAGTCGGAGCTTGACCGCTGTTGTCCTTCCGCGCCTGCCCGTCTCCTACATCTTTTATGTTGATGCCGATTCTTTCCACCGTTACCGCCGATCTGCCCGCGGCAAGCCCGCAGCATAAGACCGCGTCAGGCTTCGTCTCCTCTATAATCTCGATCAGCTTTTCCACGCATTCGTCGAACACGACGGGCAGCACGGCTGTCACGATTTCCATCTCTTTCAGCGGCTCATTCGCCTCAGTTTTGATGGAGCGGACGAGCTCCTCCGTCGGATTTACGGCATGTTCTCCGAACGGTTCAAACCCCGTTACCAGCATTTTCATTCCGTTCTCTCCTTGTATAAAGAAATACGCTCCCCTTCATAGTAAGGGAGCGTATTTACGCCTGGCAACGGTTATTCCGTACTTTTTTTGCTGATATTGTTGAGACTCGGCGCGTATTCCTTCGCTTTGTTCGGCTGCAGCGTAATCGACTCGTCTCCGAACTCAGCCATGTTTTGCTGCTCGTTGAAGCTTTTGCTCGGTCTTTTACCTCCACGGTCGCGTTCCGTCATGAGGCTCACCTCCCCCGCTCGGTTGGCCCGCAAGCTGTTGTTGGGCGCGTCGGATCAATTCCCTGACCATTTGTCCGCCGATCGCCCCTCCAACCTTGCCTGCATCTTCCGTGGTCAATCCCCCGTTATATCCGGGCTCCAGCGGAACTCCCAGCTTTTGGGCAACGGCGTACTTTACCGTTTCAGGCCGGTTCGGATCGACGGCGTAGCCCTCCCGCCTCATAATGTCCGCCTTCAGCATCGACATACCAAGCCCCGCTTGCGGCACAAGCAGACGGCGGCTTCTTCTCGCCATTCGGATCCCTCCTTCATTAGGTTAAGGATAGTGTTTCCCGCATGGCGGAGAATCATTAGCGGGAGACGGTTACTGCGGAACTTCGTTCCGTTGCACTCTCCCGCACTGCACGTCCGGCCACCTCGAACGGAACTTTATTCCGCTGTAATCTCCAAAACGCCACATTGGCATTTTCGCACTTGGTTCGGCGACACTTCGCGACTACGGCACTCAACAAAGGTACTTTCTCCTCGACTGCGGCACATAACACAGAAAAAAAGGTCCCCGACATATGCCGGAGACCGCTCGATTTACACCTCAAACTCCGTGCCGCGAACAATAGCTCCGGCGCTCTGCTCATGCCCCCCGCCATCATCGGCGGCATAGCCGGCGCCGCTGCGGCGTTTCATAAACGGCCACCAGTTCGCGGAGCCTAACAAACGAACGGCCGCCGCCACAAACAACGGCAAAAATACGAAACAATACAGCATCAATCCGACGAGCAGCACCGTTGCGATTTCCAGCAGCGACAATACGCCGGAAGGATACATCGCCGCGAAGGTGCCGGACAAGATGACAGCCGCAGAAATAATGACGCTTCCCATCTGCTTCATCGCTTGCACGATCGCATCTTTCACGGACAAATGCCCGTTCTCGTTAAACCGGTCCATCAAGAACATGCTGTAGTCTACGCCAAGCGCCATCAGTAGCACGAACCCGAAGAACGGAACCGTCCAGTTCAGACCGGAATACCCGAAGCCGTGAACAAACACGAGCTCGGTAATCGATAGGCTGCTGAAATACGTAAGCAGCAGCGATCCGATCAAGTAAATCGGCATCACCAGCGAACGAAGCAGCACGACAAGGATCAAAAATATTCCCGCGATCATGAACGAAACCGTTCGTTTATAATCGTTCGCCGTAATATTTCCCAAATCGTGGTAGATGCTGCTGACGCCGCCGATGCCGACTCTCGCATCCTTCCACTCGGTGCCGGCAAGCGCGCGTGTTACCGCGTTCTCGACATCGCCGATCGAGTCAAGCGCAGCCTTTGAATACGGATGATTCGACAGTACAACATCAAGCGTCGCTACCTTCCGGTCCTTCGTCATATACGCGTCGAAAGCGACCTGCAAATCCTCGTTCTTTAGCGCTTCCTCCGGAATGTGCCAGCCTGCGAGCGGAGACGCCGTCTCGGCGGCCGCGTTGTCCGCGTATTCAATTGCGGAGCCCAGACCGTCCGAAATTTGCTCAAGCCCGTTCACGCTTTCCGAAAGTCCCGTGTTCAATTGACCCAACTGCGAAATAAGCGAATCAAAGCCTTCCCGAACGGAGCCCTGTCCTTTCTCCAGCTGCTTCAGCCCGTCGTTCATGGCCGGAAGCTTCTGCAGCAGCAGCTTATGGCCGTCCGCAGCCTGCGTCAGACCCTTCTCCAGCTCTCCGATTCCTTGCGCGAGCCGTCCGAGTCCCGCCGCAAGCGCCGCCTGGCCTTTAACCGACTCCGAGAAGCCCGCATTCGCTTGCGCAACGCCGCCGGCAGCCTTCGCCAGCTCCGCGTTCAAGACCGCAAGCGACTGCGACAGCTGCTCCGCCCCGGCAAGCGAGCCGTCAAGCGCGGCAGTCAACGCCGCATACTGCGGGTCATCGGTAAGCTCCGGATGCGACTTACCGAGCCCTACGGCGGACGCTTTCGCCCCCGCAAGCCCTTGCTGCAGTTGCTTAATCCCGGAAAGAATGCCGTCATATCCGGCCGAAAGCTGCTGCAAGCCGGCGCCGACCGCCTCATAAGCGGCGGAAAGCTGTTTCCCGCCGTCGGCGATCCGCTCGGCGCTGACACGCGCCTGCTCGAGCCCGGCTCGCAGCTCCTCCGCTCCCGCGGAACCGTCACGCACGCCGCGCTCCAGCTGATCGATCGCGCCGGTCAATTCGCCGACGACGCTCTGCAGCTGCTTCGTTCCGTCAATCAGCTTGCCTACGCCCGCCGAAGCCTCCTCCAGCTTCGGCTTCGAATCGTCAAGCGCATTCGCCGCCTCCGACAAGCCGCTCGAAATCGTGTCTATGCCGTCGCGGCCTTCGCCTAATCCGCCTGCGAGCGTCCCGAGCTGCGACGACATCTCGAATTCGGCGATCGGCTCGCCGAGCGGACGCGTTGCGCCGCGAACGTGCGCCACCCCAGGCACTGCGCTGACCTCGCGGGAGACGCGCTCGATCATGGCGAGGCCCTCTTCCGTATCAAGCGGCTCGTCGCTTTCAATGATCAGCTTCGTCGGCAGCGATTCACCGGGACCGAACCGGTCCGAAATAATTTGGAAGCCTTTGACGGAATCGTAGCCGTCGCCGATTTCGCTCAAGGAATCGTAGGATAAAGAGCCGTTATAGGAAACAAGCAACGGCACGGAAACAGCCGCGATAATCAAAATCGTTACCAACGGCCGGGAAGCGGAGAACGCGCCGAAGGCGCCCCACAGCCGATTCGGCTTATGCTTTAATTCTCCTTTAGCCGGCCAAAATATGATTTTTCCGAGTACGGACATAAAGAAAGGCACCAGTGTCGACAAAGCCAGCATGAGAACCGAAATCCCCACTGCGACCGCTACCGCCGATTTATACAGCTTAAATTCCGAAAGTCCGATCGCGGCAAACCCGACGAGGCCGGCCAAAGCGCTGAATATGACGGTTTTGCCCGCAGTCCGGTATGTAGCCTTGACCGCTTCGTTCACCGCGCCGCCCTTCGCCAGCTCTTCCTTAAATCGGCTGAGCAGCAATATGCAATAATCCGTCCCGATGCCGAACAACACGGCCACCATAAATATTTGCGTAAAATTCGAGATCGGAAAATCCGCATATTCCGCCAAAAAGGCGACGACCGCACCGCTGGCGGCATAAGACATGCCTACGGTCAGCAGCGGAATAAGAGCGGCGATCGGCGAACGAAAAACGAGCAGGAGCACCGCTAGAATAAATACAACCGTAATCCATTCCGTCTTCTTTAAGCCTTCCTCGGACGAAATGATGACATCCTCGTCAATGAAAGGCGCCCCCGTAAAATAATGAGGAACGTCCGCATCGCCGATCTCCGACTGGAGCTGCTCCCTTACTTCGGCGATTTCTCTATTGCCGGGGTCGACTTCGACGAGCGCAATTTCGGTCGTCCCGTCTTTCGAAAGCATCCGATCCTTCAGCTCGGCGCTGCTCTCTACTGTTGTGAGCGACACGACGCCAAGCTTTTCGGCATTGGCGTCAAGCTTATCATACGCGGCTTTGATCGCTCGGCGGTCGTCCTCAGTCAGCCCTTGCTCGCGGTGAAATACGAGTACCGCGCCGAACGATCCATCGTCACCGTCCGTATGCGCAGCCAATATGTCTTCGCCGATCGTCGACTTGGCGCCGTCCGGAATCGTGATGCCGCCTTTTTCGCGGATCAGCTCCGCCATGCTTGGAGAAGTCAGCAGCAGGGCGGCAATCGCCGCAATCCAGCATACAAATACGACCCAGCGCAATGTAATTAACCGGTCAATCAACAAAGACCCTCCTCTTCTACTTTGCGGATAATTGTAGCCAGCTTCTCATACGTGCGGACAAATTGCTCCATCTCCTCGTCCGGCAGTTCCGAAAGATAAAACTCGGCGAAGGACAAAAATTTCTCCTCCACAGCCAGAAACACTTCGTTCCCGAGCTTCGTCGGCTGCAGCAGCACCAGCCTCCGGTCCCGTTCGTCGCTGACTCTTTCTACGTAGCCCTTCGCTTCCAGCCGGTTCACCATGGCGGTGACCGCTCCGCGGTTCACGTTGCACGCCTCCGCCAGCTCCGAGGAAGGACATCGTCCGCGCCGCACGATGTACTTGAGAGCGTACATCTGATCCACCGTCAAATTATCGCTCCCCGCAAATTGCCCGTAAAACGACGTAACCTTTTGCGATACGAAATCGTAAACCTCATCGTATCTTTTCACCAATTCACGAAGCTTCTCCCGATTCACGCTCTCCCCCCTGTCCCATTTAATTCAACTGTTGAACTGTTCACCTATGGAATTATATCCAAAGCGAGCGTCCGATTGCAATATGCAGACAACAAAAAAACCGCCCTACACATGGGCGGCTTTGCTGTATTTTTCTTTATACTTCGACTCGAGTCCTTTCGAAACGCAATAAAATCCGAGGATTAACAAAACGTATGCGGCAAGCGGAATAAACAGCGTCCACTGATTAATATAGATGCCGAGCTTAGCGGAGCTGATGAGGCCGGCCCACTCCTTCGTGATGCTTGAGTATTCGACCGGGTCGCAGCAAGTGACGCGCGTTCCGCCGATAAATATTCGGAACAGTCCGAGTTGGCCGAACAGCGCCAAGATCAAGATGATCTCATTCACGAATAATATAAGCATGCTTTCCTTCAAATGCGGAAACAGATGCGACCGAACGATCGTCCAGTGTCCTGAACCGATGGAACGGGAAGCAAGCACGAACTGCCGGTTTTTGATCTCAAACGCTTTATCCTTTACGGAGCCAATGACGCTCGGCAAGCCGACCAGAAGAAATACGACGCCCATCAACATTGTCAGCTTAACCGGATCGAGACCCGGATTAAATGTAATGCCGGCTAAAAAAAACCAGACGATGATGAACATCGGAATGCCGCCGAGCAAGCTCCACATTTGCCACCCTTTCTTGCCGCTGCTAGTATATCCGAGCAGCATGCCGATCGTCCCGCCGATCGCCACTCTGGCAAACGCGATGCCGACCGCCGCCAAGATCGTATATTTTGCCCCGTACAGAAGCTGGGTCAATATATCGTAACCGAGCTTGTCGGTTCCGAGCGGATACGAATAGTTGCCGGGTGGAACCGGCGGGGCTATGATGTCGCTGCTGCCGTCCTCCTTCACGACAAACTCGATGGTCGCCTGATCGGTGAGCTCATGGGGTGCGAACATCGGTCCGAAAGCGGCGATTAACAGCATGAACCCGGTAATCATGAGCCCTGCTAACAACGTTTTGTTCATCGGACAACCGCCCTTTCCCATAAGCTCATATACAAACGAATAACAACATAAATCGCGGCGTATATGGCCAGAAGCGTCAGCAAGCAATTCACGACAAGCGGGTACTGATAGTCGCCGAAGTACGAGAACGAGCTGGAAAACAGCAGCGCCGTAACGCCTTTCACATTGTAAAAATATTCCACAATAAACAAGTTGCTCATAATAATCCCGATCAGCTTATGCAAATCGGCTCTAATAAACGGTATAACGTTCGGAAGGGCGTGAAAGAAGTAAATGTAGCCCCGTCCCATCCCCCGCGCTTTCGCATTCGCGATATAATCCTCCGTCAGCGTGAGGCGCATTTGCAGCGCAACGTTGCGTGTTATGAATACGGCGGGAATAATGATCATCGACAAAATCGGCAGCACGATCGCAGGCTGCCCGTCGGATACGTTCGCAACTTTAAACAGGACCATTCCCGTTCGCTGAGCGATGACCACGATGGTGAACTGCAGCAACAGGATCACGATGAAATCGGGCAGCACGCTCGTCAGCTCCAGCAACCGCTTCCACCATTCGCTCTTTGACCAGGAAAACCATATGCCTGTCAGCAGCCCCACCGTTAAGCCGATAATGGCCGCAACAACGACATATAACAGAGAAATGGTCACGTAGCTTCCGATTTGATCCCAGTAGTTGAACTCATTCTTTGTAATAAAAAATCTCCATGATTCCCCTGTAAACAGTCCGGCGACATAAGACACGAACGCACTCCACGCGCTCGAGAAGGCGAGCCCGACTCCGCCCGGAGTCGGAACGACCAATAAGGGCAGCAAGCCGATCATGGCCGCAGTAAAAGCTACAACAGGCACAGATAAAATACGTATGATCCACTTTTGCATCAGGACTTTCCCCTTCACCGTCTGAGATTGCATTTTTCGGTCGATCCTTTTTCGCTAAACCTATTAATAGACGCATCGCTCCGCAAATAAGTTCCCGTTATGACTCCTCTTTTTGAGCGATACAACAATTCTATTTAGACAGAATGTTCTATCATTTTAAATAAGTATAATTTCCTATGTTAAAGGGGTAATCCGATGTTTTCAAGATAAAATTGTGAAAATTGCAAAAAAACGAGCCGTCCCGCGCAAGTTACATTTTGCAGGACAGCCCGATTTTTTTTTATTTATTTTCTTGTTTAATAATAACGGTAGCGTAGCCGGGGAGCGAAAGCCGGCCGTTCTCGTCTAAGACGGCTCCGTCCTTCGTCGCAAAGCGGATCGACTGAAACGTCACCCCGCCGGGAACCTGGGTCAAATCCGCTTCGGCCGCTTCTCCTCCCAGGTTGTGAACGACTAACGAAGCGTCCCCGTCTTCCGTGGCCCGAACGAACGATTCCAGCTTGGCATTGTCTAGCTTGAACTCCACGATTCCGCCCTCGTACAAAGCTCTGTCGCTATTCCGATATCGAATAAGCCGCTTGTAATGGTTCCATATCGATAGGCCGTCCTCCATGAGCGCTTCTGCGGAAATCTCCCCGTCCTTATTAAAGGTAGGAACGAGCCAGCTCGTATTCCCCGCAACCGAACGGTCCTTCGTCCAAGGAAACGGTTCCCGTATGTGCTCATCCGGCTTCATGCCGCTCATGCCGAGCTCTTCGCCGTAATAAAGGTAAGGATTCCCCGGCAAGGTAAGCAGAACCGCAGCAGCCATCTTCGCATGGTCGACGTTGCCGCCGAGCACGCTCATGACGCGGTTTTGGTCGTGATTGGACAAAAATGTCGAATCGGAGAACGTTCCCCCCGAAGCTTCGGCATACAAAGTGTAAATTCGCTCAAGCATAAAAGCCAGATTCGACTTCGACTCCGACTGAACCATCCCGATGATCCGATTGGCGAGATCGAAGTTGAAGGCGGACGTCATCGCATGATCGAAATACGGTGCGACGACGGCCGGCGAATCCCAAACTTCGCCGACCATCACAACGTCAGGCTTGGTCCGCTCCATCTCCTTGCGGAATTGCTGCCACCATTCGATGTTTTTTTCCTTCGTCTTCGGATTGTTTTTATCAGAGGCGACATTGTCGTAAATATGCTTTGCCGCATCGAGACGGAAGCCGTCGGCTCCGAGGTTCAGCCAATGCTTGCCGACGGCAATCAGCTCATTGCGCACATCGGGATTATCCATATTCAAATCCGGCATGCCGTCCCAGAACGGTGCAAGGTAGTACGCCCCGTTCTTCGGGTACCACGCTTTCGCCGCGCCGGTGGCGCTGCTTTCGCCCACGTTGGTGTCTTCGTCCGCCCATACGTACCAGTCGCGCTTCGGGCTGTCCTCGCCTGCTGCGGATTCGGTAAACCAAGGGTGCTGCGAGCTGGTGTGGTTAATTACAAGGTCCATGATGACCTTGATATTGCGTTTATGCGCCTCATCCAGCAGCCGCTTCATATCGTCGATCGTTCCGTAATCCGGATTGATTCCGTAATAATCGGTTACGTCGTATCCATGATAACTCGGCGACGGGTTGACGGGCATGAGCCAGATGCCGTGAATGCCGAGCTCCTTCAAATAATCCAGCTTTTCGGTCACGCCGTTCAAATCGCCGATGCCGTCGCCGTTCGAATCGCGGAACGACCGAACGAAAATTTCATAATATACGTCCGATGGCTGATTAGCCGCCGAAAAAGCGGCATCGGACGGCGACGTTGCCCCCTCCGCCGGTTCCCGGGCCTCCGAATCATCCGCCTTCTGCGGCTGCGTACACCCGGGAAGCAGAAGCGTCAAGCTAAGCAATAACACAAACCAGGTTCGCGCTATTCTCATCCTTTGGTCGCTCCGGCCGTGAGTCCTTGCACGAGCAGCCTTTGCAGACCCATAAACAACAAGGCAACCGGAATCGCCGCAAGCACGGAGCCTGCCGCAAAGAGCGTGAACTCGGTCGAAGAGTAAGAATCGACCATTTCGACAAGACCGACCGCCAGCGTCCATTGATCTCTCGCTTTACTTAGAATGAGCCGGGCAAAAATATAGTCGACCCACGCCCCGGAGAACGTTGTCAGCGCTACGTACGTCATAATCGGACGGGACAGCGGCAGGAAGATGCGGAAAAATATCGTCAGGTGACCGGCGCCGTCAATACGGGCCGATTCCTCCAGCGCCTTAGGAAGCGTGTCGAAATATCCTTTGGCGACGAACATGCCGAGCGCCGCGCCTGCCGAGTAAACGAGAATCAATGCCCAATGCGTGCCGAGCAAATTCAATTGGATCAAAATAATGTACACGGCGATCATCGACATGAAGCCCGGGAACATGCCCAATACAAGAATCGTCGACATAAGCGCTTTGCGCCCGTAAAACCGGTACCGGGAAATCGCATATGCCGTCAGCAGCTGAATGAGCGTGCCGATAAGCATCGAAATTGTAGCCACTTTAATCGTATTGAAATACCACTGAACGAAGCGAAAATCTTTATTCGCCCGGTCCGCGAACAAATCTTTGTAATGCTGCAGCGTGAATTGATCCGGAATAAGCGAAGTGCTGAACAGCGAACTTCCCACCTTGAACGACGACATGACGATCCAAAGCGTCGGATACAGCACCATAATCGTAATGATCGCCAGCAATATATAACTGAGCGTAAGCTTCATTGCGTTGCGGGTTTTATTCATTGCAGCATTTCCTCCTCTTTAAACGACCTTGTGCGGCGGAAATTCCAAATCGAGAACGACGCGATAAAGAGGAAGATCAAAATGCCGACGGCCGATGCGATATTGTACATTTGATTATCGAGCGTCAGCTTATAGAGCCAGGTAACGAGCAAATCGGTCGTGCCGGCAAACGCGAACTCCCCGGTTTTCGGGTCGCCCTTGGTAAGCAAATAAATGACGTTAAAGTTGTTGATGTTGCCCGCAAACTGCATAATAAGCAGCGGCGCCGTGGCGAACAATACATAAGGCAGCGTAATGTTCCGGAACTTCTGGAAGGAGGAAGCGCCGTCCACCTCGGCCGCTTCGTACAAATCTTTCGGGATCGCAGTCAAAATGCCCAGCACAAGCACCATGGAGACCGGGATGCCGAGCCACATATTAACGAATACGATCGTAACCTTCGCCCAGAACGGGTCGTTCAGCCACGGCAAGCCTTGCAGGCCGAGCATCCGAAAATACGTATTGATCGGACCGAGCTGGGAGTTGAACATATTTTTCATAATAAGCAAGGAAATAAACTGCGGAATGGCATACGGCAAAATAAAGATCGTTCGCCACATGCCCTTGAAACGGACGCCTTTTTGCTGAATGAGCATCGCTACGAGAATACCGCCGAAGTAGCAGGTAACCGTCGCTACAACAGCCCAAATGACGGTCCAAAGCAGTACGTTCCAGAACGTATAAGCCCATTGGGAGTATACGAGCAAATTCGAGAACGTTTTGAAGCCGACCCAATCGACCAAGTTTTTCGGAGGAAGATGGTCTTTGTTATAGTTTGTGAACGCAAGCAAAATCATAAAGATGATCGGCATTATAGTAAAGAAAAGAACGCCGAGACCCGGAATCGTTAATAACATATAAGGGAAACTTTTATCTTGGAGGCGGCGAACGGTTTCCCTGAAAGACGGAGCGGGAACGCCGCGCTCTCTTTTCACGCCCGTCACATATGCATCTCTAATGTTCATTACATGGATAAATACAAAAATCAAAAACACGAGCAAAGACGCAATACCGTAAATCATCATGAATATGGAATGGTCGCCTTGGACCATGACCGTCAAGCCTTGCTTATTTTTGGCAAATCCGGATGGGGTATCGCCAAGCGTGATTAAACCTGCGATATTTGCGAACAACGATGTAAACGAGAAATACAAACCCGCGATATAAGTCAGTAAAAACAACAAGCCTTTTCCGTATTGCTTATGGTACAACTGCCCGGCCCCGGTCACAAACAAGGACAGAATCGCCGCGGTTTTGCCGTACGGCTTTCCGCCGGCAAGCTGCGGTCCGGCAGGCGCCTCCCCGGACTGTTGCCCTCCGGGTACAATGCGGTCCGTCATAATCGTTCAACCCCTTTAGAATGCCTTATTCGGAAAACACCCGCCGACCTAGATCGGCGGGTGCAGGTAACGCTCATGATTAATGATGTTTATTATTGCGCTGCCGTTGCGTTCAAATCCTTAAACTGCTTCACCATGTTATCCATCGTTTTCTTCGGATCGGCACCGTCGTTCCACATCGTAGCAAGCGCGGATTCCATCGGAGCCCAGTAATTCGCCATTTCCGGAATCGAAGGCATCGGAACGGAATTCTCGAACTGCTTCAAGAAGCCGGCGCTGATCGGATCGTTCTTGATCAACGGGTCTTCGCCAAGCGTCTTGTCGGCCGGAAGCACGCCCGTCATTTCGTAGTTTTTCTTCTGCCACTCGGCGGAGGAAGCCATTTGCGCGAACAAGCGAGCCGCAATCGGGAACTTCGAGTGTGCGTTGACATAGTAAGCTTTTACGCCGGAGAACGGCTTCATCGGCTGGCCGTTCGGAAGGTTCGGGTAAGGTGCTACACCCAAGTTCGGAACAAGCTGCTTGTAAGTTTCTTTATCCCACGGACCGCTTACGTTCATAGCCAATTGACCTTTTTCAAACAAGCTCTTCTTTACGTCGCCGTTAATGTCGCCCGTTTTGAAAGGAAGAATGTCGCGCAAGCTTTGGAAAAACTTCGCCGCTTCGACGGCGTTGTCGCTGTTCAAGCCGATATCGGACACGTCGGTACCGTTGTTGCCGAATACGTATGCGCCGTATCCGCCGAAGAAGCCGTAGCTCCAATAACCGTTGCCCGCTTCCCACATATATGCGTATTTTTGCTCGTTAACATTGTTGAATGTTTTAGCGAATTCCACGACGCCGTTCCAGTCAGCAGGCACTTCAGGGATCAAATCTTTGTTGTAGTATACTGCCGTCGTTTCAACGGAGTACGGATATCCGTAAAGCATGCCGTCATACGTAACCGCATCGATTGCAGTCTGGTATGCGCTGTCTTTCGTTTGCTGCTCGAACACGTCGTTCGGCAAAATTACGCCTGCCGCTGCGCCGGAGCCCGTGCGGTCATGCACTGCCGCGAACACGTCTGCGCCTACGCCTGCAGGGCCGTCCGTGATCATTTGCGCCATCGATTTATCCGGGCCTACGTCCACCCACTCGACAGGTACGCCGTATTTCTCGGTGAAAGCTTTGCCTACCGCTTCAATGAAAGCTTTCTGGTCTGCGGATTCCCAAATCAACAATTTTGCGCCTTCCTCAGGCACCAAGTCGGTGGAAGCTGCAGTGTCGTCAGCCGGAGCTTCTTGATCCACTGCGGCGGAGTCGTCCGCTCCAGTCGTTTCATCGTTCGTTTTGCTGCCGCATGCTGCGAGCGAGAATGCAAGAACGACTGCCAGAACCATCGCAAACCACGGTTTCATCTTCAACATCGGATTGCTTGACCCTCTTTCTTGATATAATATTTATTTTGGATGAGCTGCAGCCTCCCGGCGCTTGCACTTGCGTTATAACCCGCTATGCAACTCCGGATGAGCCGATCTCTTGTCCACAGGGTAAAATGCGGCGCATTTCAGCACACAATGTGCAAACGATTGTGCAATCATGCGCAAAGCGGCATCCCCAGCGAATATTATCGATATTTCCGCATCGATATGTAAACGCTTTATCGATTTCGCTCGCCCTGATTATAGCGTAAGCGCTCAATCGTTTGCACACATTCCATTGCGCAAAATCTAACGAAAATCACTATAATTCCGGTCAAATTCGTACATTTCCTCACAAATGCTCCTTTTTAAATAATTTTTCACCTTTGCGCAAATTTGCACAAATATTTGCATATTTACAACCCCAAAACAGTGAGTTAACATAAGATTTACAAGTGGAAACGATTGCACAGTTTGTTTATGCAAATGCTATCATTCACCGCATGGAATGCATTTACAGTTCCTTCTTATTAAATAGGAGAGGTTAACTATGGTCGTCACGATCAAAGATGTGGCCAAACGGGCCGGGGTTTCCCCATCCACCGTTTCGCGGGTCATTTCCAATCATCCGAGAATCAGTCAATCGACATCTGAAAAAGTGAAAAAAATTATGGAGGAAATCGGGTATCATCCGAATATGGCGGCTAAAAGCCTAGTATCGAGGACTACGCGTACGATCGCCGTTCTGCTGCCAAGGCCGGCGGACGAGCTGTTCTTGAACCAGTTTTTCTCCGAAGTGATTCGGGGCATCGTTACTCAAGCGACCCGGTCCGGCTACGATTTGCTTATTGCAACCGGTACGACCGAAAGAGAAGAACTGGAGACGATTACAAGGCTTGCAAAAGGCGGACGGGCGGACGGAATATTGCTGTTGTACTCCAGAACGAACGATCCTGCCATTGCGCTGTTGGAGGAATACGATTTTCCTTTTGCGCTGATCGGACGAAATCCGGATTTCGAGGACCTTCTCTCGATCGATAACGATAATGTGCTTGCCGCATATGATGCTACAAGGCATTTAATTATGCAGGGGCATGAACGGATCGGCTTCGTGAGCGGGCCCCGCAACCTGATTGTGTCGCGCGACCGTCTGGACGGTTATTTGAAGGCGATGAAAGAGGCTTCGCTGCCGGTCCAAAGCGAATGGATCGTCGAGGGCGAATTTCTGCAAGAGAGCGGATATCGGGCGATGTCTTTCCTTATGGGGTTACCCGAGCGTCCGACCGGACTCGTTGTGGTGGACGATGTCGTCACCTTCGGCATTCTTCGCGGCCTTGGCGAGCTCGGATATTCCGTTCCGGCGGATATGAGTCTCGTTTCATTCAATAACATCGTATTTTCGGAGCTCGCAACGCCTCCCATCACAAGCATCGACATCGGTATTTATCAGCTCGGTTACACGGCCTCTCAGGAATTGATCCGCATGATCAAAGGCGAAAGCACAACATCGGCGAAACGTCACATTATCCCGCATCGGCTGGTCGTAAGGGAATCGACCGCGCGGATAGCGAAATCATAATGTAAAGCAAGGGAAAAGGCAGAATACCTCGTTTACAGGAACAATATGGCAAAAATCACTCTATGTCCCGCGTTGCAAAAATCATCCACTGCGCTATAATTAAACACATTGTCATCGTGCAAAATACAAATCTGGGGGAATTACACGATGCTGCGGTGGAAACCATTTTTGCAATCGCGGTTTTTCTTATTTACGTTATTTCTTACCATTAAATATTACGGACTGCAGATCCTCGTGTTCGGCAACGCCAATCCTCTGGATTGTTTGGCCGTCGCTCTGCCGTCCTTATTGCTGTTTCTCATTCCGGTCGAGCTCTTGTTCCGCCAAAGAAAGACCGAGGCGTACTTGGTGCTCAATACGCTATTGTCCGTCGGTATGCTGGCCATCATTATTTACTACCGGCAATTCGGAATCGTCGTGACGTATCATGCATTTTTTCAGGCACATCAAGTGCTGGACGTCAGCGACAGTATTCTCGATTTGCTTAAGCCGCTTTATATTCTTTATTTGTTGGATGTCATCCTTTGGCTCGCGCTCGCGCTCTTCAAAGCGAGACCGAAATTTTCGGACTTTCGGGTTTCCCCCGGCATATTATCCGTACTCTTATTGGTTTGCGCCGCAACTTTGGTTTCCTATGCGTATGCGCACGATAACGTGCTGAACGAGCTGAAGCAAGCGGAGCGCATGGGGCTTGTCACTTACGAGGTTCACACCCTTGTAGCAGGAGTTCGCGAGGGAACGATGAAGGCGGCGGCCCGTCCCGTTACTCCCGAGATGGTCCGCGCGGTGAAACATTTGGAGGAGCCGGATGTTCGCCAATTGTTCGGTGCGGCCAAAGGACGAAATCTCATTGTCGTGCAGCTGGAATCGTTCCAAGATTTCCTGGTCGGCCGTGAAATCGACGGCAAGGAGCTCACACCGGCTCTAAACAAGCTGATCGGCGACAGCTACTACTTCCCGAACGTGTTTCAATCCATCAGCCAAGGCAACACGTCGGACGCCGAGTTTATCTCGAACACGTCGTTCTATCCGCCTCCATACAACGGCGCGTCTCAGATGTACGGAACGAAACGCATTCCGAGTCTGCCGCGCATCCTGGAAGGACTCGGCTATACGGCGGTTACGTTCCATACGAACGACGTGAAGTTCTGGAATCGAAATCAATTGTATCCGGCGCTCGGCTTTGACCGTTACTTCGACAAACAGTACTTCGGCGAAGAGGATACGATCGCCTTCGGGGCCTCCGACGAGGTGCTGTACGAGAAGACGATCGAGCAGCTGGAAAAGTATCAGGACGAAGGCCGGCCCTTTTATGCTCAGCTTATTTCGATGAGCTCTCACCATCCGTTCATTCCGCCGGAAGGAAAAGAAATGCTCGCCCTTCCGGAAGGCTGGGAAGGGACGGATTTGGGCAATTACATCAAGATGACCAATTACGCCGACCGCGCGCTCGGCATGTTCATCGAAGAATTGAAGGCCGCGGGAATGTGGGACAATTGCATGCTCGTCGTATACGGAGATCACTTCGGCGTGTCGCCGAATAACTTGACGGACAACGAGCGTATGCTGCTGGAAGCCGAAATCGGCAAAGAATATGACGTGCGCACCGCCCATAATATTCCGTTCATCATTACGATTCCGGGTGTGACCGACGGGGGCGAGAGATTCGAACAGGTCGGCGGGCAAGTCGATTTCATGCCGACGATCGCCAACCTGCTCGGCGTATCGCTCGACAACCACGTCTATTTCGGCCAAGATTTGATCAATTACCCGCATAACGTGCTTGGAAGCCGTTATTACTTGCCGACCGGCTCGTTCATTAACGACGAGATTATGTACATCTCGGGCGAAACGTTCGGCGAAGGCACGGTCATTCCGATTCGCAATCCGGCGGATCCTTCAGTGGCGACCGACCCGATGCTGTATAAAGACGATTTCATCAAAATCGTCAAGCTGCTGCAGCTGAACGATCAATATTTGGATTCGCTGCCGGAACGACACGGCGCGAAATAAATAAAACGGAGGCCGTCCCTTTTTGGGCGGCCTCTGTTTAGTTACATTTTTAGATTGGGGCTCTAATGATTAATCTATAAAGAGCTTTCGAAAATGTATGTTGCCATAGAAATTCAACCGTGCTAAAATTCCGTAAACACCAAAATATTCCTTTCAAAAGCAAAGATGAGAGAGAGTAATTGGACAGCTTCTATTACAGAGAGCTAACTCGGAGTACTTACTCTCGTCCCTTTACGGGGCGGGAGTTTTATTTTTTTGATCGAAATGAATTCGGAGGGTTGCAAATGGAACGTAAAAACACTTTTAATGAAATCGCAAAGGAATATGACAAGTTCAGACCTGACTATCCGGAAAAGCTTTTTACCGATATATTGGAATATTCCGATTTGAGAAAAGATGACTCCATACTTGAAATCGGCTGCGGTACAGGGCAAGCGACAAAAGGTTTTGTTGAGCTTGGGTATAATTACTTTCATTGTATCGAGCTAGGGCAAAACTTGGCGGAATTTACTCGAGAAAAATTCAAGGACAAACCTAATGTTAAAATAATTAATTCCGCGTTTGAAACGTGGCAGTGTGAAAAAAGCGGCTTCGACCTAGCAATATCAGGAACAGCCTTCCATTTCATTCAGCCGCAACATTTCGGCTACCGCAAAGTTTATGATCTGCTTCGCGATCACGGGTCTATTGCGTTTTTTTGGACCGTTCATGTTCCTTCATTTGATGATGTCTTTACTCAAATCCGTGGGATATACAAAAAATATGCTCCTCAGCTCGAGGATTCAAATAAACCGTCCTTGGAGCACATTATTGAGGAGAGGACCGTTTTAACTGTAAAGGATGGTTTGTTTAAGGACCTTGATGTAATACGATACCGCTGGAATGACACATATACGGCAAGTGAGTATATATCACTACTAAACACGAACTCCAGACATAGATTACTTTCCGATGATGTGCGAATAAGATTGTTTGATGAAATCGAAGAAGCAATTGAACGGCAAGGTGGAACTATACTGAAACCGCAAGCTGTCGTATTGTTCCTTGCTAGAAAAAACGCTTTGTCTTTTTAACGGTAAACGACCTTTGAAAACCTGCATAGATCGCTAACGGACAAGGACGCAGTTATTCGGCGTTTTGAAGGGAGTTTGAAGTTTTAACGGACACCACTGCAGTTATTGCCACGAAAAAGCAGGGATAAGCACCAATAATCGCGGTTTAGCGTCTCTGGTGTCCGTTAGCGATATGGCGGGGGGGCAAATTGGCGATATAGCGTCTGTGGCGTCCGTTAGCACCGCAGAGTTTTAGCTAGGAGCAGTGAGGAGCAGTGAGGAGCGATGGAAAATCCGGTCGTATCGCCAATAAAGCACTCAAACGACACCCCTAGGGCTGTCATTAGAGTGCTTTATTCTGACCTTCGAACCGAAACCAAACCGTTATGAGGCCACACCCGAACTTTGAGCTCCGGCTGCCTGCCTGACACCGATCAAGCCGGACGCAGCGTACAACAGGAACATACCGCCGAGGAACAGGAACGCGCTGGGCAAAGCGACATATTGAATGCCTAACCCGCCGATGTAAGGTCCGGCGATGCTGCCGACGCTGAAATGGATCGAGGCGATCATATTCGCCGTCGGCAGCGCCTGCTTCGGCAGCCGGTCGGCGGCATAAGCGAGACCTAGCGAGAAGAACGACCCAACCAGCCCTCCCGCCACCGCGAAGGCGACAAGTATGCCCACGAACGAGCGGCCCGCCAGCGGCACGGACAGGAAGGCAAGCCCTCCGATAACGGCGCAGGTGAGGATAACCGGCTTTCTCCCGATCTTGTCGCTAATCGCACCGAGCGGAAGCTGAAGAATCAGGCTGCCTACCCCCACCGACAGGAGAAGCAAGGAAACCTCCGGCTCGCTGATGCCCATCCTCAGCCCGTAAACCGGAAAGTTGGAATTCAGCGACGCCTCCATGCAGCCATAAAGGAACGCAGGAATCAGCGCAAACCATGCGATCCGGTAAACGGTCGAGGCTTTCGTCTTTTCGGTGTCGACGCCCGAATCCGCTCCGGGCCGGTCAGCGGGAAGCGCTGCAAGGCAAAGCATAGCGAGCAGCATGACCGCGGATATTAAGACGAATGGTACGGCATTGCCGAACGGCAGCAAGTTCAAGCCTAACGGACCGATACTGAAGCCGATTCCGTAGCACATACCGTACAGCGAAATGAACCGCCCTCTCCGTTCCGCGGGGCTGTTCGTTACGATCCATAGCTGCGTCGCGTAGTGAAGCGCACTGTCCCCGATTCCGACCAGCAATCTGAGGACGAACCAAAATGCGACGCTCTCCCATAGCGGAAACGCGGCCGTCGCCGCAGCCGCAAGCAACAGTCCCGCCGCTATGACGGTGCGGTACCCGTAGACGGCGACAGGCTTACGGATAAAAAACATCGTCGCGAACGAACCGATATACATGGCCGTAGAATTCAAACCGTTCATGCTGGCCGGGATTCCGCTTTTCTCGAGCAATACGGTCAACAGCGGAAGCAGCAGCCCTTGATTGAAGCCTGCGACAATACATACAAAAAGCAGTATGGTTACTTTGACGTTGAATGAGTTTTGCCCTGCAGGCTTCATGATTTATACAGTCTCCTTAAGTCGTCCAAAGAATAAAAGGTTCCCCGCCAATTCACGCCCGACCGACGGTGTGCGAGCCATACGGACCTTGCGAGAACGAATGTCAGCAGCAGCGCAGAAATCGGCAGAACGGCCGCCTCTTCCCCACGCTCTTTGTTCATGCGGCGCACGCAAAGCACATATACGGCGACAATCAGGGCGCAAACGGCGAAAAGCACCGCCAATGCCGCCCCTCTTGCGAACGAAAGCATCAAAAAAGGTCCGGCGAACAGCAGCAATTGGCCGCACATCGCCGCTGCAGCTAATGCGAGCCGGTACCCGAAGCCGGAATATAAATTTTTTTCCAGTCCACGGGCGGCGGCGCGAAGCGACGTGTACCATTCCACAGCGATCCGGTGCGTGCCCGCGGCGAGCCGCTGTTTAAAGCCGCGCCGCTTCACCAGTACTCCAAGCCGGAGATCGTCATCCGGCCGCATCGCTAACGCGGCGTGAGTCCCTATCGTTTCGTAAGCGGATCGCCGCAGTAGATTAAAGGCGCCGATTCCCATGCCGGAGCTTCTATTACGGTCGTCATTCGCCCGCCAAGGCGACAGCAGCATAAATAAGCTGAACAGAAAGTAATGAACGAACGCCCGCAGCCAGAACGATTTGGAAACCAGCTTCGGAGAAAGCGTGACGTGATCGGCTCCTTCCGAAAGCGCATATGCGACGCTGTCCCGGACCGCATCCGGATGAAACCGGACATCCGCGTCGGTAAACAGCAGGAACGAGCCTCTGGAGTGCAAATAGCCTTGATATAACGCGTGATTTTTGCCGAGCCAGCCGTCGGGCAAGCTCGTAATATGAATCACCTTCAACGGTATGCGTGAATGCTCCTTGCCCGCAGACCATGACTTGAGCTCGTCAAGCCTCGCCCCCGTCGCATCGCCGGAACGGTCGTTCACGGCGATAATTTCCATTCGCGGATACGACTGCTGCAGCAAGTGACGCACCGTTTCGCCGATCGTCTCCTGTTCCTCCTTCGCCGCAATAATGACGGAAACGAGCGGAGGCTTTTCCGGCAAAGAGACGCCTTTCGGCAAATCGGGAACGGACTGCAATCCTTTATAGGTACGCAGGAAAACAGCGGTCCATAGCGCTGCCAATATTGCCGAAACTATGATCATTGCGTACCCTCCTTGCATCACAGTAGAACGACAATCATTATATACGGCTTGGCCGCCGGGCACAACAAAAAGAACAAAGAGCGAGGACCCGCCGCTGCCTGTCCTCACCCTTTGCCCGGCTATGATATAGTATAAAGAAAGCATAAATTGCCATAAAGGAGTTTTGCCGTCATGGATTCCATACCTTCTGTAGAACAACACCGAAAAGAAGCGCCGTCCCAAGTCAGATGCATGGTCGTTACCGTTTCCGACACCCGCACCCCGGAAACCGATAAAAGCGGCGCGCTAATGAAGCAGCTGCTGGAGGAGGCGGGCTATTCGGTCGTTCGCTATTCAATCGTCAAAGACGAATACGATCAAATCCGCGAGCTCGTTCATGAAGCGGCGGCAGACCCCGAAGTCGAAGCGCTGCTGCTCAACGGCGGCACCGGCATTGCGCCGCGGGATACGACCTATGAAGCGGTCAGGGATTCGCTCGACAAGGAGATGCCCGGCTTCGGCGAAATATTCCGCTACTTAAGCTTCGCGGAGGATATCGGCCCGGCCGCGATTCTCAGCCGCGCGACCGCGGGCGTAGTCGGGCATACCGCCGTATTTTCCACCCCCGGCTCCACAGGGGCCGTAAAGCTTGCAATGACGAGAATCGTCGTCCCCGAGCTGAGACACGTCATGCGGGAAATTTACAAGAAATAACCGTATCCGTTACGCATTACGTTCTGCGCCGATTCAAGTGAATATAGGTGGAGGCGAGCGCAAGCACGAGAACGAGTCCTTTGACGATATCGAAGGCGTAGTACGGCAGCTTCATCATCGTTAAGCCGTTCAAGAGCACCCCGATAAGCACCGCCCCGAAGAACGTGCCGATCATATTGGGCTTGCCGGCGCCGAATACCGAGAAGCCGACGAACACGGCGGCGACCGCTTCCATGAGAAGCGGCGCCCCGGCGTCCACCTGACCGGTGCCAACGCGGGAAGCGAACAATATGCCGGCGAAGCCAGCGCACGCTCCCGACAGCACGTATGCCGCAAGACGGACGCGATTGACGGAAATGCCCGACAGGCGGGCGGCTTCCCGGTTGCCCCCCGTCATATAAAATTGACGTCCCCAGCGCGTATACTGCAAAAAAATATGCGCGAATATGACAGCCAGCAGCATTAAGAGCACCATAACCGGAACGCCGAACAGCTCGCCTTGCCCGATCCATAGAAACGAAGGATCGAACACGCCCGGTGCTTTCTCGCCGCTTGGGAACTGCATGTTGTTATAAATTGAGTAGCCCGCCGTATACGTTCGCTGCACCCCCGAGAAAATGTACATCACCGCAAGCGTCGCAAGCAGATCGGGAATTTTCCAGCGAATAATGAGGAACGAGTTGATGAGTCCGATGCCGACGGCGATCAGGATCGGAACGACCAGCACGACGATAAGGGGCTGCTGATACCACACCATCAGGCTGGCGGAAACGACCGTCGACAACGATACGGCGGAGCCGACCGATAGGTCGAAGCCGTTGACGATTTGCGAGAACGTAACTCCGATCGCAACGAACGTTACGATTGCGATCGACCGCAATATATCGGTCAGATTGCCCGCTTTGAAAAAGTGCTCCTGGGTAACCCCGAACACCGCAATGACCGCAAATATGAGCGCGACCGTGCCGTATTTAAATGAAACGTCCAGTAGCTTGTCCTTCATGACGATTGCTCCTCCCCTGCGCTTGCGTAAAACAGTATGTTTTCTTCGGTAGCTTCGCCCCGCTGAAGCTCTTTCACGAGCTTTCCGTCACACATGACGTAAATTCGATCCGCCAGCCCCAGCACTTCGGGAATTTCCGCGGACAAATAAACGATTCCTTTGCCCGCCCCCGCAAGCGATCCGATCAGCCGGAATATGTCGCTCTTGGCGCCGATATCGACGCCCTTCGTCGGCTCGTCGAAAATAAACACGTCCGCATTTGTCGGAAGCCACTTGCCCACCGCCACCTTCTGCTGGTTGCCGCCGCTGAGCAGCTTTACCGATTGGTTTATCGACGGGGTCTTGATTCCGACCTTTTCCACCATTTCGCCGGCATGCATTCTCTCCTTCGCTGCCGACTGAAAGCCGAAGCGCGAAAACAGGCTCATTACGGATGCCGTCAAATTGTGCTGAATGCTCTCTTCGATAAAGATGCCTTGTTTTCTCCGCTCCTCGGGTACGAGCACGATCCCCGCCCTTACCGCCTCGCGCGGCTCTTGGAAGCGTACCTCCGCGCCCCGCAGCAGCATCGAGCCGGAATCGAGCTTGTCCGCTCCGAACAACGCCCTCGAAAGCTCCGTCTTGCCCGCGCCGACCAACCCGACAATTCCGACGATTTCCCCTCTTTTTACGGAGAAATCCGCATCCTTCACCTTCGTGCCGCTACCGATATGCCGCACCTCGAGGATCGTCTCCCCGACTGCAGTCTCCGCCTTCGGGAACTCTTCCTCCAGCGATTTGCCCAGCATGTCGCGAATGACCCGGGGAATCGACGTTTCCGCCACAGCATGCGTGGATACGTTCGTTCCGTCCCGCATGACGGTAATCCGATCGCACAGGGAGAACACTTCCGGAAGGCGGTGGGTAATGAATATGCACCCGACGCCGGCGGCGCGCAATTGCCGCATAATCGCAAACAGACGGGACGATTCCTCCGAGCTGAGCGGCGCGGTCGGCTCGTCGAAGATGACGTATTTGGCTTTTTGGGCAAGCGCCCTCGCGATCAGAACGATCTGCTTGTGGGCAATCGGCAGCTCTTCGATTTTCACCGAAGGCGAGACCGTGCTCCCCAGCCTCTTCAACAGCTCCGCCGCTTCTTGCTGCAGCTTGCCCCAGCGTATCCAGCGAATTTCTCCGCGGGCGATACGGTCCATCCAGATGTTCTCGGCCACGCTTAGGCCGCCGACAAGGGCGGTGTCGACCTCTTGGTACACGCAGTGAATGCCCGCCATTGCCGCATCAAGCGGCGAATCGATGGCGGCTTCGCGCCCGTCGATCTCAATCGAGCCGCTGTCAAGCGTATACGCGCCGGACATAATTTTCATCAGCGTGCTCTTGCCCGCGCCGTTAGCGCCGAGCAGCGCGTGAATTTCCCCCGGCTTCGCTTCGAACGAAACCCGCTTCAGTGCGCGGACTCCCGGAAACGACTTCTCAATATTTTTCATGAGCAAACTCACTTGCCTTCATTCCTCCCCCGGAAGCAGCAATCCCCACCGGGCTTTCCGTCCAGTGGGGTTCGTCAACACGGTCAAACGATTTCGCCGCTTCTTATTCCAGCTCTTTCATCCAGTCCGTCAAGCCTTGCTCGCTGCTTCCCCAGCCTTCTACGTATTGGCTGAGCTCCGTTGTGGATATTTGCTGCTCCGGCAAGTCTTCGCGGTGCACGAATACCGGCTCGAGCACGACCGTATCCGGCGTTTCGTCGCCGTGAAGCTTCTGGTACAAGTAACGTGCGTGCACGCGTCCGATATCCTTCGGATCAACTGCGGCGGACGCTACCCAAGGCGAATTCGGATCTTGAATCATTTGCAGATCTTCATCGCTCATGTCGATGCCGTATACTTTAATTTCCGTCCGTCCTGCTTGTTGGATCGCGCGGGTCGCTCCTTTCGCGAATTCATCCCATGCGGCCCAAACGGCCGTAATGTCGCCCTTGTTCGGGTACTGCTTCAAGATCGCTTCCATTTGGGATTGAGTATCGAGCGCCGGGTTGTTCGCATTGCCGAACGCCGCGATCTCTTTCATGTCGGGATACTTTTCCATGAACGCTTGGTATGCGGTTTGGCGGCGTTCCATCGGTGCGAAGCCCGCGACCCAAACTTTAACGATCGTACCTTTGCCGCCGGCATCCTGTGCAAGCCGCTCCAGCGTCATTTCCGCCAGTTTCACGTCCGCCTGCTGTACGACCGTTACGCCCGGTACGGCCAGATCGACATCGAACGCTACAACCGGAATGCCTGCGTCAAGCGCTTTTTTCACACCCGCTTCCAATGCACCGGCTTGTCCATGGTCGATCAGGATGCCGTCGAACGCTTGATTCACCGCCGCGTCCAGGTTGCTCGCCATTTTGCCCAAATCGTTATCGGAGGCGAATACGGTTACTTCCCCGCCGAATTTCTTCACTTGCTCCGTAACGCCGTCAATATATTGCTGTGAGAACGTACCCGTATTGAACTGCATAACGAGCGCTATTTTTTTGCCCGACAAATCGTTCGCCTGATCCGCACCCGCGCCTCCGCCTGCCGCATTCGTTTCGTTGCTTGCCGTCTTTGCGCCGCAGCCTGCGATCAGCGCCGCCACAAGGACAATCAGCAGCAATGTAACCCATGGTCCTCTCCTAATGCCTTTCATTGCTTGGTTTCCCCTCTCTATGTATTGTACCCGTCTATTCCTAGTTGTTTACTAGGCTTTAGGTTCATTAGATGATATAATAGCACCGTCTTTTTTAAGCGTCAATGCTTTAATGTCAAAAAGTTTTATCTAGTTAACGCACCGCAAAAAGCCCCTTCGCAGCCGTCGCGGGGAGCTCTTAACGTTTTGCAGGTTTTCGGCAGGTTTTCCGCACTGGTTCCCCAGCTATGAGCCGGTCATTTCGCCGCCGTTGATATGAAGCGTCTGTCCCGTCACATAGCTGGAATCGTCGGAAGCTAAATACACATAAGCCGGTGCGATTTCGTATGGCTGCGCCGCTCTTCGCATCGGGACGCTCGTGCCGAACGTTCTAACCTCCTGCGCAGGGAAGGTGGCGACCGTCAGCGGCGTCCACACCGGACCCGGGGCGACCGCGTTCACCCGGATGCCCGCATCGGCAAGCTGCAGCGCCAAAGTACGCGTAAATGAGACGACCGCACCTTTGGTCGCGGAATAATCGAGCAGCTCCTTGTTTCCTCTGTAAGCGACGACGGATGCCGTATTAATGATCGTGCTCCCGCGTTTCATATAGGGGACGGCGGCACGGGCGAAATAAATAAAGGAGAAAATGTTCGTCCGGAACGTATCCTCGATTTGCTCGTCCGACAGCGTCAAGATCGACGGCTGATACGGCTGGTAAGCGGCGTTATTCACCAAAATATCGACGGAGCCGAACGTATACAGCGTCTTGTTTACGGCATCATCCGCGACCGACGAGCTGCGGACGTCCCCGGGAATGAGAAGACATCTGCCCCCGAGCTGTTCGATCCGTTTTTTTGTTTCTTCGGCATCGACATGCTCATTCAAATAAACGACGGCTACGTTCGCTCCTTCTTTCGCGTACGAATACGCGACGGCCCGCCCGATCCCTGAGTCGCCGCCCGTAATGATCGCCGTCTTGCCGTACAGCTTCCCCGCAGGACGATAGTACGGATTTTCGGCGATCGGCCGCGGAGCCATATACGCCTCGATGCCCGGCTGCCCCCGCTGATGCTGCGGCGGGAAGGCGATAGGCTTTTCTTTGCATTCCGTTTCCTTGCCAATATACGCATAGACCGGATACATAGCGTCCTCCTGTGTTAGTGCCTAATAGGCATATATCACACTATATTCACGGGCAAAAGGTTCGGTTCGTACGCTTTAGGCCGGGGGCGAATGAAACGATAGCCGATGGAAACATTATGAATGACAAAACTTTCAAGGAGGATTCGGTTCATGTTTGTGTTCCTAATGAAGCTGGTCATTACGCCGATCGGATTATGGCTTTGCGATCAAATGCTCAGGGATGTCCATTACCCGTATGCCACTTCCATCGTCTTGGCCGGTCTGCTGCTTGCCGTCGTCGGCTATGCGCTGGAATGGCTTATGCTGCGCCGCGGCACGCTTTGGCTGACGACCGTAGCAGACTGGGCGCTCTCCGCCGCCTTTATTTATGCAAGCCAATATGTCATTGCCGGAGCATACGCCTCCGTGACGGGAGCGCTGCTGTCCGGAGGAATTTTGGCGATCGTCGAATACTTCATGCATCGGTATGAAATCAGCAGCGGGGCGCTGGCTACGCAAAAATAAAGCCGCCTTTCCAAATTAGAAAGGCGGCCCTTTGTGACCGATCAGTCTGGCGATCACGCCGATTTGTCCCGCGTGATGCGCTTCGTGCGCAAATACATGGTGAAACGCCCAGCGCCGCGTCGGCGGAGACGGCGGCTTCCATCCGTCCGGAAACTCCGGAACTTCGATCGGCTCGTCTCCTTCTGCGGCGCTCATGCTTGCAAGAAGCCGATCGGTATGTGCGCGGATCTCCTTGTACGCCCCCAGCAGCGCTCCCGGGTTGTCCGGTATGTCGGCGAGGCGGCGGCTCCCTTGCAGCGCGATCTCGTTGATCCACCCGTCCTCGCTCTCGGCAATATGCCGGATCACCCAAGCGATCGAATTCGGATAGTCCGGATGAACGGCAAACCAAGCGTCCTCCGGCAGCGACCGCAAATACGGAATCAACACTTTACGAGTATCGTTGCGATACGGGAAGTAATCGATCGGCCTCATCGTTCTTATTTCCCCGGCGCTCTTACATATTCCCGAAACGTATACAAATATGGATTCCTCAAATCGGTTTCGCCCGGAGTTTCCCATGCGATCCGCCACTCCTCCGGGTTCCATTCCGGAAAATACGCGTCGCCTTCGAACGTATGATGCAGCTGTGTAAGCAGCATGCGCCTGGCCTTCGGGAGGCATTCCTCAAACACCTTCCCGCCGCCGATGACGTCGATCGGTCCTTCCCCGGCCAACTCGAACGCTTCCTCCAGACTGCCTGCTTTCAAACAGCCTTTCGGAGCAAAGTCGCCGCGCGACGACAATACGATGTTTTTTCGCCCCGGCAGCGGTCTGCTCCCCATCGATTCGAACGTTTTCCGTCCCATGACGATCGTATGGCCCATCGTTTTCGATTTGAAAAATTTCATATCGGATGGCAGCCGCCATATCAAGCCGTTGCCGCGGCCGATTACCCGGTGTTCGTCAATGGCGGCAACTAACGTCACCCTGTCCCAAACCGATTCGTTCATGCGCCCACCGCCTTACACAGCCACAGGCGCCGCGATCCGCGGATGAAATTGATAGCCGACCACTTCAAAATCTTCGTATTTGTAATCAAAAATGGATTCGGGGCGGCGGTGAATGACAAGCTTAGGCAGCGGATAAGGCTCCCGGGTCAATTGAAGCTTTACCTGCTCCATATGGTTGGAGTAAATATGTACGTCTCCTCCGGACCAAATGAGCTCACCGACCTCCAAATCGCATTGCTGCGCAATCATATGCGTTAACAGCGCGTAGCTCGCAATATTAAACGGCAGGCCGAGGAACGTGTCCACGCTTCGCATCGTAAACATGCAAGAGAGGCGGCCGTCCGCCACATAAAATTGATAGACGAAGTGGCACGGAGGCAGCGCCATTCGGTCGACCTCCGCCACGTTCCAAGCGGTTACCAAGTGTCTCCGCGAATCCGGATTCCGCTTGATCGACTCGACCACCTTCGCCACCTGATCGATCGTCGACCCGTCGCCAGCCGGCCAGGAACGCCACTGAGAGCCGTAGACCGCCCCCAAATCGCCGTTCTCATCCGCCCACTCGTCCCAAATCGATACGCCGTTCTCCTTTAAATAGCGGATGTTCGTGTCTCCGCTAAGGAACCAAAGCAGCTCGTGAATGATCGATTTCAGGTGCACCTTCTTCGTTGTAACGAGCGGAAAGCCTTCCGACAGATCAAACCGCAGCTGGCGCCCGAACACGGAACGGGTCCCGGTGCCCGTCCGGTCGGACTTGTCCACGCCGTGCTCGAGCACATCCTTAAGCAAGTCCAAATACGACTTCATGATTTTTCCTCCATCCGCCTGTTAACTTTTATCATCATAAAAGAAATGCGATGCGGTAATCTTTTCGTCCAGCTCCATGAGCCCGTAGGAATACCGCGCTTGCCGACGCTTGTCCGTCGGCGACCCGGGGTTGAACAGCAGCACCCCGTCGATCCATTCGTAATGCGGCACGTGCGAGTGCCCGAACACGATTGCATCGACCTTCTCGTCCCGAAACGCATGAAACGCCTTCCATTCCGTAGAACGGCCCGGCCCGTCATGCCCGTGCACCACACCGATGCGGCGTCCGCCAAGCTCGACGACCTTCCGCCAGCCGAACCTGCGGATGATGTCCGTCCCGTCGTTGTTGCCCGCAACCGCTTCGACAGGCGCGATCTCCTCCAGCATGGCGACAACGGACGGGTCGGTGAAATCGCCGGCATGAACAATCAGGTCGACGCCTTGAAGGCCGTCAACCAGCGCCTTGGGCAGCGCTCTCGCGCGCGACAGCATATGCGTATCCGATACGACGCCCACGCGAATCGGACCGGCTTTCATTAGTCCAGCACCGCGTGAATGTGCTTCTTCGTGACGGACCAGTGGGAAGCGGCCCAATATTTCGCTTTATCCTTCACGAAGATGATTTGCGGAGACTCGTGCTTTACCCCGAGGTCTTGGGCAATTTCATTCGACACCGGACGAGATTCGATCACTTTCACCATCACGAAGTCGACATTCTCCTTCGGATTTCCCGCCAAATAGTCCTCAAACTCCTCTAAAGCCGCTGCGCTGACCGGACACGTCGTGCTGTGCTTCAGTACAAGCACCGGCTTGTCCCCCGACGCCTCGAGCGCTTCCTTCCATTGCTCCAATGTGGTGATTTCTCTGTATTGTGCCATATCCGTCATTCTCCCTTCTCGTATATGTACCCTAGGATTTAAAAGGTCCGCTGCGGCAGCGAATATGCCGGCAGCGGCACCATGCGACGATCCATTCGAAATCAACGTACTTTTTCATTGTAGTCCAAATCGATACTTCCTTTCAATCAAAAGGATTCGTCCGGTCGTGCCTCGAATACGGAAATATTTGTTCCATACGCGTGACGGCCGGTTCTTCCGTTTGCTCCGAAGACTGCGGATGTTGCAGTTCCTCAGGCTGCGCGTCTTGGGACGCTTCTTGCACGGCAGCATCGTTCGGCCTGCGCGGCACGACCATTCTGAGCTTAAAATTGATTAAGAGCAGCACCGTTAAGAAGGCGGCCGCATTGGCAGGCAGAAACCATTCCTGCCCGAGCTGGAACGACAGCAGCTCCGCCGCCGTAACTCCAGCTAATAAATACACAATGCCTCTCGTCATGTTCAAGCTCCCCCGCTTCCGGCGAGCAGCCGCAGCTCTTGCTTCACGCACTCCGCCAAGGCGGCATGGCCGTCTCCGTTCGGGTGGAAGCCGTCATCGGAAATATACTCCTCTTCCCGGTCGACAAACTTCGGGTACACTCGGGCAACGCGGACATACGGCTCATAGGCGGCGGCGCATCGCTGAATGCAGCGATTGAGGAAACGAATCCAAAGCACCGCATCGTCAAACATCGGCAGCGGATTGTAAACGTCCACAACGATGATTTGGCAGCCTCTTTCCTTCGGCCGGTTCAGCGCAACAAGCTCCTCAAGCAATTCGCGGTACGACTGCTCGAAGGCCCGCATCGGCGGCTTCATGGAGGTAAGGACTCCTTCCATGTACATCTTTTTAGCTGCTTGAATAATGTCGTTTCCCCCGGCGGTGAGCGTAATCAAGTCGGCTAAGCGCAGCCGTTCGCGCAGGCTGTGATCCGCCTGAACCTTCTCCAGAAGCTCCTTCGTGGTTGCTCCGACCGTTCCATGCAGATGGAACGCAATATTCGCGCGGCGCGCTTCCTGCAGCTGCCGGTAAACCAGGTATGCGAAGCCTTGCCGTTCGTCGGCTCCGGTGCCGAACGTCAAAGAATCCCCGAGCGCGGTATATACATAAGGTGCGGTCGTCATCGGAACATTCCCCCCAAGCCCAGAACTTTCTTCATAGTATTCAAATCCGGTAAAAATGGGCTTGGTCCGCGAAAAAATTTTTGTTCCTCCGTCCTTGCCGTTGCGTCTTACTCCCGTTTGTTCCTTCCCCGCACGCACATTTTGACTAACTCTGCTGCACTGCTTCCCACGCGCATCATTTTGGTAAAAGTATGTTTACATTGTGTTGCCCGTATTCCATAATTTCGCCGAAATCCCGCCAACTTCAACCGTTCTGGATAAAGTGTGCTCATAAACGGCATTGCAGACGACGCATGATGAACATCCGTTTGCCAAAACGCACGACCGCAAAAGAAAATACACTGCAATCATGACCAAACCGCAACAACTTATAGACAATCCTTTTCCATAATGAAGGCGTGAGTTACATCAAAATAAACCGCAACAAAAAAAGCCCGGAAAAACGAGCGACAGGCTCCTCCCGGGCAAATTACTACAATATTTTTTCGCCGAACAACGAGCCCATCAGCTCGACCGCCACGATGGCGGTATGGTTCATGCTGTCGAGGATCGGGTTCACCTCAACGAACTCCGCGCTGATGACGCAGCGCGCCTCCGCCAGCAGCTCCATCGCCAGATGCCCTTCTCGGTACGTTATCCCGCCGATGACAGGCGTTCCGACGCCGGGGGCGTCCTCCGGATCCAAGCCGTCCAAATCGAGGCTGAGATGGACGCCGTCCGTGCCGTTCGTCACGATGTCGATCGTTTCCTCCATCACCTGCGTCATCCCGAGACGGTCGATATCGTGCATCGTGAACACTTTGACCCCGAGCTCGCGAATGAGCTTCCGCTCCCCTTCGTCGAGCGATCTGGCGCCGATAATGACCGCTTTGCTCGGATCGATCTTGTTGCCGGCGCCTCCGATTCCGACGAGCTTCTCGTCGCCGATCCCGAGCGCTACCGCCAGCGACATGCCGTGGATGTTGCCGGAGGGCGTCGTTTCCGCCGTGTTCATATCGGCATGCGAGTCGAACCAAATGACGCCGATCGATTTTTTGTGCCGCAGCATGCCGGCGATCGTGCCGAGGGCGATGCTGTGATCTCCGCCGATGACGAGCGGGAACCGGCCCTGGGACACGGCGTCCGCCACATGATTGTGAAGCTCGTCGCACACTCTCGATATTTCATCCAAATATTTTAACGTCGTGCCGCGTTCGCCGTACGTTTTGGGCCTGCGGACCACAAGATCGCCTTCATCGTGCACCGTGTACCCGAGACGCTCCAGCCTCGCCTGCATGCCGGCGCAGCGAATGGCGCTCGGCCCCATATCGACGCCGCGCCGGTCCGCGCCCAAATCGATCGGAACCCCGATCACGGATATATCCCGAATGATGGTAGGATGCATGATTTCATTCACCGCCTGTGAAGTTCATGTAGTTCGTAAGATTCTACTTGCGGAACAATCCTTTCAGAACGAAGAGAACATTCGCCGGCCTCTCCGCCAATCTTCGAGTAAAATACGGATACCACATTTCGCCGAAGGGAGTATACACTCGAACGCGGTAACCTTCCCCGGCAAGCCGTAGCTGGAGCGACGTCGATATGCCGAACAGCATCTGAAACTCGAATCGGTCCCGCGATATGCCGCGCTCCTTCGCAAAAGCAATCACCTTCGCGATGATCGCTTCATCGTGGGTTGCGACCGCCGTATACGCGCCCTGCAGCATATGCTTCTCCACAAGGCTTACATAATTCGCATCGACATCGGCTTTGTTCGGGAAAGCCACTTCCTTCGGCTCCTTATATGCGCCTTTCACGATCCGCAAATTGGCCCCGAGAGCGCCTAGACGCTCCCGATCCTCTTGCGTCCGATAAAGATACGATTGCAAGACGAGGCCGACGCGCTCCTTGCCGTACTGCTGAAGCAGCCGCACGAACAGAACGATCGTCACCTGTGTCACCGGAGAGTCCTCCATGTCGATTCGCACGAAATTGTTCGTCCGCTCGGCTTCATCCAATATGCGCTTCATCTGCTCCAGGCAAAATTCCGGATCGATCGCAAGGCCCAGCTGTGTCAGTTTAACCGAAAGATTGGAATGTAATCCATGCTTGCGGATCGCGCTCAGCACTTCGATCGCTTTGTCCGCGGCCGCGGCGGCAAGCCGCCTGTCGGAAACGCTTTCTCCCAAATAATCAAGCGTCGCCATCAGCCCTTGCTCGTTCAAGCCGCGCACGACGCGGATCGTCTCTTCAAGCTGCTCCGCCGCGACGAACCGGGCGACGCCGATTTTCATGCCGTACTTTTGGAAAAATCCGCTGACCGCGGGGTTGCCCGCCACGGTCAGCACCGCACTTCTCATAAATGAGTCGAAGCCCATTGGAGTGAACGCTCCCTTTTTCCCCTATTATCGATTTACAGCTTTTCAGAGCTTAGCTTCAGCTGCGTAAACTGCATCAAATAGTCCGGGCCGCCCGCTTTCGAATCGGTGCCCGACATATTGAAGCCGCCGAACGGATGGACGCCGACGAGCGCCCCGGTGCATTTGCGGTTAAAGTACAAGTTACCGACGTGGAACTCCTCGCGCGCCTTCTCGATATGCATCCGGTTGCGCGTGTACACCGAGCCGGTCAAGCCGTATTCGGTATTGTTGGCAATCTCAAGCGCATGCTCGAAGCTGTCGGCCTTCGTAAAGGCGAGAACCGGCCCGAATATTTCTTCTTGCATGATCCGGGCGTGCGGATCGACATCCGCGAAAATCGTCGGCTCGATGTAAAACCCGACGTCCGCCATCGGTGCGTTGCCTCCAGCCGCGAGACGGCCTTCTCCTTTGCCGATCTCGATATATTCGAGTATTTTTTTGTAAGCCGACTCGTCGACGACGGGACCGGTGATATTGCCCGGATCGGCCACATCGCCCACCTTCAGCTCTTTGGTAAGCTCCACCGCCCGATGCAGCACTTGCTCGTATACGTCTTTATGGATGATGGCGCGGGAGCATGCCGAGCATTTCTGCCCGGAGAAGCCGAAGGCGGACGCCACGATGCCGCGCGCCGCTTCCTCGAGATCCGCGTCCTTGTCGACGATGATGGAATCTTTCCCGCCCATCTCTCCGATATACCGCTTCAGCCACATTTGGCCGTCGCTCACCTTGGCCGACAGTTCGTGGATTCTGAGTCCTACGTCGCGGGAGCCGGTAAAGGCGATAAAACGGGTCAGCTTATGCTGTACGAGGAAATCGCCGATTTCCGCCCCGCTGCCCGGAACAAAGTTGACGACGCCGGCCGGCAGCCCCGCATCCTCCAATATTTCAAAAAATTTATAAGCGATGACCGGCGTCGTGCTGGCCGGCTTTAAAATTACCGTATTGCCTGCAACGACGGAAGCCGTCGTCATGCCGACCATGATCGCAAGCGGAAAGTTCCACGGCGGGATGACGATCCCGACGCCGAGCGGAATGTATTCGAGACGGTTGTCTTCTCCGGGATACGGCACCAGCAAATCGTTGGACCGCTTCGCCATACTGATCATTTGCCGTCCGTAGTATTCCATAAAGTCGATCGCTTCCGCCGAATCGGCGTCTGCTTCCGCACGGGATTTGCCGGCCTCGAGCATCAGCCAGGCGCTGAACTCGTGCTTGCGTCTGCGAAGTATGGCTGCCGTCTTAAACAGCAAGCCCGCACGCGCTTCCGGCGGAAATTTGGACCACGTCTTATACGCGTCGTATGCGGTTTGCATCGCTTTCTCCGCCATCCCCCGGTCAGCCTTGCTGATATGGCCGACAATTTCCGCTTTGCGCGACGGATTGATCGATTTCGATTTTTGCTCCGTCATGATGCGTTCTCCGCCGATGACCAGCGGAATCTCAAGGCCAATCTCTCCCCGCACCTTCGCGAGGGCGGCCTCGAACGTCTCCGTTTCCTTCGGGTCGGAAAAATTGCTGAAAGGCTCAGGCTTGTAAGGTACCATTGTCATAATCAAGTCAACTCCCTTAAAATTTATTGACTCTCGAGTACGCGCCGAACTTGCTCCAGCGCCCAATCGAGCTCATCTCTCGTCACGATTAACGGAGGGGCAAAGCGAATCACATGGTCGTGCGTTTCTTTGCACAGCAGACCGAGCTTCATCAGCGCCTCGCAATAAGGACGGGCCGAGCCTTTCATCTCCAAAGCGATCAGCAAGCCCCTGCCCCTCGCTTCGACAATGTCCGGATGCGATATCGCTTGAAGACGCTGTAAAAAATAATCCCCAAGCTCCAGCGACCGCGCAACGAGCCCTTCTTCCTCCATAACCTCGAGCGAAGCGACCGCAACCGCGCACGCGAGCGGATTCCCGCCGAAGGTGGAGCCGTGGGAGCCGGGCTCGAACACGCCGAGAATGCTTTCATCCGCGGCGATCGCCGAAACCGGAAGCACGCCGCCGCCGAGCGCCTTGCCCATAATGTACACATCCGGCACGACGTCCTCCCAGTCGCAGGCAAACCGTTTCCCCGTACGCCCGAAGCCGGTTTGAATTTCGTCCGCCATCAGCAAGACGTTCTTTTCCCGGCAAAGCTCGGAGACGGCTTTCAAATATCCTTCGGGCGGAATGACGATGCCCGCTTCTCCTTGAATCGGCTCGAGCAGGATCGCCGCCGTATTCGGCGTCACCGCCTCGCGCATCGCATCGATATCCCCGTAAGGCACGATGCGAAAGCCTGGCGTAAACGGGCCGAATCCTCGCCGGTACTCCTCGTCGGAAGAGAACGAGGTAATCGTTACCGTCCGGCCGTGAAAATTGCCGGAGCATACGATGATTTCCGCTTGATCCTGCGGCACCTTCTTCACATCGTAAGCCCAGCGGCGAGCCGTCTTGACGGCGGTTTCGACCGCTTCCGCACCGGTGTTCATCGGCAGCGCCATCGACTTGCCGGTAACAGACGCCAGTTTCTCGTAAAACCGGGCCATCGGCGCATTATAGAACGCTCGGGAAGTAAGCGTAACCTTGTCGGCTTGCTCCTTGAGCGCCGCAATGATTTTCGGGTGGCGGTGCCCCTGATTCAGTGCCGAATAACCGCTAAGCATGTCCATATACTTATTGCCTTCCGGGTCGTACACCCAGACTCCTTCGGCCCGATCGATCACGACCGGGATCGGATGGTAGTTGTGAGCGCCGAGCCGCTCGGTAACATCGATAATTTGCTTTGAAATGTTCAAGGGAACTCTCCTCTTTCGCAAGCATTCTTTTACCATATGTTACGCCAATACCTAGAAGTTGAACCACATCGAAAATTAGACGCTAAAAAAAAGTAAGCCTATAGACGGGGAAATGCCGCGAAAGCGCTTTCGTCTTATTATGTATTATAGTCCCGCCCGCAAGCAATAGGTTCACATGACGCATAAGCTAGCGGGCGGGTAACGATATCGTTTCCGAATCGGGTAAGACGATGTTCTATTCGTTGCGGACGATCGTATCGACGGTCGTGCGGTCGCAGCTCGTAACGAGCTTGACGAGAAGCTCCCTGGCCGCCTCATAATCGTCCGTATGGATGATGGCGGCCGCCGTATGAATGTATCGTGCCGGAATGCCGACAACGGCTGTCGGAACGCCTTTGCCGTGCAGATGCACGCGGCCGGCGTCCGTTCCGCCGCCCGGCGAGACGAAGTATTGATACGGAATCTTATGAGTTTCCGCCGTATCGCGGACGAACTCGACCATCAGGCGGTGCGTAATCATCGACCGGTCGAACAAGCGAAGCAGCGCGCCTTTGCCGAGCTGTCCGAACGCCGATTTATCGCCGGTGGCGTCGTTAGCGGGAGATGCGTCAAGTACGAAAGCAATATCGGGATTGATGAGCTGGGATGCGGTTTCGGCGCCGCGCAGCCCCATCTCCTCCTGTACGGTCGCTCCCGAATACACGACGTTCGGATGCGCTTGCCCTTGCAGCTCGCGAAGCAGCTCGATCGCAAGACCTACACCGTACCGGTTATCCCATGCCTTCGCCATAATTTTTTTCGGATTTGCCAGCGGCGTGAACGGGCATACAGGAACGATCGGCTGACCGGGCACGATGCCGATTGCTTCCGCATCCTCGCGGTCATCGGCTCCGATGTCGATAAACATATGGCCGATTTCCGTAGGCTTGCTCTTCGCAGCTTCATCCAGCAAGTGCGGCGGCGTCGAGCCGATCACACCGAAGACGGGTCCGTTCTTCGTCATAATCTGCATGCGCTGCGCCAGCAGCACTTGGTTATGCCATCCGCCCAGCGGTGCGAACTTAATCATTCCCTTGTCGGTAATGCTTGTGACCATAAAGCCCACTTCGTCCATATGCCCGGCCACCATAACGACCGGACCGGCCGGATCGCCGCGCTTGACACCGAATATACTGCCGATTCGGTCTTGAATGATCTCTTCGGACACCGGCTCAAGCTGGGAGCGCACGAATTTGCGCACAAGGTGCTCGAAGCCTGGGGCTCCTTGCAGTTCGGTTAATGTTCGGAATAATGACAGCGTATCTTCGTTTACCATTTGCGCTTCCCCCTAAGGTACGTCGCCGTTATTTTGACGGGTCGACATCTTCAAACAGCTTCTCGACGGATTTTCGGTCAAACTCGCCTTTCCGCTTGAACTCCAGCAGCTTTTCCTTCAATCGATTGGCGTAAGCTTCATCCTCATCCCCTTCAAGCACAGGCGCCGGATCGAACCATACGTACCCGCCGTCCGGCCCGTTGCGAAGATAAGGCACGGTCCACACGTCCGGGTAGCGAAACGGCTGCTCGTTAAATAAGATGCCCAGCACATCGTCCGATTCCAGCGGCAGCAAATAGTGAAAAAGCTCCTCCGCTCCGCCCGCCGCAATATTTCGGTGGATGTAGCTGTACTGAAGAAAATGCTCGCCCGTCGGATTGTCTTTGACAATGGCATAGCGCTCCGTTTCGGACTGTTCCAATATACGAACCTCCGAAAGCCGCTGTTCGAGCAGCTCGCCTGAAACCAGGGTCTGATTCCGCAATGACGTCATAGGTTCACCTGACTTTATAATAGTTCCACCTTAAAACCGCAACCATTATACCATAATCCTCCGATTTTAAGAAAAAAAAGCAAGACCGCGAGGTCATGCTTTTTCCAAGTAGTTTTCGGTTTTCGTCTTTCCTTTCAGCTCTTCGATATAAGGCTGAGCCTTTTGGCTTTTTTGCTGTTCGAACAGCGTTTCGCGAATTTCTTCTTTTTTCTCTTCAAGCGTGGCGGTGTGCGCGGGCTTTTTGTCCGTCACTTTAATAATGTGGTAGCCGTACGTCGTTTTCACGATATCGCTGAGCTGGCCTAAAGGGGTGTCGAACGCCGCTTTCTCAAACTCCGGCATCATTTGGCCCTTGCCGAAATAATCGAGATCGCCGCCATTTGCCGCGCTGACCGTATCCTTCGACTTCTCTTTAGCCAGCTTCGCGAAGTCCGCGCCTTCCTTCAGCTGCTTCAAGATCTCCTCGGCTTCTTCCTTCGTATCGACGAGAATGTGCGAAGCGCGAACTTGCTCCGGCGTCGAGAACGATTCTTTATTATCCTCGTAATACTTTTTGATATCTTCGTCCGTAATTTTAATTTGCGGCTCGAGCAGCTTGGTGAGCTCCACTTCCGTAACAAGCTCCTGCTTCAGCTGTTCCTCCGTTAAACCGGCGGCCGCAAGCTGCTGATTGAAAATTTCGTCCGATGGAAAATTCTTTTTAATTTTGCCCAGTGCATCGTTCAAGTCTTCGTCCGTGACTGTAATGTTTTCTTTCTTCGCCTCGTTCTTGATAAGCCGCTGCTCGATCATCGAATCGACGACCTGCGCGCCGCCTTGCTTCACCATCTGATCGTAAAGCTCCTGCGCCGTAATCGTCTCGTTGCCGACCTTCGCGACCGCTTCATTGCCGACCGCCGCGCCGCCGGCTCCGGTGCCGTTATTGTTTTGTACGAAGGCATAAACCGCAAATCCAACGGCCGTTACGCCAAAAAGAACCCATGGTACAACCTTGTTCATCTTTATTTCCCCCGTTGTTCGTTGATCGTCTTTTTTTACCGCAAGCCTAATGGTCGCATATTAGAACCAGTTTGTCCACTTTTTTGCAGTTCGTATTCATCGCCCGCAAGAAAAGCGAAAGCAACTATGATATAATCCGAGCATCGGAATTACAACTTATAGAGCATGAACTGCAGCAACCGAAAGGATGGATTTATCGTATGAAAGACACCGTGATGCGCCGGATCGACGAAATCGCCCCTCGTGTAAAACAAATCGCAGCGGCGATCGGCAACAAGCCGGAGCTCGGTTACGAGGAATTTTACGCTTATGAAACGTTAACCGCCGTGCTGAAGGAATTCGGCTTCCAAGTGCAAGAGCGGGTACTCGACATTCCAACCGCCTTCGTCGCGACGTACGACTCCGGCAAGCCCGGTCCCGTCGTCGCTTTATTAGCCGAATATGACGCGCTGCCGGAGCTCGGACATGCATGCGGGCACCATCTCATTTGCACGATGAGCGTTGCGGCGGCAACCGGCCTCGCTTCCGTCATCGGCGAATTCGGCGGCTCCGTCCGGGTGTACGGCACGCCGGCGGAAGAAACGGCCGGCGCCAAAGTGCCGATGGCCGAGGCGGGCATGTTCCGCGACGTCGAATTCGCCATGATGGCGCACCCGTTATATGCGTTCGAACGGTCCGGCACATCGCTGGCGATGGACGCGCTGCGCTTCGAGTTCAAGGGCAAGCCAGCGCACGCCGCCGCGAATCCGCACGAAGGCATCAACGCGCTGGATGCGGTGCTGATGCTGTTTAACAGCATTAACGCCATGCGCCAGCAATGCGAGAGCCACACGCGAATTCACGGGGTCATTACCGAAGGCGGCAAAGCGGCAAACATTATTCCGGATTACGCCCGCGCCGACTTCTATGTACGGTCCGCGAGACGCGCATATACGAACGTGCTTACCGAGCGCGTGAAAAAATGCGCCGAAGGCGCCGCGCTGCAAACGGGCTGCGAGCTCACGATCTCGAACTACGAATTTTCGTATGACGAGCTGCGCACGAACGAGACGCTATCCGGCATATTCACAAAAAATTTGGTCGAAATGGGCGTAGACGAATCCGAAATTCAAGATTGCCAAGATCTCGGCTCCGTCGACTTAGGCAACGTTTCGCTGCAGTGTCCGGCTATTCATCCGTATGTGAAGGTGGTCGATGAGAAGCATTCCTTGCATACCCGGGAATTCCGCGACCTTGCAATGAAGGATCGAGCGTTCGAAGGCATGGTGTTCGGCGCAAAGGCGCTGGCCGGAACCGCGTACGACGTCCTCAGCGACAAGGCGCTGCTGCGGGCCGTGCGCGAAGAATTCGAGCGCAATGTCCTTGGCAAATAAAAAAGCGAAAACTTAAGCTCCGGCAGACGAAACCGTTTCACTCGCAGATGACGATATGCTGCCTGCGAAACCGGCGGCGGAATCCGGGGCTTCTTCTTTGGTCCGGGCATCGAGCTGCCGTATAATTCCCGCGAATATGCCGATGCCCGCTCCTCCGACCGCTAATACGACAATTCCCATCGACCAGGAAGGAGCGATCGCGCCGAGCGAGACGGCGAGCGTGCCGATCATCATCGAGCCGGTACCGGAAAGACTGCCAATTGCCATATAAGCGCCGCGCGCATCGTCCGGCGCGATCGACCCTTGGTAAGCCATCCGGATCGGCACATTGACGATCTCGCCCCATGTAGCCAGCGCCATTGCGAGAATGAGCAGCCACGGCTCGTTGCTGTACATCTGGTATGCGTAACCGACGACGTAGAGCGCCATTCCGGCGAACAGCGTTTGCTTTTCCTTGAAGCGGCGCATCGCCGCCACGGCGAACATCGAAAACAGAACGACGAACAGCGTATTTTCCGTACGAAGCACTCCGAGCATCCGTACGCCGTCAATCGAGATTGACAGCTCTCCCCAAGAAAACAAAGAACGAACACCCATCTCATCCGCCAATCGTACGCCGACGTAGTTGGATAGATGAAATTCGGATGAGAGGATGAGCAGGTTGGAGAGCATGAACAGCATGAATACCCGGTCTCGCAGCACGCGCCCATAGCTTTGCAGCACCGCCCCGAACCCGGAGGCCGGAGCCGCAGCGCCTTCCGCCCCGCCCTCTCGATTCGGGAAATACGTTTCTCCGATTTTCCATACGGTCACGGCAGCCGATACGACAGACATGACCGCAAGCACGATCAGCAAACCGGTTAAATGGGAATCGAACCAGTACGCCCCAAGCATGCCGCCCAGCGCGATCGCCAAATTGTTCGACCAATAAAAATAAGAGTACATGAACTTTCTTTCGTCCGGCTTTGTAATATCCAGCATCATGCCGTCGGAGGACGGGCCGAACAGCCCCCATCCGATATTGACGCCCAGCGCGGCGGCGAGCGTCAGCCAAGGAGAATCGAGCCAGTGCGATGTCGACAGCGCCATAATGGCGTATGACGACAACCATACCAGTTCTCCCGCCACCATCAGCTTCTTTCTTCCGATCCTGTCGGACCAGTAGCCTGATAGAAAGCTTGTAACAAATCCGAGGACGACTCCGCCCGTTAACGCGATCCCCGCGATGCCTGCGCCTAATTCTCTGGCAAAATAAATGGCCATATACGGAATGACCATGTTAAATATCAGCGACCCGAAAAAGTTGAGCGCGATCCGGATCCTTATGTTCGGGTGAAAATCACGAAATTTCATAGAACGGCTTGGTTCCCCCATTTTGTCTTTGTTTGATTTGATTTCTCGGTTCGGGCGCCGCAAAAAAGCCCTTTATCCATAACGATAAAAGGCTTTCGAAGGTTGCATTGCAAAGTAAATAAACCGGCTTATGTAAAATAATCTTTCGCAAGCTCGCGCAGCTCGGCCGCGCACCGCTGCCCGAACGGCGTGTTCATCGCTTCGCAGGCTTCCGTTTCCTTAGCGAGCGCTTCGCGAAGCGACGAAGTATAGTCCGGAGCCGTTTCCCCGTCCCATGGCTTCAGCAGCCCGACAGGAACATTCGCCACCTCGCGGTAAGCGAGCGCCCTTCGCTGATGAAAGAAAGGCACGTCCGCCTGCATCGGATGGTGAAGATCGCCCTGCGTCGGATGCTTCAGAACGGCAAGCGTCCGCACCTTCGCCCGATGGCCGTCGACGCTTACAAGCTCGCCGACATACATTCCGCTTTTATACGGCGCAACGACCAGCTGTCCCGCTTCCCATAACGTGTTGTCCATGGCTTCCTCCTTACGCCCTACGCCTTACGCGTTAAGCTCCCGCTCGATCGCTTCGCGGAGCACCCTGTCCTCCGGCGCGATTTGGCTGGAATAACGTCCCTTCACTTGCCCGTCCTTGCCGATGAGAAACTTCTCGAAGTTCCATTTCACATCGCCGGTTTCCGGGGCGTTCGCCGTTAAAAACCGGTATACCTCGTGGTTGTCTTCGCCGAGCACCTTCACCTTGTCGAACAAGTCGAACGTCACGCCGTAATTGACGGAACAAAACCGCTCAATTTCTTTGATCGTTCCCGGCTCCTGCGCGCCGAAATCGTTCGACGGGAAGGCGGCGATCCGAAACCCGCGATCCTTATACTCGCGGTACAGTTGCTCCAGTCCCGCATATTGGGGCGTAAACCCGCACTGAGAAGCCACGTTCACGACAAGCAGCACGTTGCCCTTGTACTCGCTTAAGCCCCGTTCATTCCCTTTCGCGTCCTTCGCTTGCAAATCATAAAAACCGTTCGACATTTGGTTCGCCTCCTAATAAGATATGACAAGTCCGCCTTCTCCCGCATACGTTCCGATCACCGGACCCATTTCGGAAATGACGGCTTCTTGAAACGCATATTTGCCCAAGATCGTTTGCAGCAATTCCTTCGCGCGGTCTTCGCAATTGCTGTGGGCAATCGCCAAAACCCGCTTTTCTACGCTGTCCTTCACCTCGTCGATCATGTCGACGATCCGTTTCACCGCATTTTGGGTGCCGCGAACCTTTTCAAACACTTGGATCGTCCCTTCCGGGCTGGCCCTCATCACGAGCTTGATGTTCAGGATCGAAGCAACGGCGCCGCGAACCCGGTCGAGCCGCCCGCCTTTGATAACATTCTCCAGCGTATCGAGCGTGAAATACGTCTTTGTTTCCTCGATGGTGTGCTTCAGGAATTGAACGATATCCGAATGCGGAAGTCCTTCCTTCACCAGCTTGGCGGCCCGATATGCAAGCATGCCGAGCCCCGACGAGGCGGTTCTGGAATCCAGCACTTCAATCGGTCCCGCATTCGGATTTTCGGCGAGAAACAGCTCGCGGGCCAGCACCGCATGATCGAACGTGCTGCTTAAACCCGAGGACAAGCTGAGGACGATCATCGATTCGCCGGGAGGCACGCTTCGGTACGCCTCCATAAAAGCGTGCGGAGACGGGGAGGATGTTTTCGGCAATTCCGCCGACTCCTTCATCTTCTTATAAAAATCGCGCTTCTCCATCTCCGATGTAAAGGTGTCGTTCCCGATTTGAACGCCTAACGGCACAATCTTGATGTTCCAATCGGCGCGCAGCTGCTCCGGAAGGTCGGCGCCGCCGTCCGAAATGATATGGATGGCCATAAAAGCTCACTTACTTTCGATATATGATGGTTGCCGCCAATTATAGCAATCGTTCGCGTATTTTAGCCAGCAAAAAATCGGCAGAAGTCATGCGGTACAGCTTTTCCTTCACTCTTTTTCCTTCCGCGAAAGCAAGGCAAGGGACGCTCTCGATCCTCCACTCCTTCGTGAGGGCGGGCAAATAATTAATATCGCTTTTATAGACGGCTGCGCCGGGTTCGATCGCTAATGCGACCGACAGCATCTTCTCTCCCACCTTGCACGTACCGCACCAAGGGGTATAAATGTATACGGCAAACGGCGCGGCGTCTCTCCAAAGCATCTCGAGCAGCTCCCGCTCGGTTCGCTCCTGTATGGACGGGATCGGCATTGCGGAAGCCTCTACGATAAGTAAGCGAGAAGCAGCGTAAACGTATGATGCAGCGCGTCGACGTGCGTCCGCTCCATGCCGTGCGAGGCGTGTACGCCCGGGCCGACCAGCGCCGCACGGATATTGTGTCCGCCGCGCAGCGCCGCCGACGCGTCGGAGCCGTAGCTCGGATATATGTCGACCGCGTAAGACAAACCGTGCTCCTTGGCAAGCTCGATCAGTCTTGTCGTCATGTGCCAGTCGTAAGGGCCGGTGGAGTCCTTCGCGCAGATCGATACGTCCCGTTCCGTGCAATTCAAGTCGTCCCCCATGGCGCCCATATCGACGGCGATCATCTCCTCGACTCCGTCCGGAATATAGGAGGAGCCGTGTCCGATCTCTTCGTAGTTGGAAACGAGCAGCTTTACGGTCCGCCGCGGCTTGCTTTTCGTCCGCGCATAATGCTCCAGCAGCGACAGCAGCACGGCCACGGACGCTTTATCGTCCAAGTGGCGCGATTTAATAAAGCCGTTCGGAAGCAGCACGGGCCGCGCATCGAACGAGATCGCGTCTCCCGCGGAAATGCCGAGCGCCTCCACATCCTCCTTGGAACGCACGGGCTCGTCAAGGCGAATCTCGTAGTTTCCTTCGTCTCTCTTGAACTCGCGCGCATCCTCGTACACATGAACCGAAGGCTTCGTCGTCAGAATCGTGCCGGAATACGTTTGTCCGCCGCGCGTATGAATGAGGCAGTACTCGTTCTCGATCGACTGCATCATAAATCCGCCGACGCGCGTAAACCGCAGCGTACCCGCGCTCTTAATCGAGCGCACCATCGCGCCGAGCGTATCGATATGCGCGGAAAGCAGCGTTGCGGATCCCTCTTCCGCTCCCTGCACCGTAATGACGCCGCCGCCCTTGGCTGTATTTTGTACCGTAAAGCCGAACTTCGCCGATTCCTGCTCCACAAGCCGCATCGCAAGATGCGTATAGCCGGTCGGGCTCGGACAGCGCAGCAGACGTTCGAGCACGTCCAAGGCATATGCTTCGTTCATTCGTAATGGTTCGTTCATAGGACCGCTCTCCTCATGAATCCGTAATATCATTCGTTCGATTTGACGGACACGTTCCAGCCCGAGTCCGCCAGCTCGATTTCCTCGACGCCGATTTCGCTTTTGAACAAATTGTCATATGCGGTTACTTTGAGCCTTTGGGATTTATCGATCGCGTAGGTGATCGTAATCCGGCTGACGTCATGCGTCCCCGGATGCGGCCGAATGTTCATGCGCCATACGATCGGCCTTCCCCATTTTTGCAGCGGCTCGTATTTGTCGGCGCCTTGCCGCTTCACCATCGGAGCGATCTCGATTTTGGTTTGGTTCGGCTTCATCGTGGCGATCCGCTTCGTCTTTCGAATCGGATAAATGTCCGTCGCCGCGATGACCTCGATCGTTTCCCTCCCGGCATGGTTGTAAATACCGATCGACGTATTGACGACGTCGCCCACCAGCCATTCCGCTTCGCTGCGGGTATATCTTGCGTTTCCCCGGGCGATGCGCGTCTGCAGATGCTCCTCGTCCCACACGATTCTTGCGTTCGGATACAGCTCCTCCAGCACATCGGGAACGAACGGAACGAGACTGCTGCCGCCAGACAGCAGCACGGCGCCGATATCTTTGCGCCCTAGCCGGGTTAACGCCGCGAATTGATCGTTCAGCCGCTTGATGCCGTCCATCATGATCTGACGCGGCTTCTCCGTAATCCGGAAAAAGTCTTCCGCCGTAACGGTGACGCCGGCAATCCCTTCATCAACGCCCGGCATCAGCGGAGGGATGTCCAGAGTGACTTCGGACTCGCGGGAAAGCTTGCGCTTGACGGCTTCCGCCGTCGACTTGAGATGATGGTAGAACGTATACTTCGGATGCGTCTTCAGCTTGTGCAGCCGTTCCGGATCCTCGAACAGCTCCAGCGCAATCGATTCGCACACCGGATTGCCTTGCGACTTGCCGATTTCGACGAACCGCTTCACCAAGCAATCGTCGAGATCGTCCCCGCCGAGGTCAAGACCCAGCTTGGCGATCACCTTCCCGTGATAGCGGTTGCTGTCGTCTTCTTCAGGGTCCAAATACGGATGATACACGACGGCCGGCCTGTGGTCCTGCGTTTCTTCCTTATCCATAACGGCCATATCGAGCGTGCCGCCGCCGAAATCGAATACGAGCGCATACTTCGCCGGAATGAGCCGGCAATCCCACAGCACCGACACCGGTTCGTCCAGAAACCATATTTGGGACGGCTCCAAGCCGAGCCGTTCGGCGGCCGCTTCCATCATCGATTTCCGGCGTTCGTCGTAGTTGACCGGAAGCGATAACGCAAGTCTTTCGATCCGCTCCGGGTGCTCGATGCCCGCCCGCCGCAGCAGCTCCCTTAAAAATATCGCAATCAGCTCCACGATGCCGTAACGCTCTCCGTCAATCGTCATTGCGAAATCCGGCGACCTTCGGAGCTCGGTCTTCAGCGACAGGACCGACCGCTCGCGCAGCTTGCCGAGCGCCGCCGATTGGTGGCCGATCAGCCATTCGCCCTCCGTCCCCATGGACAAAATCGTGCGAATGAGATACGGCTCCTCCCCTTCGTCCAGCCGCTTCATCTCCACGCGTCCGGTCATCGGATCGAGCACCGCCACAGAGCTGTTGGTCGTACCGAAATCAATGCCCACATACAGCATATCCGACAAAGCGCATCCCCCTCGCTATAAATTTTTAAGATCGTCTAAAAGACTGCGCACCTGCTTTTGGTCCGCCCACTCCGCTCTTACAAGCACCCGGGCGAGCAGATCGCCGCTTTCCGCATCCACGGCGCCCGGACGAACGATTCGATACTGCATTCCCTTGTCCGACAGCGGCGTATCCGTTTCAAACTGAACCCAATCGCCGCTGCGCTTCAGCCATTCCTCCACGGCCGCATGCTGCTCCTTCGGGTCCTCTTTCGTGCCGAGCCAGCGAAATTTCAACAGCCGCGTAAACGGAAAATCGCCTTCGCCGCCGCGAAATTTCCGCCAGTCGTTCTCGTGCCGCTGCAGCCAGCCGTTCACGGCCGCGCGCTTATCGCTTGCAAGAACGCCCGCCAGCTGCGTAAGCTGACGCTCGCTTTGCTCCGTAAGCTTGAAGCTGCCCTGCTCAAGCCATTCGTAGAACAGCTGGAGCAGATGCTTTCTCGCGGACGCTTGCCGGATGCCGTCTCCGCGAAACAGCGGCGACAGCGTTTGCGGCGGAACCTCGAACATCGGCAGCGCCTCGGGCAGCGCCTTCGTTCCATGAACGAAGGAGTAGAACGCTTCTTTATCATGTTTAGCCAAATAAGCGTAAAACGAAACGATCAGCTCTTGGTCGACGCCTCGGCGGATGCCTTCGGCGAACAGCCGGCAAAGCTTGCGGATAATGTCTTCCGGCGTGACCGCCGCTTCCCCGGTTTGGCTGCGCAGCAGCCGCTGCTGCAAGCTTTCCGGATCGAGGCAAAACACCCACGCCAAACGGTCGAATTCGGTCTCCGGCGCCGCCTGCGCAAAAAGGGCGGCGAAGGTGTCCCAATGGGTTAGCAGCACGCCCTCCCGAAGCAGCTTCCTTCGTTCGGGGGCGGGCAATGCCGACCGGATGAGCAGCGAAAACAGCCCGGAATGGCTATCTTTTGCTTGCTCAAACAACGCCTCTTCCATTCCGGACGCCTGAAAGACGGCGGAGATGACCGATTGAGCCAGCTCCGGTTCCCGATCGTGCACATCCGCGGCCAATTTCAGCGCAAAGCGCTGACGGCCAGCCGGATCGATTGCGCTTCGGGTCATTTCGCTTTTGCTGATGAACGAAGCCAGCCAGCCGGAGAACAGCTGCGCCTCTCCGCGGTTAGCCGACAGCCATCCCCCTATGCCGGACACATCCCCGCTTTCCGCCCAAGCCATCCATTGATCGGCGGCGACAGCGCCGGGCGGGAGCAGCAAGCTGTCGCAAATTGCCGCAGTTCGTTCATACGGGCGCGGGATACCGCGGTGAACGATATATTGGAGCATGCGGTCCTTTAGGAATGCGCCGCGAAGCAGCTTGGACGGCGCTTCCTTCTTCCGCCGTTCGTACCGCAGTTCCACCGATTTGAGCTCCGCCTTCAAATCTTCTTCGAAGCTTTCTTCGCCCCATTGTTCTTCAATCCCGCGTTTCTCTTCCTTGCATTCCTTATCGAGCTTCGCGAGCTCCGCTTGTAACGCCTTCTTGTATGCCCCATGACGCTCGAGATTATATTTTATTTCGCTTTGAAGCCTCTCTACCCCTGCTTCCCAACGCTCTTTGCCGTAAAATTGCGCGAGATCGTTAGACGCGGTCCGAAGCAAAGTAAGACGGGCATGGTCGAGCGGAACGCCGAAGATGAGCTCATACCCGAGGTCATACTGAACAAAGTCGGCGATTCCCGTCAAGCTTCCCTTCTCGACTCCCGCGGTCCGCTCGCCTTCCCAGCCGAGCCAAAACTCGCTTGACTCTTCTTCGGACATGATCAGCCACTCAAGCAAGTAATACGGATTCGTCTCTTGGCGCACCGCGGTCATTTTGTCCATGAAGGATGCGTTTTTGTAGGCATGGATAAACCGTCGAAGCCAGCCTTCCGTGACACGGTTCAACTGGGAGACTCCCCTTTCCTGCTGCGCGTGTATATCGTTTCAAGCCACTCCGCGAACGCGACGTCCCGGTTCCAGAACGGCGGGTCCTCGGCATGCGGCGCGATCGGGGACGCTGCAGGCGTTTCCTGCCCGATGCGAAGCGGGAGCTCGCTCTCGTATTCCGGCGGCTCCGAGTGCGTTCGAATCATTGTGCGTCTTCGCTGATGTACGGCTTGCGAAGCATCCTCTAAGCTAAAGCCGCGTACGTCGAGCCAAGTCCAAGGCTTGATCTTAGCTTGCTCGCGCAAGCGGAATAGAATCGAAACGGCATGTCTGCAAGGCTGGTTCCTCCCGCAATTGCAGCTGGACTGCCAGCCGTCCTCCGCCGCTCCGGCAGCTTTCCGGTCTTGCTCCGTCATCGCGCCTGTCAACCATCGCCCGTAGAGAAACGCGTCGGAGGACAGCGAGTCAACGATGCGTTCCTTCTCTTCTGCGGTGTACTGCGGAATCGTCCACTTCGCCGTATATTTTCTTGACGGTGCGTCTTCGATTTCGCCTTCGACGATCCCGGGAGCGATCAGCAGTTCCGGTTTGACGATGTTATCTCGCATACGTGCCTCCAAGCTCCGTTTCGTCCTCGAACACGATTTCTTGCCGAAGCGTGAGCAGCTGTTTCAATTCGTCGTCGTTCCACTCCGTCAGCCAACGCTCGCCGGAGCCGACAACGCCTTCGGAAAGCCGCTCCTTCTCCTGGAGCAGCCTGTCGATCGACTCCTCCAGCGTGCCTTTCGTAATCAGCTTCCATATTTCAACGTCGGACTTTTGGCCGATCCGGTAAATGCGGTCCGTCGCCTGCCGCTCCGCCGCCGGGTTCCACCAGCGGTCATAATGAATGAGCCGGGTCGCTCTCGTCAGGTTTAGTCCGAAGCCGCCGGTTTTCAGCGACAGAACGAGGACGGCCGGGCCGTCTTCCTCTTCCTGGAACGATCGGACGATGCGTTCCCGTTCCTTGGCAGGCGTCCGTCCGGTAATAACTTCAATGCGTTCGGGACGCGTGCGCTCCAAATATTGCTTGAGCAAATTAGCCATTGCGGCGTATTGGGTGAAGATGACGCACCGTTCCCCGCTCTCTCTCGATTCGGCGAGCAGCTCCGTAAGACGCAGCAGTTTCCCGGAATCCGGCTTTCCGATCGTCGGCCGCTTCAACGCGTGCGCCGGTTCGTTGCAAATTTGCTTCAGCCGCGTAATCGCCGAAAGAATGGCTCCTCTTCGCGCCATGCCCGACGCGGTTTCCAGCGTGCGCGCCAATCGGTCCACTTCGCTGCGGTACAGCTCCGCTTGGGTTTTCGTTAAAGCGCACAGGCTCGTAAGCTCAAGCTTCTCCGGAAGATCGTTGATGACGGCAGGATCGGTTTTTACCCGGCGAAGGACGAACGGCTGAATGAGCTTGTGCAGCTTTTCCGCCGTTGCTTCGTTCCGGTGGCGTTCGATCGGCACCGCGTATTTCGACTTGAACGAGCGCTCCGAGCCCAAGTAACCGGGGTTGATCCATTCGAAGATGGACCACAGATCGGACAGCCGGTTCTCGATCGGCGTTCCGGTCATGGCAATCCGGTGAGCGCTCGCTAGCGTTCGGACGAAGCGGGCAAGCTGGGTGCCCGCATTCTTAATATATTGCGCCTCATCGAGCGTCACTGCGTCCCATTGGACGGCTGCAAACGATTTCCGGTCCCTCAGCGCGGTGGAATAGGACGTCAGCACGACGTCATGCGCTTCCGCTTTCGCTTGGAAGGACGCACCTTTCGCCCGCTGCGGGCCGTAATGCAGGTGTACCGACAGCGAAGGCGCAAACCTTTCCAGCTCCCGTTCCCAGTTGCCAAGCACCGATGTCGGGCAAATCAGCAGCAAGGGCGACGGTGTTGCCGACGTTGCTGGCGTCGTCGGCGACGTGCGGCGGCTGTAAAGCGCATAGGCGATCCATTGCACCGTTTTCCCCAAGCCCATATCGTCGGCGAGGCACGCTCCGAAGCCGAGCTCTCTCAGCCGAATCAGCCACGTAAAGCCTCTCCGCTGATATTCGCGAAGCGAGCCTTTGAGCTCCGGCGGCTGGGGCAGAACGGGGTCGCGAGCCGTTTCCGTCCCAGCGTCCGGCGTCCGAAGCGATTGCAGCGACCGAATATACGATTCCAGCCTTTCGTTTGCAAAAATGCCGGTGATCGGCATATCGCCACTGGTCGCGCTTCGTCCGCGCGTTTGGTTCGATGTCCTTGCTTCTCCCATGTCTTGGGACAGCGCCAAGTGGATCATTTCCGCCCATGAAAGCTCGCCGGCACGATCGTTGCCTGCGGCAAACCGACGAACGGCATCCTTTACCTTGGACGTAAGGCGAAACCACTTTCCGTTATGCTGCTGCATCGGCAGCGATGCGTTTACAATCGCTTCGAGCTGCCGCTCATCCGCCGCTTCGCCGCCGATCGTCAGCTCGCTCCGGTACGACAGCAGGGTGGACAGCCCCAGATGCGCGCGTGCGGCCGGGGACGGCTCGGCGGTATCGCCGGCTGCGGGAAATGCGCCGCCTGCGTTGGCCGGCGGCTCCGTCACGCGGAGCGCCACGCCGATCGGCGCAGGCTGCTTCCACCAGTCGGGCAGGAAGACGGTGAAGCCTTTCAGCTCGAGCTCATGCGCACCGTGCTCGAGCAGCTCCGCCGCCTCCTCCGGGGCGAGGCGGCAATGCTTCGGCGCGTAAGCCGGGGCTGCGCGAAGGAGCGGCGGGTACACCGCCGCCGCGCTCGCGAGCCCGGCCGCGAGCCGGGCGCTTGCCGCCGGGTACGTCCGGCGGCGAAACACCGGGTCGGCCGCCGGGGCCGACCAAACCGCCTCCGCCGGGATGAACGATCCCGGCGCGTCCTCCGGCTGCAAGCCGGGCTCGAGCAGCCATGCCGCACCGGGAACCTCCGGATCGGCCGGTTCCCGCAGCACGAAGGCGATCCGGTACTCGGCCGTCCGCCTGGATTCTACGACGGCGTCGTTCCACGCCTCCATATCCTCCGCGATCCACTCGAGACCGGATGCGTCGGCCCGCTCGTCGCCGAGCAAGCCGGCGACCCACACCTCCAGCGGCGTATGCGGCACGCCGTATCTCGGACGAAGCGCCTCATACGCTTCTTTCCTCGCCCGCTCGCCGAGACGCTCGCGAACGGCCCGGTCCACGGCGTCTTCGATCCGCCGCTTTACCGCTTCCGCCGGCAAGGAATCGGATCCGTTCCAAGTCGCCCACAGCTCCGCAACTTCCGGGTCGCCCCACAGCGGCTTCCACATCCCGCGCAGCGAACCGGAGGCCGAATCGCCCGAATCGTCGACCGACGGAACAAACAAGCCTAATTTCACAATTTGTTCGGCCAAATATTCAACTGTATGTGTATTTCGGCTAGCCGTTGGCACTGGCACAACTCCCGAAAAAAAAGGTAAAAGGTGTAACTAATAGCATACCAAACGGAAAGCCGTCCCCGCAACGCGACCGCCGCTTGCTCGTTTAATGCATAATTAAACCGCCCTCTACAGGAGGGCGGCAGTTGGCAATATATTAAGACGGTCTGACCTCGCTATTGATTTTCACTTTACTTCTTTACTGACTCCAACAACAGTTTAATATCGACTCCGTCAATTTTCAAACCTTCTATATTGCAATTGTTGATCTCGACTCCCGACAAATTGCACGAATCGAAGACGGCCGTGCTCAAATCGCTAGTTTTGAATACAACCGGCTCAACGTTCACCCATCCGTCCGTACCGGGTTCTTCGTCCAACCGGCTCGATTCCGCATCCGGTCTAATAATATTTTCAATTACGGTCCCGCCCATTTGAATCATGTTGATATGTACGTTTGAGAAATAAATGTGCTCCCACTTCGATTCTACAAAGTTCACGTGACCGAACGTAGTGTTTCTCATATCGACTCCGCCGAACTCCGCGCCTTGAAACGTTATCATTCCGAACTTTTCATTCCGATGATCCTCCAGCTCAAATCCGGATTTTCGGTCGATCATCGTTTTCGTCGTTCTTTCCATTTTACACCATTCCTCCGGCTTTCATCGCATACTTGGAACAATCTATTAACTATTAACTATGAACAAGGAACATATTGCCGTCTGCATCGTAAAACTTAAAAAACCGCGACCACTCGTCGCTTTCCTTATCGGTGACCTTCACCTGATGCGATACCATCACGGCGTATAAATCGTCGATCCTTTGGCTTGTGAAAGTGACGATTTGCTGCGGTTCGTTGTTTACGATGATGTTGCATCGGCTGCCGCTATCCGCCTTAACGAGGATAATAAACGGCCCCTCTTCGATCTCCAATCTGGCAACGCCTTCTTCCTCGTCGACAAACTGCTGCCGGAAACCCAGAACCGTAGAATACCAATCCGCAGCTTGTTTCACATCGGAAACCGGGATTTTGAAATAATGCACCTTATTAATGAGTGATTGCACATAGGTCTCTCCTTATATAATTGCAGTTATTACTTCGAACGATCGCATTGAACGTTAAACATATTCCCGTCCAAATCAAAAAAATTCAAAAATGCATTCCCTTCCCCATCGTCAACGATCGGCTCCGTTACTACAGCATGAAGCTTCAAATGGCTATAAAGCTTTTCAATATCGGCAGTCTGAAATCCAATTACATTGTGCTTTTTCCCGTTGACGGTAAAATTCGCTTGAGTATCGTCGTCCGTTTTAAACCATGCAGCCGATGTAGGGATGTTTTTCACCGGTATTTCATTATAAAGAATTCTATCGATCATACATCCACTTCCTTTTTAAGCATAAGCTCCAACGCTTTGTCCAACTTCGCTGCAAGCAAATCCAATGTTTCTTGCACGTCTGCGCCATGGAATGCGATTTGGGCCAAAGCCGGATTCACATGCTGATTCAATAGCTGGCAGTAAGCAGCAGTAGCCGCCGGCGGAAGCGGTCCGCCGTAGTCCAACTCTTTCAAAATCAGTTGTCGGAACGGATTCCGATCATGCCCGACATCCGCGAATACGGAGCGAAGCGGGGCTATAAACCCTTCCGTCACCAGTCGGGTAAGCTCATTGTTCGTACAAGCCAATTCCTTTAGCAGCTGCCAAGCAAGCTCCGGGTGCTCCGAACGTGCGGGAATGCCGAACCCGCTAACCCAAGGTTCGTTGATTCGCTTCCCTTCGCGGAACGACGGCAATCCGGCGATGCCAAGGTTGTCGTTCAATTTCGGCTCAAGCTCATGCAGCATAATATAATAATCCAAAATGATACCGCATTCATTATTGAGCAAGTCGCTGTTTTTGAAATAATCCTGCGTTGCCTGCGCCACCCGGTGCTTATGAACGAGATCCGCCGCCCAGGTAACGGCTTTTACGGCTTCCGGGCCGTTCGCATAACCCGAAGACTTTGTTCGGTTCGGATTCGTCCAATCCGTACCTGAAGTGAGCAGTAGAAGGCCGATATATTCGTGGTGGAACGATATGCGGACTGCGTACCGATCCTCACCGGCACTCACATTCGCCGATTGCAATCGTACGGCGGCGTCCTGCAAGCACTCCCAATTCCAACCTTCCTCAGGATACGGGACTCCGGCCTTATCAAACCAAAGCTTGTTATAAAATATCCCCTTCATGGTCGCATTCAGAGGTACTGCACCGTACTTTCCTCCAAATTCTACAAACCGAACAATCGACGGGTGAAATAATTCGCTCTCGGCACCCAGCCAACGATTCAAATCAAGCAACAACCCATCGCTATGGCAGTCTGCCAGATCACCGTTAAACAGTTGCACTATGTCGGCCGGTCGGTTATTGGAATACAAACAATCGCGGATTTCCCCGTTTTCCAAGACTTCTACAATGACCTGAGCTTCCGGATGGGAAGACTCGAAGCGGCGGGCGATCGCCTCTACAGCTTCACGCTGCCACGATTCGTCGATCAGCACCTTCAATTCCGTCTTTATCAAACGTATCGCTCCTATTCATGCTAATTGTCAACGATCATGATCCGATTCCCGTCCAAATCTTCGAACACGAAAAATGACACGTCGCTGAAATGTACAATGTCCCTCGCCTTTCCTCCCGCTTCAGCAACCGCAGCCTTCGCTTTTTCCAGGTCGCTTGCCTTCAATGCAAATAACGGGTGTTTGAGCGGCTCCCAGCCTTCCTCCGGGTTACTGTCCAATACGATGTTCGGAGATTGAATATCCACATTATAAAGGGATCCATAGGGTCCCGGTTTTGCGGGAAGTCCGAAAATATCGCTATAAAACCGCACGGCTCTCTCCATGTCGCTTACCGGGATAAAAACAAAGTGGATTCCGTTTTGAATCGTCGTGCCCTGTTCGGGCTCAATCATTTTTGAATCTCCCGGTGTTCGATGAAGTTGTTCCACGGTTCTCCCCCCTAATATCATCTTTAACGATTGAGGCAATGCATTAGGCCGATAGCCTTCCTCAGGCTTCTTGCGTTTAGGAAATTGGTTCATATCCGTTCCCCCGAAAAGTTCTGGATCATCCATTTGCCCCATTGTAACAAAAGCGTTGTCGCAGCAAGTGCACTTTTTTATCAGGTTTGCCTTCTTGAACCGGTTACGGTTTTAACGGACCGCCGATACAAAATCGATAGCCGTCAAGATCGTAGACAAGAAATTCCCTCATCCCGTATGGTTGGTTGACGGGCTCCGCATCGACCGTAGCCCCTCGTGCCTTGAAATCTTCATAGACTGCGTCCGCGTCATCGACCCAAATATAGGCATCCATATATCCGTTTACGGTATGGTTGGGGCGAATGATCGATTTATTTTCAGCTTGTTTCAGCAGGAAGCTGATTCCGTCTCTTTCGGCAAATTGTCCGTCAATCGTAAAGCCGAGCCGATCCCGATAATATTGTTGGGATTTTTCCACGTCAAGTACGAGCAAGCATTGCGAAGCATTGTTCAGGCGCATAAGCGGCCTCCTATTCTTTTATAGTGACGATCGGCGCGTAAATTTCAAAGTCAAAATGATTGATTTCGTCGGCCGGAATGTCAAAAGGATTCGTAGGGTTCAGTCGGTTCGCCTCAAAGCTATAGGAACCCAAACGATAATCTCTTTGGTAGGAGCTTTCCTTAAACCAGTCGTTCAGATCGGAATACGTTTTATCCATTTGTTCCCGGTCGCCGTATACGCGAATGGTTGCATACGTGCGTGCCGGCAAAGTTAAAAGCTCCAATGCGTCCGGCACCTGAACATCGGAAGCTACCTCGACGCCCACCCAAAGCTCCTTCACGCCCGTTTCCCATTGCCATTCCGGCACGAATACAATACCGACTTCGCGGTTTACCCGTTCCACGCTATTTTCTTGAATGATCCTTTGGACTTCTTTCCAGGCGGTCCGAACATCTCGGCCGTTTTGCGCGCTTTTCAAAACGACGGCTTTCACTGCAGGTCTTGTTACAATCGATACGATCAATTTCCCATCCTCCTCGGAACGAAAATAGGCTCGGCAGCTTCCCTCCGAGCCCGCATTCATTACTCTGCTTTCTGTTTCAGCAAATCTTCGATCAATACGCCGTTGATTCGCAACCCTTCGATATTGCAATCGTTCAAGTTCACATTGCTTAAATTGCAACCGGTAAACGAGCTGTTCGGAATTTGCAAATTTTCAAACGCAACAGGCTGTTCCGCCCCTGCGTTGCGGATCGTAAGACCGCTTATATTGGCCCCGTCGATCGTCAGCCGGCTTAAATTGGCGTCGCTGATCGAGCCGTCTCTCATGTTCATGTCGTTAAAGCGGCAGTTGCTCAAATCCGCATACGTAACCGAAACATGCGGCAACGAAATATCGTGAAACGTAACGTTTGCCGCGCGGCAATCGTTAAACTCCGAATGGGAAATATCCGAGTTTTTCACAACCAGCTTCTGTCTAGGTTCTCTTTTATCCGTTATCTCGATCACAGCTTCATTTTCGCTCATGGTTTATTGCCTCTCCTTCATCAACTTTTTGATTTAATGAATCCACTGCTCCGACCAATACGCTTTCATAAAATCCAGCAGCTTCTCCAATACCTGAACGCCCATTTCTTCTTCCGCTTTAGCCATCCTCAGCAGCGTAACCGCCCGATCGGCGACAGCCGGGTCATTCGGCCGGCCGCCCTCCGGAAACGGGAACATCTCCCGCAGCTCGACGAGAGCGGCGGCTGCCTTCTCATAATGCGGCGCCGCCTCCGAAGCGTGTGCTCGCACCGTTCGCTCCACAATGTTCGAGCCGTTCCAACGAATTGCGAGCTCGCACAGAAACTGAACGGCAAACTCGCGGGCATCGCTTATGACCGCCGTGTTGTATGCGTTTCCAAACGGGTCCGCCTTCCTTTCCTCCATGCAGGCAATCCAAGCATCGTATCCGGCTAAGCCGATAAAGTACTTGCCTTGGAAAACATGCTGCCATTCTCTCCCACGCGCGTGGTCGACGATCATGTCCAGCGCCATCCGCAGCGTTTCGTATTTTGAGTGGGGCAGGCTCTCGTTAATCGTCGTGACCCACAGCATATTTCTGCTTTCGACGAAATCGGTGTAGGAAATCGTGCCTTCCTTCGAGACATCCTTCGCATGAAAAACCTTGTTGTCGTCGTCGTACCCGTAGATTAAGCCGAATTCCGGGATAAACAAGTCAAAGCTGATCGCGGGAATGCCTCGGTCTACCGAGTCATGAATTAATGCGAGCACCTTTTCCACTTTTTCCGGCGTGAACGGCTTCTCCGTATCGGACAAATTGCTGATAAAGCCGAGATTGCACAAATTTCTGCGAATCAAGTAACCGCCGGGAAACATCGTAGGACCGGCGACATCGATATGATCGGGGTCGATGTTGATCCGAAACGCATGCCCGGAAATGCCCATCACGTCGACCAGCGAGTAGTGTCGCTTGTCCGTATAGGCGACCGCAGCGTGGATTGAGGCGGCGGCAGACGTATTTGTTTTGGTCCAATCCTTGGTTCGCAACCCGCTCATCCTTCTCCTCCTATCAAGATAAAAGTTAAGGTCTTACAACTGCGGAGGGGGTAAAATATGGACTCGTTTATGGCCAAGCTCCGCCCGGCGCTTCACATAGACGCTGATGGAAACTCGTATTCTCTCCTTCTGCACTTTGCCTCTGGAACGGGATAAAAGATTGTAGACGTTCGCGGTAGAGGTGCCGAACATTTCCGCAATTTCCGCGGGCGACAGCTCACCGAAAAAGTGGGCTTCAAATATAGCTCTCTCCCGTTTGCTTAGGCATTGAAGCAGTTCACGAAGATTTTCGAGCAGCTCATACCGGAGCAAGCCTTTGACAGGGTCGGCGCTTTGCTTGGCCTCTTCGGCGGCGGAACGGGATAACCGGAACAAAATACGGTCGACATTGCTCCAGTCGTCCGCGCCCGCGTCGGCAGTCCTGCCGCTTTCATTCTCCGTCCCGCCGCTCGCAATTCCGAGAGCCGTGAAAGGGCGTTCTTTCCCGTACGGTCCGCCGCGGCGAAGCTTCATATACGCTTGATTGCGAATGATTCGGTTCAGCCACGGTAAAAATCTGCCGGTATCGATTAAATTGCCGAGATGCAAAAATGCGCGGATCAACGCTTCCTGTACGATGTCCTCGGCAAGATAAGCATCCCGCGCGATCGAGTTGGCCCAGCCGAACGCCTGCGCCCGATGCCTGCGAACGAGCTCGCTGAAGGCGTCTTGGTCCCCTTTGCGGGCACGTTCGACTAGCTCGTTATCGGTTTCCGGGTGTGAGTGAGCAACATCCGGCATTAGCTCCAAAACCATAAATCCGCATAACCTCCTCCTGACCCTCTATCTACTGGATGCCGCAAGCGGTAGATATCTATCATTTATTCAATAATTTATTTATTTTTTATAACCTAGTGCACCGAAATGACTGATTACCGAGTGATAAGCTGTTTCATAGCCGGGCTCGAGGACGCGTTTTAATTCAAACCCGGTTTTCATAAAATCATTCAAATATTGCGCAACGGACCGGTGATACGCCCCTAATGTAGAGCGAAGGGTTCCGCTGCCGTGCGATTTCCAAAACTGAGGGGCATATTGGTACACTTTCCTAGCCCCATCTTCAAGCGGATGACTGAAGGGAGATTGGAAGCACGGATGCATAACGATCCAGATCATGATCCCTCCGCTTTTCAGGATGCGGTAGCTTTGATTAAATACCGCATGATGATCGGGAACGTCCATTAGCATGACGCTTGAAGTCACGATATCAAAGGATTCGTCCGGGATCGATTGAAGTGTCATAGCGTCGTCATGAATCCAGTTCACTTCGCCGGTAAGCGATTTAGCCAGCGATAATAATGCTTTGCTGTAATCGACGCCTGTAAGATACGCCCCCCGTTGGCTTAAAGCATGTGCGAGCTCCCCTTGCCCGCAGCCGAGATCGCAAATTGTTTTGTCTTTCAGTTCCGTTTCAAGGCTAAGCTCATGAATAATATAACCGTATACTTTTCGCGGGCCGCCTTGCTTCACCATAGCATCGTACTGTTCGGCAAAACCATCGTAATGAATCATCTGACATCGCCCCCAAACGGTGTTATCGTCATGGTAACTATTGTAAATGAAGGGGATGTCTACGAAAAATATAGTTATTCGAATAATATGTTCTCTTTTTTAGATGATATTTCCTTTTTTTATCGAAAAAGGACCGGCGCATTAAAGGTAAAAGCACAAAAGCCGCATGCGATTGCGGCTTTGTACCTTCACATATCGCGAAACAGCAGTTGAGCTCCGGGCAATCGAAGCGTATCTCCCGGTTTTAGCGGATACGGACGGAAGGCAATCATCGGCTCTTCGTTATAGTACGTACCGTTCATCGAGCCGACATCCAGAGCGCCATACCCTTCGTCGAGCTTGCGAATTTCCAGATGCACGCGCGATACGCCGGGCTGTTCCACCAGCAAATGTACGCCTTGAGGGCCTCTTCCGACCAGCAGCGGCTCGTCCGCCAGCGAAATCATTTTCACATCCGATTTGCCGTCCGACCGGACCTCAAGCCATGCCTCCTTTCGATCGGATCCGTTCCCGCCGGATGACAACAGCATCGTTTCATCGGTTTTGGGAGCTAACCATGTCGTTCGCTCCACCAGAGGCGGTTCCAGAAACTTGGGTTCCGTTTCCAGAGCATGCTTCGCTTCAACATCGCTGCCATGCTCCGGCATGCCGCTCGAAACAAAGTCGGTCATTTCGCCGCTCGTTTCCTTGCCGGTCCTCTTCCTTGATGTCAATATGGTCAGACGCTTTCCCTTGATGAATATCGGTACAGACGAAAATAACGAGCCGATGAGCCAAATCCATTCCCAGGTTGCCAAGAAGGCTAATAAACAAACGGTTCCGAACACGATCCAAAGCTTTCGGATGTCAAGCAGCTGCGGCTTTTGAAATCGCATCGTTTCCCCGTCGTCCGTTAGCGGCGCCTCTCTTTCAACGTCTAGTTTCCCTTCAACAATATCAAGCTTCGGGTCCCGTTCCTCGGAAATCGTAGAAGCGGCCGGAGCATCCAGCACTTCGACCAGCTGTTGAAACGAAAAGCTCTCCGGTTCCCAGATGCCGGGCTCCAGGTCGCACAGTGCCGCTTTGGATACGCCGCATCGGATCAAGGCTGCGTACAGATCGTTCCAATTCCGCCACTGCACGGATTCCTTGCGTTCCGGACGCAATGGTACGTAGAGGAGGTATACTTCATGCAAATCCGAACCTTTGGCAATCCATATATAATCGGGATGAATGAGGAAGCCTTCCTCATCAAGCAAGTACTGTTTGTGGCTCTCGATTAGCAGAAACAGCTGCAGCAGCCAGCCTCTGATCGCCTCGTCGCGCATTGTTGAGTTCCGCAAAACAGGCTCAAATTTCCGTAAACCCGACAGGTCGTAACGAAAACGGTACTTCCCGTCGACCTTCTCCGCTTGAAAAGGAATCAATCCCCGAATCGAGTTCGCCTGAAGCATTCCGAGCTGCGACGGGATGACCCGCTGCGGCGAAAACCCTTCCTTTAATCCCATCAACAGCTTCGGTCCGTTTTCCTGTACATAGGTGATTTGATAAAGCTCTTCAAAGGGTAGTTTCATAATAACGCTCCTATATGGGAATCCACCGAGCAACATCCAAATGAAGCATCGTCAGTGCCGCCAGCACGCAAAGCATAAACGGGAACCGAAAGCCCGGTACTTTCTTAAGCGTACAGAAAGTGGAGAGGGTCGGCACAGCAGCTGCAATAAACAGCTCTATGGATAAAAAGCGGACGCTGCGGCGGAACTGTTCCGAGCATACGTATGCAAAGCATCCCGCGATTCCGCTGACGAATACGGACGTTACTAGAAGAATGGAAATCGGATACGATCCGGCAATCGCCCCGGCGGCTGCAAACCATTTGACATCTCCCGCTCCGACCGCTCCCAGCATGTGTAGCGTTAAAGATAGCAGAAAGCCGGCCGCCATGCCGCCGACGGACGCCGCGACTCCGATCCATCCGCTTGTCAGCAGTTGAAGAGCACAGCCGTAAGCCGCCCCCGCCGCACAAAGCGCATTAGGAATTCGCAAGCGGGATACGTCCGTAATCGCTCCCGCGAGAGCGAACAGTATTACACTTGCATCCGTTATGTTCGTTGGAATCACCCTCTCTATTTGTCTCCGACCCAGCATCGTTCGTAAGCCGACTCAATCAATGTAATCTTCTTATTGATGAACGGAATCGGAAGCGGTATGTCGTACTCCGCCGTAATTCCGAAATAAGAGCTTTCCTCCTTCGAGAAATTCGGAATCGTCACGCTGCGGATTATAAGCTTGTCCCCCGAAAGCCGTTTTCTTCCCGATGGTGATTCATCCGCGTACGATAAAATGATCGGTTTAAGCCAAGCTTCAAACATTCGCGCCTTCTCGCCGGAATAAACGGTTTTCTCTTGTCCTTCGTCCTCCTTCCGTTCTTTATTCCACCCAAGCAGCATCTTGATTTCATAAGGAAGAAACCGTTCGATCGCCGCCTCGACCTCGCTCGTCCTGGAACGATCGCGATAGGTATGTACTATCAAATCGATCGGATAGGCGTGTGCCGCGGACGATTTGACCGCCTCATCGACCGCATCCCTCAAAGCGGTCTTCGTTTGGGCGACGGATAGGAAAAACAGAAAAACAAGAACAAAGGAGACGAACAGCGGAAGCGCAATCGCCGCTTCAAGGACGACAGAGCCCTTCTCATTGCCGGCCATCCCGCTGCGCTTCAAAAGAATCGGAGCATTAATAAGAAACGACCGCCTCTCTCCCTATTTCCGCGATCCCTTTCAACACCCATACATTCGGCGAAGACCTCGCCTTTATTCGAACGGCCGTATAATGCTTCATTAAGTCGGCCGTCGTATTCAATTCGATTAAAGCCTGCATCCGGGATAATACGGAAGCGTCGCGGCTGTGCAGCATATAAAACAGACGGAGATGATCCTTGTAGCTCATGACAACTCCGGGTAATAACGGTAAATCTACGTATTCCCCCGACAGCAGCTTAACCGTATCCGCGTGTCCCCGCTTCGCTCCTTCGGTCATAGCCGCAAGCAGAACCAAAATCGGGGAACCGGCGGCCGCCTGCTTCGGCTCCATCAGCGCCTCTATGGTTCGAATCGCCATGCGCAGTCCGAACACCTCGGTATGCGCGGCGCTCAAATTCAACATGCAGTTGGGAAAGCCGTAGAGGATGTACTCCGCTTCTTGATTTTTCAGTACATGGCTTGCGCGGTCTCCGATATCCGGTGAAATTCGAAGAGGATATTTCATGTTGTCCCATGTGCGGTGCGTAAAAAAAGTTAATGCAAATTCGTTTACTAGCACTTCGTCCCTTATGTCCTCAGCCATTTCGCTGATTGTGCTTAGCATCGTTAACGACTGAAGACCGAACGTTTGCCCGTCATCCCATTCCATCTCGGTAATCCCGCCGGAAGAAAGGTGCTCGTTGTATTCCTTGTATTTTTGATACAACCCGGCTTTGCCCTCCAGCTTACGGTATGCCTCCGTCACATTGGCGTATTCCGTCGTGCCCGTCGGCAAACAACCGTCCTTGATCAGCTCCGCCGCTTGCTTTACTTCACGATCCATTTTGTTTTTTTCATCGGCTTGCAGCTGCCTTACTTTGCTTTGTTCCCGTTGGCGTTTCTCCTCCTCTTTCGCTTTCACGGACAACCAGCCGCTTGCGAAATCCGCAAGCCTTGCCCTGGCGGCTTCCGTCCCCTCGCCGTCGCCGTTTCTAGCCGCCGTTGCCGCCGCTCCGAATAGCGAAACAACGGAGCCGGCTTTAACGAGATACTGTCTGAAGTAATCTTCCGGAAGCACGCTGACGTGAGGAACAACGGCATCCTCCGCCGGCGGCCGGCTTCCTTTCGACTGCGATTGGCTCAGTTCAAGCCGCAACCGGTCGTTGCTTTCTTGAGCTTTGTGCATGTGATCGGTAAGCGCGTTTAGCAGCCGCTGCAATTCGGCGGTATCGCTTTCTTTCATTTCATCGTTTCCGGATGTAAGCAGGGCGGTTTGCACCAGCGTTTGGGCAATTTCCCATGCGGAATCAAGCTCCCGCTCCCGTTCCTTAAGCAAAGCCTCGAGCCGCTGGGACAGCTGGGCAAATTGCTGCGCCTGGGCAATTTGCTGCTTGCTGCGCGATATTTTGTCTCTTACTTCCCTAGTAAACTCGATTCCCGCCAAATACTTCATTTTCTCAAGCACTTGTCTTCGAAATACGGTATGATCGCCCAAATGGTAAAGCGGCTCCGCAACGATCCGATCTTTGCGCACCTTTCCGTCAAACAAATCCGATGAATCGCTCCTAATCACGGCCTTGAGCGTTTGGTCCAGCTGCTGCTCGGTCCAGCCGCTTCCGAACAAACCGTAGGTAAGCAGCTGCGGATTAAACCTGGACAGCAACGACCGGCCGGATGCGCGCGCGGCTTCCTCCGTCTCCGCTTGCGCCATCTGCAGCCTCACGATATCAAGAAGAAGCGCAAAAAATAATAGGAGCGAAACCATGACGATCAGCAAATATACCGAGACTCCGCCTCGCTCATCGAGGCGCTTCTTTCCGTTATTCGTGAACGATAATTGCGATGCCGTATTTTTCGAGCTCTTTTCGCAAAGCGGCGTTCGGGCCGGCCGAATCGGTTCCCGTTCTTCGGAAGAAATGCCACACAACCCCCTTTACTTTTCCTTTGCGCAGCAACTCCACATCCTTCAAAAGCTGTGTTCGCATATCCGTGTTTAGGCTTTTCGCCCCTAGGTACGCCTGATGCGCTATGCCCTGCCCGTCGAGCGCATCGACCAGACGCCAAGTTCCGGTTTCCCCGGTCGTAAATCTTGATTCCCTCCCTCGGACAAGCGTTCTGAGATAACGGACCGCTTCCGCATGAACGGAGAAATGCAGCTCTCTGCCCTTAGCGGGCGAATCGTTCGTACGATCCAGAAACGGAGACAATGCGTTGCGAATCGTCCCCATGTCCCACTTCTGCTCGATCATCATCAAATACGAGCGCACAAGTTCAATATTTCGAATGTATTCCGCCGGCTCAACGATCGTTTCCTCCGACTTTCCGGCCGTCAGCCGGTTCCACCGGATGCCGAATAACGTCGGCGCACGAAACGGGTGAGCCGTTTCAACGATTGCCTTCCTGCTCCAGCCTTGATTCAAATACGAGACGCTTCCGTAAAGCTCGCCCGCGAACACCTCGGCGCTCCTCGCCAGTTTCTTCTGGGTCAGCGACGACGCTGCTTGTACGCCATCAGGAAAATCAACGCTTGCGGTATACTCGGCATCGCTCGGATAAAACCAGCTTTCCGCACCGTCATGTAGCAGCCGCCAATACAGCGGATCTTGCTGGAGCGGAACATACATCCCGGTAACGGCGTGCTTGTAGCTGTTATCCCAAGCGTGCGCCGTCCTGTCCGCCGCAATCGCTGCGGAGGAGTACGTCCAGCCGCTTTGCATGGCGTAAACGGCACCCAGCATCAACAGTAACGTAATAAGGAATAGACTCGGCAGCACGAATACGGATTCGATCGAAGCGCTGCCCCGTTCGCTGCGCAACGGTCCGGCGACACGGAAGCCCATTACGGAAGCTGAATCGTATTGTCGTTGATCGTATTGGTGACTTGCCCTTGCGTCTTTTGGAATAAATCGTTCACCCACTTCATAATCCATTTGCGAAACGCTATCGCAATAACGAGTATAATGGCAACGATCAGCAGCATTTCCAGAGTACCGATGCCTTCTTCATCCTTCCAAAACCGGTTGCCCCAATTCCGAACTTTGTTCATCATGCTTTTTTCCTCCCTTATAATGAATTGCCCATCAACATGACGGCCGGCGCGGCGACCACGCACATCATCGCCCCAAAAATAAGCACCATCGGAAACACCATTTTGGTCGACGCCTCTTCACCCATCGTCTTCATTAGTGCGCGTTTCTTCTCAATCATCGTTCTGCCCGTTTGCTGCAAAACGGCGGCAAACGCCTCGCCTCCCCGTCTATAGTTCATCAGCGTAGTCGTTACCAGGAAACTGACTTCCGGAATGCCGCATCTTTGAGAGAATAGCTCCAGCGCTCTTGCGAACGGGACCGATTGGTTCAGCTCGTTGCGCATCCGCTCCAGCTGCTCGTACAGCGGATGAGCCGAATGCCTTACGGACGGCAGCGAAGCGCGAACCCAAGCGCCCTGCACCGTTTCTCCCGCACCGATCAGCAGCGACATCTTATGAACGAAAACCGGAAGCTCCGAGACGAACGCTCTGTGGCGCTCTTTCGTCCTCCGCTCCAAATCCTTCCACATCAAGAGCGGTACCAACGCGAAAAATGCAGCACCGAACCAAGAAAAGGCCGCATCCTGAAATAGGAGAGACGCTCCGATTGCAAAAAGAAGACCGCAGCCGCAAGCCGCCGTAACCGTTGCCGTCCAGCGCTGCAGCGGAGCGCCGCCTCTTTCGCCTTTGCCGTATAAAATCGTTACCGATCGCACGATTCCCGGCGCGTGTACGGCGATGGCTTCCGTTATTCTCAAACGTTCATTTACCCGCATGCTTATCGCTATCATTGCTTCTGCCACAGACTGCATGTTCATAGCTCGAACCTCATAAATCTTCTAGTCAAATAAAAGCTGAATAAAAGCGTCAATAAAGCGCCTGTCATAATGAATCTGCCGGCGCCTTCGTAAAGCGGCGCCATATAATCGGGCGAGCCGAGTTTAAGTCCGGCCAAAAGCAGCAGCGGGACGACCGCGAGCACATTCGATTCGAAGCGTTTGCCCGCCACCATGACGGCCAGCTCCCGCTCTAAATCCATTTTTTCGCCGATCGCTCTGGATGTATGGCGCATAACCGCGAGCAGGTCGCCTCCGGAACGTTTGGCCGTGCGAAACACATCGATCCAATCCGCAATATCCGCAATTTGCAGCCGTCTTCCAAAATCATCAAGCGCTTGCTCGATCGGAATGCCGTGTTCCAGCATACGCTTGATTCTTTCGAGCTCCACGACAAGGTATGGAGATTGTCCGGCATACATCAGCCGTAAATCGAGAGCTGCGCTCGCGATTGCATTCTCCATCGATTTGCCGGCAAACAAATTCGACGAAATCGACTGCAGCGCGTGTTCAAATTGCGCGGCGAGCAGCTTTTTCCTGGACGTTACATGCCGGGTGCCGTCTCTCGAAACGAGAAAGCCCCCGATCACCGACAGCGCCAGGGAAAATAAAACAGAGTCGTAGAACAGCATTCCGATCGTAAAACCGATCGCTGCACCCGTTCCGCAGGACACCGCTCTCCGCCGCAAGCCGTAATGATAAAACGAAATTACTGGAACAACCTTTTCACTCGATTTCCTGTCGGCTGTAATGTTTCTTTCCTCCCTTCAGGCGAATCGGTTTCCATCAGCCGAAACAACGGATTGAGCACATAATCTCCGCCCATGAGCCCCTCAAGCTCTGTAACTTCGATCACTTTACGGGAGTAATCGCTTCGTCTCCCCAAATGAACGATAACGTGCAGGGACGACGCAATCTGGCTTCTGATCACCTCAAGCGGCAGCTCGGCCCCGCTCAGCACCATCGTTTCCAGCCGGCTCAGCATATCGCGGACCGAATTGGCATGCCCCGTCGATAAGGAGCCTTCATGACCCGTATTCATCGCTTGCAGCATATCGAGCGCCTCCGCTCCGCGAACCTCTCCGACGATAATCCGGTTCGGACGCATGCGAAGCGAAGCTCGAATCAATTGGCGGATGGTGATTTCCCCCTTGCCTTCCGTATTCGGGTTGCGGGTTTCCATCGAAACGACATTTTTCACCGTTCGCAGCTGCAGTTCGGCGGAATCCTCAATCGTGACGACTCTCTCCTGCTCCGGAATCCATTGGGCGAGCACGTTGAGCAGCGTCGTCTTTCCCGAGCCGGTCCCGCCGCTGACAAATATATTGCATTTCCGTACGACCGCCCGCTGAAGAAAAGCGGCACCTTCCTCGGTAATCGCCCCCATCCCGATCAAATCCGCCATCGTCAACTGACGCTCCGGAAATTTGCGAATCGTCAGAGCGGGCCCTTTCAGAGCGACAGGCGGCATAACGACGTTCACTCTCGACCCGTCCGGCAGCCTTGCATCCACAATCGGCGACGATTCGTTCACCGTTCGGTTCACCTTCGATACGATGCCGTGGATGATGTCCTCCAAGCGTTCCCTCGATTCGAACCGATGCGGATACGCATGCATCACCCCGTTGCGCTCGAAAAATATTTCATCATGAGAGTTGACCATAATTTCCGTTACCGTCGGATCGTCCACCAAAGCTTGAATGACGTCCAATCCGCGAAACGTATGAAACACGCGCCTGACGACGCCGAGCCGCTCTTCCGACGTCCAAAGCTGCACTTTTGCGATCGAAGAAACAACCCGCTCGATCTCTTCCATGAGCTCCTCTTCGGGAACATGCTCGGCGAAATCGAGCGTGCTCCTTATTTCATCCCGAACGCTGCGAATCCACTCTTCCGAAATCATACGCCGCCCCTGCCGCCCCCGAATCGGAGCACCAGCTGTCTCAATATTTGATGGTACGACGGATACCGATGGACGGAACGGTCTGCCGATTGCTTCCACTCCGGGATATACGGAAGATCATATCCGCTTCTCGGTTCTCGCAATGCGGCGCCGGGCAAAACCTTATTGTTGACGAAAACCGCTTTCCTTCGGTAAACGCCGGTTTCCTGCCAGCCCGGCCACTCCCGCAGCCACTTGTTCGTCTTCGCCGAACAAACAGGCTCGTCATTCGTTATGCAAACGATAAAGTCGCACTCCTCCCATGCGGCTTCGTTTCGCCCGCTCCAGCCGTGGTCGCAATCGATGAACACCGCGCGGCAGCCTTCATGACCCGTTAAGAAACGAATTAATGCTGAGGCGTCTTGCTTCGCCATCTGAGCGGTTTCCCGAAGCAAGCCGTCGCTGCCGAAATGCTCCACTCGTCTCCAAGCGGCGCCGTCCAACGCGTTCTTCAGCCGATCCTGCCGGCCGCTTTTCAGCTCGTATAGCCATGCGGACATATCATGCCGTCCTTCGTCTTGAAGCCACGTCGAAACGGAAGCGCCCGCTTCCAAGCTTAGGCAAAACACTCCTCCTCCCGCGGACCGAAGCCATTCCTCCGCCAGCAATGCCGTAAGCGTCGACTTTCCCGTTCCGCCGCCTGCGGACCAGACCGCTACCGAAACGCTCTTCCGGCCGGCTCCCTCGCCTGAAGACAAGTCTTCAATCCCTCCGGCTTTGCACAAGGCGTCGATTAACTCGGGTACCGCTTGGTACTTGAACACAACCGCTTCCGCGCTTCTTAAAGCGGACTTGCTTTCCGACAGCCATACGACAGGGGCCAATGCGATCGCCTCATTCACGGAATGCTTCCACAGTTCGTGAACGGCTACTAGCGACGGCCGTTCCTGCGAGCCGTATTCCCACAGCGCCTTTGGGTCGCCGAATGCGACGACCTCGACATTCCTCCTCCCTTCCGCCCGGTTGGCGGCGTTCGCGACTCTTACCGCATAATCCAAATCAGGGTCGCAAATGGCGATGATCCTTCTGGCCAAGCTTGCCGTCTCCTCCTTTCCGTACAACAAAAAAAGCACACGCAGACCTAAAGTGGTCAGCGGTGCTTCCGCATTCACATCATATTAAGATTTGTGTTTATTATAGTCCATTCGCCATCCGTTGACAAGCCACTTTTTGGCAGACGCGGCAAAGCCTTCTCTTCTGCCGTCGTGCGGCGCTATTGAATCCGCCAACGGCTGCAGCGCATGCTCGAGCGCCGGGCGCACCGCCGGATCCTCTTGCGCCCACCTGCCCTTCCATTTCGCCGAAACGACCAGATCATATGGAAATTCGGCTATCGTACAGTCGGGCTTTTGAGAAAACAAGCGATAAAAATCGGGGATTCTTGCCGTTCCCGGAACGCGGTTCGCCACCCAACGGAGCCGGCCGCTCGAGCTCTTTTCTTTGATTCTGCTCCAGTTTTCCGTTGTTTTCGCTCTGCGGAGCAATGAAGGATCGGGAGCCACGACGGCCACCGTTTCGTCCGCCATCTCGATAATCGTCTCCATCGCCTGCTCATCCGCTTCGGACGACACATCGATTATGTACAAATCCGCTTTCATCTCAAATAAAAGCTTGTATATGCTTTCCGGCGAATGCGGCCTTTGGCCCGGCTCATACCGCTCCGCAGTCAAATTCCAAGTAAGCGTCCCCTCCTGCCAGCTGCTTCCGGTGCCTTGGGCTTCGCTCCGCATCGCAAGCATTGCGTCCCCCTTTTGCCAAGGGCATTCGACGTACGCGACCCGGAGGCGGCGTTCCGCCAGCAGCTTGGCAAGCGCCACGGATACAAAGGTCGCTCCGGCCCCGGGAAAAAGCCCGCACACGGCTACGACCGTTCGCTTTCCCGATACGGAGGCAAAACGAGTCCCGTCATGTAAAGCCGCATGCTTCATACCGTCGTTCTCTTCGGAAAAGGTGAGCCGCTCATACTCGGCGAGCACCTCGGCTAGCGCCCTCTTGGCCGCCAACGCATCGCTATACCGCCCGTCGGGATCTTCGTCGAGCAGCGTTCGAACGACGACGGCCAGCTCGGACGGGATCGAATGCGCAGCCTGCTCCAGCGGAATTTTCGTAAAATTATAATACTGGCCTCCGCAAAGCAGGAAATACATCAGCGAGCCTAGCGAGTACAAGTCGGCCCGCCGGTCCGTCTGGCGGTTGGCGAGCAGCTCCGGAGCGGCGAAGCCGACCGAGCCGATATGTACCGTATCCGTTTCTTTACCGGCTTTATACGTTCGCGCGATGCCGAAATCGACCAGCTTCACGCTGCCGTCATGTCCGACGATGACATTGGACGGCTTTACGTCCCGAAACACAATGGGGGAGTCCAGACTGTGCAAATAATGCAACAGATCGCAAAGCTGCACAGCGTATTCGGCGACCGTTTGCCACGGCAGCGTATGTCCGCAGGAAGCCGATCGCGCCAGCAGCGTCTCGCCCGCCAAATAGTCCATTACGAGGCAGCAGCCTCCCTCCTCCTTCATCGGAATAAAATCAACGATTCTGGGGAGAGAAGGATGCTGCAAATCGATCATCATCTTCGCTTCCTTCAGCGGCTGATCGGGGTCGTATTCGTCCCACGGAATCCACTTCACCGCCCACCGCTGACCGGACAGCCTTAAATCTTCCGCCAAATATACGCGTCCCATTCCCCCTTCTCCGATCGGTTTGAGGATCCGGTAACGTTCCTCAATGCAATCTCCCTCAGCAAACCTCCGTTCCCCGCTCTTTTCCATGTTCGGCCTCTCATATCCTCTCGAAAAAAATGAAAAGCAAACAGCAGTGTGGTTCGCACACTGCGGTCTGCTTAGCCAAAGTATACGTTTCGAAAAGGGATACGGTCAAGGAAAATTTTTACTGCTTCACCCAAAGACAGGTCAGCTCTTCCCGGTTGTGGAACAGCTGTCTTGCGCCTGCAAGCTTAAGCAGCGGTACAAATGTCTCCTCGATGGTTCGCAGCGTGGCGAACGGTTTGCCGTGCATCAGCTTTACCGTTGTTACCACGGTACCGCCGCTTGCGACGGCCGGCAGCAAAGCCTTGACAAGCTGAGCCATTCGGCGCGGCTCCCAGCTCATGTCGCAAACGAGCAAATCGGCCGAGCCTTCGGGCAGCCGAGCCTCGGAAGCGTTCACGCGCAGATGCTTCAAGCTCCGGTTCGCAAGCAGCGACGGATGCATGGCGGCCGGGTCGATCGCGGTAACCGCAAGACCGCGTTCAAGCAGGAAGGACGACCATCCGCCCGGCGCCGCCCCGACATCGATGGCGGTGCGAAACGACGAAAAGTCGATTCCGAAAACTTGCTCCGCCTCCATCAGCTTAAATTTTGCCCGGGATATATCGCCGTCTTCCTTGCGGAAATGAACGGCGCCCCCCGACCAAGAGGACAACGACTCCTCCGGCGTAGAGCAGCCGATCAAAGCGGCATCCGAAGTCAAGAAGACGGAGATGACGTAATCCATTTCCTTCACCGACGGCTCCGCCGAATAGACGGAACTCAACACGTCGTCGATCGCTTGTTTCACATCTAGCATACAATATGCCGTCTTGAAGCCTTCGGCTTTGCGCGCTTGTACGGCAACACGCTTCCTGTTAAGCTCGCCCCAGCCCGCATTCCTTACAAGCTCCTGTATGCGCAGCAGATCGTCAGCCGTCCCGGCCGCAGCCGCTTCAAGCTGAACGGGGAATACATGGCGCAAAAAAATCGGAGGCTTGCGCCGAATCGCTTCAAGCGTTTCTTCTTCGGAAACGGAAGCATCCCATCGAAACACATCGCCGTCCGTCAGCTTCGCGACGCGAACCGAACCAAGCAGCCGCTTCAGCTCCTCGGACGCATACGAATAAGACCCGCGGTTGGTCGTCCCGACCCACGAAGACCTTGTTACTTCATTTTCGGGGGAAATCCCTTCACCTTGCCCCACGGCCGTTCGTCCTCCCATTCCAATTGTACTGCGACGCCGAACGTTCGCTCCATATTTGCGCTCGTCAGCACTTCCTTCTTGCCGCCCGCCGCCGTAATGTCGCCGGCGCGAATCATCGCCACGTGCGTAAAAATAGGGATGATTTCTTCGATATGGTGCGTCACGTAAACGAGAGTTGCGTCCGAACCGAGCCCGTTCACCACTTCCAAAAACTTTTCGCGTTCGTAAATATCCAGGCCGGAGCACGGCTCGTCCATAATGAGCAGCTTCGGGCCGGCCATCAGCGCCCGGGCAAGCAGCGCTTTCTTTCGCTCCCCTTGGGACAACGTGCCGATCGGATGCTCAGCGTGCCGAATAAGCCCGACCTGCTCCAATCGGGCCATCGCGCGCTCCTTCAGCTCATTGCTAATCTCCGTATAAAATCGGAGAAACGCGCTCTCTCCGGTCGCGACGGCCTCCCACAACGGATCGCGCGGCGTCAGCTTTTCGAACAGCGATTGGCTCAAATAGCCGATTTCCTTGCGCACCTCCCGCAAGTCCACTTCGCCATACGTGTGGCCGAGCACTTCGACCTTTCCCTTGCTGGGAAACTGATACCCGTTCACGATTTCCAGCAGCGTCGTTTTGCCGGAGCCGTTCGCTCCAAGAAGCACCCACTGTTCGCCTGCATTAACGTTCCAATTAACGCCGTTCAATATCGTTTTCTCTTCCCGGATAAAACTTACGTCAGATATGCGGATCATAAGCGCACTCCCCCACTCCATCTACCTGTTCGTACAATATCGTTCTCTTGGGAAGTGTACTTTTTGGCTTATCAATTTGCAAGTGTCCGGACGAAAGAGATTTCTTCTTGATGGGATGAGCCCGGCGGAACCGGCGTTTCCAGGACGACGGGAATGCTGCGGATCTCCTCCGTGCGCAGCACCTCAGCGAGCGCGTCCGCTCCGATGTGCCCTCCCCCGATATTCGCGTGGCGGTCGCGCCGCGAGCCGGAAGGATAAACCGAATCGTTCAAATGAAGCGCGCGCAACTGCTCGAAATATCCGAGCTCTCGGCCTCTTTGCACCAATTCCCCCAAGTTTCCGCCGTTCCAAACGCCGCTGGCGAACAAATGGCACGTATCGAGGCAAAAGCCGATTTTCTCCGGAAATTCGGACAGCTGGCGAATGCTCGCAAGCTCTTCCAGCGTCGTGCCTATACTTGTTCCTTCGCCGGCTTGATTCTCGATGAGCAGCAGCGCGCTTCCTTCATAACCTCGCAGCGTTTCATTAAGCGCCGATAAGATCACCTTGTAGCCTTCCAGCGGATCGGCGCCGCCCTTCCATTTGCCGAAATGGACGACGACGCCAATGGAACCGCACGCGTCGGCGATTTCGAGATCGTTGCGCAGCGAAAGCACCGTCGGCTCCCGCAGTGCGCCTTCCGCCGCCAAATTGGTGGCGTAGGTCGTATGGGCGATGCTTTGAATTCCGTGCTCGGCGCAGATGCTCTTGCATTCCGCCGCGTCGGCAGGACTGAATTTCTTAATGCTCAATCCGCGGGGATTTTTAGGGAAGTATTGGAAGGCGGTTGCGCCGATGGCCGCGGCCGTCCGTGCGGCGCCCGAAAACCCTTGTCTAATGCTGATGTGACAGCCGACGTACTTCATCCCGCACTCCCGCTTGGCATTGCTCGCAATAAAAAACTTTCCGCCCCGCCAGCTCCGACTTGACAATGGCCGCGCCGCATCGGAAGCAAGGCTCCCCTCCGCGGTCATATACTTTGCATCGGTCGTTGTAGCCTCCGGTATGCGTATCGCCCGCAAAAAACGGCGTCTCCATATACCCTCCGTACCGGATCGCCTCGGCGAACGTCGAATGCATCGCCGTATAAAGCGCGCCCCAATCCGCCGAATCGAGCGAAGCCACCGTCCGCAGCGGCTGAATGCCGGCCAAAAAACAAAGCTCGTCGCTGTAGCAATTTCCGATGCCCGATATGACGCTTTGATCGGTTAGCGCGCTTTTCAGCGCTCCTCTCGTTTTCCTGATCCTGGCGGCAAACGTTTCCGCATTCATCGACGGAGCGAGCGCGTCGGGTCCCAGCTTCGCAAGCTTCCTGGCAAGCTCATCCTCTTGATAGAGGTGAAGATATCCGAGCCGAAGCCCGTGAAAAAACAAACGCCGGTCTTCCCGGACAAAGACCAGCTTCACCTGCGCCGTCCGGTCCGGAGCCTCCTCCTCCGTCCCCCAAAACATAGAGCCGCCCAGCATCAAATGAAGCAGCAGCGTAGCGCCGTTATCGAGCCGAAACAGCAGCATCTTCGCCCTTCGATCGATTCGGTCGATGCGGCTCCCGGATACCGTCTCTATAAATTCCGCAACAGGCACGTTAATCGTTTTTTCCCTCGTCACTTCCGCCGTTTCAATCGTTCGCCCGGCCACCGCGTTCGTCAGCTGCATCCGGTACGTTTCCATCTCAGGCAGTTCAGGCATGTACAAGCCCTCTTTTCAAGAAGAGTTTTGCCTTAGATTTCCTATGATGGAGTAGATTTATGCTTTACGCTAAAGAGGAGCGCCCGTTTGGAGGAGAACACGTATACCCCGCAAATGACAAGCGCCGTCCCCGCCCACTGGGCAAAGCCCATCCGCTCGCCTAAAATCGGAAACGCAAGGATGGCCGTAAAAATCGGATTGAAGTTCAAAAACATGCCCGAATGCGTCCCGCCGATCTTTTTGACGCCCGCATTCCAAAACACCATCGCAAGCACCGTTCCGCCTACGGCCAAATATCCCGCCGAAAACCAAAACGAAGCCGAACTTCCTGTCATCTCCCAATGGGAAGGCAGCAGCGGAATCATCATAACGCCGCCGAGAATGCCCGCCCAGAGCGTAGAAGCGTAGGAAGACATGTTCTCCATCGCCCGCTTGGAAACGACCGAGTATACCCCCCACGTCAACACCGCCGCCAGCATATACAAATCCCCAATATTAAAACGGATCGAGGCGATGGAAGCCCAGTTTCCTCCCGACAGCACGACGATCACCCCGATGAGCGAAACCACCATCCCCGCCGTTTGCTTGATTGACAACCTCTCCCGCAGCACAATGGCCGAAACGAACGCAATCGCAATCGGATTCATTGCCGACAGCAATCCGACATTGACAGCGGTCGTATGCTCGAGCGCCAAAAACATGAAATAATTGAAAAGGACGACGCCCGTCGCCCCCATTCCCGCAAGCGGCAGCCACGCGGATTTCGGAGGAAGGATTCGCTTCTCCCGGATCCATACGAACGGCAGCAAAATGCCAGCTGCGATCACCCAGCGCAGCACGATCAATGTAATCGGCGAAGCGTCGTCGACCACCCATTTGCCCGCGATAAAGTTTCCTGCCCAAAGCATGCTCGTCAGCAGAAGCAATACATAATAAAGTGAATTCATGCTCTGATCGTCGTCTCCCGTCTTTCCCGTTAAAACAGCGTGCGCTGCTTCTTCAGCAGACGCTCCCGCCGTTTGTTCAAATCCGCAATCGCCTCTCGCAGCCGTGTCTCCGCCCCGCTTCCGGACAACGACAATCTGGTTTGTGCGCTGCGAAGCGCTTCCTCCGTCCAATACAGCGCCTCATCCGCATTCTTGTACCGATGCTCATAGATCATCGCGAGCTCGATATACGGCTCGATCGAGGACACGCGAAAGCCCCTTCCCGCTTCAACGGCCGTCTTCCAAAGCTCAGCGGCGAGGCCCCACTTTTTATGCTTTTTGTAAAACAATGCCGCGTCGTGCAAATAAGGGTGCGTATCGGAGACGGGCCTTTCGGCGAGCGCCTCGTAAACTCGCTGCGCATCCTCTTCAAACCCAAGGCGCTCATACCATAGCCCAAGCCGATGCAGCTCGGGCGTCTTCATCCGCTCCAGCTGCATGCCGCCGTCCAGCAGCTTGCCGAAATGGACGGCCAGCGTCAGCAGCGTTAAAATATCCGTTTCATTGTGGCGAACGACGCCTTCGAGCACCGACGGGTCGTTCTCCGCCAAGTATTGAAAGTAAAGAGCCGGCGCCATCGAGCCTGGCACGTCGTCGCGCCGGAATACGCCGAGCTTGCCCTCCTCCACTGCTCCGAGCCGGACCGACGGCATCGTGGTGCGCCATAAGCTGCGCGAAGGGTACAAAAAATCAAAATGCCCCGGCTCCTTAGGTGCGGAAAGCCGGTTCATGACGAATCGATTTTTGATGAGCGGCCAATCGAACGAACGCCCGTTATAGGTAACCAAGTGGCTCGCGCTTGAGAGCATTTCGCGCAGCGTCTCCAGCATCGCCGCTTCTTCGCCCGGATGCCGGATAACGAACTGACGCACCGTAAAGCCCCGTTTCGTCCAATAGCCGGCGCCGATCATGAACGGAATGTTGCCCGCGCCTTGGCCGAGACCGGTCGTTTCCGTATCCAAAAACAGAAGCCGATGCGGCTCGAGCTCCCGCCCCGACGGATCGAGCCGGGAAAGAGAGGCGGCGATGGAGCTAAGCTCCCCGACCGAGAAGTGGCCGTGTTTATGATCCGACGGGAACAGCACCTCCCGAATCAAGCAGCTCCCGCCGGCCGCCTCTTGTAGCTCGAAGCCGAGCGCCGCCCACCGGACGTCGTCCGCCGCGCTTCTCCCGGACGGCCGCGTCTCTTGCTTGGGCGAAGCTGCTCCGCTCGAACGGGTCAATCTGCCCAGCCGTTCCTTTAACCCGCTCATCGACGCCCCGCCATCCGGTCGACGAGCTCGAGGGCCAAGCTCTTGCCGAGCAGCCCGACCTCTTCGATCGGACCGACGCAAGCCGGACAGCCGCTTAAGCAGGTACAGCCCGCAATGAGGCGCCGGGCTTCCTTCAGCAGCTCATCGTGCAGCTCGTATAAACGCTCGCTTAGCCCGATGCCCCCCGGATAACGGTCATAGAAAAAGATGGTCGGAAGCTTCGACTGAACGGCTTTTACCTGAGGATAAACGCGAATGTCGAGCGGGTCGCACATTAAATACAGCGGGGCGATATGGATCAGGACGTTGGCGAGCCCAAGGAGCGCGAACTGAAGATCGTTCGCGGATTTCATGCCCGCCAGCTCGTCGTGGAACGTAATCCAATAGGAGCTGGTGTGCAGCTCCTCCTCCGGCAAATGGATCGGCCCGGAGCCGATGTTTTCGTGCGTACGCAGCTTAATTTTTTTGAAGATGGTTGCTCTTGCGTTTACCGTCACTTCTCCGAAATTACGGCTGTACGCCGCTTCCTCCCCCTCTTTGTCGCAGTGAAGAATTTTCAGCTCCACCGCCATATTCGCGTCCGTATAATAATCTACGCTCACTTCGCGCACGTAAGCCTTCTTCTCTTCATAATCCAGCTTTTCGACCTGATACTGGACGCCTTCGTGAATATAAATCGCCTCTTCGTGAACAAGCGTGTGCGCACTGAACCGGTCGACCTCGCCGATCACCTTGCTGCCGTTCGACGTATCGATGATGATGATGTTTTCTTGTGCCGCCGACCGCAGCGAGATGTTGTTGGCCGGAAAATTTTGCTCCATCCAGTACCACCGGCCGTTATTGCGGTGAAGCACGCGCTCCTCCACAAGAAATTCGAGCACGTCGACGATATTTTCTTCCCCGAACCGGTCCCCTTCCTGAAAAGGCAGCTCATATGCCGCACACTTCACATGATCGAGCAGCACGAGTAAATTGTCGGGGTGAATTCTTGCTTGCTCCGGCGAGCGCCCGAAGAAATAGTCCGGATTCGATATGACGTATTGATCGAGCGGATTGCTGCTTGCGACGAGAAAGGTGATGGCCGTTTCATGCCGCCGTCCCGCGCGGCCCGATTGCTGCCAAGTGCTCGCGATCGTCCCCGGAAAGCCGTTCATGACGCACGCCTGCAGCTGTCCTATATCGATGCCGAGCTCCAGTGCGTTCGTCGACACGACGCCGCGAATTTCTCCGTTCCGCAGCCCTCTCTCAATCTCCCGGCGCTGCTTCGGCAAGTAACCGCCGCGATAGCCTCGGATCGTCTTCGGTCCGAGCTCGTGCTTCACCAAATCTTGCAAGTACGTGAGCAAGATTTCCACTCTGACCCGGCTTCTGGCGAACACGATCGTCTGGATTCCTTGCTTAAGCAGCAGGCCCGCCACCTTGCGCGTCTCGAGCACGCTCGATTTGCGGATGCCGAGCTGCTGGTTGACGACGGGAGGATTATAAAAGACGAAATGCTTCTCGCCGGAAGGCGCGCCGTTATTATCGATCAGCGCCGTCTTCTCTCCGATCAGCTTCTCCGCGTGCTCCTTCGGATTGGCGATCGTCGCGGAAGCGCATATAAACTGCGGATTGGAGCCGTAAAAACGGCAAATGCGCTTCAATCTGCGGATGACGTTCGCCACGTGGCTTCCAAAGACGCCGCGGTACGAATGCAGCTCGTCGATGACGATAAATTTGATGTTTTCGAACAGCTTGACCCATTTCGTATGATGCGGCAAAATCGCCGAATGCAGCATATCCGGGTTCGTGACGACGATATGCCCCGCGTTGCGGATCGCCTGCCGAACGGTCGGCGGCGTATCGCCGTCATACGTATGCGTCTTGATGTCGACGCCCATTCTCTCCACCGTCTCCTGCAGCTCCGCCACTTGGTCCTGCGCAAGCGCCTTCGTCGGAAACAAGTACAGTGCGCGGCTGCTGTCGTCGGTAAGCAGCTGCTGCATCACCGGCAGGTTATAGGTGAGCGTCTTGCCCGAAGCGGTCGGAGTAACGGTGACTACATGTTTCCCCGCCTGGATCGCCTCGAACGCAGCCGCTTGGTGCGTGTACAGCTTTTCGATTCCTTTATCCGTCAGCGCCTTCCTCAGCTCCGGACGCAGCGAGTGCGGAAATTCCGCGTAGCGCGCTTCCTTCCCGGGAATCGTTCTCCATTCCGTAACGTTCTCCATCAATTCCGGCGTCGACCGGATCATATGTATGAGCTCCTCCATGGAGGATACTTTACCGGTTAATCGATTCATTCGTTCGTCCCCTCTAGCCTTCGTTCCTTACTTCCATTGTACAGAATATACGTTCGGGTGTGAAGATGGAAACAAGTTGAAAGTTCAATCGTTCGCCCTTCATCACCGCCTTATCCGCTTTTTCCGTGTTATAATGCTAGAAAATGAATTCGATAGATTAGGAGTCGATATATGCGCCTAATGAACAGGCTGTCGAATGAGCGAGGGTTTACGCTGCTTGAGGTACTGGGATCGCTTGTCGTCCTGACGATCTTCATAGCGGCAATCGTTCATTTGTTCGGATATTTGCGGCTGGCCGATTCTGCGGGGGATCGGCTGCGGGAGGCGCTGCTGCATGCGGAAAGAATCTCTAACGAAATACGCGCGGAAATTCAGGCGCTTCGAAAAGCGGGTGTGACGATCGATTGGGCTGCGCTGGGATATTCGTCGATTCCCGCACCGAACGGCTTCGCCGTTACGGCGAACCGTGCGACAACGGCATTAACGCCGCCATCTATGACAAACGGGGTATCTTAAACTGCCTAGCACTAATTTATATGCTGCCTGCGAACAAGTTTAGATAACTATCAACCCACGTATCTCCGTATAGAAAAGATAAAAACGACCCTGCCGCAATAAACGGGCCGAACGGAATCGGTTTCCGCCTCTTTTGCGGATCGAGCAAGCTTGCGGAAATCCCGTACACCATTCCGAAAATGCTTGCCAGGAATAACGACAGCAGCGTTAACTTCACACCGAGCAATAACCCGACAAACAAGTATAGCTTAATGTCTCCTCCGCCCATTCCTCCTCGGCTGAGTTCCGCCAGAAGATACAAGAGCGCAAAGCCGATCGCCGCCGCGGCCGCATAATTCCAGAATGACAGCGGATGCCATAGGACGCGAAGCGCCAGCGCCAGGGCAACGCCGGTAAATACGACCGAGTCGGGTATCGTCATTGCTTTCAAATCCGTGTGCGTAATCACCGCAAGTACCGAAACAAGCAGTAGCCCCGCCGTCCACTCGAGGTCAAGGGGATTGAAATGCCAACCGGTCCAAACGAACAGTAACGCGACGGAAGCTTCCCCGATTGGATACACAGGCGATATGCGCTGTCCGCAATAGCGGCACTTGCCGCCCAGCAGCAGATAACTTAATACTGGGATCAAGTCCCAAGGGGAGAGTCTATGCTTGCAGTGCACACAGTGCGAAGGCGGGTAAACGATCGATGCCTTGGCAAGGCTGCGGATGGCCGCCACGTTAAGGAAGCTGCCTATGAGGAGGCCGAGGATCGCCAATGCCGAAATGAAAAGTTCGAAAAGATTCATGCAATTCACCTGTATAAAGAAATTCAGGCTGTGCCATTAAGTAGAATACTACCTAGGGGCACAGCCCGCATCGTCCGCATTCCGAGCGCCTTGCCGGTTTGCATGATAGACCGGATCTGGTGCGTCTATTCGCTGTGGATTAAGTTGGCGATCGACGGCGTATTTACCATAAGCTCGATCGCGGAAACACGTCGATTATCCGATCGATCGTCTGCGTAGCATCCGCCCTATGCAGCGTCCCGAATACGAGATGCCCGTCTCCGCGGCGGTAATTGCAGTCGCAATCGTCTCCAGATCGCGCATTTCCCCTACCAGAACGACGTCGGAATCTTGTTTGAACTAAATCTATTATACTACATAAGCAGTTTACGATAGAATAATAAATCTTATATTCGACAGTAAACGACAATTATTATTATTGATCAAGTCCCAAAAATGACAAACGGTCAATTCCGATTGAAACGCACGAACGCTGGGTAACGTATTAGTAGGGAATGTATTCCGCCAAGGAGGCCGATTTTTTTGATTATTACGACTACGAACACGATTGAAGGTAGCAAAATTTCCCAGTATTTGGGCATTGTTAACGGCGAAGCGATCATGGGTGCGAATATCGTCCGCGATTTGTTCGCATCGATTACTGACATCGTAGGCGGCCGCTCCGGCGCTTACGAACAGAAGCTCAAAGAGGCGAGAGAAATCGCCATTCATGAAATGAAAGAGCATGCGAGATACCTTGGCGCCAACGCCGTCGTAGGCATCGATATCGATTATGAGGTCGTACGGGAAGGAATGCTGATGGTTACGGTCAGCGGCACGGCGGTAAAAGTCGAATAGTTTTGAAGAAGAAAAAGGTTTCCCGTTTCGCATTCGAGCGAAGGGAAACCTTTTTTTGTCGGGTTATACGGCTATTTGCGGCGGTGGATCGGAAACGACCAAAAATCTTCGGCGACATGCGCGTTCGGGAATATGTTGCGCGCCTCATCGAGCAGCTCATGGGCCTGTTCGTCCTGATACCGGGACGAAAGATGCGTCAGTATGAGCGAGCCTGCCCCCGCCTTCAATGCAAGCTCGGCGGCTTGCACGGCCGTCGTGTGGTAGAAGGCGGCCGCCTTGTCGAGCCGATCGTGCTTGAACGTCGCTTCGTGCACGACGACGTCGCAGCCGCGGGCGAGCTCGAGCGAGCTCGCGCAGGGGCGCGTGTCGCCGAAGACGGCAAGCGTGCGCCCTTTCACCGGCGCGGACACGTAGTCCGCGCCGCGAATCACGCGCCCGTCAGGCAGCGTGACGGTTTCGCCGCGCTTTAAGCGCGCGTACACCGGGCCGGGCGGAACGCCGGCCTTGGTGAGCCGGGCGCTGTCGAGCGCGCCGGGAATGTCCCGTTCGGCGATGCGGTAGCCGAACGACTCGACGCGGTGCTCCAGCCGCACCGCCGACACCGTGAATTGGTCGTCCTCGAACACGACTCCCTCATCCTCGATCTCCCGGATCCGGAGCTCATACTCGAAATGCGAGTCGCTCACGTCAAGCGTCGTTTCGAGGTACCGCCGGATGCCCGGCGGCCCGAACACCGTCAGCGGCGTTTCGCCGCCCTGGTAGGAACGGCTTGACAGCATGCCCGGCAAGCCGTAAATATGGTCCCCGTGCAAATGCGTAATGAAGACGAATTCAAGCCTGCCGGGCTTCAGCGGGGAGTTCAGCATCTGATGCTGAGTCCCTTCCCCGCAATCGAACAGCCACATCGTCCCGCGCTCGGGAAGCAAATTTAATGCGATTGAAGTGACGTTCCGTTTGCGGGACGGCATTCCCGCTCCGGTGCCAAGAAAGTACAGTTCCACGTTACTCCGCCTTGTCTACGTTGAAATACCGCGCCTCCGGATGCGCGAATACGATCGCGGTGACGGAAGCTTCCGGCTCCATCATGAACGAATCGGTCAGCTCGATGCCGATATCCTCCGGACGCAGCAGCGAGAACAGCTGCTGCTGGTCCTCCAGGTTCGGGCACGCCGGATATCCGAACGAGAAACGCTGCCCCCGGTACTTGGCGGCGAACATCTCCGCTATGCTCAGGTTCGCCGGATCCGGGATTCCCCATACGTCGCGCATCAGCTGATGAATGCGTTCCGCGAACGCTTCCGCAGTCTCAAGCGCCGCGGCTTGCAGCGCGTGCGATTTCAAATATTCGCCGGCATTTTTGTACCGCTCCGCCCTGTCGCGAATCCCCTTGCCCGCCGTCACGGCCAAAAAGCCGACATAGTCCATTTCGCCGCTGTCCTTCGGCTTCAAATAATCCGCAAGGCACAAATACGGGGCGACATCTTGCCTTGGGAACGTGAACGTTTGCAGCACGCGGCTTTGATCCTCGGGATCGTACACGATGACCGTATCCCCGTCGGATTGCGCCGGGAAAAACCGGTACATCCCGCTCGGGACGATGGTGCCGTCACGGACGGCTTCCGCAAACAGCTCGTCGACGACTCGCTTCAGCTCCGTCGCCTTCGGGTCTCCCTCCGCCAGCAGCGTCTCCACTTTTCCCTTCAAGCCGAGATGATGCCCGAGCAGCATCTGCATATTCACATAAGGGAGCAAATGAGTGATCGGATAGTCTCTAAGGACGTGGCGCTCCAAATCGTTCGGCTTCTGGACAGGGACATCTCGCGACACCTTCGAAACCTTCGGCTCGCCGGTTGCGGCTGAGGCTCCCTTCCTTCTGCCCGACTCCATCACGAAGCTCTCCTTCGCCTCGCGCATTTCCCGAATGAGCCGTTCCTTCTCTTCCCGGTTCGTCAATTTATTCGCCAAGTCGAGGCCATCCATCGCATCCTTCGCGTACAGAACAAGACCGTCATACTCAGGAGCGATTCGGGTTTTCGTAAATTTCCGCGAAAGCGCCGCTCCGCCGACGAGAATCGGTACGTCGATGCCGGCCGCCTTCAAATCCTGAGCCGTCGTGACCATCTGCTGCGCCGATTTGACGAGCAAGCCGGACAAGCCGATTGCGTCCGGCTTTTCTTTGCGGAACTCCTCGATGAGCCGCTCCGGCGGCACCTTGATCCCGAGGTTGATAATTTCATACCCGTTGTTGGAAAGAATAATCTCGACCAAATTTTTGCCGATATCGTGAACGTCGCCCTTTACGGTCGCCAGCATGATCCGCGCCTTCACCGCCGACTCGGTCTTTTCCATGAACGGCTCCAGATGCGCAACCGACGCCTTCATCACCTCGGCGCTCTGAAGCACCTCCGCGACGATCAGCTCGTTGTTGTTGAACAGCCGACCGACCTCGTCCATGCCTGCCATGAGCGGACCGTTAATAATTTCAAGCGGCGAATATTTTTTCATCGCTTCGTCCAAGTCCGGAATGAGCCCTTCCTTCGTACCTTCCACGATGTAAGACGCCAGCCGCTCTTCAAGCGGGAGGTCGGACGCCTTCTCCTTCTTGACAACCTTCTTCTCGCGGAAATGCGCCACGAAGGCGGCCAGCGTCTCATCGCTCGTGTGGAAAATCAAATCCTCGGCAAGCTTCCGCTCCTCCTCCGGAATGGACGCATAGCGCTCCAGCTTCTCCGTATTGACGATCGCGTAGCCGAGACCCGCCTTCGTATTGTGATACAGGAACACCGAGTTAAGCACCTCGCGGCCCGCATCGGGCAAGCCGAAAGAGACGTTGCTGATGCCGAGTATGCTGGAGCATTCCGGGAAGTGCTCCCGCAGCAGCGCAATGCCGTCGATCGTCGCTTTGGCCGAGCCGATATACTGCGGATCGCCCGAGCCGACCGGGAATACGTTCGGATCGAAAATAATGTCCGCGGGGTTCACGCCGTATTGATTTACCAAAATATCATACGAACGCTTGGCGACGCGCAGCTTGTCTTCCGGCCATACGGCCATACCTTTCTCGTCGATCAAGCCGACGACGACGGCCGCGCCGTATTTGTGAATGAGCGGCACCACCTGATCGAACCGCTCCAAACCGTCCTCCATGTTGATGGAGTTAATGATCGCTTTGCCCTGCGAATATTTTAAACCGATCTCAATGACCTCGGAGTACGTCGAATCGATCATGAGCGGCACTTTTACTTTCTTGGTGACGAGCTGCAAAAACTCCGCCATCACCTTCGGCTCGTTCAGCTCCGTATCCTGCAAATTGATGTCGATAATATGCGCGCCGTTCTTCACCTGAGCCCTCGCGATTTCGGAGGCCTCCTCCAGCTTTCCTTCGAAAATGAGCCGTTTAAACTTACGCGAGCCGATGACGTTCGTCCGCTCGCCGACCATTAACGGGCGGCTGTCTTCTTCCATGTAGACCGTCTCGATGCCCGAAACCGCAGGCGGATGCTGCCCGTCCCGCTCCCGCGGTCTATATCGGCTTAGCTCGTCTGCAATCGCGCGAATGTGATCCGGCGTCGTTCCGCAGCAGCCTCCTGCAATATTGAGCCACCCGTTCGCTGCAAAATCGCCCAGCTTGCGCGCAAGCGATTCCGGCGTCTCGTGGTAATGCCCGTCCTCATCGGGCAAGCCCGCGTTCGGATAACAAGAAACCGCAGCTCCCGTCAATTGGGAAAGCGTGCGGATATGATCCTTCATGAACTCCGGTCCCGTAGCGCAATTCAAACCGATCGATACCGGCCGCAGATGCTCCAGCGACACCATGAACGATTCGATATTTTGCCCCGCCAGCGTCGTCCCCATCGGCTCGATCGTGCCGGAAATCATGATCGGAAGCGTGATGCCGGAAGTTTCGAAAGCGTTCCGGATTCCGATGCTTCCCGCTTTCACATTGAGCGTATCCTGGCTCGTCTCCAGCAGCAGCGCGTCGACTCCGCCTTCAATAAGCGCCAGCGCTTGCTCGTAATAAGATGCAATCAATTCCTCGAACGTAACGCCGCCCGTTACAGACAGCGTCTTCGTCGTCGGTCCCATTGCACCCGCCACAAACCGGGGCCGCTCGGGCGTGGAATATTTCTTGACAGCTTCGACCGCCAGCTTCGCTGCCGCAAGGTTCAGCTCCCTTGCCATATGAGCAATATCGTACTCGGCCAATACGATGCTTGTAGAGCCGAACGTATTCGTCTCGATAATATCGGCCCCGGCTTCGAGATATTGCTCGTGGATGGAGCGGATCAGCTCCGGCTTCGTCACGCAAAGCATCTCGTTGCAGCCCTCGAGCGATTCACCGCCGAAATCGTCAGCCGTCAAATCGGCTTGTTGTATCATCGTTCCCATGGCGCCGTCAATAATTAATATCTTTTTCTCTAATTGCTGCTCCAGTATGGTTTTGACCATATTTCTCTCACGCCCCATGTACGTATTGCTCAATAGTTTACCAAATTACTCGGAATAGGGAAAGGTAGTTGAAAAGTTGCGGCAGGTGTGAAAAAATAAATGATAATCTGCATCATAGATTAGCGTCATTCAAAATCGAACATTGATTAAGAAAGAGGGAATTTCCATGGCAGAAATTCGCATTCGCAATACGAATGAACGGATTACCGGCGAAGAGAACGTCAAATCGTTCCTTGCAAACCAAGAAGTACTGTACGAGCACTGGAACCCGGCGAAGCTGCCGGCCGAGCTGCAAAATAAATTCGTTCTCACGGACGAAGAAAAGAATACGATTCTTTCCACGTTCGATGAGGAGATTCGCGATCTGGCAGCACGCAGAGGCTACAAAACGTGGGACATCATCTCGCTCTCCGACGCTACTCCGAACCTCGACGAGCTGCTCAAAAAATTTGAAGCCGTCCATACCCACACGGAGGACGAAGTTCGCGCGATTACGGCGGGTAAAGGAATTTTCATCATCAAAGGCTCGGACGACGTAGGCTACTTCGACGTCGAGCTGGAAGCCGGCGACGTCATCTCCGTACCGGAGAACAAGCCGCATTTCTTCACGCTGATGGAAAATCGCCAAATCGTAGCGGTGCGCTTGTTCATCGAGCCCGCAGGCTGGATTGCTCAGCCTTTCGACGACCCTTCCTTCCAAAAAGCATAATCGTATTTACAACGGCCTGCTCCTTACGGAACAGGCCGTTCTTCATTCTTACGATCGATCGATGATTGCAAGCAATTGCTCAAGCTTCGTAATGGCATGGACCGGAGGAACATGGTCGCCGACGGACGCTCCGTGATGGTTAATCCATACGTTCGGCATACCGATGCGGCTCGAACCGAGAATGTCGGTCGTCAGTTTATCGCCGATCATAAGACCTTCATTAGGCTGAATGCCGAGCAGCGACACCGCATGCTCAAAAATCGCCGGGTCGGGTTTGCCCCGGCCGAACTCGCCGGATATGACAATATGATCGAAATACGGCGCAAGAGAGGGGACGCCCGCCAGCTTCTCCTTCTGCAAATCCGGCGAGCCGTTGGTTAACAGAAGAAGCTTATATTTCCCCTTCAGCGCATTCAATACATCGAACGTTTCCGGATACACATAAGCGCGTTTGCGGCGTTCCGCCGGAAACAATTCGGCCAATTCCGCTCCAAGCCGCTCGTCCTCGATTCCAACGGAACGCAGGCCCCTCGTCCACGCCTCCTTGCGGTACGCCGGCGCCAGTTCATGAAGCTTCCGGAAATTCGGGTCTTCCCCCTCGGTGAAGTTTCCCCATAGCGCCTCGAACGGATTAATGCCGATCATCTGCGTGAACGGAAACGTTTCGTAGCTTTGATACAATGCTCTTGCTTCCGTATGAACCGCTTCTTTCAATGAAGCCGCATCGACGCCGCAGCGCTCCGCCGCAAAACGGCAGGTCGCCTCGAACGCCTCTTCGACGCTTCGGTCGTCCCATAATAAAGTATCGTCCAAATCAAATAAAACCGCGCGCAATGCCACCGATCCTCACCCTCGCTTATTGTCTGCTAACGTTACGTGATTGCTTTCGGCAAACTGCCGCAAAGCGGCCTTCAGCTCGTCCAGCGGGAATAAATCCATCACTTTGGTAAAGGTGCGCCGAGTTTTTCCGTCCTTCCCTTGTACCAAAACCGAGCCTGGCGCGAACGAGATCGTTCCGATTTCGGAAGCGGTCAGCGCCTTCTCTCCGGTGAAGGTGCGCCAGCTCAGGCGCGATTTGCCGATCTTCAAATAAGGTCTGCGGAGAAAAAAATGAAACATCGCAAGCACAAAGTACAAGGCGACCGTAATCGCATTGAACGTCGTCAGTCCCCCTGTAGGCGCAAGCGTCAGCGCGAACATGATTCCCATAATCGTCAACACCAGCGGGAAAAACCAGCTCCTTCCGCGAACAACGGTCTCCTGCTCCGCGGCTAACGGCGTCTTTCCTTGCTTCTGGCGTTGTTTGTTGATCTTTTCTTTATTTTTTTGGACCATTCGCTCCCATTTGCGGGACATTGCACTCAATCCTTCTTTTCTTTGTCTTCTACAAATTCAATGGAATCCAATTGAAAACGGAGAGATTCTTTTAAATTGTCAATATACTCTTTCCTTAATATGGCCTGCTCCGCCTTCTCTTCTTCCGATAGACCGACGGACTTCTGTTTGCGGGCCAGCTCGTTAATTCGCTTCACGCGTTCCGAAATCATCAACATACCCCTTTCTGTGCGTACATTTAACTTTTACATAGCATCGCGCAGAAAGTCAAGGAAACGGAAAAGAACCGCCGCATCCCATAGGAGCAGACGGTTCTTCCGTTCAACATGATATATACATTATGGCAAAAGGATGATTTGCCCTACTTGTAAGTTGGAGGATTCCAATTGATTCAGTTCCTTCAGATCATGCACATAAGCGCGAATGTCGCAATCGGGATCCCCATATTTCTTTGCGATGGACCAAAGCGTATCTCCGGATTCAACGCAAAGCTTCTTATACTCCTTATGATCCTCGGCAACGTATGAAACTTCCGGCTGCCCGTCCGCACGTTCGTTGGCGTTAGCCTGCAGCATGGCGCCGGATGAGGCGCTCACAATAATAATAAATAGCAAAGCGCACATTCTATTCAGTAATTTTCTACGTATGTAAATATTCGTTGAGCGATGAGTTCTCATTCCCGCATCCTCCAAACACTTGTTCTGTTTCGTATATCGATAATTTATCACGAACAGATGTTTGTGTCAACACAAAATAAGAACAAATGTTTGATAAATTCAAAAATACTCGAACTTATGTTTGTGCGAACTCCGGTTCTATGGTATACTTTTGTTAAAATATTCCCCATCCTGGAGTGATCGCTCTTGACGAAGTTATCGAATCGTCAGCAAGCCATTTTAGATTTCATACGCAGTGAAGTTCGGGAGAAGGGCTACCCTCCGTCCGTAAGAGAGATCGGGGAAGCTGTCGGACTTGCTTCCAGCTCTACGGTTCACGGCCATCTGGATCGGCTGGAGAAGAAGGGCTTCATCCGCAGAGACCCGACCAAGCCGAGAGCTATCGAGCTGCTGGGCGACGATGAGGAACGCGAGCTTGTCGGACTAGCCGTATCCAAGGTTCCGCTCGTCGGCAAAGTAACTGCCGGACAGCCGATTACGGCTATCGAGAACATTGAAGAATACTTCCCGCTTCCGGCCCATATGGTTCGCGACGACGAAGTATTCATGCTTTCGGTTATGGGCGAGAGCATGATCGAGGTCGGCATCAACGACGGCGATTACGTCATTGTCCGTCAGCAGCAGACCGCCAACAACGGCGAAATCGTCGTAGCTATGACCGAAGACGATGAAGCGACGGTGAAAACCTTCTATAAGGAACGCGATCACATTCGCCTGCAGCCGGAAAACTCCTCCATGGAGCCGCTTCGGTATAATCATGTGAAAATTCTCGGCAAGGTTATCGGCCTCTTTCGCGAAATTCATTAACCCGCATCCCGCATCAAATCATCGAACAAAGAAAGCCGCCTCCGCAGATCGAATCTGCTGCAAGACGGCTTTCTTTGTTGCACTCCGTATGCGAATTAGTACAGCGTCAAATATTGATCCCGCTCCCATTGGTGAATCTGGGTACGGTACATTTCCCATTCGATTTCTTTCAGTTCGATGAAGTGAGCGAGCGCGTGATCGCCAAGCGCGTCGCAAATCACTTTGTCGCCGAGCAGCTCGTTGATCGCTTCGCGCAAATCGGAAGGCAAGCTGGGAATTCCCGCTTCTTCCCTTTCTTCGTCCGTCATGATGTAAATGTTGCGGTCCACCGGTGCCGGCAATTCGGTCTTGTTCTTAATGCCGTCCAATCCGGCCTTCAGCATAACCGCCAGCGCCAAATACGGGTTGGCGGAAGGATCCGGGTTGCGAACCTCGACCCGGGTGCTCAAGCCGCGCGACGCCGGAATGCGGATCATCGGGCTGCGGTTGCTCGCAGACCATGCCACGTACACAGGCGCTTCGTATCCCGGGACCAAACGCTTGTAGGAATTGATGGTCGGGTTCGTAATCGCCGTGAAGGAACGCGCATGCTGGAGAATGCCCGCCATGTAATGGTAAGCCGTCTCGCTGAGACCGAGGCGGTCGTTCTCGTCATAAAAAGCGTTCGTATTGCCCGTGAACAGCGATTGATGCGCGTGCATCCCGGAACCGCTAAGGCCGAACAGCGGCTTCGGCATGAATGTGGCGTGCAAACCGTGCTGGCGTGCGATCGTCTTGACGACGAGCTTGAACGTCTGAATTTGGTCCGCAGCTTTGACGGCGTCCGCGTATTTGAAGTCGATTTCGTGCTGTCCGGGGGCGACCTCATGATGCGACGCTTCGATTTCAAAGCCCATCTCCTCGAGCGTCAGCACGATTTCTCGGCGGCAGTTTTCGCCAAGGTCGGTCGGCGCCAAATCGAAATAACCGCCCTGATCGTTCGTTTCAAGCGTCGGGTTGCCCTTCTCGTCCGTTTTGAACAAGAAAAATTCCGGCTCCGGACCTACGTTCATCGAAGTATAGCCCATCTCCTCCGCTTCACGCAGCACCCGCTTCAGAATGCCGCGGGGGTCGCCGGCGAATTGAGTGCCGTCCGGCATATACACATCGCAAATCAATCGGGCGACGCGGTCTTGATGAACCCATGGGAATACGACCCAAGTGTCCAGATCGGGATACAAATACATGTCAGATTCTTCGATCCGAACATAACCTTCGATGGAAGAGCCGTCAAACATCATCTTGTTGTCGAGCGCCTTCTCCAGCTGGCTGATCGGTATTTCCACATTTTTAATGGAACCTAATAAGTCCGTAAATTGCAAACGGATAAAGCGCACGTTCTGTTCTTTGGCGATTCTTGTTATATCTTCTCTTGTGTAACCCAAAACCCATCTCTCCTATCGCGACAATGATTTGCTGCTATTGGTCAAGTAAGCGATTTAGAAATATAGCGAGATTTATACTTTCTGATCTCTTAAGAAGCGCGACAGCTCGCCTTGAATGAGCGATACCTGGCCGCGGCGTCCGCCTGCAATGAGCTGCTGCTTCAATATCCGGTGAATTTGCTTGTCGTCCATTTCGCGCCGTTTCACTTCCGTCTGTTCGTTGATGACGGTCGCTTCCGCGGAGTCCTTGGACATCGGCGACAATACCTGCTTGATGCCGGCAATATTTACGCCCTTCTCAATAAGCGATTTGATTTCCAGCAATCTTTCCACATCGTTGAACGAGAACAAGCGCTGATTGCCGGAAGTACGGGCAGGCACAATCAGCTCATGCTGTTCATAATAGCGAATTTGACGAGCGGTCAAATCCGTCAGCTTCATTACGATTCCGATCGGAAACAACGCCATATTGCGGCGAATTTCATCACCCATCCTTCATCAACCTTTCAATCATAATGAGTGCTGAATCTATTGTAACGGATCTACCCTATAAGTGTCAAAGGATGTAAGATTTCGTCACAATAATTGTTCATTGATCATCGTTTGCAGAGATGCGATGACGCCGAGCTTAACGTGCGAATACGTCAGACCCCCTTGCATATATGCGGTATACGGCTCCCGAATCGGCGCATCCGCGGACAGCTCCAAGCTGCCGCCTTGAATGAACGTTCCCGCAGCCATGATGACCGGATGCTCGTAGCCCGGCATCGCCCAAGGCTCGGGGACGACATGGGCGTCGACGGCGGAAGCTTTTTGGATGCTTTGAACGAACGATATTAATTGCTCGGCATTATGAAAGCGGACCGCCTGAATAATGTCCGAGCGCTCATCGTTCCACAGGGGATGCGTAATCATGCCGAGCTGCTCGAAGAGCGCGGCGGCGAACACCGCCCCCTTCAACGCTTGTCCGACCGTGTGCGGGGAAAGGAAAAAGCCCTGAAACATGGCGCGCACAGCGCCAAGCATCGAACCGACGTCGGATCCGATGCCGGGAGCGGTCAGCCGATAGGCGGCCAGCTTAACGAGGCTTTCTCGGCCGACGATATACCCTCCGGTCGGCGCAATGCCGCCTCCGGGGTTTTTGATCAGGGAGCCGGCCATCAGATCGACGCCGACTGCGACGGGCTCCCTTTCCTCCGTAAATTCCCCGTAGCAATTATCGACGAACACAAGCACGTTCGGATCCCACTCTTTAACGGTTTTCACCATTCGGCCGATGTCTTCCACCGAGAAGGAGGCTCTCCATTCGTAACCCCGAGAGCGCTGAATGGCGACCACCTTAACCTTAGGGCTCCACATCGCTTTCGCCGCCGCATAATCCACCCTTCCGTCCGGAAGCAGCGGGACGAATTTGCTCGTTATGCCCCAATCGGCCAAGCTGCCCGTTCCGTCTCCCTCCTCGCCGATCACCTTGTGCAGCGTGTCATAAGGCGATCCGGTCAGAAAAAGCAGCTCGTCGCCGGGGCGAAGCAAGGCGAATAACGCCGTTGCAATCGTATGCGTCCCCGAGGCGAAGTGCGGCCGGACAAGCCCCGCCTCCGCACCGAACGCTTCCGCATATACAGCGTCCAGCGCCTCCCTCCCGACGTCGTTGTAGCCGTAGCCGGTCGATCCGGCGAAGTGGAAGTCGCTGACTCGGTTTTTCTGGAACGCGCGAATCACTTTCCATTGATTGATATCAATCATCGCATCGATGTTCCGCAATCGCGGGGAAATTCTCTCTTCTACGGCTTCTACCGCGGTTTTCAATCTTTCATTCATTTCAATCACATGCTGTCTCTCCCGTAAGCTTATCTGTAAAACATAACTTTTATTCTACGTAAGGCTCCAGCGCTTTACCCGATTGCTCATACTGCCTGGCAAGCACCTGTACCTGCAGCGTAACATCCTCTTCCCCGGTTTCGGATTGAAGCACCTCGCCGATCCGATAGGCAAGCGCGATCAAATCCCCCCGATGGGCCGGAACCCGAAATGTTTTCACATCGCCAAGCAGCCGGTCCTCCAAGACGGTTTTCAACCGGTGGAGATCGCTGTCCGAGAATGCGGATATTTGAAGATGGTCTTTCCCGGCGGGCAGCAGCGCAAGCTCAGACGGTCCGCACGCATCGATTTTGTTAAATACGGTAAACCGCTCCTTCGCGCCGGCTCCGAGTTCGGAAAGCACTTCGTCGACGACGCGCATCTGTTCGTCCCGCACCGGGGACGAAGCATCCACAACGTGCAAAATCAAATCCGCCTCCAGCACCTCCTCCAGCGTGGCGCGGAACGCTGCGACAAGATCATGCGGCAGATCCTGAATAAAGCCGACCGTATCCGTAATAATGATGCTGCCTCCCGAAGGAAGCTCCAAATGGCGGGAAGTCGGATCGAGCGTTGCGAACAACTGATTTTCCGCATATACGTCCGCGTTCGTCAATCGGTTGAGCAGCGTCGATTTTCCCGCATTCGTATAACCGACCAACGCAACCTGCGTAACGCCCGTTTTTTTCCGGCGCTGCCGGTGAAGCTTTCGATGCTTGATCACTTCGTCGAGCTGCCGGCGCAGCTCCGCAATCCGGTTGCGGATATGTCTGCGATCCGTTTCCAGCTTCGTTTCACCGGGTCCTCTGGTGCCGATTCCGCCGCCGAGCCGGGACAAGTTGATGCCGTGGCCGGACAGCCTGGGCAGCAAATAATTCAGCTGGGCGAGCTCAACCTGGAGAATGCCTTCCCTTGTTTTCGCGCGTTGCGCAAATATATCAAGAATGAGCTGTGTCCGGTCGATGATTTTCGCATCCAGTGCGTCTTCCAGATTGCGCACCTGACCGCCCGACAATTCCTGATTAAAGATGACCGTATTGGCGCCGCCCGCATCCGCGAGCTCCTTGACCTCATCTACTTTTCCTTTGCCGATGAACCATTTGGTATCGACGGTGCTTTTGCGCTGTACGACCGAGCCCGCCACCTCGACCCCCGCCGACTCGGCAAGTCTGACCAGCTCCTCCAGCGAATGTTTCGCCGATTGTTCACCGATCCCTTCGGTGATCAGGCTGACAAGAACGGCGCGGTCGCGTGCGTTCGCTCCCGTATCGTGCATTACGGTTTTCATTGAAACACGGCACCCCCTAATCCAAAGTATTTCCACAATCACCATAACATCAAAGCAGCATGAAAACCAGATATAACCACTAACCTTCAAGGATAAACCTGCTTTATTCCGCAGGATGAACTTTCTGAATCGTCAAAGAAAAAACGTCCGGTTACCCGAACGTCATCCGTATGCCGGCTAAGCATCAAGCTTCTCCGTTCCACTCTTGCTCAAAGCGCTTTAGAAAGTCAAGCATGTATCGATGCCGTTCCTCCGCGATCCGTCTCGCTTGCGGCGTGTTCATCAGCGCGGCGAGCTTGAGCAGCTTCTCATGGAAATGGTTGACCGCGGTGCTTTTTTCATTCCGGTATTGCTCTGCGGTCATCGTCTGTCTTGGCGGCAAATCCGGATCATACATCAGCTGTCCCTTCCATCCCGAATAGGCGAAAGTCCGGGCGATGCCGACGGCGCCGATCGCATCGAGCCGATCCGCGTCCTGCACCGCTTTTCCTTCCGGCGTCGCCGCGGGGGGCTTCCCTCCGCCTTTAAACGACATGGTGGAAATAATGAGCATGATATGCCGAATGACGTCCACGTCCAAGCCATGCGTACAAAGCCAATCTTCTACAAGCTTTAATCCTGCCTGCTCGTCTCCCGTCAGCTTCTCGTCGGGAATATCATGGAGCAGCGCCGCCATTTCGCAAACAAACTCGTTGCAGCCCGTCTCGCGCGCAAGCCGGACCGCCATATTTCTCACTCTATGGATATGCCACCAGTCGTGGCCGCTGCTGTCCTGTCCCAGATGCTCTTTCACCCATCGCTCCGTATCGGCGATGACGTTTTGCAGCGGGTTCCCCTGCTCCTTCATGCTTAAACACCTTCTATATAAAGTCCGGTTTGTTCAAAAAGCCCACATTAGCATACCACAGCCCGAAGGCATTTCACCACTCCCGCGACAAGCCTTTCGCAAGCGACAAGGCGGTTTTCCGCACGATGACCGCGTAAAGACCGAATCCCGCAGCCAACGTAAGGAATAAAAATACGATTCTCCAAAGCTCTTCCGGCGCGATGAAAAATGTTTCCCACATCGACCGGCCCGCCGCCATAACCAAAGTAAAGCACAAAGCCGCCGCAAACACCTTGCCCATCCCTTGCGCGTGCAAAGATACGATCTGCCTTCTCAGCAGCGGCAACGCCAGCAGTGCCGCTTGCAGCGACGCCCCGGCGGCGGAACCGTATGCGATACCGGGCGGTCCGAAGCTTTGGGCAAGCGGCCATTGCAATCCGATCGTCGCAGCCGTACAGAGCAGCACAATCGCCGCCGGCTGCACCGCCTTCCCGAAAGCGAGCCAGCACCGAATAAAGATTGCCGAGAGCGAGTAACCGACGATGCTTAGTGCATATCCGCTCAAAATACTTGACGTGAGCGTCACCGAATGCCATGTAAACTGGCCGCGATAAAACAGCACGGCGGTGATCGGCTCGCTGAGCAGCCAAATCGCCAGCGTAACCGGCAATACGGCAAGGATAACGAGCTGCAGCAGACCGCCTGTGAACCGTTTCGCGTCGGACAAGCGTCCGCCGGCAGCCATAGCCGACAGCTTCGGCAGAAGGATGGATGCGGCCGCGGAGGCGACGACCCAAACGGGAACTTGAGAGATGCGGTAAGCGTAATTCACGGCGGATACGGTGCCGACGCCCAGCGTCGCGCCTAAAGCCCGCTCCCACAACAGAATCGCTTGTCCGCCGATGGCAAGCAGAGAGTATGTCCCGAATATTTTCCAGATTTCGCTCATGCTTTGCGATACTTGTTCCTGCCGAAACGGCTTGTCCGGTTCGGCATTGCCGTACGTTTGGCCGCGCATGCGTTGTTCGCGCATATACGGCAGCGCAAGCAGGAGCATCGCAAGCGCACCGGCCGGTACGCTCCCTGCGATCATTAACAGCCCCCGCTCGACGGGGAGCTGCGACAATGCGGCGAATGCGGCGGCCGCAATAAAGAAGCCGTGCATTAGCAAAGGAGCGGCCGCGGGAACGACGAACCGGTTTCTTGACTGCAAATAAGCCGTCACCGTAGCAAAAATCGCCAGCAGCAATACGATCGGCGACATCAGCGTTAAGGAGCTTTTCAGCAGCGCGTTCCCGGGCAGCATCCGGCCAAGGAGCGCCAAGCAAACGGCCGCCATCGCCGCAAATAACGAAAAAACGGCCGTCGAACGCCTCCATATACGGCGAAGCCCCGATATCCCGTAGGAAGCTTCCGTCTTCGCGTATATGGTCACCGCCGCTACCGCGAGCGAGGCGGAAAGCCAATTTCCTCCGATCGTATCGGCAATAAAATAAGCGAACGTAAAATCGTCCGCGGCAGCGCTCGTTCCGGCATACGAGGCGATAATAACATCTTTCAAGAACGCCGCGACAGCGACTAGAGCGTTGCAAGTCATGAGCAGCACGATGATCCGGTTCAAGTTGAGGTACTCCCTTCACAAGAAAAAATCGGGGCGGATGCTCCCGATTCAATCCAGGCTGCCTGTAAATTTGTATCCCGAACCCCATACCGTTCGAATGAGCCGACTGCCGGCGGACAGCTTTGAACGTAAATTTTTAATGTGGACCGTTACCGTATGAATATGCACAGGATCTTCCGAGGCCCACACCCGGTCGTATATTTGCTCTCTCGATATTACTTTGCCTGCATTCTCGGCCAGAAACGACAATATTTGAAACTCCTTCGTCGAAAGCTCCAAGCGCGAACCTAGCAGCGTCACTTCGTTCGTCTTCGTATGAATCGTTAAAGAACCGTTATTGAACGACATCAGACCGGCATCCGGGCGGAGCCGCCCCAGCTTAACCCGCCGCTCCCTTCGCAGATGCGCCTTAATTCGGGATACGACCTCGTTGACTTGAAACGGCTTCGTAATATAATCGTCGGCCCCGTTCTCAAGTCCTATTATTTTATCGTCGGACCGGTCTTTGCCGCTCAGCAGCACAATCGGGCCTTGGAACTGCAATCTGATCTGCCGGCATATTTCCAATCCGTCGATCTCGGGCAGCATGACATCCAGAAGGATGAGCGTGATCGGGAGCTGGTCCAATTTTTCAAATAATTCCGAACCGTTGTAGGCTTTTTCCACTTTAATGCCTTCTAGCTTCAGCGTTTCGGAAATGAGATGAACTACAGCCGGATCGTCGTCAACAATAAGAACAAGAGAATCTCTCAGTGGCAACAGCAATCGTTCCTTACATTTAATTGGAATAAGCTTATTATAGCAGAGTTCCAAATAAAGGACGAGAACTATTTAACCTCGTAAAGAAAAATTTTCCATGCGGAATGCGGATGAACGAACGATTTGCGGAATATAAGCCCGTTCTCGTCCGCGTTTGCAATCGGAACCGAAGACAACAAGTAAGTTCCTCCCATCCGCTTGAAAACGTCCGTATTCAGCGAAAGCTTCCGAATTTGTTTCTTCGAATCGCGGCGGTAATCGTATTTTTTGCCTAATTCGGAAACAAAGACGTAGCATCTTCCTCCCCATGTGTCGAAATAGATGCGCAGTTTTTTATTTTTCGCCAGTTCGTTCGCTATGATCTTTCTGAACTCATGCTTGTACTGCAGCGAATAAAAGTTGTTATACGAATCCAAAGTATAAAATCCGTTATATTGAGAAACGGCGGGATGCAGCCCGATGCTCGCAATACGGTACGATTGTTTGGGCCGCCCGATATATGCATCGATTTCCGCGAATTGCTCGACCGCATAAAACTGCCGGAAGCTCGGCGCGTCCTTTATTCGATACACGATCTCATCATTATATAAAAGCAGAACGGCGATCTGCCCGACGACGGCCGCTTGCGCGAGAATGCGGCCTTTACGGCCTCCGTTCCTCCAAAGCAGCATGCAAGCGACCGCAAAGCCGAGATAAATGACGAGCGGCCGCAAAAAATGAAACCGCGCAAAATTAAACGTATTCAGCAGCCCGAATCGCTCTTTCAAAGGCTGCCACGCTTCATGGAACCAAAAAGCGTACCAGACGGAGAGCAGCGCATTAAGCGCGAACAGAAACAAAAAAATTCGGCTGAATTTGTCATTTCTCCAACTTTTACATCCCAGACATAAATAAAGTACAATAATCGTTGCGGGCAAAATGACGACCGTATGAAGCGTCATGACGTGATTATGCCCGAGGACGAAATTTTTGATCATCAACCTTACGGTATGCCACAAATCCAGCCTGGAGGAAACAAATTCGTTACGGCTTGTCGGCTCGTCGGTTAAGACAAGCGATAGCAGGAGCCTATACTCCGTCAGCAAGTAGATCGCAGTCATAAAGACGATGCTTGCCAAAAATCGCCAATTCCATCTCCGCTTGGAAAGAACATCCCATATCCATAGGATGCAAACGGCTGCCAAGAAAAAGAAAAATCCTAACACAAGGCTGGAGTAAAAAGGCAACAGAAATAGGGTGATCCAATGAATCCATGAATCCGTTCGATTTCGGACGTGCAGCATCGCCCATAGCGCCAGCGGATGGCCGAGCGTGCTCAGCATCCCGGAAGGCCAAAACGGCGTTAAAGCGAAACAAAGCGCGACGCCGACTCGTATATAGCACAAAGACGGCTCTTTAACGAAATGATCTTTCAAGAGCATGTACATGCCGATGAACGCAAAGGCTCGCGATAACGTCTGACTTAACGCGTATGCCGTCATCGAAGGAAAGAGCGCGTGCAGCAGCACGATGCCGCTGAATTCGGTGCCGAACGCATTGCGGTTCAACCCGTTCATAATTTGCGGGATGACCGCATGATATGGACCGAACCATTGCCCGCTGCGCGTCAACACTTTGTACCAAGCTATATTGGAGTCCAAAATATCATGCACGCGGATATGAGCGTCTTCCCCCAACAAAAACAGAGGAGAAACATATGCGGCTGTCACAACGACGGCCATCCAAATCGCACGTTTCTCGACGGAATGCACGTTCATTTCCTGCTCCTCGCTTGATCCGTAAATGTGTTTTTTACTATTCCAAATCAAGCGCCCATTATTCCCGTTTGTACGAGGGGTCTTAAAAAGAGAGATACAAGAATGTTTTAGAGAGATAAAGGCAACGATAAATTTCAGTTGCCCGCTTTCATCGGAGGGGATCGGTCTTGAGAAAGTACAATCTGATTTACACTGTCGTTTTGCTGCTGTGGCTGAAGACGTATATCGTCCAGCGGTTTTATTTGGACCTGCCCGTCAAGGGATGGAACCAGGAATTCATCATGCTTATTAATCCTTTAAGCTCGGTGCTTGTCGTCATTTGCATCCTGCTGCTGGCGGTCCGAAAGTATCATTCGTTCCTTTCGGTGGTCCTTAGTGTTGTTTCATCGTTTTTATTGTTTGCGGATCTTATATATTACCGGTTTTTCAACGATTTTATTACGATTCCGGTGCTGCTGCAGGGCGACAATATGGGCGACCTATGGGGCAGCGTGTTTACGCTCGTTCAGCCGCGGGACGCCTTTATTTTTGCGGATTGCGTGCTGCTTATCGGGTTGCTTTATTTCAGGAAGCTAAAGTTCAGTCCGTTAAGCTCCTTTAAAAAAGTGACCGCCTTCGGGTTGGCCGCAATCATCTTCGTTGTAAATTTGTCGATGGCCGAGCAGGCTCGCCCTGAGCTGCTGTCGCGCACCTTCGACAGACAAATCGTAGTGAAGAGCCTCGGAACGTACAATTATCACGTGTACGATGCCATTATCAGCGCGAAAATGGGCTCGAAAAAAGTGTTTGCCAGCGACGACGATTACAATACCGTGAAGGAGTTGGTCAGTGACGATTCCAAGCCCGATGCGGATCCGCAAATGTTCGGAGCCGCCAAAGGCCGCAACGTATTCCTGATCTCGATGGAATCGCTTCAGGGCTTTGCGCTTGAAAGATCGATCGACGGTCAAGAAATTACTCCTTTCCTGAACGATCTGCTGAAGGACAGCTTTTACTTTGAAAATTTTTATCACCAAACCGGGCAAGGCCGGACATCCGACGCGGAATTTCTGATCGACACATCGCTCTATCCGCTTCCAAGCGGCGCCGTATTTTTCACGCATTCCCAAAATACTTACGAAACGACGCCGAAGACGTTGAAGGAAAACGGATATTATCCGGCGGCGTTCCACGCGAACGACCGGTCGTATTGGAACCGCGGCAACATGTACCCGAGCCTCGGTTATGAGCGTTATTTTTCCGTCGAGGATTACGTCGTTAACGAGGAAGACAAAATCGGCTGGGGCTTGAACGACATTTCGTTCTTTAAACAAACCGTGGAGAAAGCCAAAACGCTGCCTCAACCCTTCTATGCTAAGTTAATAACGTTAACGAACCATTATCCGTTCGAGCTTCCGGAAGAGGACCGTATGATTCCGGAATACACCTCCAAGTCAAGAACGTTAAACCGTTATGTTACAACCGTTCGTTACTTGGATGAAGCGTTGAAATCGTTCTTCGACGAGGTGAAGAAGCAAGGCTTGTACGAAAATTCGATTTTCGTGCTGTATGGCGATCATTACGGCATCTCGGAAAAGCACAATAAATCGATGGCTCAGCTGCTGGGCATCCCGAAAATTACGCCTTACGATCACGCTCAGCTGCAGAAGGTTCCGTTGATCATACACATTCCGGGCATGAAGGGTAAACGCATGGATACCGTATCGGGCCAAATCGATGTGAAGCCGACGCTGCTGAACCTGCTCGGAATCGAGCATAAGGACAGCCTGGAATTCGGCCGCGATTTGTTTGCGAAGAATCGCCCGGAGCTTGTCGTATTCCGGGACGGAGGGTTTGTGACGAACCGGTATGTCTACGCGGATAACGCATGCTACGTCAGAGCCACCGGCGAGCTTGCCGATGCCGCTTATTGCGAGCCGTATCAGAAGGAAGCCGCGGATCAGCTGCAATTTTCCGACAGCATCATCTATGGGGATTTGCTGCGCTTCTCCATTCATGAGAAGAAGCAGTTAGAGCGGCGGAAGCTATAATTAAAAAAAGAAGCATGAGCTTTGGAAGGCTGGGGCTGAACCTTCCCGATGCTCATGCTTCTTTTTTGCGCGATTCATTTGATTTCGGCGGTTTTCACGATTTCGAGCGCATACTGTTCATCTACGCTGGCCGGATCGAACCGGATGTCGTATACGACTTTCTGTTCCTCCAGAAACAAGAATATGTGCATCGTTTCCGGCGCGTCCTCCGACTCCGAACCGTTCACATCATCGGTCGTGATTACCTGTACGGCTTTTACGGGCAACCCCTGCAGCTCCTTCGAGTCCTTAACGATGCTGTGGTTCGGGACAAGACTATCGACCGAATCCGCATAACCGAGACCGTCAATTCCTCCGACGGTGTTGTCCCCGCTTTTAAACGCCACGGAATCGGCGCCTTCCAGAACGGTCCATTCCGAATCCACCCGTATGCGAAGATGATCGAGCTCCACAGCTTGGTTCAGCTTCGGCGCCGTTTCGGCTTCATCCTTCGATTGCTCCGAATCGAAAGCAGCCTCACGATCGGGCGCATGCTCTGCCGGCTCCCGGGCGACGCTTGAGCATCCGGAAGCAAGCAGCACCAAAGCCGCTAACATACAACTTGTTACTTTTTTTATCGTCATTTTCTCCACTCCACCTTGTCTTTACGGTCTTTCGATACGCTTCTGCGCCGCATCCCACTTGTAAAACATCGTCTCGCCTTCGCTTAGCAGCGTGAAATGCAGCTCATCCCCATCCCAGTAATAAGAATAAGTTGCAGAGACTTGCGTATTCGTTATTTGTTCTTCAACACGCGACTGCAGGTTATTTTGCAAATCAAGCACGAGCAGATGGCTTCCGAACGCCGGATCGTCGTCCGAAAATAAATCCAATGCGGCGTATCCGCCGCCGGGAGGCACGATCATATTCGAGATCCCGATATTTTGCATTCCATTCACGTCCGTCACATGGGCAAACGGCTGGAACGTACGTTGAGACGCATCGAAGCCGATCACGCGAACGGACGCCTTCTGGTTGTGCGACGGGTCCTGCAGCGCCTGCACGGTAAAAATAAGCCGATTTTGCTTCTCGATATATGCAAGCGATGCAAACCGAAACTCTCCTTCAGGCAGGAGCTCTTTCGGAATATCTTCTTTGGCGAACAACGATCGTTTGTTTTCGCCCTCTTGAACTTGGATGGAGCCGTCAGGAGCTTCCATGACGCTGAGCCCGCCGACCTTTTTCATTTCATCGATCAAATAGCCGTCCTCCGAATCGGATACGTAATAACGGATGCGCTCAATGAAATATTCCGGGTTGGCCGTGTAAGCCCAATACTCCTCCACATCGACGTATTCCCTTTCCCCTTCCTTGCCCGAACCGAGCACGGCATAGCTTACTTGATGCGGGTTGGACACGATCAGAAAATCTTGGTCGTTCCGAAGCAAGCTGCGGGCAAAATCCAGATCGCGACGAATACGCGCCTGATTAAACGCCTTTACCGTTTCCTCCGCCTCAAGCGTCTGCTCCGAGAAGTCGATGCGCATAATCCGTAAGCCCGAGCCCTCCTGATTCACGTCCTTAAGCACGTACAAGCTTTGGGAATCCGAGCCCCAGGACGGGTTATAGTAGCTGTATAGCCCCGAAAGCTGCAGCACTTGCGCTACATTTTCCGATTCCGTTTGGTTTAGCCATTCGGTCTCATCGATCGTCTTATTCGGAATGTTCCTCGTTACGGCCCGTTTCGTGTTTCCGTCCAAATCGGAAATCCAAACCTGATCGACATTTTCCTCGACAAATACGTTCGATTTCGGTTCCCTTCTCGTCTGCTCCGATTTGACGTAAGCAATGTACGCGCCGTTTCCGGATACCGAAGGAAACCTGCCTTCGTCAATTACCGTTTCCTTTCCGTTGGACAAATCGAGCGCCACCACTTGGTGCACCGAATCGTGATCCCTTTGAAATACGAGAGAACGGCTTTCCTTCGAATAAGAAGGGAATGACCCCTCCGTGATTTTTACCGATTCCCCGCTGTTCAAATTCAGTTCGTTGATGCTGGATTGTTTTACGTCGAAGCCGTGCGTTTGCCGAAACTCGATCACCTTTTCAACATATAGAATCGTATGATTGTCCTTCCAGGACGGCTGTTCATAGATGCGCTCCGTCCCGTTCCCCCGCAGCAGTTCGGTATATTCCTTGCTTTGCAAATCGTATATGCCGATGCTCTCCCCGTCCGAAAGCAGCAGCCTTTCGCCGGCGGGGTCCGCCTTCACTTCAATCACCGCCCGATCGGTTACCCGGTGAAACCCTTGGTCGTCATAAACATATAACCCTTTTCCCTCCACAGGGATATAGACTGCTCCGCCGCTTTCCGAAACGCCAAGCGGATGCCCCGATCCGATATCGACGAACGATACCTGGTTTTGGATTTTGAGCGAAGCGGCTTCCACCTTTTGAATCCCGGCAGGCTGAAACAGAAACACAAATACTAAAGCGACGGCGGCGGCTGCGCTGATCCAGGCGCTTCTGCGAAGCCTGCGGCGCCGTTTCCACACACGGAACGAAGATCTTAATTCGCGCTTTAACGTTTCGTTAACCTCCATCTTGCCTTTCAGACGGAGTATAGACTCTTCGACTTCTCTTTCATTCATGCTCCTTCACTCCCTCTAAGCACTTCGTCACCAGCACGCTCATCTTTTTGAGCAATCGAAACACCCTGGTTTTGATCGCTTCCTCCGACTTTTGCAGCACTTCCCCGATTTCCCGGTTTTTCATGTCGGCAAAATACCGCAAATTCACGACTTCCCGATCCTCCGGCGATAAAAAGGCGAGCGATTTTTGTACACATTCCAGATCATCATCCAGCTCAAACTGCTCTTCGAATGCACCCGGCTCCTCCAAGTCGCCGATATGTTCGGTAGATACCGTTACTTTGCGTTTCCGGTAAAAATCAACGACGGCATTATGCGCGATCGTTACGAGCCAAGCCTTCGGATTGGAATTGTCCCGTATGGACGATTGCTTTTCGAACGCTTTGCGGAACACGTCGCTGACGATATCGTCCGTGTCCCATTTGTTGCCGATCTTGTAGTAAACATACCGATACACGTCGTCAAAATATTGATCGTATAATTCGAGAAATGAATTTTTCATGAAAAGGGGCCCACCTTTCAAAACAAATAACGGAACAGCAATTTAAAAAGTAACATACTTGTTTGAAAAAACAAAAACGCCGTTGGCCCTGATCGGGACAACGGCGCAGTTTTATCGGACTTTTTAAGTTCCGCAGAAGGTCCGGTAAGGACGATTCGTTACCGGAGCCGGCGCACAAAACTCAGCCTGCTTGGGCATGTGCGCGTAAGGCTTCGACAGCGCTTGAAGAAGGCGCTCCATCACACTGTAGTCCCCGTCGTTCACTGCGGCTTCCAAAGCTTCTTCCACCCGGTGATTGCGCGGAATGACGGCGGGGTTGCGGCTTCGCATCAAATCGCCGGATGCTTCTAACGGTTCTTGCTGTCTGCTTAGTCTCGCCTTCCATTGCTCGCGCCACTTTGTAAATTCGGATGTTCCGTACAGCGGCAATTCCTCCGGCTTATCGAAGGTTAATGCGCGAAACGTATTGGTGTAATCCGCGCGATACGTTTGCATGATGCTAAGAAGGTCTTCAATAATGCTTTCGTCGTCTTGCTCCTCGTTAAAGATACCTAATTTGGCTCTCATGCCGTTAAGCCAATGACGGCGGAATAACTGAGAGAAGCCGGATAACGCATCCTGAGCCAGTTCCACTGCTTGATCCTCATCGTCGTGGAAGAGCGGCAGCAGCGCTTCGGCAAGTCGGGCGAGATTCCACGCGGCAATCGAAGGTTGGTTGCCGTAAGCATAACGGCCGTGCGTATCGATGGAGCTGAACACCGTTCCCGGGTCATACACGTCCATAAAGGCGCAAGGGCCATAGTCGATAGTTTCCCCGCTAATCGTCATGTTGTCGGTGTTCATGACTCCATGAATAAAACCGACGAGCTGCCATTGAGCGATCAGCTCGGCCTGACGTGCGATGACTTCTTTATAGAAGGCAACATAACGGTTGCCGTCCGTTTCGATATGCGGATAATGTCTTTGCAATGCATAATCGGCTAGGGCCTGCAGGTCTTGGGGCGTTCCCCATTGTGCCGCGAATTGAAACGTGCCGACGCGCAGATGGCTGGAAGCGACGCGAGTCAAAACCGCCCCAGGCAGCTCGCTTTCCCGTATGATCGTCTCGCCGGTTGTGACTACCGCCAAGCTTCGTGTCGTCGGTATCCCTAACGCATGCATCGCTTCGCTGATCAAATATTCGCGAAGCATCGGCCCGAGCGCGGCCCGGCCGTCGCCCCGGCGCGAATACGGCGTTCGCCCGGAGCCTTTCAGCTGAATATCCAATCGATCTCCGGTCGGAGTGATATGCTCTCCGAGCAGTATTGCCCTGCCGTCCCCCAGCATGGTGAAATGCCCGAATTGGTGTCCGGCATACGCTTGCGCAATCGGTAATGCTTCTTCCGGAATATGATTGCCTGCGAATGTGTTTATTCCGTCTTTGCTCCGCAGTTCCTGGACATCCAGCCCTAGGGAAGCAGCCAACGCTTCGTTCAAGACGGCCATTTTCGGCGCTCGCACCGGATTTGGCTGTTGCTCGGAATAAAATATTTTCGGCAAACGGGCATAACTGTTGTCGAAGTTCCACCCTGCTTTGCTAATCGTCGGTATCGTGGTCATGGCAGCTCCTTCTTTGCTTTGATGCTTGATCCGCATTCAAATGCCATTTTTATTATTTGTTATTAAATTATAATGCACGCTCGAATCCGTTTGCCATCTTTTGTTGACCTTTCTTATTGTGTCGCGAACCGGACCGGCTCGCCGTCCCATTTGGCGACTCTCCCGGGACCTGTTCTCGTTTTGGGACGATTTGGCGCTGCGATCTTGCCGGTCCGAATCGGCACGCGTTCAGGAGTAAAGGCCCCATTACGCTCGTGAAGTATTGTGATTGAGCGACATTTGCGGCAGACTTCAAGTTACCGGCTAAGATGGCCGCTGACATACGTAATGATTTGCTGTGCGCCAAAGGTGTTTTTTCTTAGGTATGCGGTTTCGAGGAAATTTAGCGGAACACATTGTCCGCTAATTCGCGGCAAACGGCGGAATTTTACGAATTAACGGAAAGGGATGTCCGCTAATTTGTTGTAAAGCGGGAAAATTGCGAGAAAAAACGGTGTTAGCGGACAACGCGTTCCGTTACATCGCCGAATTATGTAAACTTGCCCATTTTAGCGGACATCCGTTTCCGTTAGCTCCTGTTCGTCACCTTGTTCTAGATCGACACGAAAAGCGCCCTTGATCGTTGATTGGATCAAGGGCGCTCTGTTGTCGGCTTGGCGGCGTCTTGCCCTCCCGGGCTCTTCTCCCGCACTTTAGTGAAGTTTCACCGTCTTATTCCCGGGCTTTGGTTGTTCATCCTCAAAATAGTGAGGTCAGACCTCCTTATTCGGATGAATTTAATGCATTCGGACAACAAAACGGTCGAATAAGAAAGTTTCACCTCACTATTGCGGCTCTTCATTGAGAAAAAAGACTACATAGTGAAGTTTTACCTCACTATGCAAAAACGCCCTTGATCGTTAGTTCGATCAAGGGCGCTCTGTTGTCGGCTTGGCGACGTCCTACTCTCCCGGGACCCTGCGGTCCGAGTACCATCGGCGCTGGAAGGCTTAACGTTCGTGTTCGGGATGGGTACGCGTGGTTCCCTTCCGCCATTATCACCAAACCAATATATGGTTCAAGGGATTGTGCCTTGAAAACCGGATGCGAAACGTTTGAGACATCATTCCGTGTATTGCTTATAGGATAAGCCCTCGACCGATTAGTATTCGTCAGCTGCACGCA
>NZ_JAQZSG010000039.1 GCF_028745515.1 Paenibacillus thermotolerans | reverse complement strand
CTTTCACCCTAGAGATGACGCCCATGCTGGGCGTACATAAAAAACCTCGCCCCTATTCAGGGACGAGGTTTCACTCGCGTTACCACCCTACTTCCGAGCATCTTCCGACACCCGGCGCTTCGAACGTATCCGTCAATACGCGTTCCGATAACGGCGGACGGCCGACGGAGCTTACTCTCTTAACGGTTTTCAGCCCGGATCTAAGAGATGATTTTCGGTCATTGTCCGTACATCGGCTCTCAGCAATCGCCGACTCTCTGTCGTACGGAGAAAATAACGTACTCGTTCTCTTCATCGATTTTGCAATATTCGGATAATTCATTGAATCGTACAACGGATCCCTTATTTTGTCAATCCATTGTGCGCTCTAGCCTGGATAACCCTCACACGCACTCGCCGACAAAATTGTAATAATATTGAAATATTACGTTCATCTTCCTTTAAGATAAACCGTATATAATACGAAACAACCCCCTTTTTTGATATAGATATTGTTAAGACCCGCAGCTAACGCCGCGGGTCTCTTTCTGTGCTTTTCGTGTTATTCCTTAAAGAACCTGCAATTTTCTCGCATTTTCCAATATTTTCAGAAAGCTTTGATAATCCTCGGACAGCACTTCGACGGGGCGGTCTCTAACAAGGAGCGTATTCAACCGCTCGATCTCCTGCTCCTTCTGTCTGAGATGCTCCCGAAGCCGTTCGATTTCTTTGCTCATGTTGGCCACCGTAAGCTTGAATCTGTTGACGATGCCTAGTACGTTGTCGAGCGGTTCCGTAATGGAATCTTGCACGTCTTGCTCAAGCTTCTTCTCCGCTATGGGCGGATTATGGGAAACGGCCGGTTTCTTCCCTCTATGATTTTTCGATAGCTTGGCAGCTTTTATCTCATCCTCGTATAGCTTCCTAACCGAAGCGTTCCATCGAAACCCGCAGGCGCTCGCGGTTCTATTTAACTGCTTTGCGGTTTCTTCGAATCCCTTGAGCTGCGTACTGCCGCTCCGAATATGCCTCAATACGGTTTCGGCCAGTATATTATCGTCTTCCGTCGTCCATTGATCTTTGCGTTCATGCTGCACTAGCATAGTTTCGACCCACCTTGGTTTCATATTTTTATTCCCCATTTTATCCATGAAATGAGATTTATATTCTCCGCGGCAGGCAAAGCGCTTATCGATAAACTATGTTAGTATTCAAACCCTTTTACTTTCGAAAAAACCATCGTATCCCTCGGCAGGCCCGTTACGTCGCACTGCTCTCGCCTAAGAATTCCTTCCAGCGTAAAGCCAAGCCGCTCGGCGACGCGTGCGCTTCTCGCATTGCGGGAATCGCAGCGTATTTCAATGCGGTTCGCTTGCAGGTCGCTTATGGCGAAATCGGTGATCGCCCGCACCGCTTCCGTTATATACCCTTGTCCGGCGAAAGAGGTGCGAACCCAATAGCCGGTTTCAAACTTCCGGGCTTTCCAGTCGATTCGATGCAAGCCGCTGCAGCCGACCAATTCGCCCGTATCCTTCAAGGTTAAGAGCAGCATCAGGTCGGTTCGTTCCAAAAACTGCATCCTCGCCTTGCGAATGCCGATTTCCGATTGCTCCGCGGTCGGAACGGATTGAGCCCACGGCATCCAAGGGCGGAGCTCCTTTATGCTTTCTTTCACGCCTTCGTTGACCTTCAGCCCGTCCCCCCATTGCGGAGCCCGGATGATCAGCCGCTCGCTTTCAAAGCTCTCGGGAAACTGAAGCATGATCGGATCAAATTCATAAGCTCCCATTGGTAACAGCCCCCTGCCGAAAATGTTTCCCGATAGAGTAACATACCGGTCTGTAATGTACAACCGTTTTCTTATCGGTTTGGGTTGCTTTTTTTACGGTTGGAAGTGTAAAATATCCAAGGAAAAAAGTAGCGAAGGAGCTGGAAGTATGCAAATGCTAACCGACCGACCGATAGCGGCATATTTCCTATTTGTATAAACACTGAGGCCGATATTTGCTTCGGTGTTTTTTTTGGATTATAGCGGAGGTGTCTCGTTGAATGAAATACAAAAGGATACTCATTAAGCTTAGCGGCGGCGCGGTAGCCGGAGACAGCGAATTCGGTTTTGATCCGGAGCGGCTCGAGCATATCGGCAATGAAATATTGTCGGTGGTGAATATGGGGGTCGAGGTTTCGATCGTCATTGGCGGCGGGAACATTTTTCGCGGAAATATGGGTGAAAATTGGGGCCTCGAGCGGGCGGAGGCCGATAATATCGGAACGCTTGCGACGGTGATCAACAGCTTGATGCTCAGAGGGGTACTCAAGAAGCTGACCAACAAAGAGGTTCGGGTCATGACCGCCATTCCGATCAGCTCGGTCGCCGAGCCGTATATCCGGCTTCGGGCGGTGCATCATCTCGAGAAGGGGTATATCGTTATTTTCGCCGGCGGAAACGGCCAGCCGTACGTTACGACGGATTATCCGTCCGTGCAAAGAGCGCTTGAGGTCAATTCGGATGCGCTCCTCGTAGCCAAGCAGGGAGTCGACGGCGTATTCAGCGCGGACCCAAGGCACGATGCAAACGCCAAAATGTACACCTCCCTTCATTATAACGACGTGCTGAACCATAATTTGAAGGTGATGGATCAATCCGCGTTCATCCTGGCTCGGGATCACAATTTGCCGATTCATGTGTTTAATTTCGATAAACCGGGCTCGATGAAGGCCATATGCGAAGGAGTGTCCATCGGAACGATCATTACGAAGGAATCCACGCTGCAGTACGTATGACACTTCGACTCACGCCAAAAGCTGGCCCGGGAATACCGGGCCAACGTAGGCTCGCCGTATCCGTCAATCGTGAGTGACCCGGCCGTCGCCCGTAATCGGATAAGCTTCCCCCAAATAAGTCGGCTTCGGCTTCGTAACATGCACAAAGATGAAATCCTTCACTCTCGCAAGCTTTTCTCTCGCCTCGTATTTTTCCGCGCCGAAGTACGTTCTCGGATCGCTGGCAACGCCGTACGCATCGATCCCGAGACGGCGCGCCACGTAGACGGACCGAATGAGATGGTATCCTTGGGTCACTACGATCACCGATTTCGTCTTGAAAATGTCTCTTGCGCGGTACGCGCTCTCATAGGTGCTAAAGCCCGCATGATCCATAAAAATATCCTCGGAGGGCACGCCCCTCTCCTCCAAAAACAGCCGCATCGCGTTTACTTCGTCGTACGCTTTCGTACCGTGATCTCCGCTGACGATTATTTTCGGCGCTTTCCCCGCTTCATACAATGCAAGCCCTTGCTCCAAACGGTCGTTAAGCATCGGCGATACGCTCGTTTCGGAATATACTCTGGCGCCTAATACAAGGATGGCATCCGCAGCAGGCGCCTGGCCGGCATCCGCGATATATGGAGCGGACGCCGTCTTCATCCAACCGTTGATCCCGAACATTCCCCCGGCTCCTGCCAATAGTACGGCGATTGCGGCATAGATGGCTATGACCCTTCTTCTTTTCATGATGAATGTTCCCCTTCTCCTATTAGCTCTATTTTCATCTTAAAGGAACCCGGCGCCGAAGTGAACTATGATTTCGGTGTTTATTTCCACATTATGGGCATAATGGGTGGTGTGGGGATATCACTTTACACCAAAAAGGAGGATCGCCATGGAAGCTGACATGAGCATGAACGATGTGGTGACTCAAATCGAGGAGCTGCAGCGAAGCGGGCAGCCGACGAACAAAAAGAAAATTAAAGAATCAAACCCGCAGCTGTTGAAGAACGCGCTTTACTACTTCCCCAGCTGGGAGCACGCGCTGCAAAGCGCGGAATCGCTGCATTAAGACTTGTGCCCGCTAAGAACGGAGCTTTCATGCTTCGTTCACAGGAACGTTAGAATAGTTCGGATCGTCCCGCACGGAGCCTCGTCTGCCTGCGGGACTCTTTGTTTTTTTCAGCCCGGAAGCGTACCCTTCACCATGTTGTATACGATCCGATGAGCAGGCACGCTGATTTGATGCTTGGCGGCAAGCCGGACAATGCTGCCGTTGATCCATTCGATTTCCGTCTCTCTTCCGGCAAGCACGTCCTGAAGCATGGAGGACGAATTGTCCGAAGTTTTCCTGCATACGTCAACCAGATGCTCCCAAAGCTCATCGGTAATCGGAAGCCCTTCTTTGCCAAGCACATCGCATGCTTCCCGATAAAGCATGTTCATAGCATCCATATAATAAGCCGAAGAAAGAAGCGTGCCGTTCTTGATTTTCAAAATCGCGGTCAAAGGATTGATTACCGAATTGACCAAGAGCTTCCGGTACATCGCTTCTCCGATTCGATCCGTCGCTTCCGCCCGAAAGCCGGCTGCGGACAATACTTCGGCGAGCGGCTTCGCCTCCGCGTACGTACCCGCCGCATGCACGCTTCCGATCAAAGTGACACCGCGGCCCGTATGCCGCACTTCGTTCGGCGCCGTCTTCTTGGCTCCTTCGGTCGTCACAGCGGCATAAAGCCTCTCGGCCGGTATTCCCGCTTCCGCAAGGCGCTCCAGGTGGCCGACGCCGTTCTGGAAGCAAACGAGCTTCGCCCTTCCCTTCGCCATTCCGGCTAACCGTTGCAGCATACTGGAATCGATATGGGTTTGCTTCACCATAAGCATGATCCAATCCCAATCGATGCCGGACGGCGCTTCGTCCGCTGCCGTGCCGAATGACTCGGCGTTAGACGCGCGAACCCGGGCCGCATGCTTCCCTTCAAGGATTTGTATCCCGCTCCGCCGGATGCGCTCCGCCTGCTCCGAACCATGCGTAAGCAGATCCACGCGCAAGCTCAACCCCGAACCGTTCGCCCCCGCAAGCCTCGCCGCATACAGCAGGCCAAGCGAGCCCGCGCCGATAATCAACATATTCATGCTTATACCCCCATTTCTTGCCGCACGGTTTGCCTTTCGCGCTTCACTTCGTGATTCTTGTCCCTCTTTACGTTATTATAACGGAAGAGGTGAACATCCTTGAACGTAAGATTCAAGTCCAACAGCGATTACAGTATTACACATTATTTGCGCGTGCTCCGCAAGTACGGCGAAGTAACGACGCTGCTAAAAAGAAAACAAACCGATCCGGACGTTATCGTTGCCTTACAAGGCGACGTATTGTCGAAGCTGTTCGAAATTATGGATGAAATCGGCAGGACGATTGAAATGAGCGAGAATACCGGCGCGGATGCCGAGGAAGTGCCCTTGATCGCCGAAATCATGACGGAACAGTAAGCTCCACAACCGGCAACAACGAAATAAAACCCCCGGCTTCATGACTGCTGACGGCAGCCGGGGCGCCGATGGTTCAAATTCGTATCTTTGCACTGCCATTAGTTTCCTGTAATATAGTAGGAAAATGACACCAACTTGTTCCACTAGACAACAGGGCGGCGATTTCATTGACGAACAAACTGCTATACAATGCGCTTCTGCCAATCCTCATATGCTTCATCTCCTTTTCCTCCGTATATTTGAACCGAACGGAGCATCCGGCCGCAATGCTTGCGATAGGCGCCGGTTTGTTTATTAGCATCCTCATCGACAAAAAAAGCAACCGATTGTTCATCATGCAGCTGTTCTTCCTCTTTATGTTTCATTGGCTGAGTCAATTAAATTGGTGTATCAGCATTTATTTGATCGTTCTGATCAGACAGCTGGCATTGTTCGATCATGCGCTAAATCCGTCTTTACTACCCTTGTCATCTTGACCACGTACAGCCTGATCCGGTTATCCTACTCCGATCTTAACGATTATTCGCTGCTGATTACTTTTTCCGATATTCTCGGTTCGTTCGCGGTCGTCGTACTCGTCTGGTATGTCAAAAATGCGGAAATCGAGAAAGAAAAATTACGAGAAGCGAACAACAAATTGCTTCAGTCCGATGCGCTCACCGGCTTGCTGAATTATCACGAATTCCGCAAAAATCTTGAGCAAATGACGGCTCAAAACAAAAACACTTGCGTCGCCATCGTCGACTTTTACAATATCAAGACGCTAAACGTACAAGTAGGCTATCAGCGCGTAAACGAGACGTTGAAATGGATCGCCGATCAATTGACGCTGCAGTTTCCCGAATCCGCGATCTGCCGATACAGCGGGGGGCAGTTTGCGCTAGCGGTACAATGGGACGGCAAAGACGATGTCGTCGCGAAAATCGCGGGTTTTTTCGACGGCAGCGTGATCTCTTCGACCGGCTTGCAGGTCATCTACGGCTATTCGTTCTCCAACGGGCGAACGAGCGACGTCATTATCGCGGAGATAGAAAACCAGCTTTTCTACAAAGAAAGAGAATTGTGGCTGAAGCGGGACGAGCACATATTCCGAGCGGACAAGCTGAATACAATCGGGGAATTGGCTGCGGGCATGGCTCATGAAATACGAAATCCGTTGACCACGATCAAGGGCTTCCTTCAACTCGCGAAAAGCAATCAATACAGCAACATGGAGCAGTTTCACGACATCATCATGAGCGAAATAACAAGGGTTAGCGAGCTGACGGCGGAATTTCTGCAGTTCTCCAAACCGCAAGCGACGAAAATGAAAACGGAAGCCGTACAAAAATGTATACATCGGGCCGTCGCCATTACCGAAAACGAGGTTTCCCGCAACGGACATCAGCTTGTACTTGAAATGCAGGAGGAGCCCCCCCTTCCGGTCAAGGTCGACCGCGATAAAATTACCCAGGTGCTCGTGAATTTAATTAAGAACGCAGTGGAAGCGATGCCGGAGGTCGGCAAGCTTACCGTCAGGGCATACGAGCATGAACAATCGGCAATCGTCGAAGTGGAAGACAGCGGGATCGGCATGACCGAGGACACGAAGAACAAGCTGTTCGAACCTTTCTTTACGACTAAAGAGAACGGTACGGGGCTTGGCCTGCCGATTACCCATAAAATTATTCAGGACCACGGGGGAAAAGTGGATGTCCGAAGCGCAATCGGACAAGGCACGGTGTTTTCGATTATGCTGCCGCTCGCTAAGTCGGAGGATTGAATCCGCGCCGCTTGGATTTATATACGGAATTTGGTATTATACAAACGGATGTTCTACTCTATGATCATTGGAGGCTGTAAAGATGAGCGCTGCATTTACGATCCGCGACCATTTGCTGCACGAGCTGGAGCATGGGGTTCGCACAAGCAAAGGACTAATAAGCAGAATCGCGCCGGAGCAGTGGAGCTACCGCCCGAAAGAAAACATGCGGACGCTACTGGAGCTGACGCACCATCTCGTCATGATACCCGCGACCGACCTCGCTATTTTGCAGGAAAAGCAAGGACCCGAGTTCGATAAGATTGAAGGGGATATCAAGTCGGTAACGAATCCGGAACAGCTGTGCGACCTGATGCAGCAAAGCTATGAGGCGCTGCGTGAGTACATGCTTTCGCTGAGCGAAGACGATTTTCTGAACAAAGCGACCAAGCCTTTCTACTCGGACGCAAGCAGCGTGCAGGTCAAATAGCTCATCGAAATCGTCACCCATCTGTTCCACCACCGTGCACAGCTGTTCAATTATTTGAAAGAGCTCGGACATGACGTGAATATGTTCTCTTTATATTAAGAAGGAGCTTGCGCGTAATTTCGCGCAAGCTTTTTTCTCATATAAAGTTAACGGGAACGAATGTCCGCTGAGATGGGGAAGTTTACATTGTGTTCCGCTAATTTCGCTCGAAACCGCATACCTAAGAATAAACTCCTTTTTGGCGCATCGGGTTATTGTCCGCCCGCAGCCTGCGGCGCCTCGCCCGTGCCGATCTTTGTCGTCTCCTTCGTCGGACGGGTCGCAAAGTAAAGAACGAGCAGCAGCGAGAAGCCTCCGAACCATAAAACCATATGTTGAAGTCCCATCATATCGAGCAAGAGGCCTGTGCATAGCAACACCACCTGAAATAAGACACGATCGTACATGGTACGGAACGAGAAGAAGCGGCCATGGTACTCCCTCGGAATCTGGGTTTGGAAAAAAGTCGAGGCAATCGGGAAGAAGCAGCCTACGCTTATGCCGAACAATCCGAACGCGATCAGCGACATCGGTTTGCTGTCGGCAAAAAACAGCAGCAGGTGAGAAACCCCCACCATAGCGGAAAGAGCTACAAGCCGCTGCATCATCGTGCCGAAAGAAAGCCGTTTGACGAGGAACGTACCCAGCATAAAGCAAGTGCCTTCCACCGTATACAGCAAGCCTTTGATCGTAGAGTCGTGCTGAAGCTCGCTAATATTGATCACCATCAGATTGAAGCCGCCGATAAACAATGTCGGGATGATCATAAGGAGCAATATTCTCGTTACGACCGGCATGCCTTTCAGCAGCGGGATGACTTCACTAAAGCCCTTGGCGTTCCTCGCGCCGCCTGCCGTACGTCGTAACTCTTGACGTTCATCCGTCTCGTTGACGTTCAAAAACCATGTAGCGGCCAGCAATACGGCGTAAGCAACCAACGAAGCCGCATACAGCGAGTAAAGGCTCATTACGGTCAACATCAAACCGGCGAGCGCGGTTCCGGCGATTCTGCCGATCGTGCCGACGTTCATATGGATGCCGTTCATCGTCAACAAATCTTTCTCCGCAACCGCCAGCGGGATGACCGCTTGCAAGGCGGGAAAATAGAACGCAGCCGAGATCTGCAGCGATATCGCAAACATGACCATCCACAGTACGGATTGTTCGTGCAAGGCGACGAACATAAAACAAACGCTAATCATGCGGCCGACGCCCGAGTAAAGCAATACCGTCTTTTTCTTGCTCGAATCGATGATCCGGCCTGCAAGCGGCCCGATCAGCACCCCGGCCAGAAGACCGATAAATAAAATCAGCGACTTCATGAAATCGGACGGCACATGCTGCTGCATAAATTCAAGATTGCCGATGATAGAAGTCCATAATCCCAAGCCGGCGATCAATTCGCCGAGCCAAATAATCCATACGTTACGGTTTCTCCACATGAGAATCTCCCCTATTCCGCGGTCAATTCAAACCACTTTACATTCGCTTCATGCTTCGTTAACGAATCAAGATCGAGCTCAACACCCGCCTCCTTCGCCGCTTCCTTCAGCCGGCTGCGCTGGGTCTCGGTCGGCTTTTGCCTCTCCAGCAGCCCTTCGAAGTTGCCGGATGCTACCTTCTCTCGCGTCTCCGGCTTTAATTGATCGAGCAGCTCGTAGATCGCTCCCGCGGCTTTGCCGTACCCGACGCCGTAGCCGCTGTCCGTCCCCGTCAGAAATCGGTCCGGATATTTCTCAATCAACTCGATATAATCTTTCAATCCGTCGGCGCTTGCCGGATTGCCCGCCGTAAAGCCGGCGAAAAAATCGATGTACAAATTATCGTGCTTCTTCAGCAGTCGCTCCAAATTGTCCGGCGTATTATATACGTTGCCGTGCCCGAAAATAAAAGCCGTGTCCGGGAACTTGTCGAGCGCTTCCGCCAGCCTGACGATCGGTGCGCCGGTCGGCGGATCGATATGAAGCAGATTCGGTGCGTCATACTCGGCACAAAGCTCATAGATGGCCGGCAAATTGCCGTCCATCGGGTGATTCGCCTTCCACTCCAGCTTGCTCGTAACCGGCGAATGGGTGGAAGCGGCAACCGTCTCGCCGATGCCGAGATACCCTTGCTCAAGGTTATCCTTCACAGTCTTCAAACCGTCTTCTCCATGCATATCAAAGCCTGAGAAGAACGGAATGACGCGATCCGGATGCTTTTTGTACACGTCCCAAGTCAATCGGTCCGACCCGACCGCCGACGGCTCCGAAATGTTGCCGAACAGCACGACCCTATCAATCCCGTAACGATCCCATAAAGGTATGGCATTCCGTCTCGCGGCATCGTGATTATGTACGTCGATGACTTTCAAAGCTTTATACGTTTCCCATAGCGGCGGCTCATCTGCAGTTATTGCCTCTTGCGGCCTCTCTGCGGCCGCGGTTTCCTGCTGCTTATCCTCAACTACTGCTTCTGTTTCTTCTATTTCATCCCGCTGTCCGGCGGTCGCGCATCCCGTAACGATACACAGCAGCAATACTCCGGCAAGCCGCTTTCTCTTTTTCATCGAAGGATGTAATAAGAGTTGTTCGGGTTTCATCGACATTTTTCACCTTTTTTCCTATAATAAAGTCAATAGCAATAAATACCGTTCTGGAGTTGATTCCAATTTTATTCGCAGTTGCGTTTCTACTGTCCTTTTTCATCGTCTACTTCTTAATTCCGCCGCTCGGAAAACTGGCCTTCCGCATTAATTTCGTGGACAAGCCCCGTAAAGACGTCGAGCGCAAGCTTCACCGCGAACCGATTCCGCTCACGGCAAGCTATGCGATCTTTGCCGGCTTTGCGGTCACATACCTGCTTCTTGCAACGAACGAGCCGGCCCAAACCGCCGCCATCTTTTGCGGATCGCTATTATTATTAATCATCGGTACGATTGACGATTGGTACAAGACGAACGGTAAAGATTTTCCCGCTTTGCCGAAGCTGTTGGTGCAGGTTTCGGCGGCCGTCCTCGTCTATTTGTCAGGCATTGCGTTTACCGGCTTCTATAATCCGATCACCGAACAGTATGTGCTCCTGCCGGTATGGCTGCAGTTTATATTAACGATTCTTTGGATTTTCGGCGTGACGACGGTCATTAATTTTTCGGACGGAATGGACGGGCTGGCAGGCGGCCTTTCGGCCATCTCCGCCGTAACGTTGTTTGTGGTCGCTCTTGCCAAAGGACAGGACAATTCGGCGTTCATGGCCATCATCCTGGTCGGCGTTGCGCTCGCTTATTTGCGGTATAACAAACCGCCGGCAAAAATTTTCATGGGCGACGCGGGAGCGACGTTCCTCGGCTTTATCCTCAGCGTGATTGCACTGGACGGCGTATTTAAGCAAGCTACGGTGCTTTCGGTCTTTATTCCGATTCTCGCGCTCGGAGTGCCGATCTTCGACAACCTGTTCGTTGTCGCCAGACGCTTCCTGCAAGGCAAGCCGATTTACCAAGCCGACGCAAGCCAAGCCCATTACCGGCTGCTGCGCACCGGCATGAATCCGAAGCAGGTTGTAGCTTTCTTATGCTTGATCAGCGTCTGCTTGAGCCTATCCTCCATCATCCTGCTGCTCGTTCAACTGTAATGCAATGATGATAAAATAACCAGTATCTAAAGAAAGGCGGTTGAGCGTTTGATGCGTACTTTTGTCATTGAGCCTATTGAATATGCCGGCTTTGACGACGAGGCCGAACAGATCGAGAAATGCAAGGAATGGGGACTGTTGTCCGAAAAAGCTTCCAAATCGAAAGTGTTTTACTATAAAGGCGGCGGAACGAATCTGCCTTGCTCGGTTGTCGGCTACGTAGACGATATAACGGCCGTCATTGAATTTGATAACGGGCAAAAGCACTGCATTCACCCGTCCTATTTAAAGGAGATGCAGGCAGCGAATTACGGGCAGCGTCTGACGGCGGCTTCCGAGGATTCGGCGGAGTCTCCGGCTGAAGCGGCAGAGGCTGACAGCCCGCAGGCCGCACCGGCTGTAAAAACGGAAGCCGCTGCCGATAAGCCTAAACCCGCCGCGGCTCCCGCGAAAGAGAAAGAGAAAGAGAAAGCGCCCAAGAAGGAAAAGCTTCAGCTGCCCGAGGAGAAGGTCAAAATGACCGCCACCGTACAGCAATTTACAACGGTGCCGAACAACTTCTCCGACACCGACGATGAAGTGATCGTTTATGATGCGGTAAAAATTGTCGAACCCGAGCTGGAAATCGGCGCCGCATGGTCGAGCCATAGCGCAACGTTAAAGAAGCTGGAGCTCGCCGTCGGGGATACGATCACCTTTGAAGCCAAGATTGTCGCTAAGAAGCTTACGAAGCATCCGGTGCAGTACAAAATCAACAATCCGGCCAAAATTCAAAAGTCCTAAATCACACACAGAGCAGGAGCCGCTCGTTCACATCGGCTCCTGCTTTTTGTTTTCGATATGAATGACCGTAATACGGTCCCATATTTGTTTCCAATTTTTCTTCACGATTCGTTCCTCATAGATGCTTGCTCTTTCCAGGGTCTCCTGAAAGAACGGCGTCGGCCGAACCTTCAAGCCGATTGCATCGCCGATTCCGCACGGAGCGGCGAGAACCGGCTCATCATGCACGTCCAGCTTAAGACCTAAGGCCGTCGCCGTCTCCGGAAACTTCGAAATGGCGTCGACCGACGACATATAAGGCTCAAGACCGTTCACTTTATGCATTCTCGCCTCGTTTTTCACGGACCATGGAATGCCGGGATGAATGCCGTGCAGCTTCGCTTCGAGCAGCTTCTCCGCGCTCTCCTCGGTGTTGGATGGGTCGAAGTAAATAACATCGACGTCCGGCAGCTTCGTTCTTTCGGCAAACCCGTGCAGCACGTCCCATATTTTGGCCCGTACGAAGCCGGCGCACACCCACCAGTCGGGCAGCTGCAGCGATCCGGCCGTGCGCAGGATGCCCATCATCCACTCGTCTTCTTTGACTAGCTGCAGGATTTGAGCCTCGGTTTCGATGTTCATGTTGCCACCTTGATGGCGTCGCCCTTGGCGATTACGCCTTCCCGCTCGACCGAGCAAACGATGCCTCTTAGCTTTTTGGCCGCGGGGACGAATTTAGTGCGAATCCCGCTTATTCCGCTCATCGCTTCGATCACCTTCCCCGGCCCGATGCAAGGCAAGTTTTCGCCTTCGCAAATAAGACCCGTCCCGTTCGGAAAAACAAGACGTGTGCCGCTCGGCAGCTCGGTTAACGTCTCGATGCCGCTCACTACTATATTGGCGCCAAGCCACTCGGGTTTGATTTCAGGCAATCCCAGATGCTCGGCGATGAGGGCGCAGTCTTCCAGCGAAACGATGCTGATTTGGCGCCGGTTGGCGATTAACGTGCCGCGCGGGTAAATCTTTTGTCTGGAGTCTGCCGGCCGAAGAAGCCCGTAATGGCGGTCTCCCGGAATGCCGCCCAGCTCGACGTTGATGATGTCCACTTCCCTCGTCACGAACGTCGAAGGATCGTCAGCCAGCATGACGCGCTCGACAACAGCCTGTTCGTTCATATTCACTCTTTTTCTCCTTCTAGCATATCTATCGATTGGTGTAATTTTCATTATATCGCTTTGGACCCGGATCTTCGAGCCTTATGGGACGGATTATGCAAATATTGCCGAAGGACGGGGAAACGCTGTTTCGTTATATCGGCGACTTTCATCGGAAGGCTTACAGTAAGCGGTAAGCTACCCGCCGCTTCCCTTGCCGCTACATCGTTTGGGATGCCCCGACGCCGGGCGTTTCGGTGAAAAACAACCGGTTGCGGAACGCCCACAGCCATATGACGAGTTGAATCGCGCCGGAGAAGAGAAACGCGGTGACGGCGCCGAAATGCTCCGAAAGCGCGCCTCCGATTACCGTACCGAGCGGAATGGTGGCGAACACCAGAAAGCGGATCGTGGTGGTCGCCCGGCCCATCAACTCGCTTGGAATGACGGATTGGCGCAGGCTAAGCGATTGCACATTCCAAAGCACGACAGCGAAGCCGTAAATCGCATAAGCGATCAGCATTACCGTCGTTTGCTCCACGAACACGACCAAAAACGGCGTCACGATCTGCAACGATAAGGAGAAAACCATCACAATACCAAGCCGCAGCCGTTTGAAAAATTTCGCGGCTGCCAATGACCCGATCACAGTCCCTACACCCCAGCCAGCCATGACGAACCCCGCCGCTTTGGAATCGAGCCCCATCTCCGTCTGCAGCCGATACAACATGGCTGGGTTCATCGCAAGCGCGCTCAGGTTGATCATCATGGCAAGAACCGTAAGCGGGCGGATGAGCGAGTGGTTCATGACATAGCGGACGCCCTCGCCGATCTGCTTCATCATCCGTTGTGCGGTTAGCCGTTCCCGATCGCCGCCTTCACCCTTGAAGGATGACGATATCATTCGAAGACTGAGCACGGAAATCAGGAACGAAGCCGCCGTAAACGAAAGGGTGTACGAGCCGCCGAACCAGGAGATTAGCAAGCCTGCAATGGCTGGCCCCGATAATTGACTGACCGAAATGCCGCCCTGCAGCGCGGCGTTCGCTTCTTGCAGCTGTTTTTTCGTAACGATGCTTGGCAGACTCGCAACGTACCCGGCGTCGAATAATGCGCCCATCGCGCTCATGCCGCCCTGCACGATAAACAAATGCACGGGATGAAGCTCCCGGAACAAAGCCGCGATCGGTATCGAAGCCGTTAATACCAACCTTCCGGCGTTGGCGGCCAGCATCAACAGCTTTCGGTCGTGGCGGTCCGCCAGCGCTCCGAACGGCAAAGACAAAAGCAAATAAGGCAAAAAACCGACAGCCATTGCAATGCCTAAAACCGTCGCGGAACCGGTAATTTGCAGCAGCAGCCAAGGCAGCACGAACAGATGCACCGCCGAACCGAACTCGCATACGGTTTGTCCGGAAATAAACCAAACGAACTGCTTATTTTTCCATAATCGTTCTTCCACCGGGGGCCTCCGTATTACACCAACCCGATCGCGATCAATGCGACAACGTTAGCCGCAAAGTGCGCGATCCAGCCGGCAAATATATTTCTTGTTCGGTAATAAATAATCCCGAAGACGACGCTGTCCAAAAATACGGTGGTCAAATCCGCCCCGACAACAAGCGGGCCGCCCTCCGACAAGTGGATCAGCGCAAACAACAAAGAAGTAACTACGATGGCTGCTGCCGGACGCATGTACCATGCGAACCGTTCCTGAAACAGCCCCCGGAATGCAATTTCTTCTCCATAAGCCGCAAAAAGCAGCGCCACGACGACATTGAAATTCAAGCCGTTTTGGATTAGCGGTACCCTGGCATGGAGATGATCGAACACCTCCGGCAGAAACGTTTTAAAAGTGACGGTGTACAATACCTGCAGCACAACGACAAGCCCGAACCAGTGCCAATTTTGCCTGATATCGCTCCAAAGCCCTTTAATCCGAGCATTATCGCCGCCTCGAATATTGTGTTCGACGAAAAAATAGACGATAGGGATGATCGCGGCAATGAGCGCCAGCTGCTTATTCGACCATGTCAAAATAAACATGACGAACAAGATCAATAAAACTTCAAAAAACGCCCTTCGATTCGGAACACGTTGTTTTAACCGTTTACTCTCTTCCACTTTTCGACACCCTTTTCATCATTTATGTTTGCCTTTGTACAGCACGATTCCGATCATGACCGCCGCAAACATCCATATAAAATAAGGTCGTTCCATGCTCGTATTTTGCGACACCCATCCGTACAACACGCTTGCGCACGCGATGACCGGCACAATTACGGCCGCTAAGCGCTTTGCGTTGAACAATTCGCTTCCCTCCCCGACTCTCTTCTCTACATCGGCAAGTATACGGATGGCGCGGTTATTTAGGGAGTGACGTTGGTCATTAACTTTCGTCCTAAAAAGAAAAAACGCCTTGCGCCTGACGAAACCAGGCACAAAGCGTTATGACGGACAGCCTCTAATCGCCCTTTAATTGTTGAACCTTCCTTATGGCTTGAAGCCGGTTTTCCACATTCAGCTTGGAATAAATTGCGGATACGTAATTTTTGACGGTGCCTTCCGAGTAATGCATTTTTTCGGCGATTTCCCGGTATTTGAACCCTTCGGATAAGTAATGCAAAATTTCCATTTCCCGTTCGCTAAGCTTCTCCGCACCGGAAAGGACGAGCGGCTGAGATGCCGGCGGCGGAACGTTGTTTTCGGCATGTGCCTCCCCCGCTTGAGCCGCTGCCGCTTGACGCCCTTCTAACAACATTCGGGCGGTTTCAAGCGGAATTAACGTCCCGCCGGCGTGTACGATTCGAATCGTCTCGGACAGGTGCTTCGGATGGACGCTCTTCAGTAAATATGCTTCGGCGCCGTACATAATCGCTTGCGACGCATGGTCAACGTCCTGAAAGGTCGTCAATAGGATGACTTTAACGCTCGGCCACCGCTGCTTGATCATCCGTGTCGCTTCAATCCCGTTCATGTTCGGCATTCCGATATCCATTAGAATGACATCCGGAGTGTGTTGCTCGCAGTAATTGACGGCTTTCTCCCCGTCGGGCGCAATCCCGAGAACCTTAATCCCGTCCTCCATGCCGAGCAGGATGGAGAAGCTTTCGGCAATCAGCATCTGATCCTCCGCAAGCAGCACCCGAATCGGTTCGCTCTTCGGTACGGCTGCCGCCGGAATGACGCATTCGACCGTTACGCCGCGGGAAATGCCGGAGCTTACTTGCAAAGTGCCCTGCAACGCTTCCGCTCTTGACTTCATCGCCTGCAGCCCGAAGCCGTACGTAAGATCGTCCGCCCCTTTGCCGTTGTCCTCAATCCGTAAACGGACATGATCGGCCTGATACGCCAGTTCGACGCGGACGGCATCGGCGCCGCCATGCCGAACCGCATTCGTTAACGCTTCTTGCGCGCACCGAAGCAAGGCGAACCGCTGCTGAGGATATAACTCGTAAGGTTCGCCGGTTGTCAGCAGCCCGACGCGTACGTTCGCATTTGTCGAAAGCTCCTCGGTCAATTGTCGGAGCGTTGTGTCCAGCAGCTCGTCTTCCGCCTGCACATCCGCCGAATGCACATGATTACGAACCTCCTCGAGTCCTTTCCGCGCCGTATGCAGCAATGACTCCATTCGTTTTTGCTCCGCCGGCAACGGCAAGCCGGCCCCGTGCTTCAATACCTCTAGCCCGGCGATAATCGATGTCAGCGTATGCCCCATCGTATCGTGCATTTCACGGGCGATCCGCGTTCGCTCCTCCAATACGGCGAGCTTCTCTACCTGCTTCGCGTATTGCTCCAGCGCATAATTCCGCTCCTGAATCAGCAGCAGCTGCTGCTCATTTTGCTCCAGCAGCAGCTTCATTTTTACATTATTGCTGATGTAATCCCGAAACGTAACTCCGATCTTGGCCGCGCCCCAAAGGACGACCGTCGCCTGAAGCACCAGGATAATCGGTATGTTCGCGAGACTTATATCGATATACGGAAAAAAAACATCCTTCCAAAACAAGAATCCAATCGCCGTAAAAGCGGCCGTCGCCAAGCCGATGAACATGATCAAATACCCGTTCAAGTAAATCATAGCCAAGGCCAGGTTGATGTAGACGATTTGGTAGATGATCGGATAATCGTTAAACAGCCATATTTGGAACATGGAAAATACGACCATGCCGCCGACAGCCGCATATTTGAAAGCTTTCTCAAAAACAGGATGAAGCTGCAGCAGAAAACAGACGCCGTACAGGGCGAAATAAGCCGATAAAAACATAAGATTGGTCGGGTGCAGGAACGGAACGTTTACGAGAATGTCGATCTCCGCTAGCAGCAGAAGGGGAAGCATAAGAAACAAGAGAAGACGATTTTTTTGGGATTCTTTCTCCAAATTTGTGAAACAGGTCCGTTGTAACCATTGAAGCACGACGAAAGGCCCTCTCTCGCATGGAATTAAGTAACACATTGATAATACAATACATTCGTTCAAAGGCAAGCATTATTACGAACCGCGATTATGCCAGGAGAAAACAAAGGAGCGTGCTCTATTGGAGCAGCTCCTTTGGTTATGCGGCTAAACGATATTTATCAATTGCCTATGTAGCGGTCGTAAAGCGTCCTTGCCCTTGCCATGTCTTCCGTGCCTTGGACGAGCACCCTTCCGTCGGGAAACAGAACGAGCTTTTCCTTGTCGGTAACGTCCGCCTTTAGCAGAAACATATTTCGACTGACACGGCACACCTTGGAAAGCTTTTGCTCCCATTGGTCAAGTTCGAGCGGCTTCGCCCCTTGGATTTGCACCGTATCCCGCCCGCACATGACCGCAACCGGGTTGGCATCGATCTCGAGCGCCGGGTACATGTTTCGCCCGCAGGTCGGACAGTCCGCTTTGACCGGCGGCAGCTTCATCTCGAACACTTGATGCTGCCAAAGCTCGATCGACAGCAGCCCGCGCCGCATGGCCGAACGTGCCCCGACCAAATATTTGATCGCTTCGACCGACTGATAGGACGCCACAATATCGACGACGGGCGAAATAACGCCGATCGTATCGCACGTTTGGCCGTTACCTTCGGAATCGCCGATTAAGCACCGTATGCAGCATGTTTCTCCCGGTATGAACACGGCCGTCATTCCTTGCGAGCTGACGGCCCCTCCGTAAACGAACGGGACTCCTTGCTTAAAGCACGCATCGTTCAGAAGCAGCCGCGTTTGGAAATTGTCGGTTCCGTCGAGCACCAGATCGCAGCCGTTCATGAGCTTCTCAATATTTCCGGCCGTGACGTCCGCCACAATCGGCTCGATTCGTACGCTCGAATTGATTTTCCCGAGCTTGCGGGCGGCGGCGGCCGCCTTCGGCATCGCTTGGTCCGCATCGTCTTCGTCGTACAGCATTTGCCGCTGCAAATTGCTGCGCTCGACGTAGTCGCGGTCAACGATGCGCAGCTTGCCGACGCCGGAGCGGGCCATGTGGTTGGCGAGCACCGCGCCGAGCGCACCCATGCCGACGATCAGCACCTTCGACGCGGCAAGCTTCTGCTGCCCCTCCGCCCCGATCGGACGGAAGAGCATTTGTCTGGAATAACGTTCAATATCCGGTTCTGTCATAAATTTGTAACTCTCCTCATGCGCATCCTTCCTCTATCCGCCTGATACGGCTTGCAGCACGCGCAGCTTATCGCCCGGCTGAAGCGGAATGTCCAGCCGGTCCAGCCACGCGATGTTATCCTCATTGTAATAGATCAGCACATGTTTTCGCACTTGTCCCTGTTCCGTATACAGATGCACTCTTAGCATCGGATACGTTTCAATCAGCCGTTCCAAGCTTTCGGCCACCGTATCCGCTTCGAGCCAGAACCGTGTCTGACCCTTCGTGCAATCGCTAAGCAGAAAAGGCACGCTAACCTCAATCCGCATTCTACTCCTCCACAATCCACGGTTTTACCGAAAGGATGCGCGAGAGCTGGCCCGGCAGCCTGTCCCATGTTCTCCCTTGATCCAGCGAGCAAAATACTTCGCCGGACGTTGTGCCGAAGTACAGCCCGTACGGCTCGAGCGAATCGACGGCCATAGCGTCGCGAAGCACGCTGACGTGCCGCTGTTCCTCGGGCACAACGTCGCCGATCGGATCCCAGCGGTCGCCTCCCCTCGGTCTTCCGTACACGAGCAGCTTGCCGCCTCTCGTCGACCGCACCTCGCTGCTTTCGAGCGGGACGAGGAACAAGTCCCCGTTCGGCGCCACCGAAATCGGGAAACCGAACGGCGCACCGCCTTCGGTCAGCGTTAAGCCTTCCTCGATCGGGAACCAGTTATCCCCGCCGTCCTTGGACATGAATACGCCGCCGTGTTCTTGCATATATAGGATATCCGGGTCTTGAGGGTCCATGACCATCTTGTGAATGCAATATCCGATTTCGTCATAAGGCTGTCCCGTCGGTACGCGCGCAAGCCCTTTGTTGGCCGTATGCCACGATTTGCCCCCGTCCTCCGTACGGAACACGCCGACCGCGGACATCGCCACCCACATCCGATCCGCGTTGCGGGGATCGATAATAATCGTATGCAGGCACATGCCGCCCGCTCCGGGAAACCAGCCCGGCCGAGTAGGGTGTTTGGTCAAAGCGTCCAGCTCCGTCCAAGTCGCTCCGCGGTCCCGGCTTACGAACAAGCCCGCTTCTTCCGCCCCTGCAAAGACCGTGTTTCGGTCGGCCCCCGGAATAAGCTGCCAGATGCGGTTCAGCGAGAACCCGCTTTCCTTACTGTAGGACGGGCCGTTCTCCACCTGCGTCCAGCTCTCCCCGAAATCGTCTGAGTACCGGATCGTAGCGCCGTACGCGGCATGAGACGTTCCGGCAAACAGGCGATTCCCTTGCCGGCTGTCCCCCATCACGCTGTACGCTTCCCAACCCGATAAAAAAGGTCCGTGCAAACTCCAGTTTTTCCGCTCAGGATCGGAAGAATAATAAAACACGCCTTTGTTCGTCCCGATTAACAGCAATACCCGCTTCCCCATACGTTCTAACCCTCCAAATTATAATATCGTTTGTGCGCACATTCGAAGTTAGTTAGTAATTCTACATATGGGAAATGATACCTTCCATTCGGTGGTGGCTCGCGGGAGAAAAACTTTGATAAAACCGATCTCCATGGGCAACCGAGCACCAACGGAACTTTGTTCCGCCAGCACCTGCCGTTCACACGTCCAAAATGTACCTCGCCGCGGGGCTGATCCGATCGTACGTCGACTTGCGGATATACTCCGCCTGGTTAAGCTGCTGCCCGTGCTCGCGGGCGGTAAAATAACAGTGCATCGCCCGGCGCGTCTTCGACGTGCGATTGACCGTGCCGCCGTGCCACAAATGCGAGTTAAATACGCCCACCGAACCCGCAGGCGCAACAATCAATTCCTCGCGGGGGTGCGGCTGAAGCGGATCGATCCCATGCTCGCGAGGATTACCTCCCAGCTTATGCGTGCCGGGGACAACCCTCGTCGCTCCGTTGTCCGCCGTGAAATCGTCGATCAGCCAGATCGAGTTGCACACATGAAACGGCTCATCCTCCCTGCGCGAGCCCCAATCGGCGTGAAGCGGCTGAAGTCCCGCCCCGGGAATCGCATCGCGGGCATTAAGGGACGAAAGCTTAAACTCGCGCTTTAATACGTGATACACGGCTGCAAGCAGCTTCGGATTCGTATAAACCCGGTCGAAGCATTCGCCTTTATTCACCAGGTCCGACAATCGGCGGGTCCCGGCCTCCTGATGAACCTCCTTCCCGGCGTTCGCCCCCTCTTTCTCCATCAGCTCCTCATATTTAGCGCGGAAAGCCTCCAACTCCTCTCCACCCAGGACATCGGTAAAAATGACGTAGCCTTTCTCATCCAGGCTGAGCTTCTCCTCTGCGCTGAGCGTGCGCTCCGTAACGCCGAGCGCTTCCATCGCTTCTTCAATGCTGTTGATTTGATTTGCAGTCGTCACCTGACAAACCTCCTGCATATAGTTTGGCAATCGCTTTCATGATAAGCTTAACCCAGAGCATCTGCGATTCCGTAAACTGCAATCATCTTATTCATTCCTGCGAAAAGAGGGTCGTCACATGCACCGGACATTTGCCGTTCAACCGGTCTTTGAAGGGGCGCTTGCATTCCTTAAAAAAACGGGAGAAACGATTCATTTCCCGCTTCATCGACATGAAGCGAGCATGGAAATTTTGTTTATTGCGGAGGGGGAAGCGGACTACTGGATTGACGGACATCATTACGCGGCACGTGCAGGGGATATCGTTCTGTTTCATCCGAATGTGTGGCATGAGGAGCGGTCGCGGCCGGAATCGCCGTTTACGTTTTACTATGTCGGATTTCATTCATTGCGCCTTGCCGGCCTGCCTCCCGATCGTCTCTATGCCGAACAAGAAGAGCCCGTGATTTCGGCTCGTTCGAACTACGACCGCATCAAGCGGCTTTTTCAGGACATTGTCGAAGAAGCAAGCGACGGCTGGCCCGAAGCCGCTTCTACGGCAGGACTTATATTGCAATTGCTTATTGCCGAGCTGCACCGGACCATCATGTTTCCGCCGCCGAAGCCGGCCCGTGCGCCCATTCAATCCGCCGTCTCCAAAGCAAGGCGATACATTGAAGAACGGTATCACGAACCGCTTACCGTCAAGCAGGTCGCAGACCATGTATACATAAGCCCGTCTCATCTCAGCCACATGTTTGCCGCTATGTATGGAGAAAGTCCGATTCAATTCGCCATACGCCAGCGGATCGAGGCCGCATGCCGTTATTTAGTCACAACCGAGTATTCGGTCGAAAAGATCGCCGCGCTTGTCGGTTACGAGAGCGTAACGGCCTTCCAAAACGTATTTAAAAAATCAACCGGGAAAACACCGGGTCAATTCCGCAAAGAAGCTTCGGAGTAATTGGTTATGAAAGCGGCTGCCGGCCGCCGCGGTCCAACCAGCTCAACAGATCCGCCAAAAAACGATCGCGTCCCAAATCATCAAACGGCCGATGCCGCACACCTTCGTACTCGATGCTGATCTTCTCCGGGGATCCGGCCGCGTTGATAAATTCCCGCAGCTTGGCGTGCGGAGTGATTTCATCGTCGAGCCCGTATTGCAGCAGCAGCGGAGAGCGGATTAACTTTGCCTGTTTCATAATTCTTGGAATGGCTTGCATTAATCCGAGACCTAAACCGGGCGTTACCGTGTTATGCCGCAACGTGTCGGCGTTCAGCCTCGCGAGCGCGTCGGCATCGCGCGTCAGCTTTCCCGAATCGCCGGATTGAGTGACGGTAAATTGAGGTCTTACTTTTCCCAGCAAAGCGACCAACCACTTTTCGGACCGAGTAACTTCATAGGATATCGCCGGCGCGATCAAAGCAATGCCTGCTACCCCTGACCCGTGGAACAGCAAATAATCCAAACCGACGACTCCGCCGAGGCTGTGCGCGACAATGTACAAAGGAGCCTCCGGATGCTCCGAGGCGGCCAGTTCCCGGAACGCGTGCAAATCCCCCCTGTATTCGTCCCATGTTCGTATAAACCCTCGGATTCCGGGGCTTTTGCCATGTCCGCGCATATCGAAGGCGTACGCGGCATAATCGTTTTCCGCCAGCATGTCGGTAATATTCGACAAACCGCCGCTATGATCGCCGTGTCCATGAACCGCAACAACAACTCCTTTGGGAGAAACGCCCGGCTTTATAAATTTCCGATAAAACAACTCAACGCCGCCGTAACCGATAAAAGTCCCTTCAACCGCATTCATTGCGAATCCTCTCCGGAGCTTCCGTTCACTTGATGCAAGTAATACCGTATTCCAGACCGATCGACATCCGAAAATTGCAGAGGGTCCTCATTCATCCTGCGTCTCAGCTCATCGATTGCAATCCATCGCGGATGCTCCGTCTCATCGCCGGACTCCAGCAGCTCGCCTTCGGCTTTACAGCGAAAATAGAAGCCTACGGAGTCGATCGGCCCTTTGATAGTCTGGTAGACGCCGAACGGTTTTACGCATTCCACTTCGAAATCAGGATTCATGCCGACAGTATCGACTCTCGTGTCCGCACCCTCGATTTCGATAACTTCCAGACCCGTTTCTTCCTTCACTTCCCGAACGAGCGCCTCGAGAATCGGTTCAAACAGCTCAATTCTTCCGCCGGGCAGCTCTAATCGCCGCGGTCCGCCCGGCTTGTTCCGCGTCTGTACCACGATTTCGACGTTGCCGTCACGAATTCGTTCAATGATCGCTCTCGCATTTACGAAAAGCATCGTTTGCGGGGCCCCCTCTGTCAGAACTTAGGCTCTGGCACGACTTCCTCTACAACGGATTCCCCTTCGCTTCGATCCCGGTCGTTCCATTGCCATCTTTCATGCAGCCGAATACGGCCGTCCGAGAGAACAACCGGCGTCGAAACGCAGCTTCCCCCGCGAATCTCGTATTTTGTGTTCACATGGTTATAGTTGAATACGATCTCCCCGTTATCCCTAACGATCCCGACCATCATCCCTTTGATAATGTCTCCGCCGCTATAAGCTGCGGTAACAATATTGCCTTCTTGCTTGTATTCGAAATAAGTTTTCGAAGAAACTTCTCCGTTGCTAGTGTTTTCCACCGAAACAAATGTACGTCCATCATAATTCATACTTTTTACGGGCTCCCTTCTAAGCTGTTATTACGAATATAGGACGGGATGGTGATTCAGTCAATTGCTCTCCGCGGCGACATTTTTACCATATAAAGATTCAAATCGTCGTCCACGCAAACCTCGCTCCCGGGAGCCACGGGCTGCTCCCGGTACATGACGCCTCGTCCGTCCGGGACGTACCCTCGCTTCGCATACATTCGCTGAGCGGCGCCGTAGCTTTCAAATAAACCGACACCGATTCCGACGACGTCGGACTTTTGAAAAGCAACGTCTTCGATCGCCTCCATCAATGCATTGCCGATGCCGTGCCTTCACAGCGGGGGGATGACATTGAAATCATTAATTTCGGGTATCCCATTTTCCTGAAAATAGGGGTAGTAGGAAGTGAGGAGCAGGTGAAGACTTCCCGCAAACCTCCCCTCATAAAATGCCAACAATGTCGTCCGTCCGCCGCCGGCATTTTCCTTCCAGCACCTCTCAATGTAATCCAATGGCTTTATGATGCCGTTCTCGGTAAAGACATTATAAACCAAGCCGATATCTTCTTCCGTCATCCGACGGATCCGTAGGTTATGATCATTCATGGCACATCATTCGGTGCAAACCATGACGATATTGCCGTCCGGGTCCTCAACCGTAAAAAATGCAAGCGCGTCACCGTGCCTTTCAATGTCCGTAAAAATGGTGACGCCGTTTGCCGTCAGGTATGCTTTGGATGCGTCGATATCGGAAGTGATGAACATAAACAGCGTTTTGTAATCGTCGTTTTGCCGGAACCGGTTATTGTCGAGCAGAATCCCGCTTCCGCTGCTCATGTTCAAGCCGTAGATGGATTCATCAGGTCCGACCTCATCGTATTGCAGCCCCAGCACCTCGCTATGAAAACGAACCGCCCGGTTCATATCCGTCACATTGATGAATACGGCGCCGATTTTGTTCATGATCGGACTGTCGGTGTTCGGCAGACGCTCCACAACGGGAGAAGTATAATCGGATTGCGTCACCATGATCGCGTTGCCGTCAGGGTCCGCAAAGGTAAAGTATGCCAGCCCCGGGTGCGGCCGTTCGATGGGGAACAGGATGCGAACGCCCTTCTCCTCCAAATATCGATAAGACGCATCGATATCGCCGGTCTTGTACATAAACAGCACATGCGGCGCAGTGGGATCGTTGTTTCGGTTATCGTCCAGGGTAAGGCCCGTCCCGCCTTCGAGCTCCAGCCAATAAACCGGACCTCCGTTCAGCCTTTCTTCGAGCAGCGGAAGACCCATGACCATGCTGTACCATTCCGCGGAACGTTTGAGATCGGACACATGAATAAAGACGCTTCCTATTGTATTCCGAATCGGGCTTACGGTTGTTTCCATCGTTATCACTCCTGTATTTTAAGATTCGAGATGACTGTAAAAATTTTACTGCGAATATCATAATTTACCCCGCTCCGTTCTGTAAATGTTTATTTCTACCGACAGTAGAAACGAAGAAATCGGGCGATTCAACCAACGCTTGATAGGAGCGATTCACCCTTTGTGCTATTCTGTGATTGACAGCGGCCACTGTATATTTTGCCAATTGGAGGAGTAATAGAATGCTTGATTCACGCAAAATCGGTGCATACATTTCGAAGCTTCGGAAGGACTCGGATATGACCCAAGTAGAGCTTGCCGATCAGCTGAATGTCAGTCATCAGGCGGTGTCCAAATGGGAAAGAGGCGATTCGCTGCCGGATATCGGGACGATCCCGCAAATCGCGCGCTTTTTCGGAATATCTACGGATGAACTTTTGAATGCGGGAGAGACGGCTCAGCATCACGTCGGCGATATTGTCGAGCGTATCGCGAAAAACAAGCCGGAGCAAGTCGCGGAGCTTGTCAATAACGGCGAGGTTGACGTCGGAGATTTGGTGGAAGTGGCGCCTATCGTAAAGGCGAGCGCCCTGCATAAGGTGGCGGAGAAGCTGGATAAAAGCCATATGACGCTAGATGTCGTCTCCAGGCTTGCCCCGTTCCTCAGTTCGGAAACGCTGGATGAGCTTGTGCGTCACGCAGAGGAAGGGACGGTGGAATGGGATTTCATCAACGGCATGGCTCCGTTCTTAGGAAAAGAAACATTAACCCGGCTGGTGGACCGGACGGTCGACGGCGCATTCGATCTCGGGCGGCTCTCTTCCATTGCGCCGTTTCTGGGAAGGGAAAACGTGGACCGATTAGTGCGGCACGCCGAAGAAGGCAGCGTTAGCTGGGATACGGTGCATACGCTGGCTCCATTTATCAGCAAAGAGACGATCAGCCGGCTGGTGAATCAAGTCGCCGAAGGGGAGCTTTCGCCGGATCGGATCATCGGCCTCGCCCCTTTCCTCGGGAAAGAGGATGTGGACCGGCTCGTTCTGCAAGCTGAAGACGGCAAGGTAAGCTGGGATACGGTTCAGGCGCTGGCTCCTTTTATCAGCAGGAGCACGCTGGACCGGCTGGTGAATCGGACGATCGAAGGAAAGCTTGATACGCATCGGATTTTGGGTCTGGCCCCCTTTTTAAGCAAGGAAAGCATCGAAAAGCTGCTCACGGAACTGGAACCTGAACAGTATTATCCGGATTTTTTGTCGCATATGGCGCCATTCGTCGATAAAGGGGTTCTGAACAATCTGGTTACGAGTTTGATTGGGAAGCTGAAATAATGCTGCGAGGCGAACCCGCGGGCACGCGCGCTGTAACGGAGCATCGTTCCGTTGCACGTGCGGATCCGCGGGTTTTTGCGCTTGCAACGGAGCTTATTTCCGCTGCAGGCGGGGCCACCCCTAAAACTTAACAACGCTAAAAGAAAAATAATTTCACACAAATACGGAAAATAGGAGAAAAAATCCTTGTTTGGTCTATAGCCCCATTCTATAATGGTATCGAAATCGGAAAACGCCGCATCCAGGCAGCATGACCCCCCGCAACACGCGGAACATCCGGCAACAAAGCTTCTTAGGAGGTGAACCGTCGAGGAAAAAATCGACTAGCACGACCGTGATTGACCCGCAACCATCGTGCTAACGGCCGCCAATCAAGTAGCAGATAGCGAACATGTGGGAGGAAATGATCATGCGCAAATGGAAGTACGCCGTAATACTGCCGCTCGCCCTAAGTTTGACCGGAGTGCAGACAGCGGTTCCGATCGGACAAGCCTTCACTGCCGCTGCTTCGGAAGCCTCGATGAATCCGATGTATGACGAAATCATAATGCAAGAGTCCGCCTGGCTATCCGCCATGCAATTCGACAGCGGCGCCATCCCGGTCTATATCGACCCGCTGTCCAACTACGGCGACAAGTATAAAGTCGTCCCCTACTTCACTCACTTCGGCTTGCTCGGCCTGCTGGAGAATAGCGACAACGCCGACGTCGTCCGCAAATACATGGACTGGTATTTCTCTCATCTGAACCGCACCGCGACCCCGACGACACCGGAAGGTTCCGTATACGACTATTACATCGAGACGGACCAAACGACCGAAACGCCGACATACGACTTCGACTCCACCGACTCCTACGCTTCCACATTTCTGAATGTCGCCCGCAAATACGCAGAAGTAACGGGGGATACGAACTATTTGACCGAGCATAAAGACGATTTGCTGCTGATCGCCCGCGCGATGCTTTCGACGATGCAGTCGGACGGCTTGACCTTGGCTAAACCGAGCTGGCCGGTCAAATATTTGATGGACAATTCGGAGGTGTACGCCGGACTTGCCGATATGGAGTGGATCGCGCAGAACGTGTTCGGAGATGAGGCGGCGGCAGCCGTCTACCGGCAGCATAAGGAGGATGTGTATTCCGCCATTCAGAACGAGCTGTGGTCGGATACGAGGCAAACTTATGCCCATGCCAAAATGAACGACGGCTCCCTGCTGTATCCGGATTGGAACAACTTTTACGCCGATGCGACCTCTCAGCTGTTCCCGATTTGGAACGGGATTATCGAGCCGGACAGCGAACGCGCGCTGCAGCTCTACAACAGCTTCAACCTTCACCACCCGGGCTGGCCGGAATTGAACAAGAGCGATGCGTTCCCATGGGCGATTATTGCTTATACCGCGGCGTTGATGGGCGACCGTGTTCGAGTCGACCGGTTTTTGGAATCGGTGAAAACCGCCTACATCGACCAAGCGCATCCGTGGCCGTGGTACGTCATGGAAAGCGGCGTCACCATGCTGACCGCCTCCGTAATGAAGCGGCTTCCGGAAACGAACGCCGAATGGACGATGGACATGCTTGAAGACGGCGCCGTGATCCAAACGCTGCCGTTCGCGGTAACGGGCACGGCTTCCGGCATTGCGGACGTAGAGATGAGCTGGACGAACGCGATTACAGGGCAAACCCAAACGTTCCATGCTTCACCGGCAAACGGCAAGTGGCAGCTGTCGATCGAAGGGCTGACCAATGGGGATTACAGCGTTGTCGCGAAAGCCGTCGACCGGTTCGCCAACGTGATCGGTGAGCGCCGGCTTCAGGCAAGGATCCGGATCGAATCGGAAAACGGCATCGCAGAAGCGGTCGTTCAATCGGATCGCAATGCGCTTCGCCGCGGCGAAGCTACGCAGCTGAAAGTCACGGCCTACGCGGCTGACGGCCAGACGACGGTGGATTTGACGAATGCCGCTATCGATTACCGGACAAACGAACCGGATTTGGTGTCGATCGATGAGCAAGGCGTATTGACACTGAAGGGCTTGCGGCCGGATATGAGCGATATTCAGGTTTGGGCCTTCATTACAAACGGGAACGAGCTCGTCCAATCGGATCGTCTGACGATCCCCGTATCCCATGAAGCGATGTCGTTGGCGGACGCGGTGCTGGATAAAGCGGCCGCATGGATTTCCGGCAGACAGCTAGACAACGGTGCGCTCGTACAAGATGCGGAGGGCACGCGAATTGTCGCCTCCTCCTCCAATATCGGCGCGCTTGGACTGCTGGTGCGGGAAGAGACGGTCCCGAACGCGAAGCGTTACATCGATTGGTACGTATCCCATTGGAATTGGGCGGACCGGTACGGCATTTACGGTACGATCTACAACTTCAGCAAAGACCCGAGCAACGGGCAATGGGTGTCCACAGGCGAGTATGAGAGCGCTAGCCCGACGACGGCTTCCTTCATCTCGCTTGTAAAAAAGCATTACGAGAAGACCGGCCAAATGCCGCTCTCCCAATACCAATTGGACGTCATAACAGGCGGCATCGGCATCATGCGCTCGCAGGACGCCGACGGTCTCATGTGGAAACGCCCCGACGATCTAATCAAGCTGCTGCAGCATAACGCGGTAACGAACCAAGGGATGAAGGACAGCGTGTGGCTGTTCCGAAACTATTTCCAAGCGTCGGGGCCGGCCAACTATTTCGAGAGCTTTGCCACTTTGCTGCAAAACGGTATCCAAAAAGAGCTTTGGAACAGCCAAGACGGCTCGTACTACTTGTCTAAGACCGGCAGCGGAGACAAGCAAGCCCCCGATTGGTCGAACGCTGCCGATGCAGCCGCCCAGCTGGCGCCGATTTACACCGGCGTCATTCGTTCCGATTCGGAAGAAGCCAGACAGCTTTATGCCGCTTATAACCTCCACCGATCCGGCTGGGAGACGAATGCGGCGCTGACGGGAGACGCCGCGCCTGTCGTGTTTACGGCGGCCATCATGGGCGACCCTCGCGCATCGGTCTTCCTCGGACGGCTGATCGACGCAATGGACGCCGGTACGGACGTCTTCAGCAGCGGCTGGACCGTCGGTCAGGTCGGCACGCTTATGCTCGCCTCCGAGCAAGTGCGTATCGTTCCGGGCACGGCACAGACCGCCATCGAGCATCCGACGGCCGACCATCATGCCAAAGGCGTAAGCCTGCCTGCGAAGGGGACGGCCACCGGTGCCAAGACCGTGCGGATCGAGCTGAGGGAGCGTTTCGGCACGGACAGCATTCGCGCCACGGCGGCGGTGAACGGGAGCGGAAAGTGGGAAGTGCCGTTAACCGGGTTGAAGCGCGGCGTCGAATACGAGTTGACGGTTTACGCCTTGGATGCGCACGGCTATCCCGTTCAGGGCGCTTCTGCGGCAGCACGGTTTACGATCGAAGCGCCTTAACGAATAAATCCCTCCGGGTCGGACAGCCGCCCCCCGGAGGGATTCTTACACATATTTTTTGATTTTCTCGATGACCTGCTCCGCGCACTTGATATTGCCTTGCTCCGTCAAGTGAACCTTGTCTTCGCAAATATAACCGTTCAAGTCCTGCTTCACGACGCGGTTCAAATCGTTCACCTCAATGCCGTGGCGGTTCATCAGCTCCACCGCCGCTTTGTTGTATAGGTCGATCTCGGCGTTGCTGCGTCCCGTGCCGTCCGAGGGAATCGGTGTCGTAGTCGCGAAAATAATTTTGGCGCCCGTACGCTGCAGCTCGTTAATAATGCGCCGGAGCGTTTCGATATATTCGTCAAGCGAAGTAAGTGCCTCCACCATCGGCGCTTCGTGGTGCAAGTCCCAAAGCCCGTTGTTCCAGTGTACGATATCGGGCTTGCCCAAATCTCTGATCCACAGGTTGACGCCCCAAAGCGTATGCTTGGCGAACCGGCCGTTCTCCTCGGGAGCGACGACCTCCGCGATTCCCTGCAAACCTGCACGCACTAACGGCTCGTACCCCATCCGAATGGAGTCTCCCAATAAGAGAACTTTTTTCATACGATAACACTCCAGTTTGGTTAATTTGATGTTGTAATTCACTAGATTATCGTATCAAAAGGCCGCACAAAATGTAAACGCATTACTTACCAAATCAATTCAATAGAATAGGATCGAATGCCGACTATGAGAAACGGATACAAGCTCATTATGCTGCTCCTCACGCTCCTCTTAATAACCGCCTGCACGAACGCAAAGAAAGTTCCGGAAGTCGCCGAAGTTCCGGAATCACCTGAGCTGCCTGCATCTGACCATGAGTTGACCCTTAGGGAGAAAGCGTTGACCGGCCCGTCGATCACACTGGATCCCAACTATGCCTACTATAAAGACAGATCCATGGATAGCGTCGCTGAAGAAATCGAGCTCGCAGGTTATCATACCGTTCACTATCCCGTCGTCAACGAAAATTTCGTCAACGGCGAATTTATCGATGCGCTCCATGACCGCGGTATCGCCGTGTGGCTTATGGTTTTCGGCAACGGCTCGTATTCGAGGGAAAATTTCCCCGACGATTGGCCTTCCTGGAAAATGGAACAGCTGGATAAAGAAAATAACGGAGTCGGCGGCTTTATATATTTATCTCATTTCAGCAAACCGTATGTGCAGTGGAAAAAGTCTGCGCTGGCCAAAGTTGTGGCGGAATACCCGTTCGACGGCGTTGAAGTGCTGGAGCCGTTCTTTCCGGAGTGGGACGGCATTAACCAAGGCGTATACGGCGATGTAGGCCCTCTTGCGCAGGCGGCGTTCAAAGAAGCGACCGGGCTCGATATGCCGAATTTCAAAGATCCGGGATCTCCCGATTACTACAAGACCAATACCGATCTATATGACAAATGGGTCGAGTTTCGTGTCGAAGCGGTCAACAACTTCGTGGACGAGCTGATCAACGGAGAAGGGGGCGTGAGAGACGCCAAGAAAGATATTTTGGTAGCCAGCTGGACGCTCGCGATCGACGCCGGCCCCGACTCGTTCGAGAAATTGCGGGAATATCAAGGCATGGACGCTGCATCCATGGTAACAAAGGTTAAGCCCGACATTCACTTCTTCCAGACGCACTGGCCGGATTGGATCAAACCGGAGTCTGAGCTGCCTGCGAGCTATATCAACGCGTACCAGCCTTTCATCGACAAACTGAGAGAACAGCACCCCGACATCCCCATCGGTCTCCAAGCGGATAACGGATCGATTGAATCGATGCGTAAATCGCGCGCATGGATGAATGCATTGGACAAACAAGCGGAGGAGATCGGGTTTTCCGCGTGGACCATTTACGAATACTCTATGGGAGCATACATGTACGAAGAGCCCCCTGTCCCGAAGAGGGCTTCGAGGAGCGAGGACGGCAAGACGGTTACGATTTCGTTCAACAAGCGGATCGCCGCTTTATCGGCGTATCCCGTGGAAAACTATCGATTCAAGATCGACGGCGAACCGGCGGAAATCGCTATAGACAACGTTACCGTTGACGGAAACCGGATTCGGCTTCATTCGGACTCCTTCCCCGAAACCGCATTCGAAATTGAAATCAGCGGCATTCAGGACACGCCCGACCGATGGCTGTATTCGGGCTTTCCGGCCAATGAGGTCCCGCCCGGCAGTACCATTACCGTTGAATAACTATAGGAAGACAAAACGAAGGAGCAAACCCGACAGTTTGCTCCTTAATAATTCCACTAACGCTCTAACGCAAATATTGAATACTAAATGAGATCTGATTTCTGCAATAAGCGTTGAATCATCATAGCGACTTCCGCTCTTGTAATTAAAGCGTTCGGCGCCAACTTGTCTCGGTCTCTTCCAGTGACAATGCCTGTATGCACGCTGTCGGCGACACCGTTTATTGCCCATCCAGACACAAAGGATGCATCCTGATAAATACTAAGAAGATTTGAAGCTTGATTGGAATTTACTCCTTCCAATCCTGTCAGCTTCATAGCTTTCGCAATGATTACCATGGCTTGTTCCCTAGTGATCTGGTCATTCGGTCTGAAGCTTCCATCTTCAAAACCGTTAACCAAACCGTAAGAATAGGCGGTTTGAACGGCATCATAATACCAGTCTCTTGGATTCAAATCAGTGAATGAAGCTAATCCTTTTTCCAGCCTTAAACCTAATCCTCGAACCATGATTGCGGCAAATTCGGCACGTGTTATGTTTCGGTCCGGGTCGAATATTCCGACTCCCGTGCCGTTAATAACCATCCGCGAGCCCATGTTGTTGACAGCATCCTTCGCCCAATGATTCGATACGTCTTCAAACTCCTCCGGATGCCATACTACCGAGTACGTGCTGTTTGTTAGACTGTTGATTTGCGCATAATAAGCGCCGTTGATAACTATGATTTTGGTCGGCACATGACGTACCGTACCATCCGGTTCGACTACCACACCCGTGGTAATGCGGTTAGGATCGATTCCTTCAGGGATTGCGATCGTACGCTCAACATAAGCGTTAAACTTCGATATTTCTTCCGTGCGGCCGTCGTAGACTGCGCTAACCTTGAAATTGAGCGGAGGTATTACAAGTGTAAATTCGCTGCGTTTGGCAGCATCTTCAACGACACGAATCGTTTCCGTTGTCGGTTCGGCAATTTCAATCTTTATCTTGATATCCTGCAATGCCAAATCTGCTCCAAACCTGTCGGATACCGCATCAATATTAATCTGCTCCGCGGGCAATGTATAAGTTGCCTTTTCGGTACGAATCTCGACCACAGCTTTGTGTGATTCCATATTTTTAACCATACGTCCGTTCAACTCGCCAACGACGATATCGCTGCCCGTATTAACCGGTATTGTAATGACCGCTCGTTCACCTTCTGCCTCAAGGCGTTGCTTCAGTTTTTCCTCATCTACCGCTATGGTGGACACTCGCTGTCCGTTAACCTCTTCTGTTCTAGCCGTTCCCGCGTTTTCCACCTTTCCGTTAACCAAAACCTCCACACTAGTACTTTTAGTATCAGGAGCTACCGGTGCTTGTGGTTGAATCGGCTGAGTCGGCTGAGTCGGAGGACTGGTATTTCCGGCCACTCGATTAACAATTAAAGTATAAGATTTGACCGTCCCATCTTGTGCCGTTACCTCAAGTACAAAAGAATTTCTTCCTACATTCAAAGTCAAATCCACTTGCGCTAACCCGGAATCGTCCAACGTTTTGGATTGGTTATTTACTTTTATTTTCGCATTGACTTCATTTACTTGGATTGTTGCGATTAAGTTACTGGTTGAGTTCGAAACGTTCATCTCGTATTCGAAGATTTCAGGTGAATATATTGGTGACAGCGTTCCTGCATTGACTGTTACCTGTCGTAGAGAAGCGTCGTTTGACAACACCCGAATGACGCGCTCTACTCTATCCGCAGCATTGCCCGAACCATCCGAAACGGAATACCGCAATACATACGTTCCCGGCTTAGTACTATCCACTTCCCCCGTAATAACGATTCGATCAGTCAGATCTCCATCAAAGTTATCCGAGGCAGTTGCTCCAGGATCCGTAAATGCGCCGCCTTGCGAGATCACATATTGATTATCGCCCAGCAACGTAATAATCGGCCTTGTCGTATCGACCACATGGACGGTTCTCGTTTGTTCCTCTGCGGAATTTCCTGTGCTGTCGCTCACGTTGTACCGAATTACATAAGAACCTAGTTGTTCCGTGAATACCGATCCAGTCACCGATATTTGATTCGTTAAGTCCCCATCAATATCGTCCTGCGCAATCGCTCCTGCATCCGTATACGGTGTGCCTGCCTCATGCTCCAATTCGGATTCGCCGTTCAGCGTGATTAACGGTGCAACTTTATCAATATTATTAATCGCATGGCTGGTAGTTTCCGACTCGTTACCTGCAGCATCGAATGATCTAGCATACACTACCGTATTGTTTGATAGTTCGATTGGATCAGAATAGTCCTGCCAAACTCCATCCCCAATCTTGTATTGCTTCAACACAGAATCATCCGAAAATATAATGGTGACGATTACGTTTTGATTTGTTTGATTTTGGGGATCAGCGATGATAGTCGGTTGTGCAGGTGCNATTGTTTGATAGTTCGATTGGATCAGAATAGTCCTGCCAAACTCCATCCCCAATCTTGTATTGCTTCAACACAGAATCATCCGAAAATATAATGGTGACGATTACGTTTTGATTTGTTTGATTTTGGGGATCAGCGATGATAGTCGGTTGTGCAGGTGCCGTCTTATCGAACGTCACGCTGCTTCCGTCGGTTGTGTTTGTCACTTGTACCGCATCATTGCCCACCAAGTCTTCAAAATCCAGCGCAAACGCGATCGTTCCTTCCGCATCGCTATTTTGCATCGTGTACGT
>NZ_JAQZSG010000038.1 GCF_028745515.1 Paenibacillus thermotolerans | reverse complement strand
AGAGCGTGGATTGAAGCTGTCCGGCGGGCAGAAGCAGAGGCTGTCCATTGCACGCATGTTCTTAAAAAATCCGCCTATATTAATTTTGGATGAAGCAACATCGGCCTTAGATATCGAAACGGAGAAAATCATTCAAGCCTCCCTCGCAGATCTTGCGAAAAACCGGACAACGATAGTGATTGCACATCGTCTTGCAACGATTATGGATGCGGATCGCGTTATGGTTGTCACAAAGAACGGGATTGAAGAAGAAGGCACCTATGATTCTCTCATTGAAGAGAATGGTATTCTGGCGAAATTGCATCAACTGCAGTTTAGATAATTCGAGTAATATTTAACGGGGAGTAGAAGACCATGATTCAGCTAATAATTGATAATGGTCTTCTCTAGCAAACAGCTGCATCAATATGTCTTTTATACATACCCCTTTCTTTTTCTCAACTCCAAATAAACCCCTGCAATAACCGTGAAAAACAACAAATAATCGATAAAGCTATATACATGCGCCTACTTATCAGAGCGAGAAAACATCCCAAATCGCTCTGCCAATTTTTCCAATATCGGTACCTTGACAAACACAATCATGACCGCGTCTTGCTCCCTTGCGAAGTCGGCACGAATGTAACCTTATCGGCCAGTCCTGAAAGTGAAATTGGACTTTGGACAATACTTCCTTTTGATAATGATAAAGCGAAAAAAATCAAAATATGCCTTTACAAGAATATTCCCGAAAGTGTATATTTAAGTCAGACAAAAGCTGAAATACAAAAAAAACGAAGAGGAGACTGGAAAATGAGAAAAGTTGTCGTATCGGAATTTATTTCGCTTGACGGCGTGTGTGAAGCCCCGATGTGGACGTTCGAGTTCGGTACCGATGAGCAAAACAACTTCAAGTTCAACGAAATGAAAAACGGCGAAGGACTACTGCTCGGCCGCAAAACGTATGAAGGATTTGCCGAAGCTTGGCCGAACATGATCGAACAAACCGGCGAATATGGCGTATGGATGAACAACTGTCCCAAGTACGTTGTCTCCCGTACCTTGGATAAGGCGGATTGGGGGCCCGATTCCCACGTGATCAGGGACAACATCGCGGAGGAAATCAACAAACTGAAAGAGCAGCCGGGCAAAGACATTCTGGTGTTCGGCAGCCTCGATCTCATCAAAACCCTTATCCAACTTGATCTTATCGATGAATACCGCCTGATGACTTACCCGGTGGTGCTTGGAAGCGGGCAGCGCTTGTTCCCGGAAGGGTTGAACAAGATCAAGCTGAAACTTGAAGCAACCGAGACGTTCCCCACAGGTGTCGTCACTCATACCTACAGCGTCTTGCGCTAAATGTCATAAGGCTTCGAAAACCGCTCCCGAGGAATAAGGGGCGGTTTCTTCGTGAACGCCTATTACGATAACATACCAACGGGTTTTCCCTACAATATATTGCTTCGACAACAAAATACTACATCTTATTGCACAAGGGGTTAGAGCGGAAGGGTTCCAGCATTACCTACTGATCGGAACCTTGATTTGGTTTGAATGTTTCTCGCATTTTGTTTATACTTTGTATAAACGTTTTTAGGGGGCGGTTCCATGGTTCAGGTTCAAAAATGGGGTAACAGCTTAGGCANTTGCACAAGGGGTTAGAGCGGAAGGGTTCCAGCATTACCTACTGATCGGAACCTTGATTTGGTTTGAATGTTTCTCGCATTTTGTTTATACTTTGTATAAACGTTTTTAGGGGGCGGTTCCATGGTTCAGGTTCAAAAATGGGGTAACAGCTTAGGCATTCGCATCCCGAAATCACTTGCCTTGAAGGTTGGGCTGGAGGAAGGCTCCGAGATTGACCTTGATGTGGAAGACGGCCATCTCGTAATCAAACCTAAGTCGACTTCGTTGGAGGAGTTGCTTGCCCAGGTAACGCCCGATAACCTTCATAAAGAGGTATCGACAGGCGAGCCGGAAGGTAGGGAATCATGGTAATTAACGAGTATGTACCGGATCGCGGTGACTTGGTCTGGTTACAGTTCAACCCCCAGGCAGGTCATGAGCAGGCAGGCAAGCGGCCTGCTTTGGTTATATCTCCTGCAGCGTATAATGGGAAGGTAGGACTATCTTTGCTTTGCCCGGTAACATCAAAGCGAAAAGGCTACCCCTTCGAAGTGTTGATTCCGCAGGATTTACCTATCGAGGGGGTAATCCTCGCCGATCAGGTCAAGAGTCTCGACTGGCAGTCCACACAAGCAGCGTTTATTAGTAAAGTGCCGCAAGAAACCTTGCTGGAAGTTATCTCAAAAATGGATTTGTTAATTCGCTAACACATAATCATGAGTCCTCCAAGAATATGCGGAAACAATCGCTTATAATAGCCCAAGCGCCGAGCATCCCTTACTGACGCTTGAGCTTTAAAATGGCCCCTTGCGACTTGATCCGTCGCTTCGCCGTTTATCCTGCGACCGCGGGGCATCTCCTCCATGAGAGCGACGTCAATCATCGCCTCGGCCGGAAAATCGTAGGAATACATCAGGTACTCACAATTTCAACATTCTGCTGGATGCTTGGTTGAGACTTACGTTTAATTCGCTGTTATGGCTATACACCTTTGTCCTTGCATTCCGGAAAAGCCAAACAATGCTTAACGTAAACAAAACAACCTCCCAAGTTTCCAACGGAAACAAGGGAGGTTGTGTGCAATCTGTAGCGAAGCCTTAAGACAAAGCTTGTTCAACTTCCTCTTTCAACCCGCTCGCATCAATTTCTACAGGATATTGGAACTCTTTTCCGTTAATGAATACGGTCGGCACCATCTTCACATGACGTTTAATGGCTTCTGCCGTAATTTGCAAGCTTAAGTCGATATTATCAGGCTGTTCTTGCAAACCATACTCTTCCGTTAACATCTTCTTAATCGAATGGCTGTCGGACTCGCTCCACCGGCTCTGTTTTGCGAATAAATCCTTCATTAAATCGTAGACTCGCTGCGGATCTTTATAATCTAAAAATGCGTTTGCCAGTGTACCATATAAAAGCATTTCGCGCGGCTTGTCATAATGTTTGACCACATATTGAACTTGCCCGTTCTCAATATAGGGGGTTAATGTATCGTCGGCGGCTTGAAAAAATGTTGCGCAATACGGGCAAGCCAGATTCAAAAATACTTCTACTTTTACTGGCGCATCTTCCTTACCATAGCTTAAAAATGCGTTTTCGATCACTTGTGTCATGTTTAATCCTCCTTTACTTGATGTTGCTTGGAATGATGGATTCGTCGATATGAACTGCGTCTTTGATGTTAATTTTAGTATCCAGCAGTCCTGCTTCAACGAATTTGTCGGCCAACTTTTGCTGGCTTGTAATGATCGCATCATCGATCTGCTGAACACCGAACGTACGGCGATCATTGGCTTTTTGAATCGGTGCCACGTCGAGCCCTAATTCGGCGGATAAAATGTTCGAAATCTCTTGTTTATTTTCGTTGGCCCATTGATCGGCATTTTGCAATTCTTGCAAAATGATCGACACGACTTCCGGATTTTTATCCAACATGTCTTTCGTTGCAAAATAGAACGTTCGATTTTCCGAATTGCCGGTGCCATTGACGATGGTGCGCGTTTCCACTGTGTTCTCTACGATGGATAAGTATGGATCCCATGTACCGTATACGTCAAACTCGCCTTTCGTAAAGGCAGCCAAGCCTTCCGCGGCATCTTTGTAAAACTTAATGTTTACTTCGTCCAAAGCAATACCGGCCTTCTCTAAGGTAACTAAGAGCAAATAATGCTGGTTGCCGCCTTTGGTTACTCCGATCGTTTTTCCTTTCAAGTCGTTTACGCTTTGAATCTCGGAATCTGCTTTGACAACCAATGCGACGCCTTCCGGATAAGGAGATTCGGATGCAACATAGTTCAAAGGATGCCCGCCGGCTTGCATAAATACGGCATTACCGTCAGAAGCATGGCCGAAGTCGATATTGTTCGTATTTAAAGCTTCCAATAAAACCGTACCGGTAGGGAACACTTTCCATTCTACTTTATAGCCTTTTTCACTTAACGCTTTATCTAAATTACCGTGCTCTTTCAAAATGTTTAACGTATTTCCTTTTTGATACCCAATCGTAATGACGCCTTTTTGATCGCTTGATCCGCTGGCAGATTTGCCGGCAGAACCGTTTCCGCAAGCAGCTAACACCAAAGCGAATACGGCAACTAAAGTAAATAATAATGATTTTTTCATGTTGTTCTACTCTCCTAAAATTTGATGTAAGATTTTTTTCTCATAAAAGGTAAACTTATCATTCCGTTCCCGAGGCCTCGGCAAGTCAATCCGTTCATCTAACTGAATGACACCTTTGTCAATCACGATCACGCGGTCCGCCAAACGCACGGCTTCCGTTACATCGTGGGTAACGAGAAGAGAGGTGAACTTTTGTTGCTGCCAGAGCTCTTCGATTAAGTTCTGCATTTCAATCCGGGTTAGCGCGTCAAGTGCGCCAAGCGGCTCATCAAAAAGCAAAATATCCGGATTGCTTGCTAATGCACGGGCCAGGGCAACACGTTGTTTTTGTCCGCCGGACAGCTGATCGGGCCAATCCTTTTGTTTCATGATGAGACCGACTTTTTCGAGGGATTCTTTCGCCACAGTCGGATTGACCGCCCCAAGTTCAATATTTTTGATAATATTTTTCCAGGGCAAAAGTCTGTCATCTTGGAACATGATCCGGATCTTCGGATCGTTCGCATCTTTACCGGAAAAATGCATGCTGCCTTTGGTGATTTGCTCCAGCTTTGCGATAATTCGCAGCAACGTGCTTTTTCCGCATCCGCTTCGCCCGACAATGGCCGTAAAGCTTCCTTGCTCGATCGATAAATCAATATTATGTAATACCTCATTATCACCGTAGCTTTTGCTAACGTTCTTCAGTTGAATAGTAAACATGGCATCACCCCCACAGATGCTTCCGGCAGTTACTTCTTACGGAATACAGGATTCCATTGCAAAAAGCGGATTTCAAACATTTTCGCAATGACATCGGACAGCTTCCCTAGGATCGCGTATAGAACAATGGTTAACACGACAATGTCCATTTGCATGAATTCACGGGCGCTCGTCGCCATAAAGCCAATTCCCGAATCTGCGCCGATCGTCTCCGCCACAATCAAAGACATCCACATGACGCCAAGTGCGTAACGAATACCTACCAATATGGAAGATAAGGCGCCGGGCAAAATAATGTTCACAAACAATTTCCACTTGGATAGTCCATAAACGGTTCCCATCTCAATGAGTTTGCGGTCCACATTTTGAATGCCGCTAAAAGTGTTTATGTAGACCGGAAACATGACGCCGAGTGCAACGAGAAATATTTTGGCGGATTCGCCGATTCCGAACCACAGGATGACAAGCGGAATCAGCGCCAAATGGGGGATGGTACGGATCATTTGCATCGTGGTATCCGTTGTTCTTTCAAAAAACTTAATCGTCCCGTTTAATAGGCCAAGAACAAAACCGATGACGCCGCCAATGAAAAATCCGATAAGAGCCCGTTGTGTGCTAATCAACACATGCTCTTGCAATTTACCGGACTTCGTTAATTGAATCGCCGCGTCTACGACTTTTAGTGGGGTAGGCAGTATGGAAGAGCTGATGATCCCGGATTGTCCGAGTATTTGCCAAAGTACAATCGCTATGAAAGGGAAAATCCAAGGTATGAATTGCTCTCCGACCCGCTTATTCGTTGTTTTCATTCTCTTATCACCCGATTCTGGAAGAAAGTAATGAATATGATTACAGAATGAACTTGATTATAGAGAATTCCGATGGGTTTTGTCAACATTGAATCAATATGAATTCACTCAACACATGTTTCAGGTTGTTTGTTCCTTGATTTGATTTGAGTTCTCTTCCTATTTATACTTTGGATAAACGTTTCTTGGGGGCGGTTCGTTCCAAGGTAACAGTTTGTGGAGTGCTGTGCGTTGCTCGTGAGAAAGTAGCATTTGAGGGAGGAACTTACATGGCTAACCGAATTGATATGAGCAATAACAAGGAGTTGCCACCGGAACAACGTGAAGAAATACTCATAACTTTGAAAACCCGTTTTGAGAAAAACATGAACCGGCATCAAGGTCTTGAATGGGCTGAAGTACAAGCTAAGCTCGAAGCGAATCCTGAAAAGCTGTGGTCGCTCAATGAAATGGAAAGAACCGGCGGCGAGCCGGATGTTGTCGGTTATGATAAAAATACGGGCGAATACATTTTTTACGATTGTTCAGCGGAAAGTCCCAAAGGCCGCCGAAGTATTTGTTACGACCGTGAAGCATTGGAGTCAAGGAAAGAACATAAGCCGGAAAATAATGCAATGGATATGGCGGCTGCCATGGGCATTGAGCTGTTAACGGAAGAAGAATACCGGGAGCTGCAAAAACTGGGAAATTTCGATACAAAAACATCGAGCTGGGTTCAAACACCTGCCAATATTAGAAAACTCGGCGGAGCTATCTTTTGTGACCGCCGCTACGACACTGTCTTTGTGTATCACAATGGAGCAGAATCCTATTATGCTGCAAGAGGGTTTCGTGGCTCGCTTAGGGTTTAACAAAATGCACTAGGCCGCCTGTCGGATCAAGAGAAATGTTTACCCAAAGCTTAATAAGTCGTACTAAAGTTTAAATATAGTCTGACAGAGGATTGTGAATAGAGGTTAAGAAAAGACAACACCCGGAGCTTTATTTCGGGTGTTTTTCCTTTTTTTCAGGTAATCGAAATTTAAAGCGTATTTTATTAGCTGACAGTTTTTGGCGCTTGAGCCGTGCAGTCGTCTTATCCTTTTGGACGGTATCCCCTTCGTTCAGCCGTTTATATTAAAAAAACAATCACAGTTAACGGTTGTTTGTAAAATCCTAGATCAATCTTTTTAATAGCCTGTTAGACTTTGATAAATTCCATTTATCTAAACATATTTTTATCATCTCATTCGGTAAAATCTCAGGATTTATAGTCTCTACAAGGGTCAGCATTCGAAACCAAGTTAAATAGAGAGGAAGATTACGTGTGGAAATACCACGTTTATTCTTCAAATATTCGTGAAATTTCTTTTCGATGCTCTGTATTTGTGTAGAAGAAGTAGAAAGGGAAAATTGATCCCCTTGATGTAACAAAGGGGTACTTAGAAGGACATGACTTGGATTTTCTTTGTGCATGGAGACAAGAACCGGAACAGTCGGTTGTTGTGCTGAGTTAGATGATTTTACGGAGATGCCCTTATTACTGCATCGGACCAAGACCGTTGTTTGTTCGTGGGTGTTTGTATCATTGGATTGGTATTGTTTGTTCGGCAGGAAACGTTGCACAAATTCCATTAACTTCTTTTGCCAAGCATAAGCTGTATTCGGATGAACCTTGATGAGTTTGGCAATTTGTTTTATCGGAAGTCTATCGACCATCGCATATTTAATAAACTCAGGCCATTTGTGGACGTTTCTGCTTCGATGAAAAAACGTATTCGTTAAGTCGCTATATGTATGTTTGCACTCCTGGCATCGGTATCTCTGCCATTGGGTTCCTGTGACATTCCCGTACTTCACGATGTTGGAACAGTATTTTCCGAAAGTTTGAAAGCAGTTTGGGCATGTCTGACCTTTAATGAACCGCTCTCTTCGAATTTCTGCGTGGTTTATTCGGGTAAGAAAGTCAGCTTCTTCAAGCAAACCTTGAACGATTTGTTCCTGTTTATCGCCGTTCTCACAGAGTGCACTCTCGACTCGATTCATTATTATCCTCCGCCTTGCTTTATAATTTGCAGTTCTTACCTATAAATATAACGGAACATTCGTTCTCTATCAACCATTAACTGTTGTTATTTAAACCATAAAACTGAGGGGGGATTGAAAACTTTTGGTTGATCGGTCTACGCTTTAGTTAATAACGAGCTTGGCTCGGAGGCAGGGAGGAATTGTGGGTGAGATGTCCGTCAATTTACAATTTTTATCGTGCTTATTTTGGGATTCCAAGCACAGGGAAGCTACATTTTGCATTGGCGATTAGGGACATGCAGCAGCAATTGAAACTCATGTTTGGAGGCTCCGGATTTTACCAGTATGAACGATATGCAGATCAACCCTACGCTAGACAATTAACAAAGCAGTTTCTGAATCATTTCATCCAAATCGCGCAACACAACTACTCGGATGTCTTTGAAATACTCACATATCACCAAAACCTCTTTGTGTTGGGAAAAAACGAATTAAATACAAGGGTATCGTTGGAAATTCCTTTCACCTATGCGTACGAGGCTAAGCGAAGCAGAATTGTTTTCTTCGAATACGGCAGATTGGACACGGTACATCAGTGGCCGCCGGTGTTCAACACTTTATCTACCTTCCGACTTGAAGCTCCACTGCCTCAATATCGAGAAGTTGTGTACTGGGACTTATTAAAGGGCGACACAAGGTGGGTACCGATGAATCATCTTGCTTTTGCGCCTCGTGAAAAAGTTGTCGCCGTCGCACAAAAGTACATTCAGTTGAAAGGCAAAATGTACCTCGCCTCTCCCAACTAGTAGCAGTCGTCGCGCGCGTCGTCAGTTGATAAAATAGAATCATTGAGGGAGGGAGTGTCGGGTGGACGAAATTATATCTCCTGCCAGCTTGCGGGCGGTTACGGAATTGAGTTATTTGACAGCGCAAAATGTATCGAGATATCGCGCCATTATGCGATACATGTATGTAGAGTATCAACGTTTACGGTATTGGCTCCGTCCGGAAGAAATTTACGAAGGTGTCCGAGACCTCGGCGTTCTAGCGGATTACACATTGGATCAGTGCCAGTCGGATCTCGAAAGCTTGAAGGGCTGGGGAAATGTGACGTCTCGCCATGACGGCGGACGTGCGCTGTCGCTCGAGGAGTATATGCGAAAGAGAAGTCAGTATTTGCTGACGCCATACTCTATTGAGATTGAGCGGATGCTGGAGACGCTGGAGAAGGTGAAAGGCTTCGGCGGTTCTCTTGAGACGACGTACTTCGATACGATATCAGCTTGTTTGCAGGAAATCCGGAGCAAGGCGGACTTGCTGGAGCCCGGAGAAGCGTTGCAAATTTGGGAGAAACTATATGTCGCCTTCAAAACGATGCACGACAATGCGACGGATTTCATCGCGAGCATGCATACCATGCAAGCCGAAGAAATGATGGCGACGGACGGCTTTCTTGCGTTAAAGGATAATCTCGTCAATTATTTGCAGTACTTTGTCAAAGGACTCCAACGAGGCGCATACAAAATCGAAGGACAGCTGCTGAAGATCGGCGACGGTCTAAGAGACTTGTATTTGGAAAGGGTGCTGGAGGATGAACTTCGGAGACCGCGATTAGAAGAAGCAAAGCCAGTGGACGTACTGCAGGCGGAATATTTGCAGGGCTGGTTGAACGTAAGACGATGGTTTGTAGGGGACGGTGTGGAGCTAAGCGAGTTGACCTTGCTCGAGAAAGCGACCAAGGAAGCAATCGCCAAGGTGGTACGCAGCGCAGTTCGCCTTCAAGAGCGAAGGCGCGGAGGCGTCAGCAGGCGCAACGATCTTGAAGCGGTCGCCGAACGATTCGCCGCCATCGAAAGCTTAGAGGAAGCTCATTGTTACGCTGCATATGTATTCGGTTTGTTCCCGACTCGACATCTGCAAGGGGAAGACGTCCGTGATACGGAACGATCGGACGCTTCAACGTGGACGGAGCCGCCGAACGTTCGGCTCATTCGAACACGCAGCCGCAAACGAACGGCACGCTCGGTATCGGAGCCCATGCGGAGTTACGCGGCGAAACGCGAGGCGTACCGGGCGCAGGTCGAGGCGCAGTTGGCGGAGGAGCGGGCATTCGTTGAAAAAATGAAAAGCTACGGCGAAGTGCCGGTATCAGAGCTGCCGGTGTTGAAGCGCAAGGAACGAATGCAACTGCTGCAATGGATCGGGCGCTGTACGGCTTCGTCTTCGAGATCGTTCGTCACAGCCGACGGACAACGAATCTCGATGAAGATTCCGAATGCGCGGGACGAGGCGGTGCTTCGCTCGGAAGACGGCGATTTGCACATGCGGAACTATCGAATCGAAGTGTCGGAGGGGGGCGTCGTTCGTGGCTAGAGGAGGGACTACGTCTTATGCCATCCGCAGAATGCGCACGAACAAGCGGGCGGATGCCGAGCAGTGGAACGAACGGCGTCGGACGTGCGCTCACGCATTGCTTAACCGTCCTTGGATTACGAAGGAACAGGATCCGGAGCTGTTTTATTGGATCAAGGATCAATATACGGAGTTGCGCGATTGGTTTGCCGAATATACGGGTTTTTTATTGATTATAACCCGGACAATGGCCAAGCTCGACAAATCGCCGTTGATCGCGGAGCCGTGGATGGGCTTTCCGGAATTTCGCGATCCTCGCGATTACGCCCTGTTTGCGTATTGTTTGTGGTTTTTGGAGTCGAAGACGGAACTGGATCAATTCGTACTTACCGATATCGTCGAACAAGTGAGCGAGCAAGTCAGGACGACGAACATTTCGTTGGACTGGGAAAATTATCAGCATCGATTGTCGATGGTACGTGCGCTGAAGAAGCTGCGCCAGTTAGGCGTACTTGTTCACATCGACGGCGAGGAGGCGGATTGGGCGCACAACACGCAGAAAAATGTGCTTTACGAGTGCGCACCGTTGGCCCGGTTCGTATTGCGGAATTTTCCAAGGGAGCTCAAGCAATACCGAAATATCGACGATCATCAGGAACAGTTGCTGTATCCGGAAACGAGCGACGGGGAACAGCGCAAGCGGCGTCACCGGGTGTATCGGCGGCTGCTGATCGAACCCGTCGTAGCCGATCGGGAGTGGAGCGCGGACGATTTATACTATGTGGTGACGCAACGCCGAGCAATCATGGACAATCTGCGCTTTATGTTTGGAATGGAAGGAAGTCGGTACCGCGAAGGATTGTTTTTTTTCTATCCCGAACTGACGGCGGAATGCACGCTGTTTCCGACAGCGGCCGGCGTATCCGATCTCGTCCTGTTGTTTGCAGGAGAACTGCGTAGACGTCTGGATACCCGGGATTGGTATGTAACCGAACAAGGAACCGTCGAACTGACGCAAACAGATGTCGAAGCCATTATTTATTTATTAAAGCAAAAATACGGCGACTTCTGGAGCAAAGAACATCGGGAGATGGGATTGAGCGAACTGGCAGTGGCGCTGACCGACCATATGGCCGAATGGAAGCTTGGCACATGGAAGAACAAAGGCGAAAGCGGCTCGCGGTTTGTCGTTTCGGCGATCGTGTCGCGCTGGAATGCGGATTATTCGTTGGATGAGGAGGAGGCGGGTCAGATATGAGCATAGAAGAAATAGGAGAAGCACAAATGAGCCATCGTTGGCAGATGAACCGTGCCGGAATTCTTAATTTTTGGTTTTACGAGGATGAGGAGTTCATCCTGGAGGACGGCCGGCTTGTGCTTCGCGGGACGAACGGCGCCGGCAAGTCGGTGACGATGCAAAGCTTCATTCCGCTCGTTCTCGACGGAGATAAGCGGCCGCACCGGCTTGATCCGTTCGGCTCGAAAGATCGGAAAATCGAGTACTACTTACTCGGGGATAAGGATGAGCATTCGGACCGAACGGGATATCTATGGTTAGAGTTTTATCATCCGGCTAAGAACATTTACAAGACGATCGGTATTGGCCTTAGGGCGAGGCGCGGTATGGCGCAGGTCGGTTTCTGGGGTTTTGTGCTGGAAGACGGCCGCCGTATGAATCAAGATTTCTGGTTGTACGATCGCGTGTTGCTTCTTGAGGGTCAAGGCAAATTTCCGCTTGACCGCAAAGCTCTGGAAGAACGGATCGGTTCCGGAGGTCAAGTCGTTCAAGAACAGCGGGCATATCGTGATCTTGTGAACCGCACGTTGTTTGGGTACCACGATAAAGAAGCATACGGGGACTTGCTTCAGTTGCTTATCCAGCTGCGGAGTCCGAAACTTTCAAAAGACGTAAAACCTACGGCGATATACGATATTCTTAACCAAGCGTTGCCGCCGCTTCAAGAGGAGGAGCTTCGTCCGTTGTCCGAAGTGATGGAGGACATGGATCAGCTGGCGGACCGTCTCGAAGAGTTAAAGCTTCATAAGCTCGAACTGGACAAGATCAGTCGCAGCTATGACCAATATAACCGTTTTTTGCTGTATCAAAGCGGGACGGCGTTGCTTGAAACCCGGGCGAACCAAGAAGCGGCGGAGCGGCAAATTGCGGAGGTTCGCAAGGATTTGATGCAGGCGCAGCAGGAAGAAGAACAAACGAAAATTCGTCAAGACGAAACAGCGCAAGCGTTATTGGCAGTCGAGACGGAGTTGGATTTGATCGGAAGAAGCGAAGCGATGGAGAAACAACGGGAGCTGGAGCAAGCTGAGAAGTTGCTTTCGGAAACGGAGCAGTACGTCACTCAAGCGCAAAATCGGCTCACGTTAGCGCTTCAAAAGCAAGAGAAGGCGGAAATATCGGCAGACCAAGCGAGAAAGAAGCAAAACGAGTTGTTGAGGACGCAGCGCGATACCCTTGAAGAGCTCGACGGTTTGGCAGGCGATATCGAATTTTCGGAGCATTATATTTACGCTAGATATTGGAGTCCGCATCCCCCGGAGGAGCTGACGTTTCTTTCGGCATGGCGTAATGACGTGGACAAGCATGTTCAAGCGATTGAAGAGGCAAAGAAGAAAGCGGAACAAGAAAGGGAAGCGGGTCTGCTCGTTACGGAATACGATAAACAGCTTGGTTCGATTCGCGCCGAGCGGGATCAGGCGGAGGTGCAGTTGCGCAGCGAGGAAGAAGCCGCGGCGTCGGCGCTGCAGCATTGGAAAGATCGATTACTCGAATGGAAGCAGTCGCTGCGGCAATTACGATTGGACGAAACTGCGGTGCAGTCGATGTTCTCGGCAAGCAGCGTCTTGTCGTTCAAGCAACAAGACGTCGAATCGGTGCTTCGACCGGCACGTCAAGCGGCGGAACAACAGAAGCAGGAGTTTCTTATTTTGAAGCTGGAACAAGAACAGAAAGTGCAAGCTCTGAAAGCCGATCTCGATCAATTGGCGGAGGAGAAGAAATCGTGGGAGCAGTCGCGCGAGCCTGAACCGCCGCGAACCGAGTCAAGGGTCGGTACACGCGCGCGATACGGCCAAGGGCAAGGCGCGCCGCTTTACGAGGTATGCGAATTTCACCCGCATATCGGTCCGGAACAGCAAGCAAGCGTTGAATACGCTTTGTTGCAAAGCGGTGTACTTGACGCGTGGATTCGGCCGGACGGGCACATTGGCCGCGTTCAGCCGAACGATGAAGAAGTTTGGATCGCGTCGCAGCCCCTTGAGTGGGGCTATACATTAGCAGATGTGTTGCGGCCGCTTCCTTCCGTCGAGTCGGGGCTGACGGAGCAACAGATCGAAGCGGCGCTGCGTTCCTTTGCTTGGGGAGAAGTATTCGATCCCGCATCTTTGGCAATGGAGCCAACTGGATCTGCAATTGGCAGAAACTTTTATCAGCTTGGGCCGCTTGTAGGAAAAATGGACGGGGCGAAGCATCAGGCGCAATATATCGGGAAAGAGGCTCAAAAGCAGTTTAAACGCGCTGAGATTGCACGTCTTCAGCGTTTGATAGACGATTGCATGGAGCAGATTGAGCTATTGAATGCTGCGATCCGTTCGTCGGAGTCGTCCATTGAAGACATTGAGGCAGAATTGTCTCGCTTTCCGCTTCATGACATGTTTCATGAAACGTTGGTCACCGCCTGGAAGTCGCAGTACGAAGCTGAGTCCAGGTTTCGGATTCTGTTGGAACAGGAGCAGAAGAAGGCTGAGGAACTGCGGGAGAAGCAGCGGTATTGGTCGGAGTTAAAGCAGCAACTGATCGTCGCCGTATCTCGTTGGACTCGCCTCAAGACGCTAGTCGATTTACAAGATGCGTTGCGTGCAATGGGCGGTTATCTCGAAGGAATTTCGCAGCTTCAATCCGATTGGAGGGAGTATCGTCAAAAGAATATCGAGGCGCAATCCCTAGAAGAAGAAGCAAAGCTGCAAGCGGAGTTGGCGGAGACGGAACAAGACAATCGGGACGAGCTTCTTCTAAAGCAACGAGAGCTTGCCGAGAAAGCGAAGCAGCTGCGAAAGCTGATGGACGAGCTTGGTATCGGGGATTTGCACGCACGAATCAGCGAGTTGAAACGGAGTAAGCAGCAACTGAAAAACGATGAGAATCGATTGATCGGCGAAATAACCGGTTTGGCGGGCCGTATTGGTCGGTTGCAAGAACGTCAGACGAATGCGGAAGAACAAGGGCGCGAATCTGCCGAACGGTATTACCGAGCGTATCGCTCCTTCTTAACGGAGTGGCGGCTGCGGTTGGTACCCGAAACGATGGATCAACAGCTGAAAGAGGATGCAGAGCGCGAAGTGTTGGCGGAGTGCAAAGCGATCGTAACGAAGGTGGAACCGTTAGTTTCCCGCTCTAACCGGGAAAAGTTGAGCGGTACGCTCCAAGATTATTATAACGCCTCCAAGCACCTCTTGGCAGAATATGTGTTGGAAGCCGAAATTAACGAGCAAGGGCGCATCACGATCGTTTCGATGCGGGATCGTAATCGGCCGCAGAAGCCGTCCGCTCTCTTTACAGAAATCGAGGCGATGATTGCGGAGCAAGAGAGATATTTAAGCGAGAAGGACCGGGAATTGTTCGAAGAAATCATTTTGCGCAGTGTCGGCAAGTCGATTCGTCAACGCATTCAACGTGCCGAGCAATGGCTGAAGGACATGAATCGTTTAATGGCGGAGCGGGATACTTCGAGCGGTTTGAAGCTTCAGCTGCAGTGGCTTCCTAAGGCGGCGAATTCGGAATCGGAATTAAACACCGATGAGCTCGTAACGTTGTTGCGGAGGGATGCGCATCTGCTCCATGACGATGAGATCGAGCAGTTGGTCGCGCACTTCCGCTCGCGCGTGCAGTGGGCGAAACAAGAAGCCGTGGAGGAGCGGGAAGCGCTGCGTAAGCATATTTACGACATGTTGGATTATCGTTCGTGGTTTCAGTTTTCGCTTCGATATAAGAAGGGTGACGAGACGCAATACAGGGAGCTGACGGATGCTCGATTCAACGTGCTGAGCGGCGGCGAGAAAGCAATGTCGATGTATATTCCGTTGTTCGCAGCAACTTATTCCCGCTATGCGGACGCCCGCCCTGACGCACCGAAGATCATATCGCTGGATGAAGCGTTCGCCGGCGTAGACGAAGAGAACATTCGTGACCTGTTCGGGTTGCTTACGGAAATGGATTTCGATTATATGATGACCTCGCAAGTGCTGTGGGGATGCTATGATACGGTTCCTAAACTTGCGATCTGTGAAATTTACAGACCTAAAGATGCCAACTTCGTAACAGTAATGCGTTACAGATGGAACGGGAAAATTTTGGAGCCTGCTGCTCCTCATGAGGAAGAGGTCGGCGCGTGAATCGGGAGGTTGCGATAAGGCAGTATTTTGGACGGATCGGGTTTAAAAGGTTCCTCGAAGAGCTTAAGAATCGTTATGAATCGTCAAAGTCGGGGGCGCGCGGATTCGTTACGCTGCAGCACGTGACGGAGGAAGAGCGTGAAACTTTGGATGATTATTATGGAACGTATACGGCTAGCGAGGGACGTTTAACGAAAAGATACTCGATTAAACAATTTGAAACGATTCTTAAGGATAGCAGGTTCGCCTTGTCGATTCCGGAGTTGTTGGCAATCATGAGCGGAGACACGGTCTTGACGAGGACGGAACAGACAGAAGTCGTTAATGCTCGGTGGCGCGCTCTGGTCGATCAAGCGATACAAGACTCTGGGATTAGGGCAGATACGGATGAACCGCTTTTAGTCTGGGCCTCCGGTATTCGCGAGGAGACCGCCAAAGGGGCGCGAACGCTTCGACATTTGTTTGCGAAGGAAGGGCCAGAAGACGCCGCACAATGCCTAACGCATTGTTTACTAGGCTTGCAAATGGTGAGGACAATTCATCGGGAAAAAGCGATTCGATTGCCGATTTTATCTGCGCAAATTACCGGGGATGCCCATGCATTTGATTGGAAATATTCGTTGGGGCGATTGTTTTGGTGGGGGCTGCAAGCTTTAAGCGGGCTGTCGACCGATGCGGACTTCGAGGAGCAGGGGGAAGATGAGGCTTCGACTTCCTTTACGCCAACAGGCTCGCAAGCACTTCTCATTCGTGACATTTATCGGCGAAGCGGCGTTGCTGACGACGATATCTCGTCGCAAGTAATGCTTTATGCGCCAGGACTACTGGGTCAACGAGAAGAGCGAATCCTTACGCTTAGGCAAGTGGAAGCATTATCCGAAAAGGAAAGATCGAACGGGGTTTGCATCTTTATGGTAGAGAATCCTTCCATTTTTGCTGAGTTGGTCGATGCCGATATGCGGCGAAGCCGTGATGAAGTTGCGGGGAAGGAGCCGGTCATCGTCTGCGGCAACGGGCAGCCGTCTGCGTCTGTTCTTCGATTATTGGATTGGCTGGTCGGAGCCGGCAAAGATACTGAGCTATGGTACGCCGGCGATTTGGATGCAGCAGGATTAAGTATCGCACAAGGACTTCAATTTAGGTATCCGATCGCTTTTCGCGCTTGGTTCATGGGAAAGGGGACTTACTCTCAGCATGTTTCCAGGGGCATTCCAATGACGCAAGCGGAGAAGAACAGAGTCGTTCAAATGCACTGCGAGTGGGACGCTGACTTAATTGAGGTAATAGCTAAGAAGTGTTTAAAGCTGCATCAAGAATTGTGGGTGGACGAGCTTGTTGAACATTATCTGGAACGTCAGTTTGGTGAACGGAATTTCTGATGTTTGTTTCGTTTTATGATAAAATTCTTTTCGCAAAGAAGGATAATGTTACATGAGGCGCCTTCAGTTTTTCCTTGTCAACCTTGATTTGACTGTTCTTTTCACTTTGTTTATACTTTGTTTAAACATTTTCCTGAGGTGGTAACATGGTTCAGGTTCAAAAATGGGGAAACAGTTTAGGCATTCGCATCCCGAAATCACTTGCCTTGAAGGTTGGGCTGGAGGAAGGCTCCGAGATCGACCTTGATGTGGAAGACGGCCATCTCGTAATCAAACCTAAGTCGATTTCGTTGGAGGAGTTGCTTGCCCAGATAACGCCCGATAACCTTCATAGAGAGGTATCGACAGGCGAGCCGGAAGGTAGGGAATCATGGTAATTAACGAGTACGTACCGGATCGCGGTGACTTGGTCTGGTTACAGTTCAACCCCCAGGCGGGTCATGAACAGGCAGGCAAACGGCCTGCTTTGGTTATATCTCCTGCCACGTATAATGGGAAGGTAGGACTTTCTTTGCTCTGCCCGGTAACATCAAAGCGAAAAGGTTACCCTTTCGAAGTGTTGATTCCGAAGGATTTACCTATCGAGGGGGCAATCCTTGCTGATCAGGTCAAGAGTCTCGACTGGCAGTCCAGACAAGCAGCGTTTATCAGTAAAGTGCCTCAAGAAACCTTGCTTGAGGTTATCTCAAAAATGGATCTGTTAATTCGCTAACACATAATTATGAGTCTTCCAAGGAACTACTTGAGGGCATTTTATGCTGCGATTTGAGTGTATTTGCTCAACACAGTATAGTGTGTGACTTTGATGAATACAACGCTTCATATATTTTGGATAAATTGTTGTTATTAACAAATCCAAAGACCCCGGTTCAAAAAAACCGAGGTCTTTTTTGTCTTTGACGAAAAGTAAGCGGGATGATAGTAACACGGAGAAGAAGCTGTCACGTCGATATGTTCTGCGAACACGGCCGCTCAAAGGGGACTAGGAAAAGTGCCAAATAAATAGTATGAAATAAGCTGTTCGAGCTAAAGGCTGGACAGCATCAGGAAGTTATTTGATCGGTTGGTCGATGCTGTTGTGCCAAGGGGAAGCGAGCTTAAGGCGGTTATCTATGGTCTGCTTGTCCGCAAAAGGCAGGCGAGAAAATGAATTACGAACCGAGGATCAACCCGATCAACGAGTTTATGGAGGAAAAAATCGAGTATAATGTGTGGGTGGCAGCGGGTATGCAAACGCCCGGTGGGGGCGAGGATCAGCGGCTAGATGATTGTTCTCCGGACCATGCTGAAAGATGTAGCGATGAAAACGATGGTCATTTTCTTCAAAAAGTGAACGTTGCTTTCGCACTAGCAGTGCAAAGATCAGCGGTTCGAACTCACGATCACGAAGCAATTGAGAGTCGGGCCCACATTGATCCTTTATCGCTGTGAGCCAGATTAGTCAAATGAAATTTTACAAAGTGATAATCTGCCAACCATCGGTAACTAAAACGGCAATGTTCGTATGTCCTTCCGAGTCTATTCCTTCTGAAAAGACGATTTCGGCTTGTTTCAGATTGTCCGTCACATTGAAGGAGCTGGCACAATGTCCGCATGCTTCGATAACACCAAGCTTCTTTACCGCATTGAAAAGGGGATTCATTTGGTGGTTGGGATCCTGAAATTTACTAATCCAAAGCACGCCTTGTCCGTCAAAAATCAACTTCACTTTATGGCCTGCGTTGTGCAGATCCTGCGTATATACCAAGGAATGAATGGCTCTACCTAATTCATTCTCTGTTGCATGGAGAAATATAGCTACTTTGCCCATTCGGACCCCTCCGAATCATATTGTTTTAAAGCAGCGATAAATGAAGCGTTTTGCCCACTTGTCGCTGCTTCTGACCCAAAATTTGATTACTGGTTGATTTGTCCGCCATCAACGGTGTATATGGACTGCGATACGTAAGAAGCATCGTCTGACAGCAGAAATATAGCGACATTGGCGACTTCTTCCGGCTCGCCGTATCTTCCCATTGGAACCGCAGCGCTGAACGCTTTTCTAGCTCCTTCTTCATCTTGAGGTACTGTATTTTTTTCAATTTGTCGCATCATACGCGTATTAATTACACCGGGCGCGACCGCATTGACTCTTACTCCGTGTGGAGCGGCCTCCAACGCAACAACTCTAGTCATACCGATTACAGCATGTTTAGAGCTGTTGTAGCCAACAAAGCCTGGCGACCCGATCAAGCCTGCTCCTGAGGCCGTATTGACGATGCTCCCGTATCCTTGCTTTTTCATGACAGGCACAACATATTTCAGTCCAAAGAATGCGCCCTTAACATTAACGCTCAATACTAGTTCAAATGTATCTGTCGGATAATCTTCTACATTCGCAGTAATGCCTTCGACGCCAGCATTGTTAAAGAAACCGTCGATTTTGCCAAACTTATTAACTGTGGCATCGACATAAGCCTTAACTTCCTCTTCTTTCGCTATATTGGCTTGCAATGCGATTGCTCTCGAATCATCAAGCGCTAGTTCAGCGATCATTTGCTTTACGGCATCCAGATTCAAATCAACAAGCGCCAGATTAGCACCTTGTTCCGCCAGCTTCTTTGCAGTTGCTTTGCCTATTCCGCCAGCGGCGCCTGTAATAACGATAACTTTTCCATCAAATTTGCCCATAATAAACCTCCATTGGTTGGTGATGACTCCCATGCTGTAGAATTTACAATTATTGTTTCTTATATGTGCCGACAAAGGCGCACAAACACTTTTTTTACATAAATGATCTCGCCCACCTCGTTCTGCAGCAACGTATACTGGCCGGCGAATACCTCTGGAAAACAAAAAAAGCGAAGCCTGCACGGCCTCACTTTTTTTTATTGCCGAAATTACAGGTCCGCCGCTTGATACCGCAACGCGATCGCCGATAGCGCGACGGGCACGAGATCGTTCGGAAGCTTGGACAGCTGGCTGACGTCGAACTTCTTCGTATTGTTGAACAGGTGCACCGCAAGCGTGGCTAAGATCGTTTCCTCGTTGGAAAATTCCTCGCTGTCGAGCATGTCGTGTCCGTAGAAAGAACGCTCGTCGTAACGGATGTAAGGCGACATCTTCTGCTGCAGCGGCTCCGAGGACGAGGCGATATAAATGATCGGCAGCCAATGTTCGTGCGTCGGATCGTGCAGTTTCGCGCGCAGCTCCCGGAACGTATCAGAATGGCGTTCGTTAATGAAAACCAAATTCATAACATCGACTCCTCATGTTGGACGTATTTTTATTATAACAAATAGTATCTCTTTGAATCTCTCTGTGAAAAAGGCTATGTTATAATTTACTTATCCTGATCCGTCTCCAAAGGAAGCGATAAACAATGAATGTCGAAACGGTCATGCAGGAGCTTGAAGCGCTCGGCAAGGAACGATTAAAGAAAATGTATATGTCCAACGGAGCGCGCGAACCGCTCTTCGGCGTAGCTACAGGCGCAATGAAGCCACTCGCGAAAAAAATCAAAATCGATCAATCGCTGGCCGAGCAGCTGTACGCCACAGGAAACTACGACGCCATGTACTTCGCCGGCATCATTGCCGATCCGAAAGCGATGACGGCTGCGGATTTCGATCGGTGGGTGGACGGGGCATACTTCTACATGCTGTCCGATTACGTAGTTGCGGTGACGCTGGCGGAAGCCGATATTGCGCAAGAGGTTGCCGACAATTGGATTGCAAGCGGCGAAGAGCTGCGCATGTCAGCAGGATGGAGCTGTTACTGCTGGCTCTTGGGGAGCCGGCCTGACCGTGAATTTTCCGAAAGCAAGCTCGCCGGTATGCTGGAGACGGTGCAAAAGACGATTCACGATGCACCCGATCGAGCGAAATCCGCGATGAACAATTTTATGTACACCGCAGCAATATCGTACGTGCCGCTTCATGACAAGGCGTTCGAGACCGCGAAGGCAGTCGGACCGGTAGAAATGAACCGAGGCAAGAAAGAAAGCAAGATGCTGCACGCTGCCGAAAGCATTCAAAAAGCCGTAGAAAAAGGACAACTCGGGTTCAAGCGCAAATATGTAAGGTGTTAATCGGCTTTGCATCGGTGAGCAACCCCTCCTGAACAAGATGGAGGGGTTTTTGCCGCTTTTTTAACTTACATTCTACTTCTTCTATCGTATATACTGATAAGGCTAAATCACTTCCCGGGAGTTGTCTGACGGACCATGAATAAAAAAGAAATCGCACACATACGCAAGCAATTTAAGCTGGACCATGATTTGCTCAAGGTTTTCGACATTCTCAACGTATATATTATGAAAGATAGCAGCGAAATTTATCATTACGAGTGTCAGCCGTTCGCCCTGGTGGATCGAGAGAAGCAGGAGCTGTACATGGGCAATTTCAAAAAGCTGCTGACCGGCGAATTGGGTCAGAAGCTGTTCGAGCTAAAGTTCCAGGAGGAGGCCGAGGAGCCCGCGCGGGTGCTGCTTCATCAAGGACTCGTGACCGGTCATACGGAAGATTGGATGAACTTGATGCTCCATTTGGTGGAGAAAATGCTCAAGGATACGAAATATGAACAGGATACGGTCGTCACGTTCGTTCGCGGGGAGTATTTTCGGCCGACCAAGAGCAGGAACGAAGAAGCCGAGGAAAGCGAGCGGGACGAGATGTTCGCGCATCCGTTCATTCTGGGCAGCGTCAATTCCACGGAGCAGCAGCGGAAAACGCTGCAATTCGATTATGTCGAGCGGGAATTCAAGTATAGTGTCATCGTAGATCCGATCATCAAATTGAGCTCGCCGGAGCACGGGTTTTTCTACCCGAGCGTTACGGACAACGCGTCCGATGTGAACCGTATTTTGTATTGCGCGGGCAAACAACTAAATCAACATTTCATCGACCAAGTGTTGAATGCCGAGAAGGCGGCGACGGCGCAGGAAGAGAGAAGTATATTCGAAGAAATCGTCAAAGAAGTTGCGGGAGACCAATTTGAAGCGGCAACAATTGCGCATGTTTACGAGGAAATCCACCGGGTCATCGAAACGAACGAGGAGGAAGAACCCCCGAAGCTGGATTATAAAGATGTGGAACGGGTGCTGACGGTCAGCGGGGTGGAGAATGTGACGGCGGAAAAGGTGGAGCGAGCGTTCCAAACGGTCGTCGACGACAAAAATTATGAGCTCAAAGCGACCAGCGTCATTCCGAAGTTCAACTCGAAATCGATTAAGATCGATACGAAGGTAGCCTCGATTTCGATCAGCCCGCAAGATCTAAAGTATGTGAAACAGGTAAATTATCAAGGGAAACGCTGCATCTTGATCGAGGTCGATGAAGATGCCGTGATCGAAGGCTTTACGCTCAGTACGGAGACGTTGTAATCGATGGGACAGGCAGCTGCTGCCCCCCTCTGATAACACGTAATTTTAAATAAAATTAATACAAATTTTAAAGTTGATATTTTCGATGTAATCAAATTATAATTAGTGCATAGTTACTATTTTATGGATATTTGTAATAGTACCTTTGGCCTAATTTAAGGCGGGATGCAATGAAGTATAGCCTTTATATGGACACTTGGGTTATATGGAGCAACTAGTGTAACCGTCCCTCTTAATAGAAACTTTTTACTAAGAGGAGAGATGGATTTGACAAAGAAGATTGCGGGTAAAGTCGGCGTTTCCGTATTGGCATGTTCATTGGCAATGAGTATGGGAACTTCCGTGTTGGCGGCCCCCAAATCGACGGATGCTCCGATTACGGGGAGAACGGAACAAAATCGCGCAACCGGGATGATTACGTCTAATCCGGTGCCGACATTGGCGCATTATGCTACAAATGTAACATTAACAGGTACCGTTGTAATCGATGGACCGCAATTGGTTTTGTTGATTAACGGAACTGACGTGAGCGCGAATGCAAAATTAACCAAAGTTGCAGATAAAACGTGGACTTATGAATACAATACAAGCGTCGATGGTCTAAAAGGGGACGTTTCTTATTCCATTGATGCTTATACCGTTTACGTTAACGGAAAAACGGCCGGAGAGATTCACACCAGGGCTGCGAATGCAGTTAGCCAAAAGGTGCACGTTCCATATATCGTCTCGTACGATTATGTGAATCTGAATTGGACTACTTACGATCGTGTCAGCAATTTGTTTACATTCTCATACAATCAGGTCAACGTATGGGACGATGGAGTGCGCGAAATCGCAGAAGCTGCATTAACCGCTCAAGTGGAAGGAACGCAAACCTACACCGACCCGAAAAGCGGCAAAACGATAACACCGCCTGTATATTTCAGGGACTTCGCGTTTTCTTCGAATCCGCCCGTTTGGACATACAATGCTCCGACTTACAGTGTCAGCTTTGAAGTAACCAAGACATGGAGCAATGGGGATTCGAAAACCGAAACGATTACGCTTGACGGGTTAATTCCGGGGATTGCAAATCCGATTTCAGTTACCGTCGATGGCGTAACGCATACCGCAAGCATGATTGCCCCTGCGGCTCCGGTCGTTGCCGAGCCTGTCATTACCGGACTTGTCGTGACGGACGGCGTGTTTGTCTTAAGAAATAATACCGGTGCAGACTATTGTGACGGTTTTGTTAAGCTAGCCTATACCATGAGCGACGGTTCCACGCGCAAATATTCGACAGAATGGATCAAAGTGGCAACCTGGAGTGATAGTAACGTTAGAGATAAGTCAACTAAAACAAAGACGATCGACAATTACTCCGTGTCCTTGACGTTTGACCCTAGTAAGGTAGTGGATCAGTTGCCATAAATGAAAATATCCCCAAGTTTGCTTAAAGGCGAGCTTGGGGATTTTTCGTTCTGCCGGTCCATGGAACGGAATTTATCTTTTCACGTAGTATAACAATCAAGCAAAAATAAATGAGGGAAGCTAATGGATTTTTTACGGGCATTTTTCGGACAACCGATTGTAAAGAGAGTTTTATTTCTAATTCTGGTCGTCCTGCTATTGTATAGCCTTAGAAATATGCTGAACTTGCTGCTTTTATTGTTCCTGTTTATTCTCGTTATGGGACGTTTGGAAGGTTTTATTACGAAAAGCCTCAATCGCTTCTTCCCTGTTTCTCCGCTGTTGGTAACGACGGTTTTATACCTGGTGCTTGTATCCTCGCTGGTTTACGGCCTATTGAATTATGTGCCTAAGCTTGTGGTTCAAGCGGTGGACATGTTCAATAATATCACTGCGTTTATAAACACATCCCAAACGGATGAGGTTGCCCAAATGACAGCCGCTTTGCTTGGAAAGTTTGATTTCCAAAACTATTTGGGCAATGTGGTCGAGTATATCTTGAAGCTGGGAAAATGGCTGGAAATCATACTGTTCGTTATAATGCTTAGTTTTTTCTATCTTCTGCAAAGAAGCAAGGTCGTCCAATTTACCGAGAAATTTCGTTACAGCAAAATTAGCTGGCTTTACAAGGAATTTCATTATTTTGGCCAAAAGTTTACTTCTTCTTTCGGCAAAGTGATAGAAGTGCAACTATTGATCGCTGTCTTTAACACCGTGTTGACAATTGTCGGTCTCTGGATTTTGGGTTTTCCGTATTTATTCGCGCTCACGATCATGGTGTTTCTGTTAAGCCTCATTCCTGTTGCCGGTGTTATCATTTCTTTCATTCCGATCGGCATAATCGGTTACCAGACCGGCGGTATCTCTATGGTGCTGTGGGCGGTCATTATGATATTGGTTATCCATGCGCTGGAAACCTATTTCCTTAATCCGAGGCTGTACTCCTCCAAAACGAAGCTCCCGATGTTCTATACGTTTATTATTCTTATTTTCTCGCAGCAGTACATGGGCATTTGGGGATTAATTATCGGGATTCCGATCTTCATGTTTTTGTTGGATGTGCTTGACGTCAAACAATCGGACCATCGGAGTGAAGATGCAGTAGCCTCGGAAGATCGGCTTCACTCGTAACACTTTCCAAGGAGTTTTTGAGGCGCTTTGTCAGCGTTACTGACTAATTTGTCACCGAGCGCTGACTATTTTTTCAAAATTGCTGACTGCACCCTTCTCTAGTCAATCAAACTGACAAATTTGTCAATCTCGGCTGACGAATATGTCTATTTGACTGACAATTCGAAAGACGATTGTGGATAGCTCGTTTTTGTGGATATGTGGATAAACGCAACGAAGCTATGAATTTTAGTACTTCATATTAATCACATGCTGTTAATAAAGCTGTTGATAACGTTGCGATGAGCACGCCAAACGCACTCCTTGTCGAGAGAAAGGGGTGTTTTTTTATGGGATTCGTGCGATTATTCAACAATTATTCACAATCATTTCCCGGTTGATCATGCAATTTCCTTATGTATTCCTTATAATTGTACATGCGGGATCTATAAGGAACATTTTGGAATATTGTTTTTTAAACGATGATAGAGGTGACTGTCGCTTGTTTATAAAATGGTTTTCGGCGTCTGCATTATTTTTGTACGTACTTTATGTAATCACTTTGAATTTCTATATCGATCCGACGGCCAACTCCTTTTTGAGCGAGAAGGTGAACCTGACAAGAGAGCTCGATACCGGTATTTGGCTTGTTGTTCTGAAGGTTCATGTAGCTGCCGCATGCACTGCATTGCTCGCGGGAGGCTTCGCCCTCTCCGTTGCGAAAGCCTCAAAGCTGCGTCCTTATCATAAAATTGCCGGTTACTTGTATGTGCTGTGCGTCCTTGCGGTCATCGTTACTTCGGGGTATATGGCCCCTTTTTCCACCGGCGGAAAGATCAATAGCATCGCATTCAATCTAATGAATATGCTTTGGTTCGCATTTACGTTGGCAGCTGTCATAGCCATCTTGCGAAAATCCGTTAAAAAGCATCGCATGTGGATGATCCGGAGCTACGTCTTTTGTTCTACGAACCTGGTGATTCACTTGATTGCCGCTGCGCTGCATAGGCTGGCGGGTGTCGATTATGTGACCGGCTATACTTTCGGCGTCTATGGGGCTTTAATATTCAATTTGGCATTGCCCGTATTCATTCGATTGTATTCGGCCGGAAAGGTAGAGAGGTTGAAAGGTTTGGGTTCCTGACGCCAATGTTTGCCGTTACAGCTGCATCGGCTGCGCATTTTTGTAAGCGTTTCCAAATCGAGGTGCCGAGTCATTAAGGAAGTATTTAAGAGAGTAAAATAATTTGACAACAAAGAACAAGTAATGTCATCATGTAATGGCATTATGCTCGGAAGGTGGTACGTTATGACACTACTACGGCGGATCGGACGGTTTCGCGTATATCGGAGACTTGTGCTGTCCTATTTATTAATTATAGCCGTTACAATCGTTCTGTTGTGTTCTACTTTGTATACGCTGTTTTCGGTAAGAGCAGTGAAGGAGATTGACCGCTCCTCCAGCGAAATGCTGTCTCAGGTGAGCTATACGTCCAATGTCGTGTACAGCCAGATGCATGAGGTTACGTATCAATTGCTCAATGACAACCGCATTATTTCCTTTTTATATGAGAAAGAGGACGACAAGCAGGTCAAATATGCGGCGTATTTGTTGATATCGAAAGTACAGAGCGTTTACCCGTTCATCGCTAACGTCAGTTTATACAATTTTGTAAGCGGTTCAAAGCTGGATACGGCAGGTTTGCCGTTTCAGGACAACTTGGCGAATCTGTATACGAAACAGTACATGTATTTCGTCCCCCGAAAGCTGGATATCGGAGGCGGCAAACCGCCATTGCAGCTGCTTACCTTCATGTTCGTCCCCGAGTTTCGTTCGGATGAACCGAAACGGTCGATGATTGTTCTTGATGTAGACGCTTCGTATATCCAAAATACGATGAGCAGTATCAGCGCGTCGTCCCAAGAAGCCAACAGCTTCGTGATCGACACGAACGGTACCGTATTGTCGCACAGCAACCGGGATCAGTTCATGAAAAATTACGGCGCGGAAGATTATATACGAAAAATTATTTATGGGGACCAAGCCAAAGGCAGTTTCGTGCAAACGATCGATCGTAAAAAGTCGCTTGTCACATTCGTGAAGTCGAATACGCTGGATTTATATTTCGTCAGCGTACAACCGTATTCGGACTTGTTATCGAATATTTATGAGCTTAGAAACTTGACAATGGTCGCGGGGTTGCTGCTGTTTGCGCTCGGTTCGGGGATTTCCTTGTACTTAAGCGGCAATATTTACAATCCGATCAAAGCTTTGGTTGATCGGGCCAACGTATTCGGATCGGCCGGCAGGCAGGGATCGACGCCCCGTCTGGATGAATACCATCTGTTGTCCAGGGCCTTGAATCAAACTACGGAAATTATGGAAAACCGGTATATGTCCGATCTGCTCAAAGGCAATCGAACCGGGCAATCGTACGGGCCTGAAATTCTGAAAGCCTGGGAAGAAAAATTACCCGGCCCGTATTTCGTTGCTTTGTTGTTTGACATTGACGATAACCGCTCTTTCCGGGCAAAATTCAGCCCCCAAGAACGGGAGCTTATTCGATTCGCGCTCGGAAATATCGCGCAAGAGGTTTTAAGCAAGGTGTATATCAGTCAATTAATCCCAATGGAGGATGAAACGGTATTTATCCTAAGCTTACAGGAGGATGTCCTTGATTCGGAACTTTATTTCCTGCTGCCGGAAATTCAGGATACCGTTAAACAGTATTATCAAATATCGGTTTCGATAAGCATTGGGGATGTTTGTTCTTCGTTGTACGGGATTAAGGATTCCTATGAGACGGCCGTGGAACAGATGGCATTCCGCTTGTTTCAAGGGCACGAGGCGATCATCGACTTCGCAAACGGGGAACTGGAGCAAGAGAGGACGAGGAAATATCCGCTGTCCACGGAACGAAGCATCATCGAAGCGATTAAAGGGTGCAGCCGCAATGCGGTTCAAAAGCAAATTGCTGTATGGTGCGGCCAAATCGTGAAAATGACGCCGACCGAAGCGTTACAGTATTCCTATTTCCTGCTCATGACGATCATCCGGGAATTCGAGCATATCGTTGAATGGTGGTACCTTGAATCTTCCGAATTGTATGTGCACCTGGACAATATTCAAAAGGTCGAAACGATGGAGCAATTGCGAAAAGAGACGGAACAGTTTTGTTTGAAGCTCATTGCCATAATCGAAGATCATAAGAATAACGCCGTTGCCGTGAAAAACGCGGGGGTAGTCGAACAGATCAAGCGATACGTGCATGAGAATTGCGCGCAGCCGACGTTATCCTTGGAGGAGGCGGCCGGCCAAGTAGGCTTATCCGCCGGATATACCGGAAAGCTGTTCAAGACGGTTACCGGCACCTCCTTCAACGATTACTTGTCGCAGCTCCGGCTGGAGAGGGCAAAGACGATTCTTGCGGAAGAACACGTGACGATCGCCCAAGTCGGGGAAATGGTCGGTATTTATAATGTGCCTTACTTTACAACGTTGTTCAAAAAAAAATTCGGCATTACGCCTTCTCAATATCGGGAGCAATCCCGGTTGCGGAACGAGGCGAAAGCCGAATCCCAATAAGCTCCGAAAGGGGCTTTTTTTATTGATTTAAAAGTATGCTGCGCCTTTCAATTTTAGAGAATCGGTCTTTTGTTTAAATTTTTAAAACCGCGAAAGCGGTTCTTTATAAGAAAAGGCGGAAACTTGAAATTTACCGGCATGCATGAAAGGCTCTATGATTAGTAAGTGTCAACCGATAGGAGAGGAGATTTAAGATGCGCAGCGCGATAGACAAACAATCGGTGGCGGCTCTAAAGACAAAGAAAGGTTTTTTTCACGAAATCATCAAAAATCGTTATTCCTACCTTCTTTTGCTTCCCGCCGTCGTGTACGTATTTATTTTCTCATATGCCACTTATCCTTATTTACTGATTGCCTTTCAGAGATTTCAGTACAATAAAGGTCTTTTTCAGAACGAATGGGTCGGGCTGGAGAATTTCAGGTTTTTCTTTCAATCCAACGATGCGGTCGTAGTCACATGGAACACGATCAAATTAAACGTCCTGTTTCTCGTATTCATTACGTTCTTTGCGCTTGCACTGGCGATCCTGTTTAACGAAATACGCCATCGCCTCTTTATAAAATTTGCACAGACGACGATGATTTTTCCGAACTTCCTTTCTTGGATCATCGTGAGCTATATGATGTACAGCTTTTTTAACACGAATTACGGCGTCATTAACCAGGTTATCGAATATTTCGGCGGAGAGCCGGTCAATTGGTACACCAAAGCCGAAGCGTGGCCTTGGATATTGGTAGGAATGAAGGTGTGGAAGGAAGCCGGGATGGCCTCCATTATTTATTTGGCGGCGATTACCGGCATCGATCAAGCGTTGTACGAGTCGGCGGACATTGACGGGGCATCCAGATGGCAGAAGATGATGCGCATTACGCTTCCGTTGATCGCCCCAACCGTAGCGATATTGACGCTTCTTAATTTAGGCAAGATCTTCTACGGCGATTTCGGCATGATTTATTCGATCATCGGCGATAACGGCGTTCTATATTCGACAACGGACGTAATCGATACTTATGTATTCCGGGCGCTCCGCCAAATCGGGGATCCGTCCAACGCGGCGGCCGTCGGTTTATTCCAATCGACCGTCGGACTCCTGCTCGTGTTTGTCGCGAACTGGTTAACGCGCAGGTTCTTTAAGGAGGGGGCATTGTACTAATGCACGCACAATCGCGGTGGCAAATCGGCACCATGTTCATATACTTCATTCTCGCTGTGTTCGCTCTGATCTGCTTATTGCCCACGCTGCTGACGTTAATCGTTTCCTTGAGCGCAGAGAGCAGTATAACGGCCAAAGGCTACAGCTTCTTCCCGGATAGCTTTTCGCTCGACGGATACCGAATGATCTTCGTGAATGCGGAGGTCATTCTGCGGGGATACGGCGTATCGGTTTTCATAACGGTGGTCGGTTCGCTGGCCGCTTTAATCATTACGGCTTGCGCGGCCTATCCGATGTCGAATCCGAGGCTGAAATATCGGGGTCCGCTCGCGCTTTACTTCTTTATAACGATGTTGTTTCACGGAGGGCTTGTACCCTGGTATTTAATGTGCTATAAGCTCGGACTCGTCAACAATATTTTTGCGCTTATTATTCCGACCTTGATGTTTAACGCTTTCAATATGTTTCTTGTGAAAAACTTTATGGAGAGCCTGCCCGAAGCTTTGCGCGAATCGGCGTACATTGACGGAGCCAACGATCTGCGGATCGCCTTCCAGATTTATATGCCGCTGTGCACGCCGGTTCTTGCCACCGTTACTCTGTTCTACGCGCTCAGCTATTGGAACGATTGGTTCAACGCAATCATGCTTATAGACAATAAAAATTTAATGCCGCTGCAGTACATTTTGTTCGAGCTTCGCTCCAACATCCAGATGCTTGAAATGCTTCCGAATGGGGACAGCTCCCAATATACGCTTCCTGCGGAATCGACGAAAATGGCGACCGTCATTATTACGATCGGGCCTATCGTGTTTTTGTATCCGTTTTTGCAGCGATATTTCGTCAAAGGCTTGGTTATCGGTTCGGTGAAAGGATAGATGTTTACCTCGAGAGAGGTTCACATATAAACAACTCATTATGGGGAGAGGGTCGAAAATGAGAAAGATCGCATTAGTTTTACTGGCCGTATTGCTGTTCGACGTATTTGCGGCAGCATGCTCCAATGGACAAAAATCGGGCGACTCCGACACCGCGCCTAGCGCTTCCACAGGCGAGGATTCTTCCGGCAGCGCGGATGCAACGGATGCGACAGCCGAGAAACCGGTAACGATCAAGTATGTCGTTCCTGGCTCGGAGCCGAAAGAATGGAAAGCCGTGCAAGCGGAAGTTAACAATAAGCTGCTTGCCGACGGCGTCAACGTCCAAATCGAAAAAGAGTACATCGACTGGGGCGCATGGGAACAAAAAATTAATCTCAAGCTTTCGACGAGCGACGAATTCGACATGTTCCACGTTATGAACGACCAAGTATCTTTGGCGAACTATGCCGCACGCGGCGCGCTGAAGGATATTACGGCGGAAATCGAGCAATTCGGGCCTAATTTGCAGAAGTACATTCCCGAATCGGTATGGAGCGGCGTGACGAAAGAAGGCAAAATTTACGGCGTTCCGGCATATTGGTACGAGTCGTCGGTCGACGGATCGATCACGGTCAATAAGTATTGGTTGAAAAAGGCGGGCGCTCCGACGGAGTTTAAAACCCGGGAAGAGATGCTGGACGCGTTCGAACAGGTTAACAAAACATTAGGCATGAAGATGACGTTCCCGATTCGCGGCGGCGCCGCCGGCCCTGCCGATATCTTCCAACGCTTGTATGATTCGTATCCGTTTACCGTACGGGACAACATTGCGTACATCGGCCAAGACGGCGTCGTAAAAAATTGGGTCGAAACCGAAGAGTTCAAGCAAGACGCGCAATGGTTCCGCGACGCATATAAGCGCAAATTGTTGGATCCGGACGTATTGACAGTGAAACAAGAGCAGATGGACAAGCAAATTCAATCCGGCGAGTGGGTTTTCTTGTTCGGCACTCCGCCAAACACTCTGCCGGAACTGCAAAAGACGTACCCGGACATCCAAGATTCCGACATTGAGCTGATGCGCTTCAACCCGGACGGCCAAGCGTACCGTATGGTCGGCGCGAAAAATATTAACGTCGTAGCGGCTAACAGCAAAAATCCGGAAGCTTGCGTGAAATTCCTCAACTGGTTGTACGAGAATCAAGACAACTACGATCTGTTCTTGTACGGAATCGAAGGCAAAACGTACAACAAGGACGGGGAGAAAGGCAAGCAAACGATTCTTGATGAGGCTACGAAACAGCCATTGTACGAGCACCCGGATTGGATGGTCGGCAACTTGAACTATATCCGCGTCGACGAGAGCAAGTTGTCGGCGAATAAAGAGTTGTTCAAATCGAATCCGTCCGCTTCGAACTTCTTTGCGGCAGATTTCTTCTTCGATCCTTCGCCGGTCAAGTCCGAAATGGCTAACGTACAAGCCGTATTTACATCCGACGTAACGCCGATTTACCGCGGTGTCATTGATTTCGATTCGAATATTAAGTCGGCGCTCGATAAGCTGAAGGCTGCGGGAATCGATAAAGTTCTAGCCGAATACCAGAAACAATTGGACGCATACAAGGCTTCGAAATAATGGAGGCAAGAGGAAGCTGTCCCGGACTCCGGGGCGGCTTCATCCTTTATACAACAACTGCAAACAAGTGAACGGCGGAAGCAAGGAGGCTGAACAAATGGAAAGACCGAACGTGTTGTTTATTACGAGTCACGATCTTGGAAGGCATCTGAACAGTTACGGCGCGACTTCCGTACGATCCGATTGTCTGGACGCTCTTGCCCGATCCGGCGTTATGTTTTCGAACGCGTTTACGACCGCCCCTCAATGCTCGCCGGCACGGTCCTCGATCATGACGGGGAAATATCCCCATTCCAACGGAGTGATGGGTCTTGCGCACGCCGAGTTTGCCTGGTATTTGCCGCAGGAAGAAACGCCGCTTCCGGAATGGCTCAAAAAGCACGGCTACCGGACGGCTCTGATCGGCACCCAGCATGTCGCACGAAAGCCGTCGGACATCGGGTTTGAAGAAGCGATTCCGGGATCGCTAAGCAAATTCGCCTCGGCAAGCGCCGTTGACTGGCTAGAGAAATATAAGCGAACGAGCCCGGCGGATCGAAGACCCTTCTATCTCGAGATCGGCTTCGAGGAAGCGCACCGCCATTATTCGCAGAACGGCCTGAATGAACCGGACGCAAGCAAAGGAACGAAGGCTCCGCGCTGGCTGTCCGATTATCCGGGGGTTGAACGGGAGATGGCCGCCTTGCAAGGGGACATCCTCGAATTGGACAAAGCAATTCGGAAAGTTCTCGATAAGGTGGATGAGCTCGGCCTTCGGGACAATACGTTGATCGTATTCACATCCGACCATGGGCTTGACTTTCCGAGAGCCAAGGGCACCTTATACGATCCCGGCATCGAGGTGCCGCTGATTGTTCACTGGCCGAACGGAGGCTTAACCGGCGGACGCGTCTACGACCCGTTGATCAGCCATATCGATATTATGCCGTCCATTCTGGAGGCGCTCGGTTTGCCCCAGCCGCAAGGCGTTCAAGGCAGAAGCTTTCTCCCTTTGCTTGAGGGGAAGCATTATGAACGACGCACCGAAATATTCGCCGAGAAGACGTACCATACGACCTATGACCCTCTTCGCTGCGTACGTACCGAGCGCTACAAGCTGATCATGCACTTCAATACGTACGATACGGTGGACGTGCCGATCGACGCGAAGGCGAGCCCCGCTTACCGTGAATTCTTAGATGAGTGGGTTGTCCCTAATCCTTATTGCGAGCTTTACGATTTGAAGCTAGACCCGTTAGAGAAGCGGAGCGTGGCGGATGCTCCGGAATATCGCGAAATCCGGAAGGAGCTGCTAAGGAAATTGCACGATTGGATGCATCGCACGGACGATCCGCTGCTGAAAGGGCCGGTGCCGTCTCCGCAATATTTTAAATCGATCGATATACTGCAAGGCTACCGCGCCGATTTGCCGCGCAGCCGTCCGGAATCGCAAGGGGTAGATCCGTCGGGGATACGGCGTTTTCTCGAAAAAATTGATGAGAAGAGGCTGGAGCTGCACGGCTTTATGCTGCTAAGGCACGGCCATGTCATAGCGGAGGAAAGCTGGTTGCCTTACCGCAACGACCTCCCGCATATGATGTTTTCGTTAAGCAAAAGCTTCACTTCGACAGCGATCGGATTGGCCGCAGACGAAGGGACCGTTTCTTTGGATGACCGTGTCGTATCCTTTTTTCCGGAGTTGGCGCCGGGGGAAAAGGGTTCGAATTTATCGAAAATGACCGTGCGCGATCTGCTTATGATGGGCACCGGGCACGCTCAGGATACAATGGAAGCGATGCTGAACGATCCGAACGGAAATTGGGCGAAGGCCTTCTTAAGCTTGCCCGTCGAATATGAACCGGGGACGCATTTTGTATATAACAGCGGAGCAACCTACATGCTGTCCGCAATCCTTCTCAGGGTGACGGGACAATCGCTGTTGACCTATTTGCAGCCCCGCTTATTCGAGCCCTTAGGCATAAACGACCCGACATGGGAGATCTGTCCCAGAGGCGTCGATACGGGGGGATGGGGACTGTACGTAACCGTCGAAGATATCGCCAAATTCGGGCAGCTCTATCTCCAGAACGGCGTATGGGAAGGAAGATGCCTGCTTTCCGAGGAATGGATCGGGCAAGCGGTATCCAAACAAATATCCAACGGGGAAGAAGGCGACAGCGACTGGACGCAAGGGTACGGGTATCAGTTTTGGCGCTGCCGGCACGGCGCCTATCGGGGAGACGGGGCGTTCGGACAATTCTGCGTTGTGATGCCTGCTCAGGATGCCGTGTTTGTCTGCACCGCCGGCACGAATGAAATGCAAGCGGTCTTGAATGAAGTTTGGGAGCATTTGCTTCCGAGTATGACGGCTTCGGCACCGATTCCGGCAGACGAATCCGAACCTCTCTCCGCTATTGCAGCCATGCAAGACGGTACGCTGGAGCGGTCCGTCGATCCGGCCTGGAGCTCTCTTGAATCGCCGTTCGAGCATAGCGTTTCGGATACGGCGTACCGACTCGGCGACAACGAGGAAGGTTGGAGCCGAATCCGCTTCACCTTTCATAAACAATATGCGATTGTCCGGATCATAACTTCGGACGGACCGAAGGAGTTCCGGTTCGGGAGAGGACACTTGCATTATGAGCGTTCGCCGCAGCCGTTCCGCGGCGCGAATTTGGAAATCGCTTGCGGTTTTTCTTGGAAATCCGATCGTTTGCTGGAGCTGCGCATGAGATATGTCACGACGCCGTTCGGGAGGACGGTCATGATCGATTGGCAGAACGAAACAAGCCTCTTGCTGGAAAGCTTGCCGAATTTGCCTAACGGGTTATTTTCTCCTTTTTGTGCGTTTCAGACATCAGGAACGAGAGACGATCAATCCGAATAACAATTTTACAAACACCGTTGTGCCATAATGAGAAGCAAGCCCCCGATTCCATCAACAAGGAATCGGGGGCTTGCCTTATTACGCTTCCATCTTTTGCGCCGTATACAGCTTATAATACAAGCCGCGCCGCGCGATTAGTTCATCGTGCGAGCCGGCCTCCGCGATGCCTTTGTCCGACACGTACATGATGCGGTCGCAGTTTTTCACGGTGGACAGCCGGTGCGCGATAATGAACGACGTGCGTCCTTTAAGCAGCTCGTTCAACCCCTGCTGGAGCAACCGCTCGGTCTTCGCGTCGATCGACGAGGTGGCCTCGTCCAAGATCAGAATGCGCGGGTTAGCCAAGAGCGTCCGAGCAAAAGAGATAAGCTGCCGTTGGCCTTGCGAAAGCTTCGAGCCGCGCTCGTTGACTTCCGTCTGGTAGCCTTGCTCGAACTCGCGGATGAAATCGTCGGCACGAACCGTTTTGGCGGCGGCGATAATTTCTTCCTCCGTTGCGTCAAGCTTGCCGTAACGAATATTGTCCATAATCGTCCCGGAGAATATGAAGCTGTCCTGCAGCATAATGCCCATTTGGCTGCGCAGCGACTGCAGCGTTACCTGTGAAATATCGTTGCCGTCGACAAGAATCTTGCCTCCGGTAATGTTGTAAAAGCGCGAGATCAGGTTTACGATCGTTGTTTTCCCCGCACCCGTCGGTCCTACCAAGGCGATGCTTTCTCCCGCTTTGACCTCGAAGGTCACGTTCTCCAGAATGTTGATCCCCGGATCGTAACCGAAGGTTACGTTCTCGAAGGTTACATTGCCTTGAACGGGCGGCAGCCGCTTCGCTCCCGGAGCGTCCTTCACGGTAACCGGCTCATCCAACGTCTCGAATATGCGCTCAAGATAAGCTACGCCGTTGATGAAGCTGTTGTACAAGTTCGACAAGTTCAGAATCGGCTGCCAAAATCTCCATGCGTAGCCGCTCATGGCGATAATGACCCCGAAGGTTACTTCACCGGGTTCCAGCGCAAGCAAACCTACAAGATAAATCAATGCTAATACGATCGTGGCTAAGTTATCAACCGAAAACGGTATTAGAGCGTTGAGCCTTAGAGCCCGTATCCACTCCGTTCGATAATTCGTTGCAAGTCGCGTAAATATCCCTTCATTGCGCTGCTCTCGGGAAAAAATTTGCGTCACGCCGATGCCGGTGATGCTTTCCTGCGTATAGGCGTTCAGATTGGAGCTTTTGTTGGAAACCGCCTGCCATGCCCGCCGCTGCTTATTTTTGATCAGCAGCATAATGCCGAGGAAGGGCGGCAGCCCTGCCAAGATGACTAACGAAAGCCGAACGTCCACGGCGAACATAAAGATGGCGATGAAAATCAAGTTCAAGATTTCTAGAATGAAGTTGATAATACCGTTAGACAGTACATCCGAAACCGAATTGACGTAGTTGACGACGCGGATGAGAATTTTGCCTTGCGGGCGGTCGTCGTAATATTTGAACGGCAGCTCCTGCAAATGCTTGAACAAATCGGAACGGATGTCAAAAATAATATCCTGCCCGACGCTCGTCATAATGCGCGAGCGGATCGTGGCGAGAATGACACTGACCACGATGGTGAGCAGTATCAGCGCAGAGAATCCGATCAGCGAAGCGACGGCTTTCTCAGGGATGATTACATCGATGACATGCTGCATGATGAGAGGAGCGGTCAGCCCGATGCCCGCCGATAGAGCGCTAAGAACAAAGGCGATAATCATCGGCTTTTGCTGCTTTCTGATGTACACCATCGCCCGTCGGAAATGCTTGATGTCAAAGGGCGACTCCAAATTTTCGTCGATGTCGAATTTATTCCTAGCCATTGGTGCTCACCTGTCTTTCGATGCCCTCGTTTTGCAGCATAAACACTTCGTAATAGTAACCGCGCTTCGCCAGCAGCTCGGCGTGGGTGCCTTCCTCGATGATGCGGCCGCCGTCAACGATCAGAATGCGGTCGGCTTGCGCCGTAGTGGATACCCGCTGAGCGATGATGATCTTCGTGCAGGGGTGATCAAGCTCCCGTAAGCTTTTTTGAATGTGCTCCTCCGTCTCGAGATCGACGGCGGACGTCGTATCGTCCAGAATGAGGATCGGACGCCGGACGGCGAGCGCGCGCGCGAGAGCGATGCGCTGCTTTTGCCCGCCGGAGAGGCCGACTCCGCGCTCACCGATAATCGTGTCATACCCTTCCGGCATTTTGACGATGAAATCGTGTGCGGCGGCAAGCCTTGCATTTTTAAAGGTTTCCTCTTCCGGTAGGTCGGGGTCGCCGTACGCGATGTTCCCGTCGATCGTATCGGAAAACAACAGAACGTCCTGCGTCGCTATGCCGATGTTTCCGCGCAGCTCGTCAAGCTCCAGCTCGCGCACGTCGACGCCGTCGACGAGTACGCGCCCTTCGGCAACGTCGTAGAATCGCGGAATGAGCTTGATGATCGTCGTTTTGCCTGAGCCCGTCGGGCCCATTATGGCAACCGTTTCTCCGGGTTCAACCGTAAAGCTCACATCGTGAAGCACGGTCGTATTGTCGTATTTGAAGGTGACGTGATCGAATTGTACCCGTCCGCTATAACGGCTTTTGTTCACGGCGTTATGCTCGTTGACGATGTTCGGCTTGGCGTAGTAAACCTCCATGATTTTGGCCAAGCTTGCGAAAAACCGCTGGATATCGTTAATAATGATGCCGATGTTGCGCATCGGGTTGGATATGGCCCAAATCAACCCGTTGAACGCTGCAAACTCACCGAAGGTAATCCGCCCGTTCATGACGAACAAACCGCCGACCAGAATCAGAATCACAACGAAGCCCTGCGCGATCGTTTCCAAATAAGGAAAATAATCGAGCCATACGAGAGCGGCTTTCTTATTCGCCGTCGAATAATTGATGTTCTTCTCTTGGAATTTCTCGATCTCATATTCCTCGCGGGCGAAAGCTTTCACGACACGGTTTCCGGAAATATTTTCCTGAGTCGTTGTATTCAGCTGCGACAGCCGCTCGCGCAGGTCGACGTACATCGGGCGTACCCGCTTGGCGAACAGAAAGGCAACGATAAATAACGGCGGCGCCAAGATCAGCATCCAGAGCGTCAGTTCGACGTCAATGGAGAAAAAGTAGATGAGCGCGACCGCAAAAACCGTCACCGATTCAATGATCGTCCGGATAATCCACGCCAAGGAGTGGCGTACCATCTCCAGGTCGCCGGTCATCTTGGTCATCAGATCGCCGGTGCGGTTATGGTCGTAATATTCCATATCCTGCCCTTGAATCTTGTTGTACAGAAAAATACGAATGTTGTAGAGCATGTTTTGCGAAGATTTTTCGTACTGCATCGAAGTTGCGTATGAAAGCCCCGTGCGCAAAAGCGTGAAGCCGATCATGCCCATGATGAGCCAGATTAGCAGCCCGCGCTCTTCAGTCAAATTTTGCAGGGCGTTCTCTCCTGCAATAAACGTATCGACGATACGCTGGCTGATGTACGGATTAACGATCGTCATTGATGAGACCACTACCGAGAGGAAGAGAGCGGCGATATACCGGATTCGGTTTCCCGCCAGGTTCTTCCACAGCCATTTTAATTCGAACAATTCAATCACCTGTTTCCGTATGTTCTGTCTTTGTTGCAACTTCATTAATTCGATGAACAAACAAAGTGAATTATACACCACAATGTACGGCAGGGATAGAAGAAAGATTACATGGAAAAAAATTATTCCGTTAATTCGTCACCGCGGTGGGGCGATATATTGTTCGATGCGTAAATGGCCTGTATATTTGGTAATAAATCCGAATTTTTAGGGCCCATTACCGCTTATATGGAGGTCACGGAATATGAGAAGCGAGAAAGAAATGTTCGATCTGATCTTAGGAGTTGCTGAAAAGGATGAGCGGATTCGTGCGGTTTATATGAACGGGTCGCGCACAAACCCTAATGCCCTCGCGGACATTTTTCAGGACTATGATATTGTTTATGTGGTAACGGAGACGGCCTCTTTTATTAAAGATGAAGATTGGATCAACGTATTCGGCGAGCTGCTCATCAAGCAAGAACCCGATAAAATTGACAGAGCGTTAGGGAGAAACGCGGATTTTTCGCGGTCTTATACGTATCTCATGCTGTTTAAGGACGGAAATCGGATCGACCTTCACATTGAAACGAAACAATCGATGATGGATGGGTACGTCAGCGATAAGCTGACGCTTCCTTTACTGGATAAAGATCACTGCCTGCCGAGCATCCCTGCCCCTACGGATGTCGACTACCATGTGAAAAAGCCTTCGGAGCCGTTATACTTGGGCAGCTGCAATGAATTTTGGTGGTGTCTGCAAAATGTCGCAAAAGGCATATGGCGCGACGAATTGCCGTACGCCAAGCTCATGTTCGATACCATTGTGAGGAAGCCGCTGGATGAAATGGTGTCATGGTGGATCGGCACGAAGCATGATTTTCAAGTGTCTCCGGGGAAGATGGGCAAATATTTTAAGCGCTACTTACCGGAGCCGTATTGGAATATGTACAAGGCAACGTATTCTGACAGCGACTACGACAACATGTGGAATTCGGTCTTCGCGGCGTGCGAGTTGTTCCGAATTACAGCCAAGGATGTCGCGGAGTGTTTCGGATATACGTATGAAATTCGTGAAGATGTGAACATGACAAGCTACCTTGAGCGGGTAAAGGAGCTGCCTTCTGACGCGAGAGGAATATATTAAGGAGGTATCGTACGTGAAACATGTTTACATTGTGCGCCACTGCAAAGCGGAAGGGCAGGCGGCCGATGCACCTTTAACTGCGGAAGGCGTCCGTCAGGCGGAAAAGCTAGCCGAGTTTTTCTCGGACAAACCGATCGATTATATCGTTTCAAGTCCGTTTGATAGAGCCTACCGTACCGTAAAACCGCTTGCGGATCGGCTTGGTCTTGAAATCGCTATGGATGAAAGATTAACGGAGAGAATCTTGTCCGGCGGGAACCGTCCCGATTGGCGCGAGCTGCTTCGCAATACGTTCGATGACTTGGATTTACGTTATGTAGGCGGAGAAGCAAGCAGCACGGCCATGGGCCGTGCCGTCAGCGCAGTTACGGAGGTTTTGAACAGCGGATATAAGAACGTCGTCATCGTTACGCATGGGAATTTGATGTCGCTGCTGCTTAAATATTACGATAGCCGGATCGGGTTCGCAGAGTGGGAAGCTTTGTCCAATCCGGATGTGTACCGTCTTTCGTTCGTCGAGGATATTCCCAGCATACATCGGGTATGGATGGATATTCATTAGATGAGGGGCGGTCGGCAGTCGGGCTGAAATCCCCGGATGTCCTCTTCTCCAAACTAACACACTTTCTGCGCAATCATTTAGGTTGAATTGTATCTCTTGACACCTTTCTTATTCCGTGCTTATAATCAGATTCAACAAAAGCTACGACCAAGGACAACAATTCTTTATCGAGACCGTTCAGAGAGAGAGGACAGCAGGCTGAAATCCTCTTCGGTTATCATAAGAATTTACCGCCTTGCAGCTGCGATGTGGAAATCAAGCTCCTCACAGCCTTGAGAGTATATGTCGCCGGGAAATCCCGTTATCGAGTTTGATGAGGATTCGCCATCCGTGCGGATCGAATTTAGGGTGGAACCACGAGCGCGCTCGTCCCTTGCGGGATAAGCGCGTTTTTTTGTTTTCAAATACCGATGAAAAGCGATGACCAAGGACATGGATCGTTATCGAGCGCCGTCCAGAGAGAGGGGACAACCGGCTGAAATCCCCTTCGGCAATCGTATCGATTTACCGCCTTGCAGCTGCGATCTGGAAATCAAGCTTCTCAGTCTTGAAAGTATAGGTCGCCGGGTGTTCCCGTTATAGAATGAGCTAAGGATTCGCGATTCGTGCGAATCGAATTAGGGTGGAACCACGAGCGCGCTCGTCCCTTGCGGGATAAGTGCGTATTTTTGTGTTCACATACAAATCAAATCCAAGAACGGAGGGCTTGTGACATGGCAATCAAAGTGACGTTAACGAACGGCGACGTACGGGAATTCGAGCGAGGTACGACCATTGAACAAGTGGCGGAGACCATCAGCGCCAAATTAAAGAAAGAAGCAGTGGCGGGAAAAGTGAACGGGAAGCCGGCGGATCTCCATACTCCGATTGAGGAAGACAGCGTAATAGAAGTTATTACTCTCGACAGCAAGGACGGGCTGGAGGTGTACCGTCACAGTACGGCTCATCTGATGGCGCAAGCGATAAAGCGCATTTACGGGAATGAGGCGGTGAAGCTCGGAATCGGACCGGTGATTGAGGACGGCTTTTATTACGACGTCGATATCGAAAAGCCGCTCTCAGGCGAAGACCTCGCCGCAATCGAGAAAGAAATGGAGAGCATCGTTGAGGAAAATTTGCCGATCGTTCGGAGCGCGGTTAGCAGCGAGGAAGCGCTGCAGCTGTTCGATCGGCTGCAAGAGCCGCTTAAGCTGGAGCTCATCCGTGCTTTGCCCGAGGATGCCGTCATTACCGTTTACCGTCAAGGGGAGTTCGTCGATCTTTGCCGCGGACCGCATCTTCCGTCCACAGGCCGAATCAAAGCGTTCAAGCTAACGAGCGTGGCCGGCGCCTATTGGCGCGGGGACTCGAACAACAAGATGCTGCAGCGCATCTACGGCACTTCATTTCCGAAGAAAGGTCAGCTCGATGAGCATTTGCGGCTGCTTGAAGAAGCGAAGAAGCGGGATCACCGAAAGCTCGGCAAAGAGTTAGGGTTGTTCATGTTTTCGGAAGAGGCGCCGGGAATGCCGTTTTATTTGCCGAAGGGAATGCTTGTCCGGACCGCGCTTGAAAGCTTCTCCCGCGAGCTGCAGACAAAGAACGATTACGAAGAGGTCCGCACTCCGTTCATGATGAATCAGCGGCTATGGGAGCGATCCGGCCATTGGGACCATTACCACGAAAATATGTACTTTACCGAGGTTGACGAGACGAAATTTGCGCTGAAGCCGATGAACTGTCCGGGGCACATGCTCATTTTCAAAAACAGCCTTCGCTCATACCGCGAGCTTCCGCTTCGTATCGCCGAATTCGGCCAAGTGCACAGGCACGAGTTTTCGGGCGCTTTGAACGGGTTGATGCGCGTACGGACGTTTTGCCAGGATGACGCTCACATCTTTGTCCGTCCCGACCAAATTGAAGAAGAAATCGGCCGTGTCATCGGGCTGGTCGGCCAAATTTACGAGGTTTTCGGCTTCGAGTATAACATCGAGCTGTCCACGCGCCCCGAAAAATCGATGGGCTCCGAGGAGCTTTGGAACCAAGCGGAAAGCGCGCTTCGGAACGTATTGGACGGAAGGGGGATCTCTTATCGGACGAATAAAGGAGACGGCGCCTTCTACGGACCTAAAATAGATTTTCACATCCTGGACGCGTTGAAACGGAGCTGGCAATGCGCAACGATCCAGCTGGATTTCCAAATGCCCGAGAAGTTCGACTTGTCGTACATCGGAGAGGATAACCGGAAATATCGGCCGGTCGTCATTCATCGCGCCGTATACGGTTCGATCGACCGTTTCATCGGTATATTGACGGAGCATTACAGCGGCGCTTTCCCGCTATGGCTTGCGCCGGTTCAAGCGAAGCTGCTGCCGGTGTCGGACCGCTACCTTGATTATGCATTTCAGGTAAAGCAGGCGCTCGGCGATGCCGGAATCCGTGCGGAGATCGACGAGCGTAACGAAAAGCTGGGGTACAAAATCCGTGAAGCGCAGCTGGAGAAGGTTCCTTATATGTTTGTACTCGGCGAGAACGAAGCTTCTTCCGGCAAGGTGTCGGTACGGAAGCGCGGCGAAGGGGATCTAGGGGCAAAAGATTTGCGGGAGATCATTGACGGGATTTGCGATGAAATTCGTGAAAAAAGGTAAGTCGGAAAATAAGCATACTGCAAGTTGCTATTGGGCCAGAAACGGGACGAATCGGAATAATAACAACACTACAAGCACTAGCCTTGCATAAAAGTTGGGGAGAGCACGATGGTGGATC
>NZ_JAQZSG010000037.1 GCF_028745515.1 Paenibacillus thermotolerans | reverse complement strand
CTTTTTTTGTCCAAGACGAAATCTTAGTCCTTACAGGAATGTTTACAATTGCAAACTCGATTTAAAACGTCGAATAACTGCACGCCTGTCCGTTAGAGCGACTCGCTAAATATAAGAACATAGCTGCATCGGGCCCGAAGGTATATCCCGCTTCTTATTCAAAGGTAAGGGCCCAGCGTCTGCAAATTATTATCGTGAATGTGCCGGCCAAGCTCCGTACAAGCAAGTTCGACGTCGCCGGTCCGCATCGTGTCGATTAGCGATTGATGCTGCCGCCAAACCATCGTTATATCCTCGAAATGTTGATCCTGCATATAGAAGTGGAGGCGGATGCGCGTGATGATGCTGGACCAAATGTTCATCAAGTTCGGAACCTGGGATTGTGTGACGATATATTCATGAAACGCCAAATCGTTCGCCACCAGCTTCGGGACATCGTTCTTTTCCCCGCTGACCCGCATATTTTCCTTGCACTGCTCCAAAAAGACGAAGTCGTCCTCGGTAAAGGTCGTAAGCGCCTTGCGCATGGCGTACGTTTCGACCGTCAGACGAATCGGGATCAGTATATTGACGACTTCCTCCGTCGTAAATTCAGCGACAACCGTACCTTTAAACGGGTGGGAATGCAAGAGGCCTTCCTGCTCTAATACCCGAAACGCTTCGCGAATCGGACCTCGGCTTACCCCCATTTGCTTGGACATTTCAAGCTCCAGCAAACGGTCGCCCGGCTTCAGTTTCCCCTCATATACCGCCCGGCGAATATCGTCGGCAATTCGGTGGCGTAAGGATACGGCCTTCTGCTCTGTAAAACGGAAAGACGACATGACGAACCCCCTTGGAAATCCGGCTTGCTGACTTGATTGTTCTATTAATCCATACATTGGTAGTTTATAGCTAGTATGGAAAATACGTCAACCTGACAATTCGAGAATGAATGATAAAGCTCTGAAGCATATTTTATGATCAAGACGGAGCGGCTCCTTGCTATTCCGATGGATGGAACAGTTGCGGAGAACATTAAAGATGAGTTGAAACGAATAGTACCTTATATCATGGAAATATACGGAACGAAAGAGATGGGACAAATTGTGCCGCCGGCATACCGGCCGACCTATGAGCGGAGGTGAACGAAGGGAATAACGAAAGTGCAGGCAAAACGAAAAGTTCCAGGACAAACAAAGGCAACAAAGGATTAAAGGCGGTGTTATGCCAAGCCGCTTGGGCTGCTTCTAAAACCAAAACCAGCCAAATTGCCCCCCCTTGGGATTACTTGCCCAAAAAAGAAAAAAGACTTGATTACCGGATAAGTAAAATCAAGTCCATGGGATACACAACTCATTTACAGGATAACCAACCAGCTTTACTTTTAAAAATTGTTAAGGACTTTTTTTGAGGAAATGGATCTTTTTGTGCCAAAAATGTGCCTAACCCACCCTTAACCCATTTTCGTAAAAAGTTGGTGCAAAGCCCGCCGGATCGGCCGGGGCAGCGGCGGTTAGCACCAAAAGTTGGTGCAGAGCAGAGCTCGCCGTACCGGTCGTACCCTTATAGTAAACCCTTCTCTTTCAGGTTCAAGTAGCTGACGAGTGCGGTTTCCAGACCGGTTAGGTTGCGCAGCTGATCCTGCTCGACCGTCATCCATTCCACGCCGATTTCTTCCGCCGCTTCAATGGATCCCGCAATGTCGACGACGCCGGTGCCGACGGCCGTCCACTTGCCGATCTCGTCCGTACCGTACACGTCTTTCAGATGAATGGCCGGCACACGGCCCGCCATCTTGCGCAGAATGTGCGCCGGCTGCGCGCCGCCGAGCGTAATCCAGGCAACGTCCAATCGGAAGTAGAGCGATTTCGGATCGGTATGCTCGGCCAAAATGTCCAGCGAATACAAGCCGTTAAACGTCTTCTGGAATTCATGCGCATGATTGTGGTAACAAAACCGCAATCCCTCCGCCGCCATACGGGCGCCGGCGGCATTGTACAGCTCCGCATCCCGCAGCAGCTGCTCCCGCGAATCGACAACGTCCCACCAGAAGGTGACGTCCTTCGTTCCGACCGAGAGAGCTTCACGAATCACTTGATCGAGCAGCTTCTCATCGCGAAGCTGCTCCTTGTTTATGCTGTGCGTCACAACCTGGAGCCCCAGATCATGGAATCTCGCGACGTTGGCTTTGACGTCCCCGGTAAGCAAATCGGCCGGCACACCCTCGATTCCTTCGTAGCCGATCTCGGCAACGCGGCGCATCGTGCCCCAGAAGTCTTGCTTTGCATCCTCATGAACGATTCCGATTAATCCTAGTTTAGGTTTTGCCATCGTTAGATCGCTCCTTTATGATTTGTCGGCTCGCGCGCCGAATTGGCCGTTCTCAAGCATCGTAATAAACGGGCTGTCCGTAAAACCGGAAATCGGCAGCTCGACGCGGGCATTCCGGCGCACCGACTCATATGCCGCAAAAATAATTTCCGAAGCCCGAAGCGCTTTTTGACACGACGCCTCCGGCTCTTCTCCGGTTCCCAAGCAGTCGACCGCATGGCGGACGTAACCGATCATTTGGTCGGTCATCGAGCACAGCTCCAGCTCCGGCTTCCATGACGGGTCCGAGTAGCTCATTCCGCCGACAATTTGGCCGTCCCACATTACTTCGATGAAGCCTTCGCTCCCGACGACGCGAACGCCTGCCCAAACCTTCGACCTATCCGAAGTAGGTTCCCACGTATCGACTTCTCCGGAGTGGAAGAACGCTTTCACTCCGTTCTCGAACACGATGCGACCGGTCGCGGCGCACTCCGAAGGAACGTTGAACCAGTTAAACGTCTCTGTCGTATCGACAGCCGCAAGCACCGATTTTGCCGGCGTTTCGTCCATGAAGCTCATGGCCTGGTCGAACGTATGGATGCCGCAATCGAGCAAATTAGGCGGCGAATACAAATCCATGCGAACGACTTGTCCGATTTTGCCTTCCTTGATGTAACGGCGCACGGACTGATTCCCTTTCGCAAATCGCCGCTGCAAGGAGAAAGTCAGTTGGCAGCCCGTTCTCTCCGCGATGCGCACCATCTCTTGGCATTCGCCCCAGGTCGCCGACATCGGCTTTTCGCACAGCACTCCCTTGACGCCCGCTTCCGCACAATCCCGGAATATCGAATAATGCAGCGGCGTCCAAAGACAGATCACTACGATGTCGGGCTTTTCCTTCTCCAGCATGTCCCGATGATCATTATATATCGTTGCGGGAAAGCCGAATGCGTTTTTCAATGTTTCCGCGGATTCCGTTGAAATGTCGGACAGCGCGACAACCCGCAATCTCGTGTCGGCCTCAACGCCGTACGCATGCTCATGCGCCCGTTTGCCGCAGCCGATAAAAGCTACGCGATAGGCAGCTGATGTGGTCAAATGGATTTCCTCCCTTAGTCTATGGGCATAGTTGTTCATCCTCCATTATTACAGTTTCGTCCCGAATTTCTCAATGCACAAAACCGGGTTTCCGATGGATTATTTTGATATGGAATTTATTAGGGACATGTGTAGCAGGTGATTGCGTAAGGTTTGTTGAAATCATTGACAATTACGAAGTAGGTTGAGCCGCATTGCAGAGAGATATGAGGTGAATATGTGCGGGTACTCTGGGTGGAAGACGAAAAGAAGCTTCTTGAGGAAGGCGCCGCTTATCTTCGAAAGGAAGGTTTCGAGGTGTTGGAAGCGGGGTCCGCGGCCGAAACGCTGAAGCTGCTTCAGACGAACGCGGCGGATATCGTATTGCTTGATTGGCTGCTGCCGGACGGGTCGGGCATTGACGTATGCAGGCAAATTCAAACCGGTTACAAGCTGCCCGTCATTATGATCACGGCCAAAACCGATGAATTCGACAAGGTGCTGGCGCTCGAAATCGGCGCTGACGACTACATCGTGAAGCCGTTCGGCATGCGCGAGGTCGTTGCGCGCATTCGGGCGGTGTCCCGACGGACAGGCAAGCCGGCGGAAGCAGCGGATGAGAGCGAAGCCCGGCCGCTCATCCGGGGCGAGCTGCGCATCGACCTGCAGCAGCATGCCGTTCATTTGGGCAACCGGGAAATTTTTCTCACCCCGACCGAATTTACGCTGCTTTGCACGCTCGCCCGCCGTCCCGGAAGAGTGTTTACCCGCTCTCAGTTAATGGATGCGGCACTAGGGGAGCATTTTGCCGGATTTGAACGAACGATCGACTCCCATATCCGAAATCTCCGCAAGAAGCTCGAGGAGCCGTCGGACAACCCCAAATACATAGTGACGGTGTTCGGGATCGGATATAAGTTTGGAGATCCGTCTCATGAGTAAAGGCTGGGTCCGGTATTTTGCCGCCGGTGCGGTGCTGCTGATGATCTATACGATTGCATCCTTTTGGCTGATTCACGATATGGAGCGGCAATCGCGGGCGGAGCGGGAACGTCAGCTGAGCGGCTATTGGGATGCCGTGTTGACGGCTTACTATGATTTCCATGGTGATTGGCGCGGCCTGGAGCCGTTTCTTTCCCATCGTGAAAATGTTCCCCCGATCCCAACCGGAAGCGGTTCTCACTTACGGGTATGGGACAAGAACGGAAATATCGTATTCGGCTCAAACGGAAAGCGGGCTGCTTTTTCCGGCAACGGTCATATTTCGCTCTTGCATAACGGCGAAGTGATCGGGTATATGTCCGTCGATCACAAGGTTACGGTCCGCATATTTTCCTCTTCCGTCATTCCGACCCTGATTTTGTTTATCGCCGGCATCACGGCGCTTGCGTTATTTCTTTACCGTGTCCGTAAGGGCTTGGCCGCCGAGCTTAGGCGAATCTTGGACAAAGTCGCAAGGATGAGCCGGCAGCCGGCAGGCACGGAAATGCATAAAGATTTGCCCGGACAAATTATGGCCGGCCTAAGCGAGATCGAGAGGCGGCTGGTGACACTCGAACGCGTGAGAAAAACGATGGTTGCGGACGTCGCGCATGAATTGCGGACGCCTCTAGCAACCATCCGAACGATGACGGAGAACGCGCTGGAAAGCGGCCAAGGGCTGGAAACCGGTCAAATCGGCATTCTGCACGACGAAGCTTTCCGCATGTCGAAGCTGATTAACGACTTAAATCAGTTGGCGCTCGCGGAATCGGGCCATCTGCGGTTGGAGAAGACCTGGTTTTCCCTTGCGGATCTGCTACGGCTTACGATGGAAGCGATGATGCCCGAGGCCGAAGAGCGGAATCTTCGTCTGGAGTGGTACAACGAAAGCGTGTCTCCTCTTCTGTTTGCCGACCGCGTCCGTCTGCAGCAAGTGTTCGTCAATTTGCTAGGAAACGCGATGAAGCACGCTCGAAGCTGCGTTAGCGTCCGCTTATTCGATTCCGACGCCGTGCTTTGCTTCTCCGTATCGGATGACGGCGCAGGCATGGAGCGGGAAGAGCTGCCCTATATTTTCGATCGGTTTTATCGGTCGAACCGCAGGAGCGGCGGGCTCGGGCTGGGCCTGGCCATCGTGAAGGAGTTCGTATCCGCGCACGGAGGAGACATTGCCGTTCGGAGCGGCTGGAATGAGGGATCGACTTTTACCGTTCGCTTGCCTTCTATTAAAGATTAGACCGATCTGCACAGCTTCTGCAAAAGTTATTCATTATTTTTGCACATCGCTTTGCTACCTTGTTGGCATGAGGACGGAATAAAGGAGAGGTTATCGATGATTCATGCCAAAGAGCTTCGAAAAACGTACGGGAAAGGGGCATCGGAAGTTAGAGCGCTTCGTGACGTTACGCTGCAAATCGGAAGAGGAGAGATGGTGGCCGTCATGGGCCCTTCCGGCTGCGGAAAAACTACGCTGCTGCAAGTGCTCGCAGGCATCGAACCTGCCGATCGCGGCGAAACGTGGATCGACGGGACGCCGCTTCACACGTTAAAGGATAAGCGGCTTTCGAAGTTTCGGTTGGAAAAGATGGGCTTCGTGTTTCAGCAGTACCACTTGATCGATGTCTTGTCCGTTCTGGAGAATACGGCGCTGCCGCTGATCGCGCGAGGCGTGCCAGCGAAGGAGGCGAAGGCGAAGGCGTCCGCGGCATTGGAGCGGGTAGGTTTGGCAGACAAAGCTTCCGCGCTTCCGTCCGAGCTGTCCGGCGGACAATGCCAAAGAGCCGCGATCGCCCGCGCCATCGTTGGCGAGCCGCAGGTGATTTGGGCGGACGAGCCGACCGGCGCGCTTGACTCCGGGAACGCGGAGCAAGTGATCGGGCTGATGTGCAAGCTGAACGAGTCGCTCGGAACGACCGTCATCGTCGTCACTCACGATCCGGCGGTCGCAGCCAAGGCGCATCGAATCCTCCGGATGGATAACGGCCGCATCGTCGGCGAAGGAGGGCCGGCGCATGTTTAAAGCAGCGCTCATATGGCGAATGGCATGGAGAAATTTAGCCGCACAGCGGCGCCAGACCGTCCTTACTTTGCTTGGCGGGTCCATCGGCGTCATGCTAACGGTGGCGGCCGTCGTGTTCTTAAGCGCGTTCGACCATAGCGGCATGCGGTGGCTGCGAGACCATTACGGCTCGATTAACTGGGAGCTGAAGCCCGCGTCAAACCAATCGTTCACTTCCGCTCAGGTCAAGGAGCTCGCAGACCGATTGAAGGGAAGCGCCGTTGAGACGTTCCCCTCCGTTACGTTCACGGCATCGGTGTTCACCGATTCCGGAAGCTCCGATACGCCGAAGGCGGCAGCGGATATTTTCGTAATCGGGATCGATCCCGAATCGCCGCTCATTCCAAACGGCTATAGGCAAGCGGCGATGGGAGACCGCGTGATCGTTTCGCGGCCCGTGGCCGACATGCTGCTTCTGCGGGAAGGCGATGTGCTGGGGATTGAGGATCATCAAGGCCTGAAGAAGCTTTACAAAGTTTCCGCGATCGCCGAGGAACAAGGGCTCACGGGCTATCGCGGAAGCGGGCGTTCCGGCGGCACGATCATTACGGATGAAGCCGCCGCCCGGTCGCTTGCAGGCGTCCCGGAGGGAGAATTCAACACGATATTTGCATCGGATGCGGACGGTCCCGATATTTCGCTCGATACGCCTCATTTTCCCGTATATTTCAGCGATCTTAAATATGTTGTGATGGAGCCGAAAAGGGATGCCATCTACAAAATTAAGGAGATGAAAACCGGATACGGCACAACATTCCTGATTGCCAGCGGGTTTGCCGTAGCGGCCGGTCTGATCCTCATGCGCGAGCTGCTGATGATGCTGGCCGACCAGCGGCGGGAGAGGTTCGGGGTGCTTCGGGCGCTCGGTTTTTCGCGGCGGCATATCCGGCAAATTTTCATGGCGGAAGCGACAGTGCTGAACGGATGCGCTGCGCTGATCGGAACGGTTCTCGGAAGCTTGCTCGGTTACGGAATGGTGTGGCTGTTCCGCCTCATATTCCTGAACACGCTGCAGAAATTCGCAACGATGGAAGTGCCGATTACACCGTATATTTCGTTCCGGGAAGTGTTCGTCTCCGCGATATGTATTTTCGCCGCCAACGGGATCGTTGCCCTAATGACGGGCCGAAGCGTATCGCGGCTGTCGATCGTAAGCGTGCTGCGCGGTCAAACCGGCGAGCTTTCCGGCCGGCATCGCAAGCTGAATTGGCAGTCCGTCATCATGCAGACAGCTGCCGGATTAATTCTCACCAGCTTCGCTTATTTGTTGTTCAGCGGGAAAGCGGTCGAGCAGCTGGGGAAGGTGTCGCTCACCGTTCCGATTGAAACCGTGCTCGTGCTGTTGAACTGGGTGCTGGCTCCGCTCGCCTTATTGTATTTATTCTCGCAAGGGATGCACTTGCTCCAAATCGGAATTCGCGCGGCGCTGAGAATGCTGCGTGTACCGGCGGTTCCGGCTCTGCTGGCTTTGCGATATCCGCTCTTGCACCGCAGGCGCGTGTTTTCCGTCTCCTCCTTATTTGCGCTCGTTTTCCTGATCATGTCGATGGTCTTATCAATCGGAAATATGGCGTTATCGAAGATGGAGAAAGAAGCGCAAGCCGCGAATGTGATCGGGTATCCCGCTTATATCCCGTATGCCGACGAGAAAGAAAAGAATAAGCTGCTTCAGCTCATCGGAGAACATGAACGGATTCGTTCGTCGGTTCGCGCATGGCATGCGGTGGAGCCGTACCGGTTGAACGTCGATGCTCCCGGCATTTTTAAGCAAAAATTTGCGATGAGCATAGTAGCGCCGGATGAAAATTACTTGCGGACGGCGAACGTGCCGCTTGTTTCCCGTATATCCTCTTTTGAGAGCGACGCAGAGGTGTGGGAGGCGCTGCGCGAAAATCCCGACGCGGTTGTGCTGCACGAAACGTTCATGTATTCGGCATCCGATTGGCCGGGCAATTGGGGGTATCATAATCTGCTGCCTGAGGAAGCGATAAAGCCCGGCGATGAGATCGAATTGAATCTTTATCCGAAGCCAAGGCTGGGGTTGACGGAGGAGGAAGAGAAGGCCGATATGGCGAAACGCAAAGTAAAGGTGCTCGGGTTCGTTCGGGCAGGCAGCGGCATTGAATTTTATAGTCTCATGATGGTTTCCCCGACATTTTATGAAGATTATAGAGAACGCGGATTTCAATGGGAAAATACGCAGCATCTCGGTTACGTGCTGCTCGACGTGGAAACCTCGGATTTGGACGGTTTGCAGCGGTTGGAGGAGCAGTTCCTGTTAAACGGAGTGAGCGAATTCCGGATGCCGGGCGTTGATACGCTTGCCAGAGCCGCGCTGCTGAGGCACACGTTCTCCATTTACACTTCGTTCATGACGGTGTCGGTCATCATCGGGATCATCGGTCTGGCCATCGTCCAGGTGAGAGCCGCGCTGGAGCGCTCGAAGCAGCTCGGAATGCTGCGCTGCATCGGAGTAAACCCGAGTCACATCGTAACGATGTTTCTCGTCGAGGGCTCGATGATCGGCTGGGCGGGACTGCTGACCGGGTGGTTGTTCGGTTCGGTCGGCGGTTTCCTGATCTATCAACTACAGCAATACGGAGCATCACCGCTGGATGTGGAGCTCGGCTTCGAGTACCCGGCAGGTATATTGTTGGGGCTCTTAGTTTCATTCATGCTGATCGCGATGATCGTCAATGTGATCCCTGCCCGCCGAAGCATTGCCGTTTCACCCGGCATTGCCGTAAGAGCGGCGGATTAAGCGGGGGGAGTGTCGCCTTCGTTCCGAACATGCTTCGGAACGGAGGTTTTTTCTTTTTGGGGGATTGACATTCTATCTAACGTTCGTTAGAATTTCAGTTATTGATGGAAAAGAGAGGTAGTTTTCATGAAAGACAATCCAACCAAAGAAAAAATATTGGAGACCGCGATCGATTTGTTTTCCCGTTCCAGCTTCAGTGCCGTGTCGATCAGACACATTACGAAAGCCGTCGGGATCAAGGAGAGCTCCTTATACTATCACTATAAAAATAAGGACGAGCTGCTGGACTCCATATTTGAAATGTACCGGGCCGAGATTCGGAAGGTAACTCCGCCGATCGAACAGCTGGACCGCATTCTGGCGGTGACGGAGCCGGAAGCTTTCCTGCTGCATGGGCTGCGAAAGTTTAAAGCTATGATATGTGACAGCCCCGGTATGTCCCGAATATCGCGGATCGTAAGCACGGAGCAGTTCGCACACCCGAAAGCGCGAAGTATTATTTTGGACGATTTGTACGAAAACAATGTGCTGTTTTTGGAGGCTGTGTTTTCTAAATATATCGAGCTGGGGCGAATTCGTCCGTTTCCCGCCCGCTTGCTGGCCGTACAGTATCAGTATCCGGTATTTTCACTCATTTCCCAGTATCAAATCATGCAATTCGACGGGCGGGACACATCGGGGGTCGAACGGCAGCTCGAGGAGCATGTTGCGTTTTTCATACAAACAATAAAAACGATAGAGAAGAAGGTAGAGCGATGAAAATGTTCAAACGTACCGATTTTACGATTTCGAAACCGGGTCTCAGTGAGGTTGTGACTATTCAGGCGGGCGGCATAAAGCAGAGTATATTGATTCAATCGGAAAATCCCGGCAATCCGGTATTGTTGTTTATCCACGGCGGACCGAGCATGCCGGTGCCCGGCGTTTCCTCGCGCGGCTCCGATTATGCGCTCGTGATGACGACGAAGCAGCTCGTGAAGCATTTTACGCTCGTGTTTTGGGACCAGCGCGGCACGGGAAAATCGTATTCCGCGGATATTCCGCAGGAAACGATGAATTTGAAGCAATTTATCCGCGACGGGCTTGATGTAACCGACTATTTGCGCGAGAGATTCGGGCAGCGGCAAATACACCTTGCGGCTCATTCGTGGGGAACGGTGATCGGCCTGTCGCTCGCCTCGCAATATCCGGACCGTTACTTGTCTTATAACGCGTTCTCGCAAATTACGAGCTGGGTGGAGAACGATAAGCTGAGCTATAAGTGGCTGCTGGAAACCGCCGAAGCGAAAGGCGACCGGAAAGCGCTGAAGGAGCTGCGCGACGTGGGCGAGCCTCCGTATTTGGAAAGCTTTAAGCAGTGGTCGATCATCCGCAAATGGCAGTTCAAAAACAATTCCATGTTTTATAACGCCGGCGACGGCAAATCCGCGACTTTCTTTTCCGGCCTTAAGATCATGCTTCGCTCTCCGGATTACTCGCTGGCGGACGTGTTCAATTCGCTGGTGCGCGGCTTTAAGCTTTCCTATTCCGAGAAAATGGTGAGCGACCTCAATTCGTTCGATTTCTTTAAAGAGGTTCCGTCGCTGCCGATGCCGGTCATGTTCATCCACGGTGGTAAGGAAAAGCATGTCATGCCGGAGCTCGTCGTCCGTTATTTCGAAGGGCTCGACGCGCCGAGAGGGAAGCAGCTGCTTTGGTCCGATTTATCCTCGCATGCGTTCCATATCGACGATGCGCGGGAGAACGAGCAGCGGCTCATCCGTCACTTGAAGACGATTACGGGGTAAAGCGCTCCGTTGACTCGATTCGATTGTAAGTGCACCCTTGAAAAATGACTTAAACGTCCGCGGAAGATATTGTATAGTTAAAGCATCAAAAGCGCATACATGTGATTATGCGGAGGAGGAGAGGGATCCGATTGACTGCAGTCATCAGCACTCTTGAAACGGTGGAGGCGGCTACCGGCAAACGGACGGAATTGGCCGTGTTCGACCGCTTGATCGAAGCGCCGAATTGGACGCGCGACGGCAAGCGGCTGATTTATAACAGCGGAGGCCGTCTTTATTCCTTCGACATCGCGACACGCGAGAGCACAGTCATCGACACGGGCTTTGCCGTAAGCTGCAACAACGACCACGTGCTTTCCCCGGACCCGGACAATTCGCAGATCGCGGTCAGCCATCATACGCGGGAGGATGGGCGTTCCCGAATTTACGTGCTGCCGATATCGGGCGGCAATCCGGTTTTAGTCACGCCGATGGGTCCGAGCTATTTGCACGGCTGGTCGCCGGACGGCTTGACGCTCGCCTACTGTGCGGAACGGAACGGCCAATACGACATTTACACGATTCCGGCGGCAGGCGGCGTTGAAACGCAGCTGACCGACACGCCCGGACTCGACGACGGCCCCGAATATTCTCCGGACGGGAAGCATATTTGGTTTAACTCGATGCGCACCGGTTTGATGCAGGTGTGGCGCATGAATGCGGACGGCAGCGAACAAACCCGGATGACCTTCGACGAGAGCAATAACTGGTTCCCTCATGTTTCCCCGGACGGGCAAACCGTAGCGTTTCTTGCCTATCGGAAGGACGAGGTGGCACCGGGCGATCATCCGGCAAACAAGAACGTCGAAATCCGGCTCATGCCGAGCGCGGGCGGCGCATCCCGGACGCTGGTCGAGCTGTTCGGAGGACAAGGTACGATCAACGTCAATTCGTGGTCGCCGGACAGCAAGCAGCTGGCTTTCGTCAGCTACCGGATGAATGAACGGCTAAATTAAAGATCAAAGGTAAGGAGAGATCGGCTATGCTCAGAAAAAAAGTTCCCCGTTAAGCCAGAGGTCCGCCCGCTCTCTGTGTGATTCCGCCTTTTCACACCTAACAATAGAGAGGGGCAAAAATCGAATGTATCCTAGCAAGGTCGATTGGAAAACACTTACGTTCGGCCTCGAAATCGAGTTTGTCGGCGGAAAGCCGCGAGAGGTGGAGCTGCTTCCCGGCTGGGTCATGGCGCTGGATGAGAAGCAGATTGACGAAACGGGCGAGGAGTCGGGCAGCGAGCTGAAGCCGCCGCCGATCCGGTGGAAAGACCGGGAGCAAATCGGCGTCATGCTGGAGAGGCTGAAAGCGACGGGGGCGGCCGCCAACTGGAGCTGCGGCCTCCACGTACATGTCGGACTGCAGCCGTGGAGGCAGCATATGCTGCTGCCGCTCATCGACGCGGCTTTGGAGCATCAAGACTCCATCCGGGCGTTGATGAATACCTCCGAAGAACGTCTGATTTATTGCCCTGGGGTTACCCCGGAGATGCGGCAACGGTTCATTGCCGATCCGAGCGAGGAAGCGCTTCTCAATCGGGGACGTCCGCAGTCCCATCGGTGCGGAATCAATGCCGCGGCGTGGTTCAATATTGGAACTGCGGAATTTCGTTTCGCGAACGGTTCGTTATGCTATACCGAAATCTTGAACGTGATTGAGTTTTATTTGCGGTTTGTCGCCGCGGTCGGAGAAGGCCGCAAGCTTTCCGGCGGCCCTTCCGCATTGGCGGCGGAGCTCGGTGCGCCGGCGGAAGGGTATCCGCGCCCCGTCCTTGCTCCTCGCTGGTATAAAGAAAGAGTGTGGTTGGAGGAAGCTTTGATTCCTGTTCTTTCGCCGCTGGCGGCCAAGTACGTTCCGAACGGGGAAATTCTCCAGGTGCTGCCGGTTCGCGAGGGCATACGGCTAACGGTGGAAAACCCGGAGGACGGCAGCTTCATCCGCTTTATTGTAAAACCTGCCTCCGAAGGATGGGAGAAGGTCGGCTAACAAGTCATTCACAAGGGCTGCCTCTTGTTCGGCGGCCTATTTCTCTTTTTTGACCTTATAGCCGGTAATCGATTTATTGTTTACCATCCCTTTTAAGGCGTCTCGCAATTGATCCGGCGAAACCGTCGGATCGATGCCGAGCTTTTCTTTTAATCGCAGCAATTCTTTTTCGTTGGCCAAGTCGTCCGTATTATTAGGTTTCATTGCGTTACTACCCCTTCTATACGCGTAATATGCTGCATTTCACCGCACTTATCGTATTATACCCAATCCGTTCCCGGGCGGAACGTGCGCATTTCGCGCGTTTGAAAATCGTTAGACTGTCTTTTTGCCCCATGGTATGATTGCTAACGATTATACATAAGGGCGGGTCAATATGAGCGCGTGGCGGAACGAAACGGATTTTATTAAAAAATGGCGCGGAGAGGGCATCGACTATCAATGGCCGGCAACCGGCTTTCCGGTGATAAGCATACGCTCCAAGGGAACGGGGGCAGGGAAGGCGAAGCTCGCCTTCGGCTTGATCGCAATCGGAGATATTGCCGTCGGATTGCTTCCGATCGGCGCGATTGCCGTCGGACCGGTCGCGTTCGGAGCGGTTGCCGTAGGCTGGCTGCTGGCGGCGGGAGCGGTCGCGATTTCGAATATGCTTTCCGCAGGAGCCGTAGCGATCGGACACTTCTCCGCCGGTGCGGTTGCGATCGGCAATTGGGCGGCAGGAGCGGTCGCCATCGGCAAGAAAGCCTCCGGCATCGTCGGCATCGGCGAATATGCCTACGGCATTGTAGCGATCGGCAACCACGGCTTCGGGCTCGTTCCGATTACGGGCGATGTCGTAAGGTGGATCACCGGGCTGTTTCACTGAAAACGGTGCGAAAAATCGATGCATGGAGAACAATAGCAACACCGCGTGAACTAAGCGGCCCGGTTGTACCGACATCGGACCGACAGCAACACGGGTGATGCTATTTTTTTTGAAACATGTTGCTGCAACCAAATCGCATATTGATAATATCGAACAACAACCATATGATGATGATAATTCTTGTAATTGCGCTGCCTGACTGGACATATAACGGCAAGTACGGAATTTGGGAGAAGGCGAATTAGCAGAATATAACGGGGGGAAAAAGGATGACGATCAAACGGAGCGAAATGCGGGAAGCGCAAAGACGGACGGCGGAGCTGTTTGCCCGCGCCGGCATCGTGCTAACCGGCGAAGAGCGCGAACGGATCGAGGTGGCGAGCTTTGGGCTGGGCAACTTGGAAGAGCAAGGATTGGAACTAATCACGTACATTAACACGGACCGTTATTGCGCTAAGGAGCTCGTACTGTTCCCGAAGCAAACGTGCCCGGAGCATCTCCACCCCCCGGTGGGCGGCGAGCCCGGCAAGATGGAGACGTTCCGATGCCGCTGGGGCAGCGTGTACTTATACGTAGAGGGAGAGCCGGCACAGCGGATCGAAGCGGTGATACCTCCGGGCAGCGAGCCCTATTACACGGTGTTCCGCGAAATCAAACTGCTGCCGGGCGAGCAATATACGATTCCCCCCGGCACAAAGCACTGGTTTCAAGGCGGTCCGGAAGGGGCGATTGTCTCCGAATTTTCCAGCACGAGCAGGGATGAGTTCGACATTTTTACCGACCCTTCGGTAGTGAGAATTCCGGTCATTATTGAAGACGATCCGAAGCAGGGCTAAGCGCAGTTGAATGCAATCCGCCGTCCGGCTCCACCGATAAGACGTGACCGTCAGTACCCGAAAATAAGATCGGACGGCCTTGTTCGGCTTCTTCCGCTGCGGTGATCATCCGGGCGCCGATCGATTTTATATGGCGGTAGGCTCCTGGCAAATCACCGGCTTGCAGGCGGACAATCGGAGCGGAGGGACGCACCCCTTCCAGCTGCGGTACAAGCTCCATATAACTCCCGTCGGGCAAGAGCAAACGCGAGCGCGGGCTCTCCGTATCATTCAGGGATGGCAGTAAACGTTCCCGTTCGAGGCTCATCCATTTCGTCATCCGCGCATGTGCCTTCCGAACGTCGGAGACCGGAACGGTCACGCAGGCTACGACGCCCTCGATCGGTCCCCCGCGGCCGGTTTCCGCCGCACCCGGATAGCCGAAAGGACGTTCGGCAACGACAAATTCATTATGATTCTCGTCCCTGCAAACGAAATAAGGATAATTGATACCGGCTTCTATACCGGAAACATAGGCGAAGTCCGCATCCGTCGCCCGGTCATGCAGCTCTCCAAGCCGCTCGGTAACGAATATCGCCGCCGGACGAGACTGCGGTTCGCGCACGTCGCATTGACGAATATCGTCAAGCAGCAGCTTCCGCCCGTTCGCCAAATGAAACACGTAAAGCTCCCCGTCATAAAGCTCATTCTCGACAGGCCGGCCTAATAGATCGCTGTAGTAACGGATGGCGGGCTTTAGCCGAGGAGCTCTCACCCGGATACAATCCAATTTTATCGCACACGCCGCTGACACTTGCTTCACTCCTTCCTTGTTCCTATAACACCCAAAGCGGGTTCGGCTTAATCAATCCCGGAGCAGGTCGCTCTCCGCATAACAATTGAAGCAATTCCTCTAATGCATGAAGCCCCTTATCTTCGGCAGTTTTCGCCTGTCGAAGCAGTTGCGCCGCCGTGACCGCCGCATCCCGTTGTATATCTCCTTCGGCCGGGTAAGGGAATAACGTTTTCAAAGAACGAAATGTGCCCGCCACCTCGTCGTATCGGGCGGATGCCTCCCTAAGCAGGGAGATCGACCTTTGATCCGACGAGGCATCCGACTCCCACTCCATCCGTTTTTTGCGCAAAAAGGAAGCCGCATACCCCCGCATATCCCCGACATTCCGCATACAGGCAGCGTTGCCTGCAGGATCAGCCTTCGCATGTTCAAATGCGCGGATCCACGAATCATAAGCGGCAAGACCGTTTACGTATCCGCTAAACGTCGGCTCTTTGCCGCGTCCGTGCATAACGGCCATTGCGAGCATGCGGCGAAAGCTTTCCCGTTCATCCATCTCCGCCTCTTCTTCGATCACGAACCCGTACAAATGCCGATTGCGAAACGTTGAGTACGGAATTTCCATCTCCGTTAACGTATCGACGGCGAAGAACGTCTGCCGCCCGTCGTCGTAGCCGTAGTACAAGGCGAATTGCGTATTTACGCCGCCTGAAAAGATGGCGGGAACGCCGCGGTCGACGGACCCTCGGATCATATCAATCGTTAGCGTGTACAGCTCCTCTTTCAACGGCCCCTCCGGCATCTTCTCGTACCCGAATTTGTCGATGAGCGAGGAGTGCAGGCCCAAATTCAGCATGCTGTTCGGAAACATCGTCGTTTCGCCGTACATAAATACACCGCTTGTGTCGACGGTTTGCTCTTCAACGTTGATTTGAAACGCATGTCCCGTCAGCGCCATCGCTTCATCGTAACCGAGATGTCCTTTGCCCACATAGGGAAGCGCATAATAGATGCAGTTCCGGATGGACTCGTTATATAGCCCGATTCGGGAATGAAGTATCGCCGGTTTCGACAATACGGCACGTTTTGCAGCGTACATGGAAAACTCCTTTCCGCCCTGGATGGCAAAATGTTCGCGTACTCGCTCATTGTGCAGCTTTTTACGAGATCTGGACAAAGACATATAGACGCTTGCGGTGCTCATGGATAAAAAACGAGCGATTTCCTGAGCGGTAAGCTCTTGAAATACATGCGCCTCGAATACCGCGCGCTCGGTTGGCGAGAGCCGCTGCACGATTTCCGCGATGGTCGACAGCACTTCTCTTCGCAATAACAGCTCGCAAGGGTCGTCTTCACGGGAAGAAGCCGCAATTGCCGAAGGCGTCATCGCCGGCCATGCTTCGCTCGAATCCCGGTCATCCGAAGCGAAAGCCGATATCGGCAGCTCCTTCCCGTACCGCCCGCTTCGGCGCAAGCTGCGGAACGCTTGATTGCGAACGATCCGGTGAAGCCACGGCAAAAACCGTCCGGCATCGGCCAGCGTTCCGATTCGGAGGAATGACCGCATGACGGCTTCCTGCGCGACGTCTTCGGCAAGATGAGGGTCGCCTACGACCGCCTTCGCCCAGCCGTAAACTTTGCCGCGATGCTTCCTCACCAATTCGCCGAACGCATAGCCGTCGCCATCCTTGGCTCGAGCGACAAGCAGCGTATCGTCTTCGTACTCGGTCTGCACGTGATTTATGTCGTTCGATCTCACGAAAGCCACCTCCCGGACGCTCAATGATGTAGATACCTGGACGGTTGTAAATCTAACAAGGTTATAAAAAATATTTTCAAAATTATTTCGACGTTCAGCCGGTGTCGCCCTCTTTTCCAGCCTGTCCCTCGTCGCAGCAAGACGATTGCTAAAGATTGGATATAAACGTAACGGCATGGGAAAAGTAAATGTTGCGTGTGACAGAACCTTTAAGGGGGGCCCTTTTTTTGAAGCGAAAAGCTCTTACTTTAACCTGTGCCGTGAGCATGGCATTGACCCTATTGGCCGGCTGCGGAGGTACGAATGACACGAATAACGACGGAGTCGAAAACTTCGGCGTAAACAGCGCCTCCGGCGCTACAAGAAAAAGAGGCGTGGAGCCGGAGAGACCGAGGGACACGCTCGATTTGAACGACGACAGAACGAGAGGCGACGGCGATCGCGGCGATCGGGACAGAATATTTGCCGGTTATTCGATCGAAAGCGGCGTAACCGGTTCGACCGATGCGACCGGTACCTTGCCGGGACAAGGAAGGAACGGCATGGGGACGCTTGGAGGACCGCTCGGAGCACTCGGCTTGGCGAGTCTCCTTGCCGATCGGGATACGCTCGTGATCGGCAATACGGTGATCGTCGGAAGGGATGAAAGAACCGACAGCGTCTCGAGATACAGTCTCGATTTCGGCCCGACCGTTACGATTCTCGAGGTGACGGAGCCGAAGGCGATCGAGGCGATCGACCGCGTAAAAACGAAACTGAACCGAAATTCGGAAGGCAACGGCATGCAAGACATCGCCTCCGATATTGATTTTATTTTGCGGCAGGCGAAGCCGATGAAAAGCCGCGCCGCTCAAGCCGGCAACAATCGATAATTTAAGTGGGAAGCACCGCCTGTTCCGAATTGGCCGATGCTTTTTTTTGCAATTGTAACGGTTGAGTTTCGGAAAATGCAGTCTTTTCCTGAGAACGCATTCATGTTAGGCTCAATATAGCGCGCAAACGAACGTCAAGGTAATTCAGAAATCGGAAAGAGCGGAGGGAGACGAGATGAAGGCGGGACAAAGCCTCAAAAAACCGAACATTGTGTTTATTTTGGCCGACGATCACGGTGCATGGGCGTTGGGCTGCGCGGGCAACAAGGAGCTGCGGACGCCCCATTTGGATGCGCTTGCAAGCGAAGGGACGCGGTTCGACAGCTTCTTTTGCGCTTCGCCGGTATGCTCCCCTGCCCGCGCATCCGTCTTGACGGGAAAAATTCCGTCCCAGCACGGCGTGCACGATTGGCTTCGTTCCGGCAACGTGGATCGGAAAGCAATCGACGAAACAATCCGGGGCGGCTTCTCCGACGAAGATCAAGTCGTCGAGTATTTGCACGATCAGCTTGCCTATACGGAGGTGCTTGCCGAGAACGGCTACAGCTGCGCATTGAGCGGGAAGTGGCACCTCGGAAACAGCGCATCGCCGCAGAAGGGGTTTACCCGTTGGTTTACGATCGCACAAGGAAGGTGCTCCTACATGAGGCCGGAAATTATAGAAGACGGCCAAGTGAAGCTCGCAGAACGATATTTGACGGATCTGATTACCGATCGAGCGCTGCAATTTATGGACGAACTGAGCCGGGAGGAGAAGCCGTTTTATTTAGGCGTGCATTACACCGCTCCTCATTCTCCGTGGGACAGAGGAGAGCATCCGGAGCAATATTTTGAGCTGTACGAGGATTGTCCGTTCTTATCCGCCCCCGAGCTGCCCCCGCATCCGAATCAAGCTCCTTCTTGCCCGGTGGGGGTAGGGGAAGCACGCAAAGAGCTGTTGAAGGGATACTATGCGTCGATTACGGCTATGGACGCGGGCATCGGGAAGCTTCTCGCCAGGCTGGAGAAGCTCGGTTTGAAGGACGATACGCTTGTCGTATTTATGGGCGACAACGGAATGAATATGGGACACCACGGGGTATGGGGCAAAGGGAACGGCACGTTCCCGCTGAACATGTACGATACGTCCGTCAAGGTGCCGGCCATATTCAGACAGCCCGGCGTCATACCGGCCGGCCGCGTGGTCGACGATATGCTCAGCCAATACGATGTATTCCCGACCCTGCTGGAGTATGCGGACGCAAAGCATACGCCGCCGGATCATATGCCCGGCCAAAGCTTTTATGCGCTGCTGACCGGCAGGGCCGGAAGCCGAAGCCGGGATGACGTCGTTATATTCGACGAATACGGGCCCGTGCGGATGATTCGGACGAAGGAGTGGAAATATGTGCACCGTTATCCGTACGGTCCGCACGAGCTGTACGATCTGCAGGGCGATCCGGATGAATGCGTCAATCGGATCGACGATCCGGCATGCCGCGAAACGGTTTCGGCAATGCGCATCCGATTGGCGGAATGGTTCCGCACCTATGTCGTTCCCGGCAGAGACGGAGTGTACGCTCCGGTCAGCGGCGCAGGCCAGCTGCGGGCGGTTTGGAACGGCAGCTTTGAAGACGGCATGTTCATGCCGCTGAAATAACAATACATACTTTGGAGGAGAAGCAAGCTATGGAACAGGTTCGAATCGGCATGATCGGAGTGGCGGGGCGCGGGGGAATCGCCCAGTATTGGCATCAGCCGAAGGGACGGTCCGTTATTTCGGCAGGCGCCGACATCAACCCGAAATTTTTATCCGATTTCCGCGATAACATTAATCCAGACGCGTTCATCACGAACGATTACCGGGAGCTCTTAAGCCGCGACGACATCGATGCGATCGCCGTGACGTCGCCGGATTTCTGCCACGAGGAGCATGCGGTTGCGGCGCTGGAGGCGGGCAAGCACGTGTTTTGCGAGAAGCCGCTTGCCATTACGGTGGACGGCTGCGACCGGATCCTGGAGGCTTGGAAGCGTTCCGGCAAACGGCTGATGGTCGGGTTCAACATGCGGTACATGAACATGTTCCGCACGATGAAGGGCATTATCGACTCGGGGGACATCGGGGAAATCAAAGCGGTATGGGTAAGGCACTTTGTCGGCTACGGCGGCGAATTTTACTATCACGACTGGCACGGCAATTCGAAGAACACAACGTCCCTGCTGCTGCAAAAAGGCTCCCACGACATCGATATGATCCACTGGCTGACCGGCCAATACACGAAGAAGACGGCGGCGTTCGGCAGCCTCGACTTTTACGGGGGAGACAAGCCGAACGATCTCACATGCCCGACATGCGACGAGAAGGATACTTGCACGGAGGCGCGGTTCGGACGGCTGAATCAGTGCGCGTTCCGGCAAGAAATCGACGTAGAGGATAACAACGTCATGATTATGGAGCTGGAGAACGGAATTAAAGCTTCTTATATGCAGTGCCATTTTACGCCGGATTATCACCGGAATTATACGATTATCGGAACGGAAGGCCGGATCGAAAACAACGAGCTGGAAGGCAAAGTATATATGAAAACGAGACGCTCCAACCGTTGGCAGGAGCTGTCCGACCGCGTTTATGATATTAAGGAAGCGGAAGGAAGCCACGGAGGCGCCGACCCGAACATTTGCCGCGACTTTGTGGAGATGATTTTGGACGGCAAGGAGCCTGTAGCCAATCCGGTCGCAGGACGAATGAGCGTTGCGGCGGGCTGCGCCGCTGCGGAATCGATGCGCTCCGGCGGCATGCCGGTCGTTGTAAAGCCGCTTACGATTTAAAATAAGTGGAGGTGGCTGCGTTGACTGCTAACGGTAATTATTTCTTTAACGCCAAGCTGTATGCCCCCGAAGGGCCGATCGAGGGCGGTTGGATGCTGATTACGGAGGAAGGAAAAATTGCCGCGACCGGACCGAAAGGGAAGGAATGCACGGAAGCGGCCGGCGCCGACAAGGTCGATTGCGAAGGAGGCTTGCTGCTGCCCGGCTTTATCGATGTGCATGTGCACGGGGGCGGCGGCTTCTCCGTCATGGAAGGGTTGCGGGAGCAGCTGGAAGGCATGAGCGCGTTCCATGCGGCGCACGGCACGACCTCCTTCCTGGCGACGACGACCACGGCAAGCCACGACAGCATCGTCAAGGTGCTCGATGCGGCTTCGTCGGCGGTCGGGAGCGTAAGCGGCGCGGATTTGTGCGGCATTCACCTCGAAGGCCCGTTCATCCATCCGAAGCGCCGCGGAACGCAAGCGCTCGAATGGATTGCGCCCCCGAGCGTCGCCAAGCTTGAGGAATACATACGCGCCGCACGCGGCACGATCCGGATCGTATCGATGGCGCCGGAGCTGGAGGGCGGCTTGGAGGCCGTCCGGTTCTTGACGGCGCAGGGCATTACGGTTTCGGCGGGGCATACGAATGCAACGTTCGAAGAAATGGCGGCGGCGGTTGCGAACGGCGTTTCGCACACGACGCACCATTTCAACGGCATGAGTCCGCTGCATCACCGCGAGCCGGGGGTTGCCGGAGCGGGACTCATGCTTCCGCAGCTGACGACCGAGCTCATCTGCGACGGCATTCACGTTCACCCGGCGGCCGTCCGTTTGTTATATCAAGTGAAGGGACCGGAATCGATCTGCATGATTACCGATGCCGTCACTTGCGCCGGCCTTCCGGACGGGGAATACGGGTCGGTCATTATGAAGCAAGGGGAAGTGAAGCTCGCCGACGGCACAACGTTGGCGGGAAGCGCGCTGACGATGATCGCCGCGTTTCGTAACGTGCTGCGGTTTACGGGCCTGCCTCCCGAGGCGGTGCTTCCGGCGTTTACCGGCGTGCCCGCACGGCAAGCCGGCTTATCGGATCGCAAAGGCTCGCTCGCACCCGGCAAGGATGCCGACTTTTTGCTGCTCGACCGGGAATACCGGCTTAAGACCACCTATGTGAGAGGGAAAGCGGTGTATCGCGTAGCTTCGACGGTGTGATCGTGTCAAACTTTGAGCTTAGTGGAAGCGATAGACTCAAAAAATGATACTATTCCGCTCTCCGCTACCCTAAAGTACGGCAACTATGGCTCCATACACTCAAAAAATGATCTTAAACCTACAGAGCTCAGTTGAAGAAAGCCAATAAGCTAAATTTTTGAAACTAACCGATCCGACAGGCTCAATTTTTGAGTATATAAGAGTGGATAAGGCGATGGAGATGTTATGCTCGGAAGTGAAGCTTACCGTAAAGGCCCGTCGCCGACAGGCTCGGAATGGAAACGAAATCGGGTTAACTCCCGAACAATATAGGAGTGCAAAAAAATTCAAATAATGAAAGGAACATGAGATGAATTTTTCGTCAGCGGAACGGCCTAATATTATTTTCATTATGAGCGACGACCATGCAGCGCACGCCATAAGCTGCTATGGCAGTAAGATTAACGAAACGCCGAACATCGACCGGATCGCGAAGGAAGGCATGCGATTGGACAACTGCTTTTGTACGAACGCCATTTGTACGCCGAGCAGGGCATCTATTTTAACGGGAACCTACAATCACGTGAACGGAGTGAAAACACTCTCGGACCGTCTGGACGGGCGGCAGCAGAACGTGGCGAAGCTTCTTCAGGGGAACGGCTATCAGACGGCCATGATCGGCAAATGGCATCTCGGGCACGGCGGAAACAGCGACCCGACCGGCTTCGATTTTTGGAGCGTCCTCCCGGGGCAGGGCGATTACTTTAATCCGGCCTTCTATGAAATGGGAGAAACGATTAAGGTGACCGGATATGCAACCGATATTATTACGGATAAATCGATGGATTGGATCGAGCGACGGGATAAGGATAAGCCGTTCTTCCTCATGTGCCATCATAAAGCGCCGCATAGGCCTTGGATTCCCGACGAGAAGCATGCGCATTTGTATGAAGATATCGACATTCCGGAGCCGGAGACGTTCAACGACAATTATGCGAACCGCTCTAGTGCGGCAGCCGCTGCCGAAATGCGAATCGATCGGGATTTGACCCGGAACGATTTGAAGATGGACCCGCCGCCGCACTTGGAGGGAGCAGCGCTTAAGAGCTGGAAATACCAGCGGTACATAAAAGATTATTTGCGGTGCATCGCATCCGTGGACGACAACGTAGGGCGTCTGCTTGACTATCTTGACGCCCAAGGGTTAGCGGAAAATACGATAGTCATTTATACGTCGGATCAAGGCTTCTTCCTCGGCGACCACGGCTGGTACGACAAGCGGTTTATGTACGAGGAATCGTTGCGCATGCCTTTCGTCGTCCGTTACCCGAAGGGGATAAAGGCCGGCAGTGTGAGCGAGCATATGGTATTGAACGTCGATTTCGCTCCCATGTTCCTGGATTACGCGGGCATCGACGTTCCCGAGTTCATGCAGGGGCATAGCTTCCGTCCGATTTTACAAGATGAGCGTCCGGCCGATTGGCGGACATCCATGTACTACCGATACTGGATGCATCTGTCCGAACACAAGGTTTATGCGCACTACGGCATTCGGACGCACCAATACAAGCTCATTTACTATTATGCGGATGCGTTGGGCTGCGCGGGGACGGAGGATATTCCGAAACCGCCGGAGTGGGAATTGTTCGATCTGAAGAAGGACCCGTACGAAATGATCAACGTGTATCATGACCCGGACTACGAGCGCGTTGTGCAGCTTTTGACCGATGAGCTTGATCGGCTCCAGGCCGAGGTCGGGGATGAACCTTGCGTCGCAACGTCCCGGTAATAATAAGGGAACACCTCCACGAGCCGGGTTGGTCCGGTCAAGGAGGCGTTTCCCTTTTTCTTTGTTATGCCAGATCCTTCCGCTCGTAGACGGGAACCGAAATGAGATACGCCAGAACGAATATAAGCAGCCCCACTCCCACACCTGCTGCGGTGAGCCATGCCATCCCTATGGTGGCGGACATTTTGCCTATGGCATATTGAAAGATGGAGAAGGTCGTCGCATACAGCATGATGATGGCAAATCCGACGTACTGCAGCAAAACACGGTCCAAGAACAGCGACAGCAAATAAGTGATCGATCCGATGGCGATAATGGAGGCGAATGCCCACGCCGCATCCGTCCATTGGAAATCCGGAAGATTTGCATCGATCAGCTGTACGACCAAGCTCGATATAAATACAAGAAGTCCGGAAAATACGGTGTACGCGATGAGCCCGAGAAATCTGGCGCGGATGACGTCTGTTCTTCGTACAGGCAAGCTGTTGATCAGCACGTGCGTATTATTTTTATCGTCGATTCCGATCGAGCCGGCTATGAGCATATACGCAATGGCGGTCATCGCCAACGTGTAACCGAGCTGGGTAAGAACCAGAAATACAAGATTGAAAATAAGTGCCAGCCAAAGATTACGCTTCTGAACTATGAGGTCTTTAGTAAGCAGCTTGAGCATTCCGTGCCCCTCCTTGCGCGGTGAAATACATAATTTCCTCGAGCGAAGCTTCATAAAGCTCGGCACCGGGGAATGCGGCCAGTGCGGTTTGGCGGTCGGCCGTCAAGCCTTCGAAGCCGGAGGACGTTTGGCGGCAGCCGACAAGCAAGCTTCGGCTTCCGTCGTCGACGCGTCCTTTCCCTTTGACCAATGCGTACCGATCGTTAATGTCTTCGACCGTTTCATGAAACACGAGCCGTCCTTTATGAAGGAAGGCAATGTAATCGGCGACGGATTCCAGATCGGTCGTAATGTGGGTCGAGAAAATGACGGTGCGCCTTTCATTCTGAATGTATTCCTGCAGCAGGTCGATCACTTCCCTTCGGACGACGGGATCCAGCCCGGAGGTCGGTTCGTCCATAATGAGCAGCTCCGTCTCATGGGAGAGTGCGATCGCCAGCGACAGCTTCATCTTCATACCCTTGGAATATTGCTTAATTTTTCGGCGAAGCGGCAGCTCGAATCGGTCCGCGTATTGGCGGAACGATTTCTCGTTCCAGCTGGAGTAGAACGGGGCGATGATTCGCTTCATTTCCTCCGCCGACAGATGCTCGTAAAAGTGGTTCTCGTCAAGCACAAATCCGATGCGTTCTTTAATTTCCACTCCATGTGTCGCGGGATCCAGTCCGAAGATGCGTATGTTTCCCGTATCCGGTCTTAGCAGCTGCAGCAAAATACGGAGCGTGGTGCTTTTTCCGGCGCCGTTCTGACCGATTAGTCCCGTAATATACCCTTGGTTGATCCGGAGCGATAACGGCTCCAGTGTAAATCCGCGAAATCGCTTCGATACTTTATGCAGTTCGATGGCCATCCTCGTTCAATCCTCCTCGTATTTCGCACGCAGCAGCTCTACCAAATCAGCCGAGCTCATGTTCAGCCGTTTTCCTTCCTTGACCGCTTCGCCGATCAGCTCGCGGACGCGCTCCTTCCGGTCCTCGAGCAGTTCCTCTGTTCGCTCCCATGAGACGAACGAGCCGCGTCCTACATGAGATGTAATGTAGCCGTCCCGTTCAAGCTCCTCGTATGCCCGTTTCGTTGTAATGACGCTGATGCGCAGGTCCTTGGCCAATTGCCGAATCGAGGGAAGCGCATATCCGTTTGGCAGCGTGCCGTCCCATATTTGTTCCTTGACTTGGCTGACGATCTGGGAGTAGATCGGCTCCCCCGAGCTCGGGGAGATCGTTATGTGCAACCGATATCACCTCAAGTGCGCCAAATGTATATATTACACATACACAATATATACGGTTGTAGTTCTGGCTGTCAACTGACGACTTAAAAAAGAGGCAGGTTTTAGGGAAAGTTGCTTTTTTCGAGGGAGGTGGCCGGTTTGATGGATCGAAAAGTACGGATGGCTGGCGGATCACTTCTAACGGACAAGGGTGCAGTTATTTGGTGTTTTGAATGGAGTTTGCAGTTTTAACGGACACTACTGCAGTTATTGCCTCGAAAAAGCAGGGATAAGCGTCAAAAATCGAGGTTTAGCGTCCGTGGCGTCCGTTAGCGGTTTGGCAGTGGGTAAATTGGCGAAATAACGTATGTGGCGTCCGTTAGCACTGCAGGGGTTAGCGAGGAGTGGCGAGAAACAGTGGAAAAATAAAACTGTAAAAGGGTTGCCCCTAAAAGTCATCTACGATAACTTTTGGGACAGCCCCATCTTCTCTATTTCAGCAGCCCGACCTGCTTCAGGCCGTTCATAATGCCGTCGTCCTTCACGTCCGTCGTCACATACTTAGCCGCCCGCTTCACCTCATCCGGCGCGTTCCCCATTGCGACGCTGTTGCCGACGAACTTCAGCATCTCCAGATCGTTGTAATGGTCGCCGAAAGCATATACGTCTTCCAAGCCGATGCCGACCCGTTCGATAAACCGGCCGATCCCGGCGGCCTTCGAGCCGTTAACCGGCATCACGTCCATCGATACCGGATGCCAGCGCACGAAACGGAGTTCGCCGGCGTATTTGGCGGTGTAAGCGGGCTCCTCGTCCGCGGTGCAGAACAGCAGCATCTGATAAATGTCCCGATGCAAATAATATTCCGCGTCATGTTCCGGAAGCGGGTACCTGAGGTTGCCGAAACCGGTTATCACTCGTTCGTGGTCAGGCATGCTTGTCTTCATTCCTTGCTCGTCCTGGTAGACGATCGGGTGCTCCCCCTTCAGCGCATCTTCCGTAAACGCCCGCAGCAGTTTCGGAGAGATCGGATTTCGGTAAATCGGCTCGCCGCGGTAGACGACATATTGTCCGTTCAAGCTAACATATGAATCAATGTTTAGCTCTTCAAGCAATGGCTTGAACATGAAAGGAGAGCGTCCGGTTGCGATGGCTACGTCGTGCCCGTCTCGCTGCAGCCGAGCGACCGCCTCCTTGGTGGACGAAGGGAGCTTCTTTTCATGGTCAAGCAGCGTTCCGTCGATATCGAAAAAAATAAGCTTTTGCGGCATCGTTTCTTCTCTCTCCTTCTCTTTATATCTTGATTTAAACGTATTCTAAAAATACCATTCCATCAAGAAAAATGACAGCCAGTAGCGGAAGAGGCGGTCCCCGGCGGGAATGGTGTTCGGGCGGATGAGCGTGTATAATAAGTCCAATCGTCGCAAAAATTGAAAAGAACCGTCCGGCGGCGATGCCGGACGGTTTTGTTTCCATAAAACTGAAAGGTGAGCGTATGCCGAAATCGTCCGCTTTGACTACCTCGTTCGCTTCGTTGCAATGGTTCTTTTTTATTTTTGCCAATACGGTCGTCGTACCGATCTCGATCGGCACGGCATTCCAGCTTCCGCCGGATGAAATCGCGGGCATTCTTCGAAGCTCGCTTATTTTTACAGGGTTGGCCGGCGTCATTCAGGGTCTGATCGGGCACCGCTTTCCGTTGATGGAAGGCCATTCGGGCGTCATGTGGGGCTTGTTGCTAAATTTGTCCGTTTCCGCATCAAGCATGGGGATGAGTCTGACCTCCATCGGCGGCGGCATTGCGACGGGGATGCTGCTGGCCGGCATTGTTGTGGCGGTGCTCGGAGCGTTGAACCTGATGACCTTTATCCAAAAGCTGTTTACTCCGATGGTCATGAGCGTGTACTTGTTTTTGCTGACGTTCCAGCTCATTCTGATCTTCTTCAAGGGCATGCTGAAAATATCGGAGGACGGCTCGCTCGACGTGCCTGTCAGCTTGTTCTCGGTCGGCATCGTGATCTTCGTTAGCTTACTTAAAATTAAGGGAAAAAGCGCGATCGGCAACTTTTCCATCCTGATCGGCATCATAGCCGGCTGGCTGTTGTATGTGCTGTTGTTCCCGTCGGAGAGTGCCGCGGCCGGAGGTGCGGCTTCGCTGCATGTGCCGCTGTTTCCGTTCGGGCTTCCGAACGGAAATGTCGGCATTATTGCGATCACCTTTCTTGCAAGCATGCTGAATATGAGCAATAACGTCGCCGCCGTCCGGGCCGTATCGGATTTGCTTCAAGAAGAGGCAACGCAAAGCCGATTACATCGGTCTTTTATACTGACCGGCGTTTATTCCGTCGCCGCCGCCGTGCTGGGTTTGGTGTCGTATGCGCCGTTCTCCTCCTCGATCGGATTTTTGGAAAGCACGCGTATTTTCGACCGAAAGCCGTTTCTGATCGGCGGCGCTCTGATGTCGATTCTAGGGCTCATTCCGGCCTTTGGCGGCTTATTGGCCGGCATGCCCGTAACGGTAGGAAACGCGGTGCTGTTCGTTGCGTATTTGCAGCTGTTCGGCACTTCGCTGAAAAGCTTGAAGGGAACCGAGTTCAATTCGGTAACCATCCACCGGTTGGCCGTGCCTGTGCTTGCGGGAGTCGGGATCATGAACGTGGACGTCAATCTGTTCGGCGGACTTCCGGTGCTAGTGCGGGCCTTCGTAACGAACGGCTTCATCATGGGAGTGCTGATTTCCATCCTTATGGAAATGACTATAAATTGGGAAAAGGCTTAAATAAAGACTGTCCATCGGACCGAAATCGTGCTACACTATTGCATATATTTCGGCTGTGTGTGACTGGCGCAGCGTGGGGAACCACGAGGGAGCACACAGAATATAAAGCCGTACGCCTGGGCGAAAGTGTTTGACGGGAGAACATCCGTCGAATGCTTTTTTTTGTGTCTCAAATCTTATCGACAAGGGAGACGTATCGCCGATGATGGCCTGGGAGCTGCTTACCTTTATCGGAACCGTTGCGTTTGCAATCAGCGGTTCGATTTCCGCAATGGAAGAGGAGTACGACATTTTGGGCGTTTACATGCTTGGGCTTGTAACCGCATTCGGCGGAGGAATGATCCGCAACGTGCTGATTGAAGTTTCCCCGCTGCAGCTTTGGTCCGAGAGTACGCTGATCATAGCGGCGTTGTCCGCGATTTCGATCGTTTATTTGATTCCGGATTTATGGTTTAAGCATGTGCGGAAGTGGATCTTTTTCGATGCGGTCGGACTTGCGGCTTTCGCGATTCAAGGCGCGCTGTACGCGGCTCACAAAAATCTCCCGATCCCGGCGATTGTTATGGCGGCACTGCTGACGGGCAGCGGCGGGGGCATCGTACGGGATGTGCTCGCCAAAAGAAAACCGCTTATTTTTCGGGAAGAGATTTACGGCGTATGGGCGTTGCTCGGAGGCTTGGCCGTCGGTCTCGGCTTCGGCCGGGACGGGTGGCAGATGTATGTTTTGTTTTTGCTCATCCTGTCTCTTCGCATGATTTCGGTATATAAAAACTGGCGTCTGCCGAAACGAAGCTTAAAAGCAGGAAAAAGATTGTCAAGCGCGAATGTATGACGATAGGCCTAGATATGATCGAATAAAGGAGCCGTACACCTATCATGGAAAAAGCAATACGCTTGGACGAGCTTTATCTTGCAAGAGCGGCGGAAGACGACCTCGAGCGCGTCCACTCGCTGTGGGCGGACGCTTTCGCCTTTATGCAGCGGAACGGCATCAATCAATGGATCGCCGAGCAGGTGACCTACGATGCGGTAAAATATGTATTTGATCTCAGCGAAATGTTCTTGGTGCTGGACGGCGAAGAAGCGGTCGGTACGTTCTTCTTGGTGGATTCGGACGAAGCGCTGTGGGGCGGCGAGACGAAGCCGGGAGAAGCGGGCTATTTGCACCGGCTTGTCGTGGACCGTCGTCATGCGGGAAGAGGAATCGGAGCGCGGATGCTTCAGCTGGCGGAGCAGTACTTGGCGGAGCGGGGCAAAGGCGTTTTCCGTCTGGATTGTATGGCCGATAACCCGAAGCTTAACGAATTTTACCGGTCGGCGGGCTTTACATTCATTCGTCGGGTGGACGGAGACGGCTGGAGCGCTAATTTGTACGAAAAAAAGGTTGATGATAAGCGGTAACATTTGGGATAATATAAGGCAGCGCATGGATTCCGTCGGGTTACACCGGCGGATTATTTTTGCGTTGAGGAGGCGCAGTCTATGACCCTTGAATCGATACTGATCGGACTCGTGTATTTGCTCAATATTGTGCTGGCGGCCGTCGTCATTTTTAAAGAAAGGAAAGACGTCGGCTCCACATGGGCTTGGCTGCTCGTCTTGTTTTTTATTCCTGTCCTCGGATTTATTATGTATTTGCTGACGGCGCAAAATTTCAGGCGAAAGCATCTGTTTTATTGGGAGGACTGGGGAAAGGTCGGAGTCGAGCAGCTGCTCGCGGAGCAGTTGACCCGGATCGAATCCGGCCGGTTTCATTACGGCAACGAGACGTCCCGTGCGAATAAAGACTTAATTTATATGCAGCTTTGCAATAATAACGCCTTTTATACGGAGGATAACGAGCTGGATATATTTACGGACGGGGAAGCGAAATTCAGCCGATTGTTTCAAGATATCGAGGCGGCCCGGGATTATATCCACGTTCAATATTATATTATCCAGAACGACAAGCTCGGCCGCCGGCTGATCGACGCCTTGACCGAGAAAGCGAAGCAGGGCGTTAAGGTCCGCGTGCTGTATGACGAGCTCGGCTCGAGAGGCTTGAAAAGAGGCTTCTTCCGAAAATACCGGGAGGCGGGAGGGCTCGCGGAGGCATTCTTTCCGTCCAAGCTGCGCCTGCTTAACTTCAGGATCAACTTTCGTAACCATCGCAAGCTGGTCATTATTGACGGAAAAATCGGATATGTGGGCGGCTTCAACGTCGGGGACGAGTATCTCGGATTAAACGAAAGATTCGGCTATTGGCGGGATACGCATTTGCGGATTCAAGGCACTGCCGTATATGCGCTTCATATGCGTTTTATTTTGGATTGGAATCAAGCCTCGAGCCGCAACGTAATTCATTATGCGCCGTCGCTGTTTCCCCCTATGGAGTCTAAAGGAGATGTCGGGCTGCAAATCGTCACGAGCGGTCCGGACTCGGACTTTGAGCATATCAAGAACGGTTATATGAAAATGATCGCATCCGCCAAGGAGTCCATTTACATACAAACTCCTTACTTTATTCCCGATTCGAGCCTGATGGATGCGATTCGCATCGCGGCTTTATCCGGCGTTGCGGTTCACCTGATGATTCCGGACAAGCCAGATCATATTTTCGTCTATTGGGCAACGCTTTCTTATGTCGGCGAGCTGCTGAAGGCGGGCGTGAAGGTTTATCAATACAATAACGGCTTCATCCATGCCAAGACTATTGTCGTTGACGAGCGCTTAGCGTCCGTAGGAACGGCCAACATCGATAACCGAAGCTTGAAGCTGAACTTCGAGGTGAACGCGTTTATTTACGACGAGTCGGTTTCGAAAAGACTTGCCGACATCTTCGCGCAGGATTTGGCGGTTTCCCGGCCGCTTTACCTTGAACAATACGAGCGGCGGCCGGGCTGGGTCCGGTTTAAAGAGTCGATTTCAAGGCTGCTGTCGCCTATTCTATAACGTTCGTATAATTGGAAACCTCAATCAGATTGAAATCGGGATCCCGGAAATAAACCGACTGGATCGGTCCCAAAGCGCCGGTGCGCGGCACCGGTCCTTCTTCCACCGCAACTCCAAGCAGCTTGAGCCGCTTCATTACCTCATCGATCGGCGTACTTGTAATAAAACACAAATCCGCAGAGCCGGGCGTAGGTACCGCCGCCTTCGGCTCGAATTCCTTGCCCAGCTGATGAAGGTTCATTTTTTGGCTGCCGAACTGCAGCGCCAACCGGCCTGCGCCGAAGCGGACGATTTCCATCCCCATAACTTCGGAGTAAAAAGCCGACGTCGCTTCCGGATCGCGCACCGTCAGCACTAGATGATCCAACCGTTCGATATGCATGACGCTCTCCCCTGTCCTTCTACATGTACCGGAAAATAATAGGGGATAATAGCGCATCCGTCAATCCGAAATTCGGTGCGCGATCGGCACGTATTTGTCCGAGCCGATCTCCTGCACATATTCGATTAACGCGTTGTACGCTTGATAGTACGGGAATAATCCGCCGATCTCCGCGGCGGAAGCCGGAGCGCTCGGGCGGGGGCTGCGGCTTAACGCTTGAATGAGCATGCGGGCGTGAGGGGACTTCGTTCCGGAAGAGGCGCGCTCTTGTACTCTCAGAACGAGACGAATCGCCCGATCGAGCCTTGAGGCTTCCGACAGCCGCAGATCCGCTTTCTGCAGCGCTTTAACAAGATCGCGTATGCGCTCCACCATCGTTTCGTACGTTCGAAACAGCTCCCCGGCGCCGGCGTCGGCGCTTTTATGAATCCACCGGTCCTCCCGAATGAGCTGGGATATACTCTTTCCCTTTTCGATATAAGACCTCACTTCTTCGATTTGTTTTCTCATCTCGGTTTTGTAAGGCGTCATTCGTCCGGACTGCACATCAAGCTGCACATAGTGAAGCAGTACGCGCAGCATTTGCTCGGACTTCGCCAGCAGCACCTCTTCGCGCTCCCGGTGCATCGGCCGGTGAATGGCGTTGACGGCAGTTCCGGCCAGCATTCCGATCAATACGAGAAAAAATTGGTGATACGCGGCGGTGCCCCCGGAGAAATGATCGGCCATTCCCAGCGTATTGACGGCTACGATGACGGAGAGCGTTAACGAGGTCGTCTGCTTGAAGCTCACATGCAGCGCCATCACCAGCAAAGAAACGGCCGAAATGACGAGCGCCCCGTTGCCGAGCAGGAGCGCGGCCGTTATGGCCGCAAGCGAGGAGAACAACGCGCTTGCCAGATGCAGCAGCGTGTGCCTGAGCGATTGGTACACCGAGGGCTGAACGGCCAGCATGGAGATGATCCCGGCAAAATGTGCCGGCTCCAACCTAAGCGCGCGGGCAATCGCGATGCTGATTGCAATGGAAATGACTGTTTTTACGACTCGAAGTCCGATTACCACCTGAGCTTCACTCCCATTCACTTTCATGTGATGTATAATAACATCAATGATTGTGAAATGGAGGTTTTGTGTTATATTTGCTTACGTATACGTAACCGAAAAAATAAAAACGGAGTTCTCAGGGTAGCCTGATGCTCCGTTTTCGTCTATTTAATCCATAATAAATCCGCCTAAATAGGTCAGCTTCACTGCTTCGATCCGAATGCTCTGGTTGACTGCCGGGGTTACGAGGGTCATATCGGCCCCCAAAGAAGCGAGCAGCAGCTGTCGGCCGATCGGGGACAGGAATGATATACGATTTTTGTCGGGGTCGCTTTCGGTAGGGTAGACGATCGTATACTCCTCCGATTCGCGATCCTCGTAGTAGTAAACTTTCACGGTGCTGCCTACCAAGACAGTCGTGTTCAGCGTATTGGACAGCGTCGAATCGTCCTGGGTCAAGATGAGCTCCAGCGCTTCCCAATACCGATGGATCAGCTTTTCCATTGCGGTCCGTTCCTTGTTCGGTTCCAGAAAATACATATCGAAAAAGGCCGTGTAATGTTCGTCGAAAAATATGAGCTGATTCACTAAGTGATTTCGGGCGCCGGTCATTATGCTAGGGTTCATTGTATGTGTCACCTCCGATTTTGTTGTTCCAGCCCTGTGTGACGATATTCATCCAAAACCCCTCCTTAGAAAAATAAGTCCCGCCGAAACGGGACCTATCGATATTATAATAGATTGCCTTCGCAAACTCCATGCGTGGTATGTATATTATAGGAAAAGAATCGAATTGTGATCTGCATCACACCTGACGATTGTTGCAGGCATTATACTTAACGGATAAGAAAAGCTGCGCGGAGGAGCGAGCGCCGCGGCGCGCGAAGGCGTGGCTTCGCTGCATGAAGGAAGCGATGGATGAGATCGGGCTCGGAGGTCTCGACCGGGAACTGTTTTACTCGCGCCTTACTATGGTGGCGGAGCATATGGTGAACTCGGCCGAGCGGGATTAAGACGAAAAGCGGTATAATCGGGAGCAATGCGCCATTCGGTTTCGAATGGCGCATTTTTTGGCGTCCTCGATAACCCTGCGGTGTTAACGGACACCGCAGACGCTATTTCGCCGATTTTGCTCACAGCTGTTCCTCTAGCGGACACCAGAGACGTTAAAACTTGATTTCTGGCGGTGTTCCCTGCTTTTTCGGTGCAATAACTGCAGTGGTGTCCGTTACAACTGAAAACTCCATTCAAAACGCCGAATAACTGCGTCCTTGTCCGTTAGAACGATCCGCCAGCCGCTTGGAGCCCAAAGGTACATCCCGCACCCTGTTGTGACATTTCCTGCCCGCCGCCGCGGCGTGCATCCTTTTGCACTCTGTGGTATAGTACATACTGTTTAATGTAAATCTGAAGCGGCTTCCGCCGCTTTAGGAGAGGTTCGGGAACTCCCTCTATAAAAAACTAATGACTAGGAGAATGAATATATGTCCGCAGGAAGAACGAAGGAAGACATGCCGCACGTTACGCTGCTCGGCAATCAGGGGACAACGTATGAGTTCGGTTACAATCCGAAGCTGCTCGAGACGTTCGAGAACAAGCACCCCGGCCGCGATTATTTCGTCAAATTCAATTGTCCCGAGTTTACGAGCCTTTGTCCGGTAACCGGTCAGCCGGATTTTGCGACTCTTTACATTTCTTATATTCCGGAACGAAAAATGGTGGAAAGCAAGTCTTTGAAGCTTTATTTGTTCAGCTTTCGCAACCACGGCGATTTTCACGAGGATTGCGTCAATATTATTATGAACGATCTGATCGAATTGATGGAACCCCGATATATTGAAGTATGGGGCAAGTTTACCCCTCGCGGGGGAATTTCCATTGATCCGTATTGCAATTGGGGACGCCCGGGGACGAAGTATGAAGCGATGGCGGAGCACCGTATGCTCAATCACGATTTATACCCTGAGAAGGTGGATAACCGGTAGAGCCGAGTAAGGGAATAATAACAGCCGTCGATCATTGCCGATGGCTGTTTTCATTTTACGATCGCTTTTATTTGACATTCGTCACAACGATTTTGCCGCCGCGGCATTATTGTAAAAAAATAACAACAAATTACAAACATTCTAAGGGGGACGCGGAGGGTGATAAAGGTACTTATTGCGGACGATCACAATTTGGTTCGCAAAGGACTGACGCTGCTGCTGCAATCAAGTCCCACAATCAAAGTCGTCGGAGAGGCGGCCGATCCCGAGGAGACGGTTCGCGAGCTTTGCAGGCTTGAACCGGACGTCGTTCTGATGGATTTGTCGTTCCCGGGCGGCAGAAGCGGATTAAGCGCCATAAGGGAAGGGCTGCTTCTCCGCCCGGTTACCAAATTTATTGTGCTGACGATGTACGACGATGAGCAATATGTCAGGCAAGCCGCAATCAGCGGTGCAAAGGGTTATTTATTGAAAACTTCCAGCAAGGAACAGCTCGAGAAGGCGATCGTTTCCGTATACGGAGGAAAATACTTCTTTGAGCCCGCCGCATCCGCGGAGACGGTGAAAGCTTGGTTAAGAGAGGCCGATCGGCCGAAACGGCCCCTGCTTACGAACAGGGAACGGGACATCGTAAGGCTGACGGCTCTCGGTTATTCGAACCGGGACATTGCTCAGCTGCTGCATATTAGCGTAAAGACGGCGGAAAATCATAAATACAAGGTTATGTCGAAGCTGAACCTTCGCACGAAGCAGCAGTTGATCCAATATGCGCTGAAAAACAATCTTATGGATTTGTCACACTAAACGGCGTTAGCCAAGGGAAGCAGCTTGACGAAATCCTCCGGCGGAAGCGGCTTGCCGAATACATAGCCTTGGACGATGTCGCAGCGCTCCTCCCGAAGCAGCGCAAGCTGATCCTCCGTCTCTACCCCTTCCGCCACGACGGACAGCTTTAAATTATGAGCCATTTGAATTAAGGCGCGCACGATGGTTCGGTCGTCGGCGCTGTCCGTTACGTTGCTAATGAAGGATCGGTCGATTTTCAAGGTGTTTAACGGGAATTTGCGCAAATAGTCGAAGGACGAGTACCCGGTGCCGAAATCGTCGAGGGAAATACATACTCCGATTCCCTTCAGCTTGCTTAACAGTTGAACCGTCAGTTCAGGATGTTCATCATGGTGCTCTCCGTCAATTCTATGTCAAGCAGCGAGGGCGGGAGCCCCGTTTCATGCAAAATTTGCTCGATCGTCTCGAAGAAGCCATCCTGTTGGAATTGAAGCATGGACAGATTGACGGAAATCTTCAACGAGCGCAATCCCAGATCGCGCCACTGCTTCGTTTGCAAGCATGCCCGATGCAGCACCCAACGATCAAGGGAAACGATAAGTCCCGTATCCTCCGCCACCGGAATAAATTCGTTCGGAGGGACGAGGCCGTAGTCTTTGGATTGCCACCGGATTAACGCTTCCATGCCGACGATTTCGTTCGTTTGAATATTGACTTTCGGTTGATAATGCAGAACGAATTCTTCGTTATCGAACGCTTTGCGCAATTGACTTTCGATCCTAAGCGGGCGCTTCCCTGTGTAGCAGGACAAATCGTGAAAGCGGTATTTGTTTCTGCCGGACATCTTGGCGCGATACATGGCCGAGTCCGCTTTCTGTATTAACGTGTCGGGGTCGCTGCCGTCTGCCGGACACATGCTGATGCCGATGCTGCAGGTAACATAAAGCTCGTTGCCTTCGATAAGAATCGGTTTGCCCATAACATGGATGATTTTCTCGGCAACCCGCTTGCAATCGTCCTCGGACAATACATTCGGGAGCAGCACAATGAGCTCGTCCCCTCCGATTCTGGCAACGGTGTCGCTGGCGCGGATGCATTGCTTAAGCCTTTCTCCGATCGCCTGCAGCAGCTTATCTCCAACGGAATGGCCCAAGCTGTCGTTGATGCGCTTGAACCGGTCCAAATCAATGAATAATACTCCCGCTTTTCTGTTGCTGTTTTGCACATGTTGAATGGCCTGGACGATTCGATCCTGCAGAAGGAGCCGGTTGGGCAAGCCGGTTAATATGTCGTGCTGCGCCTGATAATGAATTTTCGCCTCCAAATCTTTGCGAACCGTAATGTCATTGAAGATGGCGACATAATGGGTGATTTCGCCGGAAGCGTCTTTGACGGCGCTAATCGACAGCTCTTCCGCGTACAAGGTTCCGTTCTTTTTCTTATTCCATATTTCCCCGTGCCATTTGCCGGTATGGTTAATTTCCGACCACATCCGGTCATAAAACTCTTTATTATGCCAGCCGGAGCTTAACATACTCGGACGGGCGCCGAGGACCTCTTCCGCGCCGTAACCCGTAAGCTCGGTGAACGATGGATTGACATACAGAATGGATTGATTGCGGTCCGTCAGCATAACGCCTTCCGACACGTTCTCAAATACTTCCGTCGCCAGCGCATTCTTCTCCTGCGCCCGCTTCCAGTCCGTTATGTCTCTGGCGACCGTCGAGTAGTGATCCAACGTACCGTCAGGCCGTTTATGCGCGACGATGACCTGCGATACGGGAATCAGTTTCCCCGTTCTCGCGAGCAGTACGGATTCGCCGTGCCACACGCCCTTTGCTTCGGCCTCGGCCAAGGCGGCATCAAGCTTCCCCCGTAAGCTTGGAGAGTGCGCATCGCGAAGAAGCATGCTTGAAATATCCTCCCCCTCGCCGATATCCAGCATCCGGAGCGCCGCTTTGTTGAAATATTCGATCGTTCCCGATACATTCACAACGGCCATTAAGTCGGTCGTTTCCTCCATGATCGCCAGCAGCCTGTCGCGCGCTTTTTGGATAAGCAAGCGGTCGCCGATATCGCGGAAGACGATGACGTGTCCGGTTATGTCGCCGGATGCCGAGACAATGGGCGAAGCGGTCAGTTCGACTTCCAGCATCCGATGCAGCTTGGTCAGCAGATGTCCCGATTGGATATCTTTGTTGATGTCTATCGACTGTTGTTTGCTTCCGTCGACTATGTTTATGATTTCCTTGATCGGCCGACCGGCCGCCTCCTTCATGCTCCACCCCGTCAAATACTGCGCATTCCGGTTCATAAAATCGACCCTGTGCTCGCTGTCCGCGATGACGACAGCGTCATAGATGCTTTGAAAGGCGGTATGCACTTGTTCAAATTGCCGCTGAAGCTCCAGCTTCAATTGCTCCAGCTTCCGCATCGGCTGATCGATATTTTCCCGGTAAATCGCTTTGAACACGAAGATGAGCGCTAGTATTTTATAGATATGCCCAAGCAAATTGACGCTGTCGTGAGCGGAGTGATAAAGCGTGAAGCAAAGCTGGCTGGCCGTCATGGCGATGATGGCGGCAACCATATGGCGGGAATTGAATATGACGCGGCGATTGCCGGTTTTCGCCGCTAGAAGCAAGATGTTGAATATATGTATCAATGCGAGGGCATAATCGACGGACGCTTTAAAAGGTGTAAAACCTTGGCCCTCCATGATGGTCTGCGGATAAAGGTCCGAATGGAACAGTCCGAACCAGGCGATCGCGATTGCGGCGGCTGCCGCTGCTGCATAGAGAAGGTACCGTGAGGGTTTCTTGCGAATCGGATGGACGGGAACCGCCGTAAAGACGGTCAGCGCGGACGCGGCAATCAACCGTGACATTTGCCAAAAGAAAATGGCTTTGTGCGTGCCGCCGGGAGAAAGCAGATGAAGCAAATCGAGCGTCCCGACGGCCATAAAGCCGCAGGAGAGAATCAGAAAGTTTCCCGGCCGGTAAGAGTCATATGCTCTTAAGCCGATATAAAAGATTACGAACGAGATCGACGCCGACACCGTCTCCAGAAGCACGTGAACGGACAAGTGTCTGTTTATTACGAATTCCGCGGGGAACAGGAGCGATACGGCCATTACGGCGGTTAAAGCTGCAGCCCAGATCAGTTGGCTTTTCCATTTGAAGTTTTGAGAAGAAAAAAATGTGGATGCATCCTTCACAGCCGGAACTCCTTTTTTCACATCTATTGTTAACAATCTGACAATATCTATTGTAAATTGTCGGATTTTGAAAGGTAATAGGGGAATTTCCTTATTTTTTGTCGAAGGCTGTTCAAATACAATGAAGATAAGCTGTTTCATTCAACAGGAGGAATATCGTTGAGTATCCAAGTCATGTTGGTCGATGACCACGCCATTGTCCGTTCCGGTTTAACGATGTTAATTAACTCTCAGGACGATATGAAGGTCGTCGCCGGCGTCGGAAGCGGGGAGGAGGCGTTCGAGAAAGCGATGGAGCTGCGTCCGGACGTCATTGTTATGGATTTGAATATGCCCGGCGAGAACGGTCTGGTTACGACCGGCCGAATCAAGAAGGAGTTCCCGCAATCCGAAATATTGGTGCTTACGATGCATGACGATAAGGAGTATTTGTTTCGGGTTTTTAACGCCGGCGCGTCCGGATATATATTGAAGAGTGCCGACGATATGGACGTCATGACGGCCATTCGAACCGTGTACCGCGGCGAAGCGTATCTTTATCCGCAAGCGACCAAATCGTTGATCGAAGAGTATATTTTACACGTTAACAAAGGCGAGAAATCGGACAGCTATGATGAACTGACGCCTCGGGAGAAGGAGATTTTATCCTTTATTGTGAAAGGGTACTCAAATAAGGAAATTGCGGAGATGCTCTTCTTATCGGTGAAAACGGTCGAGGTCCATAAGTCGAATATTGTCGGAAAACTGCAGCTCAAAACCCGTTCCGAATTAGTGCAATATGCGATTCGGAGAGGAATTTTGGAAATCGGCTAATTTACATACGCAACGGGGGGCTAGCCATCATGGACGATCTTTTCAAAAAAACTTCGATGCACAGCCTCATAGCGGCCGCATTCAATTTGCTTCTTATCGCTTTGTTCGCTTGGCTGCTCCATGACAATACGGTTGCCTGCTTGATCGTACTGCCGGTATTGGCCGCTTTGTTTTGCTACGTTTCCATGCGCATTTGTTTTTATTTAAGCTTGAAAAAGGGTAAAGCCAGCGAGCAGAACTTCCGGCATATGATAACGAAAAGCGTTATCCAGGCGCAGGAAGAGGAAAGAAGGAGGGTTTCCAGAGATTTGCACGACAGTGTCGGACAAGCGTTGTACAGCGTACTGATCGGCTTGAAAATCGTGAATCAATTGAAGATGGAGGAGTCCGTCAAGGATCATCTGTTGGAGGTCGAGCGGTTAACTTCGAAAGCGATGGATGAGGTCAAATCGCTGGCGGTTGAGCTCCGCCCTCCGACTTTGGACGATTTAGGGCTGATTCCGGCATTGAAGACTTATTTTGAGCGTTACGAGTACTTGTTCGGCATTCGCGTAAAACTGACCGTGCAGGGCCGCCCGCGCCGATACGGTCCGCATCTGGAAACCGCGATTTATCGAATTTGCCAAGAGGCTTTGACGAATGCGGCGAAATATGCGGACACGGCCGAGGTTGAGGTCGTCGTCGAGGATGAGGGGGACGTCTTAACGATCGTCATCAAAGATTACGGGAGAGGCTTTGAGCCGGCGGAATCGGAGAGAAACAACGGGCTCGGACTGTACAGCATGCAAGAGCGGGCGGCGCTAATGAACGGAAAAGCGGAAATTCACTCCGTTCCGGGTGCGGGAACAACCGTTACGGTCGTCGTTCCGGTTAAATAAGCAACAAGATACGAGATTTCCCCTAATAAAAATAAGGGCTTCCCCAGATGCGGCGGAGGCGCTATTTTTACCATAATAATGTATCGACTTATTGACGGGGGTAATCAATGGCACACTCGCTTGAAGTACCGCATTTTTCGACGGACGATGACCTGAAGGAAGAATACATGCTCATTTCAAAGCTGCTGTTCGAGGATATAAGCCAAATACTGTACAGCGTGCTACTCGGACTGAATGTGATCGAACAGCAGGTACAGGAAGGGCCCGTTTCTCAACATTTTCAGAGCGTAAAACAGTTAGCGGCTCAATCGTTGGAAAGGGTCAGAAGTTATGCGGCCGGCACCTGCTATTATGTATTGGCGACTTTGGGCTTAATTCCGGCTTTATTCCGGTGGACCCGGCAGTTCGAAGCGAACGGCGGCTGTAAAGTCCGGTTGGAGACGGCAGGATTTGCGGAAGGAGAAAGGATCGCCTCCGAACACGAAATGAAAGCGTATTCAATCGTCAAACATCTCATCTTAAGCCTTCGTCAAGTTGACGATGATCATCAGGAGCTGTATGTAAAGCTTGAAAAATCGAACGGGAGTATGGCGATTCAATGCGGGGGGCGGATCGGACGAGAGGCGGACGATTCAGCCGTATTTCTTACGCCGCAGCTATGGGGTAAGCTGTCCGAGCTTAACGGCCTTATGGAAGTAAAAGTGCATGCGGGAGAAGACGCATTGGACTATGAGGTCAAAATAAGGTTAGCGCTGCCCCTGCCGGAACTATACGAATGAAACATGGTCTGAAGCGCTGTAATTAACGATCGCAAATTTACGAATGGACGAGGAGCGGTTTCCATGGACGGTATGAAACTACGAGGCAAGATGCTGGTCATATTGCTCTTTCCGGTGTTGGCATTAATAATTACGTGTATCCTTTCCATCTACTATATGAATCAATTGACGAACGATTTATCGCAGGCTTTGTACGATGTAAACTACCGTTCTTCCAATCTATTGTTGAATGCGGACCGGGATTTGTATCAGGCGCGCATCGCTTTGCGGGAAGCGGCAAGCGAGGGCGGCTCCGAAAGCGGCATTGAGGATTTCCGGGGCAATATTGGACAAGTAAGAGAAAGAACCGGCCAAGCGGAACAAATCTTGAACGGGGAGAAGGAATTTCGCAGCATCATTCATCCGGAATCCGGCAAAGATTCGTTCTATCATCTCACCGCATTTAAATCCGATTTGGACCGGTGGATCGAGCAAAGCGAGCGGTTGATCGAAAGTAGAAGCTTTGAAACGGAAGACAAGCAGCAGAATGAAGCGCTGTTTGAAACGGCCAGAACGAATTTGGATAGGGTTCAGGAGATGCTGGACACGAACGCAAAGCAAAATATGGCCGCCGCAAACCGTACGAAGCTTCAGTCTTTGCTGCTTCTTGCGGGGATTTCGGGGGTGCTGCTGCTGATTGCGGTTATCATCGGCTGGAAAATATCGCAAGGCATCGTCCGCACCGTGTCGGAGGTGTCCGTGAGGACCCGCAGCATTTCCGAAGGGGGGTTGCACGAAGAGGCGCTCCTTGTCCGATCGAACGATGAAATCGGCGAACTGGCAGCCTCGTTGAACCAGATGGCAGCCAATTTGCGGCACATGATCGGCGAAGTAAAAGGTTCGGCCGAAGCGGTCGAAACCGCGACCAGGGACATAAACGTCAGCATGGAGGAAATCGCCGGAGGAAGCGCAAGTCAAGCGGAATCGGCTCAGACGATCAATGAGCTGTTCGCCGAGTTCAATGAAGCGATCAACGCGGTTGCCAGCAGCGCCGGACAAGCCTCCGAGCTGGCGAACCAGGCGCTTTCGGCGGCGAATGAGGGCGGCGATTCGGTTCGTCATTTCATTGAAGGAATCCGACAAGTGAGCAGCCAGATGAATCAGCTGGAGAAGGATTCCAACCAGATCGGCGAAATTATCGATGTCATTGAAGATATTGCGGATCAGACCAATCTGCTGGCGTTAAATGCGGCGATCGAAGCGGCCAGAGCCGGCGACCAGGGAAGAGGGTTCGCCGTCGTGGCCGACGAAGTGCGGAAGCTGGCGGAGCGAAGCGCCCAAGCGACGAAACAAATCGGGGCTATTATACATGCGATGCAGCAAAGCACGAACGCAAGCGTGAAATCGGCCGCCGATAATGCGGAGTACGCCCGGCGGTCGGCGGCATCCTTCGACCGTATCGTATCCGTATTGAATGCGACGTCGCAGAGGGTGCATGAGATCGCGGCGGCAGGCGAACAACAAGCCGCTCAATCGGCCGAGGTCATGCATTCCATTAACACCATTGCGGCGGTAAGCGAGGAAGCCGCGGCAGGCGCTCACGAAACGGCGGCTACCGTCCAATCGTTGTCGGGAATGGCAGGAGCGCTGCGCAAGTCCGTCGATTATTTCAGATTGTAGCGGTCTTCTTATACGACGCGCTGATCAGCGACCGATCTTACAAAAAAAGCATGTCATCCGCGAAAGCGGTCCGATACATAGAGTCGCAGAAAGGAATTCATTTCGACCCGAAAATTACGGAAGTATTTTTGGAGCTTCACGAATCGAGTAGATAGGGGCGGCTAGCCCCTGACCTCTCACACCAC
>NZ_JAQZSG010000036.1 GCF_028745515.1 Paenibacillus thermotolerans | reverse complement strand
GATGCAGTTATTCGGCGTTTTGAACGGAGTTTTCAGTTTTAACGGACACCAGTGCAGTTATTGCCTCGAAAAAGCGATGATAAGCGGCAAAAAGCGGCATTTAGCGTCTGTGGTGTCCGTTAGCGATTTGGCGGTGGGCAAAATGGCGATATAGCGTCTGTGGTGTCCGTTATTTTGAAGATTCAACCGTTTATGGCTATCCGAACCATATTCCCATAAAAAAAACAAGAAGCCCGGCACGAGGTTATGCCCTCGCTCCGGCTTCTTTCTATGGACTATTCAAGGCCGATCCAGCTTTCGTCGGCGACTTCCTTCCACCGGCGTCGAATCGATTCGTAAGTCTCCTTGGGCAAAGCGCCTTGCGCAACGATCCTTGCGTTCTCGATCCAGCGGCTCGGCTTCGCCGTTCCGACAATTGCCGTATGTACGCCGGGCACGCTCAATGTGAACCGAAGCGCGTTCCCGACTGCTTCTTGCATGTCACCGGTGAGCTCCGGGTAAGCAAGCTTCTGCAGCCGATCCCAATATGCTTGAATGTACGTATTATCGGGTCTCGTCGCATATTGCCATGACGCATTCGCGATCGGGCGCTTGATCGTCACGCCCATTCCGCGTTTCGCCGCTTCCGGCAGCGTAAGATCGATCGCCTCTTGATCGGCGACGTTCAGCGACGTTTCCAACGAGTCGAACGCGCCGCACGTCACTGCGTAGAGCGCCGCCTTATGATCGCCGCTGTAACCGATGTAACGCGTCTTGCCTTGCTCTTTGGCCCGGCGCAGCACGTCGATGACGTCTCCTTGACGCAGCACGTCTTCGCTGCAGCTGTGCAGGTGAATGACGTCTACATAGTCGGTGCGTAAACGTTTCAAACTTCTATCGATGCTGTCCGCCAGCGTCTTCGGATTCCAATCTTGTCCCTATAATCCGGCAGCATGTCCGCATTTCGTGAACAAGAAATATTCGCCGCGGCGATGCGCCACGGTTTGGCCGATCAGCTCCTCGCTCGTCTTGTAACATTCCGCAGTATCGATGATGTTGAGGCCCGCGTCGATCGCGCTGCCGAGCAACCGCTCCACTTGCGCCGAATCCGCGCCTTGGAAGCCGATCTCCGCCCCGCCGAATCCGAGCACGCTGACTTCCATGTCCGTGTTTCCGTACTTTCTGCGCTCCATCTCGATTGCACTCCCTTGCGATTGATGATAACTACTGGCACTAGTTTACACCATTTCCCAAGCAGATGCGACCGTCCTAAAGTATCCCTGACGACACAAGCATACGCCGATTGATCGACCGAGCCGGAAGCGGCAGCCTTATTTCCAGTTGACCGCTTGTGCCGGGATATACTAAATATAAGCATAGGGGGTTGGAAAGCAGTGGAATGGTTAATAGGTCTGGCAGGTAGTGCAGGGATTGCGGGGGCGGCATACGCGAAACGGTCGCTGTCCGGCTCCGGCTTCCTTGCTGCGGTGGTGCTAGGTACGGTGATGTACTCGCTCGGAAGCGCAGTCTGGTTCGGATCTCTCATCGCTTTTTTCGTTTCGTCGACATTATGGTCCCGGTGGAAAAAGCGAGCAAAAGAAAAGGCCGAAAGCGGTTATGAGAAAACCGGGAGACGCGATGCCGGTCAGGTGCTCGCAAACGGAGGGCTGGGGGTGCTGCTGTGCACGGCTAATTGGGCGTGGCCGCATCCGCTTTGGTGGTACTCCTTCCTCGGCGTGATAGCGGCGGTTACGGCCGACACATGGGCTACGGAAATCGGCGGTTTGAGCCGGACGCCGCCGAGATCGATCAAGACGGGCCGGCGCGTTCCGCCCGGAACGTCCGGAGGCGTCTCCGGGCTCGGCTTTGGCGCTTCGCTGGCCGGCGGCCTGTTTATCGGAGCCGCGGCGTGGACGCTGCTCCTGGCGGTTCCCGGCCAAGCCGCGCCGGATGCGGTCGCCGCTCCGCTAAGACCGGTTGCCTGGATTGGAATTGCCGGACTGGCCGGCCTCATTGGGTCGCTTGCCGATTCGTGGATCGGCGCCACATGGCAGCAAATGTACCGCTGCGGTACTTGCGGTCGCGAAATCGAGCAAGCCCGCCACTGCGGCATGCCGGCCGTGCGGATTCGCGGCCGGGCCGGCTGGAACAACGATGCCGTCAACGTCGCCTGCTCGCTTGCAGGCGGCGCATCCGCCGCCTTACTGGCCCTTGCACTGGGCTTACTTTGACAATTTCTGAAGCTTATCATTTCATAAGCGGAATCCACAAGCTTGCGGCAAGCAAAACCCAGCGAAACGCCGTTTCACCGGCCGAGCCGGTATCAATCGCCATAAACTTGGGGAGCAGGCGAAAATGCCGCTTCAACGGCCACAGCAATTCTACGCCTCGCTCATTAAGGAGATCAATGATCGGGTGCGAGGCGTAAGCAACGATAAACGTCCAAAAAAACAGCGCAGGCAAAGGAGACGCCGCGAACATCAGTGCGAGCAAGAAAAGAATGGAATGAGTCAGTGAACGATGACGCACCTTTAGAACCTTCAATAGAGCCGATAAAGGAAAAAGCACCTTTGCCATCGTGGATCCTTGTTTATCGACGTCGGCCAATGTTCCGGATAAACAACCTAGCAATAAAGCGCCGGCCGCCTCCCACGATATAAACGGTATGTCGCGATAAACGAGAACGAGCTCGGCGGCTACGAAGCCGGCAACGCTATGGGTTTTTTGCAGCATTTTAACGCCCCTATTCGACAGATTGTGTCAACCTTATAGTATTCGGGCGTTGTCCGGATAATAGTCCGTCGCTCTGCTGCAATAATAGACTTACATTTGGTGTATCTTAATCAAATTCGTTTTTCCCGTTTCGCCAATCGGTACTCCGGCAGAGATAACGACAAAATCGTCTTTTTCAATAAATCCGAGTTTGGCGCAATGGATTATCGCGGTTTGAAACATTTCATCGGTTGTCCCGACACTTTCTCCAATCATCGGAATTACACCCCATAGCAGGCACAATTTAGGAATGACGTGCGGGTGTGGAGTTATTGCCAAAATGGGCGCTTTGGGACGATATTTAGAAACCATTCGGGCAGTGAACCCGCTTTCCGTCGGCGTAATGATCGCCTTTGCGTTTATTTCCAGGGATGAACTTACGGCTGCATGACTGATTGTTTCGGTAACGTTTGAAGTTTGCCTTGTTCTTTTTGCGGAACGTTGCCGGTCGGAGTCTAGAATATGTTCTGTTTTTGCCGCAATGGTCGCCATTGTTTGTACCGATTCGATCGGATACTTCCCCGCTGCGGTTTCGCCTGATAGCATTAAAGCATCCGCCCCTTGTTGTACGGCTGTAGAAACGTCGGTGACCTCCGCTCGAGTAGGCCGCGGATTTACCTGCATCGATTCGAGCATATGAGTTGCTACAATGACGGGTTTAGCGGCATCGTTACATTTTTCAATCATTATTTTTTGCAGCAGAGGGACATCTTCAACCGGAATTTCGACCCCTAAATCTCCGCGCGCGATCATAATTCCATCAGAAACTGCAACAATTTCATCTATATTCGAAACGCCTTCCTCATTCTCAATTTTCGAAATGATTTGAATGTGTGCCGCATTGTTTTCAGCCAATATATTCCTTACTTCTAGAATGTCGCCGGCTTTCCGGACGAACGATACGGCTATGATGTCGATTCCGGTTTCCAGTCCGAAATGGATATGACGAATATCCTGCTCCGTAATACCGGGCAAAGTCGTTCTTACGCCGGGCAGATTAACGCCCTTCCTCGGTTTGAGAATCCCGCCCGTTACGATATTGCAATGAATATTGCGTTCATCCGAGGAGACCGCACGTAGCTCTATGAGACCGTCATCAAGGAGAATTTTGGCGTTTTCTTCAATAACCTTCGGAAGATCTGCATAATTAACGGAAATTCGATCGGAATCCCCGAGCACTTGATCCGTTGTAAGAATGATTTCCTTTCCTTTCCTTTAACGAGCTCTACGTACGGGTCCTTCAATTTCCCGATTCGTATTTCAGGTCCTTTAATGTCCAGCAAAATCGGCACATATTTTCGTTGGTCAAGAGCAGCTCGTCGTATGTTTCGGATCCGATCGTTATGCTCCTCCAATTCGCCATGTGCCATATTGAGTCTGGCAATGTTCATTCCAGCCTGAATCATCCGGCCTATAACGTCGGTAGAATCGCATGAAGGCCCCATAGTACAAACAATTTTTGTTTTTAGCATGTTAAATACCTGCCGTTTCTGTCGTTTTCACCATATTATCGATATCGCCTTTTCTTTGAAATGTAATATAGTATGATGGGTGTAATATAGTCTGCATAATAGGATGATGGCGATGATCCGAGTTCAAACTTTGCGGCAGGACAGTGTAATGGATTGGTATGAGGAGAAAACTGACGGGAATCGAGCGGATTATTATTTTTGCATTGTCACCTATGGCAAATGTGTATATTGGATAGACGATAAAAAAGTAGTAGCTGAAAAAGGGGATCTTTTATTATTCCCAAAAGGAGCTTATTTCTACGGAAAAAGCATACCGACCGTATTCCATACCAAAACGGTTGCAACCTTCATTCTTACATCGGATTCACCTATTTTGCCTGTTTTGAATTGTAAGGAACACATCCATTCAAAAAAGATCGGAAGTTATGAACTCATTCACGAACGGATGAAACAGCTTTCTCACCAATGGATTGAGAAAACGCCGTATTATGATGTTTTTGCTTCGGCTCTGTTGCTCGAAGTACTGACTCGTTGGAATCAAGAGCTGGATCGGGGCGCAATCCATTCCGAAAAGTACGGATCCGTTGATTTAATGAAAAAATACATACAGGAAAATTATCGCGGCAAAATTACGAAGAACGTCCTTGGGGATGCTATCAGAAAAAGCCCGAACTACGCTGCAACGCTTTTCAGCAAGACGACCGGGCAAACGATAAGCGAATACGTTCACTCCTTGCGAATAAAGACGGCTATTTATATGTTAAGGGAGTCCCAGTTAACGGTCTCGGAGATTTCCGAGTATCTGGGATACAGCGATGTTTCTTTTTTCAATAAAACGTTTCGCCGGTTGACAGGAGTTCCGCCCTCTCATTATTTGAGCGAAAGATCCTCACTCCGTCGTTGAACCGGAATTGCATTACATCGTAATGATCTCATGCCCCTGATGATCTTTACCGCTTATTGGGGGAAGCGAGCCATCTTGTCCGAGTGGATTTTCATAAGTGATAAACCATATTCTGGTTCCGTCAGCGGTTTGAATCATTTTAGCTTTGGTTTCCCCCGCCCGAACTTCAACAATTTCAGGGTCCGTAATAACGCCATAAGAAATATATAAAGATATTTCCTCGCGATTGGAATGCATGGCCGACAAGCCCTTATGCGGATGGAGGGATGGGTATCCTGTTCCTGCTGCCCATTCCCACCGTTCCGATTTTTGTTTGAAAAATGCCGCGCCTAAACCATCGTTACTTCCAAAAAAGACAAGCACGCCATTTTTGAAAATTTCCGCATGATAAATTTCATCCGTTTGAACATCGTCGGGAAAAGCGGATTGAAGTTTCTCTGTAATTAACGGTTCATTCTTCGAACATCCGCTTGTCATAAGTAAAATTACAGAAAAAAAAGTTGCGATTAAACATGTTATCTTCACTCCCCACTCCCCCTTGCACCTCGCCCGCTTTTCATGATTTTACCATATAAAGTTAGCCCGGTTACAAGCTATAAGCCAACCGGCAGCGTACCGGGCGCTTCGGATTGCCCAAAAATCACTCTCAGGCCTGCAGAGATGTTTGGCTCCTCTGCCCCGTAAACGGCAAGTGCAGTGCTGACGTCCCGCAGAAAAATCAGCTCATACGGATTGCCTAAGGAAAGCAGCACATAAGGTTTGGAATGTGTGTTCAAATCATGAATTAACGCTTGGTAGTCCGGCCAATTATGCTTGTTTAGGGGACTTCGGAACTGGTAGGATGCCGCGATTACGAAATCGGCCCTGGTAATCGCCCTCGCCGTCTCTTCCTGGCTTGCTTCACCTTGGATCACTGTGTCCACGCTGAATCGCCGAGGCAAACCGAGTCCCTTCAGAAGGCTCTCGATCAACTGTGCCTGTGACGCATTTGGCGCTACGACAGCAACGACATCCCCATCGCTAATTTGATACGCAAGCCGTCCGCCGCCATCGTTCAATGCGGTGACGGCAGCCTCTGCAATCCTTCGTTCAATTGCGCGGTGCGACGCCGAACCCACAACAAGCTGCACATTTTGAAGTTTGGATTGCAACGGCAACGGCAACGGCTTCGCAAACAATCCATATTTGTGCTTCAGTCGCAAAATACGTTTTACGGACGCATCCAGCTGCTGCTCTTGGAGCTCACCTGTTTTCACCGCCCGTACAATCGCGTCGAAAGCGTCCGTAATATTCCGCGGCATCAGAACGATGTCTACGCCTGCAGATATAGCGCGCACAACCGCTTCTTCTTCGCCAAAGTGTTGCGCAATCCCGTTCATCGTGAACGCATCGGATATCACTACTCCTTGAAAGCCCAATTCATCCCTTAACAGTCCAGTGACCACTTTTCTTGATAAAGTGGCAGGCAAGGAGATGCTCGAACCGTCCTTCTTCGAGCGAACCGTGCCGTCTTCAATAGCCGGAAACGCGACATGAGCAGTCATTATCATATCCGCGCCCTGCTCGATCGCTTCCCGAAACGGACGCAGCTCCACCTGCTCCAACCGCCCGCGGTCATGCGCAACGACAGGCAATCCCAGATGCGAATCTTCAATCGTATCTCCATGACCGGGAAAATGCTTAACCGCCGAAATAACACTTTCCTGCTTCAATCCTTTCAAGAACGCTACGCCTAACTTGGAGACAAGCCCCGGATCGGATCCGAAGGAACGGATACCAATGATCGGGTTGTCCGGATTGACATTCACATCAAGCACCGGCGCAAAATCCAAATTCACCCCAAGCGCTTTAAGCTCGGCTCCCGTTACTTTACCTGCTTCAAACGACAATGCCGAATTTCTCGTGGCTCCAAGTGCCATTGCGCCGGGAAGATTGGTTCCCCCCGGAATACGTTTGATCACGCCTCCCTCCTGATCAATGCCCAGGAATAAAGGGATATCGCCCGCAAGCTCTTGCAGATTATGATTTAGGGTCGTCATCTGCTTCATGTCTGTTATATTTTTTTCAAATAAAATCAGGCCTCCCAACCGGTGGTCCCGAACCGTCGATGCAATACCCGCATTTGCAGTAATCGTCGGTTTGTTTTGCCACATACGGATATCCGGCATTAGCATTTGTCCCGCTTTTTCCTCCAGTGTCATCAGCGACAGGAGTTGATCCCAATCCTGGGCCTCAATCGCCTGCTCCCTTTTGAACTGAATGACACGGGATAGAAATACGGCATATTCCGCCCGATTCACGGCACGGTTCGGCCGAAAAGAGCCGTCCGAATATCCGCCGACCAATCCGTTGGAAGCAAGCAGCCTAATAGACGCTTCAGCCCAGTGACCCTCAATGTCCCGCAATTTTGCCTGTCGGTTTCCGGCAGACAGATCATAAGCGCGGGATAGCAACGCCACGGTTTCTGCGCGGCTAATCGGAGCGTCCGGCTTGAACGAGCCGTCCGGCAGACCGCCTGCCAAGCCCATATCGGAGGCAATGATAATCTCCCGATGAAACATGTGGGTGCCTGGAACATCCGGATAACGCCTCTCCGCAGATGGAGTCGCTTCCGGATACAGCTCACGCACTAAATAAGTAACGGCTTGCGCCCTTGTGATCGAAGTCAATGGCTTAAAGCTGCCGCTGCCGTAACCGGCGACTGTTCCCCGGTCGGCTAAATAATGAATGTCGTCCGCTGCCCAGCTTACATTTTGCAAATCTGTGAAACGCTGAGCCGCCTCAGCTCCCGGAACGTTTACAATTGCTAGAAACACAACCATGCCCGCAAAACACAGCTTCGCAAGAAACTTCTGCCAATTATTCATGATGGTTCCCCTCTCTTGTTGTATGCTTGGCTTATGTAAGCATATCACATAAAAAAAGCCATGCAGCTAAAAAAACTGCATGACACTTTATAGTCCGAAGGCCCAAACGCGAATAGCGTTTGCACCTACGGAACGCGCCGCATTCCTGGCGTCCCCGGATAATCTCAAGAATAAATCGTTTTTGACCGCGAAAGCCGGTATTTTTGCAGTTCGGGCAGCGCCACTCCGATGAGCACGATGATCACGCCGATCCACTGCAGTCCGCTTACATGCTCGCGGAGCACGATGGAGGACATAAGCACCGCCACCGGAAGTTCAGCTGCGCCGATGATACCTGCCATATCCCCGCCAATATGAGGTACGCCGATCGCGAACAGTACGGGCGGAATGAATGCCCCGAAGAAGCCGAGCACCAAGCCAAACACTAGAAGTTGGCTCCAGATCAATCCGTTGAAGAGAAATATTGGCGGGAACAAGATGAAGAGCAAGATCATGCCGCCCGTTACCATCCAAGCACTCCGGTATGCCGGATGCGCAGCCGGCACGGCCTTGCCGCTAAACAGGACGAACAGCGAGTAGCTTACCGCCGCCATCAGGCCGAACGCCATGCCCAAAACATTGAATTCGCCAAGACCCTGCTCCAAGAAACCCGCAGCAAGCGGCGTGCCGCCGAACAGGACCAGCAGCGCCAGCAGCGTTACTTTATCGGGCCGCTGGCGCTTGACCACCGCCTGAATCAGCACGCTGATCCAGGTGAACTGGAACAACAGGATGATGGCCAGCGATGCCGGAATGTACCGCAGCGATTGATAATATACGAGTCCGGTGATGACGGTTGGCGTACCCGCTGCCATCAGCAGCAGACGGTGTTTCCACGTCAGCCGCTGTAAGACATGGGTCTGGGCAGCTCCGCCTGGGTGTTGGCCTGCTTCGCGTGCCCTCCTTCTCCGTTTGAATTTGGTGTATAGAGCGAGCATCCACGACAGAATAAATCCCGTCAGCAGCTGGCTTCCGACCACCTCGCCCAGTTGATAGCCCTGCCCGTAAGCCAGAACCACAATCGTCGATAATATGCCGTAACTCATCGCTCCCGCGAGAACGGCTACATAATATTTCATTGCTTCAAATAACCCCCTGCTGTCCAGAAAATGCGTTGGCATGTCATGCATGTCGTTCATGCCCCGGGTCACATGACGGCTCGGACGCAAAAAATCCTAACCCCGTCGCCAGAAACGAGCGAAAAACTCGTTAATGGCTTCGTAGTTAGGAAGTTAAGGCTCCCTGTAGAAACCCTCGCCCTGCGTATTCATCGGCCTGCGAGGTTATACGAATGGAATATGAAATTCGTGCTTTTCCTTAGCGAAATGCTCTTATGACAACGGATCATATACTACATGGCAGGTAAGATGCTGTCAACACCTTTGTCGAAAAACCGCCTGTTAATGACAACGATGTGTTCTCTCAAAAGGAAATCACCGGGACATCCACGAGTCAGCAGCATTGATTACTCTTTATCTCGGCAAGAGGAATGGTGACTTGCTCCGGTGCAGGCGCGCAGCAAACGGACGGCACCGCGCGGTCCTCCGCCGGTTCGAATTCGCTGTCCGCACGCGTAAAGAACACTTCCCACGGGTTACCCTCAGGATCGGTGACCCAAATCTTGTCTTGCACCGCATAGCAGCACGTGGTGTTCATTTCGTCAAACGAAACTAACCCTGCCTGCTGCAGACGTTCTTTGGCAGCGAGCACCTCATTGGTGTTTTTTACTTGGAAACCAAAGTGGTTTAAGACGCCTTTGTTGTCAAATTCCCGTACGTTAAGGGAAAAATGCAATGCTGGATCATCAAGTTCGAATTTTGCGTAATTGTCTTTCACCTTTGTCGGCTCCGCGTTGAACAGCTTTTTGTAAAACTCCAGGGACGTTCCCAAATTTCTCACATTGATGGCTACATGCATTTTCATTTTAAAAACTCTCCTTTGTGTTTTTGAGTGTTAAATCGCGCAGCAAACTTTCGAAGTGCAGCAGTCTTGAGCGGGATTCTCTTGCTTTATTGCCTCTTTCGAGTGGTTATTCGTTTTAAATTTCCACGAATGTCTGGCTTTATGTTCAATCTGGCTTTGTTGTTGACGTGCAAGCATTTCCATAACGTAATCATTCATCTCATTCACCTCCATTGGTTATTTTCGTTTGGAATCAGAGCAGCAATCGTAGCAACAGTACATTGTTTCCACCTCCATTTACTTGTAAATTGCAAGTATATGAGAAATGAATTGGGATGATTTCATCCCAAGGGAGTACAGCACATTTTCGATTTTGCCATGCTTTCGTTTAACAATTTGATCGAGCGGATCACCATATCCTGCTCAAATTCCGTCATGCGGGAAAAGATGTCGCTTAAGTATTCTTTCATCTGCTGGTCTATGACGGTGGTCACGTATTTACCTTGCGGCGTGAGTGATAAGATACTCACGCGCCGATCGTCAGGGTGCGGCGTTTTCTTGACCAGCTCCATGTTCACCAACGTCTGAACCTGACGGCTGAACGTCGTAATGTCGACCGCTAAAGTTTCCGCAATTTGCTGCATGCTTGGTTGATGCTGCGTGTCTATTTCATACAGGATGTGGCTCTGAATGAGCGACAATTCGGTACCGCCCGTACTGCAGCAGTTTTTATTGAGAAGCCCGAAACGTCGGGTCATCACTTGAAACAACTTTCTAAGGTCTTCCATTTGTTTCACCTCTGATATTGTTATACACCATATATTTGCATTTTGCAAGTATTATCTTAAAAATTTTCTTTAGCAATTGTTTAAGCAGTAACCAAAAACAAAGGAGCCTTACGGCTCCTAAAAGTAACGCCTATACAATACCTTTCGCCGTTCTCCTCGTAACTGAACATAAATCCATGCAGTGATTGCTTTTTCGTGCCCTAACAACCCATTAGTATCCGAACACGGGCCACTTCGTCCTGACCATGAGCTTGCTGCCGGTTGCGATAAACTGAATTTCTCCGTGAAGATCCGTTCGCAATGCGGGGATGCCGAGCACGCGGAGGCGATCTGTTACCGATGGGTGAGGATGCCGGTACACATTATTGCGCCCCGCCGATATGACGGCAACAGACGGCTTCCATAGTCGAAGCCACTCCTCGGTGGATGAGGTTTTACTGCCGTGGTGTGCCAGCTTCAGCACATCCGCTTTAATGACTGCTGTAAGTTGCTGATTCGATTTCAGCTTCGAAGCGATAAACTTCTCTGACCCAGCTTCAATGTCGCCGGGGAGCAGGAACGTCCGCTTGTACATTTCCAGCTGAAGCACCAGCGACGCATCGTTCTGCTTATCAAGGAATACTACATTCTCTCTATTTTGCGGCTCCTCCGGGTGCAGCACCCGTATCGTTGCGGCACGGTCCGCTCGGATCACGTCCCCTCCATAGATGGGGGAAATCGGGATGCTTTTAGCCAATGCGCTTTCCATTAACGCTTTGAATGCGGATGAGTCAGCCAGCGTGCCGTTGAACCGGATTCGATTAACCGGAATATGACGAAGCACCGCCTGTAAGCCCCCGATATGGTCGACATCCCCGTGTGAGATGAAAAGCTCGTCGATTCGGTGCACTCCGCGCCGTTTCAGCAGCGGGACGAGCAGCTTTTCGCCTACCTCGTACGGATGCCTCCTCTCCCTCCACGCATCGCGCGTTTTGCCGAACGTCAGCGTGCCTCCTCCGTCAATCAATATGTGTTTCCCATACGGGGTTCGAATAAATATCGAATCTCCTTGTCCTACATCGATAAACGATACCGTTCCGCTTCGATCGAGCGCATCCGGTACGTATGCATAGACGAGTGCAAGAACAAGCAGTGTAGCTGCGGCGCCTGCGGCAATCGATGGATGAATGCGTATCCGTAGATCTAACGCAAACGCTTCCCCCGAGGCGACGGCAAGCAGCCAATAAACCGCTGCGTAATACAGCGCGATCCACCAAATCGGAGGACTCGCCCAGATCGTATAACCCCAGTCCAACGCATTCAAGCGCTCGACCGCCCAAAAGCTTCCTTCCGTCACGCGCTCTGCGAGCCATGCTGCTGCAAGGGCCGCCTTCAGTGAAACAAACGACAGGAGCAGAGAAATCGTGCCGACCGGAAGAACGATGATGCTAAAAAGCGGCACCATGGCAAAATTGGCAGGCAGCGAAAAGAGAGAGAAGCCATTGAAATAGTATAGCGTCAAGGGGAAAGAAACAGCCTGGGCAACAACCGTTACCGAGACAGCCGATTTCAAGCCTTGATGACGGAACGGCAGCACGGCGTTCAAACGGGGCACTCCGATGATCAGACCGGCCGTTACTGCGAAAGACAGCTGGAAACTCACGTCATGCAAGTAGTACGGGTTCCACAGGAGCATCGCGATTGCCGCAAAGCACAAAATATGCAGACCGTCCTTAAGCAGGTGTCTCCTTGCCGCATACAGCCCCAATACCCCCATGATCCCGGCCCGCACAACCGAAGGCGAGGCGCCTGTCACGATAACATATAGGGGCACTGCCAGCATGGCGATCGTCAGGCGGGTTTCCCGTGTCAGCGGCGTACGACCGAGCAGCCACAGCGCCGCTCCGACAAAAATCGCAACATGCAAGCCGGAAATCGCCAATATATGCGTCATGCCGATTTGCGAAAACTGCTGAAGCTGGTCCGGATCCAGTCCATCCCTTACGCCGATGATCAGTCCCTGCATGAATCCCGCATACGGTGCCGGATACAGCCTGTCCAACCGTTGCGACAGCATGTGCCGAAATTCGTCCACGTAAGCAAGCATTGAAGAAACGCTCCTCATGTTTGCCTCACCTAGCGTTACATTCGACAAGCCCTTCACATGCACCGTCCAATGAACATGCTGTCTTCGCAAATAATCGGCGTAATCGAATGCGCCGAAGTTGGATGAGCGCATCGGCGCTTTCAATACGCCTCTGGCCTCTAGCATGAATCCGCGTTTCCAGGCATGCGTCTCAAGCTTCTCCTCCTGAGAATCGAGGCGAACGTATAGCATCACCCGTTCCTTCAAACGAACGGAATCTCCGCCGGCCAAGGCAACCCGCTCCGTTTCCAGTATCGTCGACACCCGGTCGCCGTCGGTCTCAATATTGCCGACGATCGTTCCCCGCACAACCGCTTCCGCTTCCTCCAAGGTACCTTCCTTCAGCGAAACGGCCGAAACGTTCCGTTGGTCCGTCTGCATGTACCACAATGCTCCAAAGACGAAAATAACGGTATATAACGCAACGCTTTGGAATCGCTCCTTTTTATCCGAATCGACCCGAATCATTGCCATTGCGGTCCAAAAACAGGCGATTGCCGCGACAGCGATGCAGGTTCCTATTTCATCTCCGGAACCTGCGGCCGCCATGCCCAAAACTAGATGGATCGCCGCTCCTACAATCGGACGTTTCACTCCGTACCCTCCTTCATAAACGCAAAAAGCCGCCCTTGCATTAAGGGCGGCGTGTGCTTCACGTCCAACATCGATATGCTGCTTTACGTAGTTACTTTATCGGGAGCGATGCCTGCGGGCGGTTCGTACGACTCAAGGCGCCGGAAGCGAATGCCCATCTGATTCATCAGCGATTGAACCTTCTCGGCATCCTTCAAATATTCCCGGTGGTAGACAATCTCAGTGACACCGCTGTTGGCGAGCATATTGGCGCACGTCCAGCACGGCTGGTCCGTGACGTATACGATCGCCCCTTCGCGGTCGGTCCGGTCGGTAAACAGCAGAAGGTTCTGCTCCGCATGTATGGTTCGGACACAACGCTGCTTTTTGATCAGCCGCTCTTCGCCGTCCACCACGGCCGCCTCGTACTCTTCAACGACCATACAACCGGCCTCGGAGCAATCCGGCACCCCCATAGGCGCCCCGTTATACGCGGTGCCGAGAAGCTTCTTGCCCTTCACCAGCACAGCACCGACTTTGCGCCGCGAGCATTGGGATCGGGTTGAAGCCATATATGCGATATCTAGAAAGTAAGTGTCCCAATCTTTGCGCATGCTGCAGGTTGCTCCTCTCGATTGTAATTACTGCTGACTGGCCTTCAGTGCCTGCTCCAAATCGGCGATGATATCGTCGATCGATTCCGTGCCGACGGACAATCGAATCATACCCGGTGTCACTCCGGTGGAAGCAAGCTTCTCGCCTTCCAGCTGCGCATGTGTCGTGCTCGCCGGATGGATGATCAACGATTTGCTGTCCCCGACATTGGCAAGATGAGAAAACAGCTTAACGGCGCCGATCAGCTTTTTGCCCGCTTCGACTCCGCCGTTTACCTCGAACGTCAAAATAGCTCCTTGTCCTTTAGGCAAGTAACGCTGAGCCAGCGAATAAGAAGGATGGCTTTCAAGTCCGGAGTAGCTCACGTTCGATACGGCCGGATGGCTTTCCAAATATTTGGCCACCGCCAGCGCGTTGCTGCTGTGACGCTCCATTCGCAGGTGCAGCGTTTCCAAGCCTTGAAGGAGCATAAATGCGTTAAACGGAGACAAAGACGCGCCCATATCCCGGAGCAGCTGGACTCTCATCTTAATAATATAAGCGATCGGTCCTACGGCATCCGTATAGACGACACCGTTATAGCTCGGATCCGGCTCCGTCAGCCCCGGGAATTTGCCGCTCCCCTTCCAATCGAACGTGCCGCCGTCCACGACGACGCCGCCGATCGACGTGCCGTGACCGCCGATAAACTTCGTAGCGGAGTGAACGACAATGTCGGCTCCGTGCTCGATCGGACGAAGCAAATACGGGCTGGGAAACGTGTTATCGACGATGAGCGGAATGCCATGCTCATGCGCAATGTCGGCGATGGCGCGAATATCCGCTACGTCCCCTCTCGGATTGCCGACCGCCTCAACGTAGAGCGCTTTCGTGCGTTCTGTGATCGCCGAGCGAAACTGTTCCGGATCGTTCGCATCTACAAAATTCACTTTAATGCCGATCTTCGGAAGCGTCACGGCAAATAAATTATACGTTCCCCCGTAGAGGCTCGCGCCGGAAACGATTTCATCCCCTGCGCCGGCAATATTCAGAATGGAATATGTAATGGCGGACTGACCGGATGCGACGGCAAGCGCGGCCTGCCCGCCCTCCAGCGCGGCGACCCGCTTCTCGAACACATCGGTCGTCGGGTTCATAATCCGCGTATAAATATTTCCGAATTCCTTCAAGGAAAACAAATTGGCCGCATGCTCGGCATCCCGGAACCCGTAAGAAGTAGTTTGATATAAAGGCACTGCGCGAGAGAGGGTCGTCGGGTCCAGTTCTTGTCCTGCATGTACCGCAAGCGTCTCAAGGGACCATTTGGGCTCGTTTGACAATATAAAAACCTCCTGAAGTGAAAAGTCATAATATTTTAATTATTCTCGCATACCTTACCACGGTTGAAAAGAGTTATTTTTTGTCCGGGGCCGGGCTTCCCGTTGTAATCCGATCCTTTATTTTTGCGAACATTTTTTCACCGATTCCCTTCACGTTCATGACAGCTTCGATAGAGTCGAAAGGACCGTTCTCCTCGCGATAGGCAATGATCGCGGCGGCTTTGCTCGGCCCGATTCCCTGCAGCGTGTCAAGTTCCGCGGCGGAAGCCGTATTGATATTGATTAAGCTTTCGTTCACCGTTATCGCTTTGACATTCACAGCCTCTGGCGCAATTTCCGTGCTCTCCGCCGCACCGACATCGACGTTTACGGCGGTATTGACGGTTTTAGCAGCGTCGACGTTTTCGGGAGCATCGACGACGTTCGGCCCGGTTGCCTCTTTGTCGTCTTTTGCATCCGGCGAGATCAGCTGCGCTACGGCTTCGTTAAGCACCGTCCACTCCGCTTCGGCCGGCTCGGACCACGGCGCCGTGAAGAACAAGACGGCCCCGATCAGCAAGCCCGCGGCAGGAATGAAAGCCAAGGGCGAAATTCGTTCGGACATCATATCCCTCCAAAAATAAGGTATTCGCTTCTTTTTACGACATAAGACAAGATTTATAATTCATATAATTGGAAAAAACGGAAGCTATCTCTTTCGAAAATAAATCGGACAACTAGACAAACAACGCAGCAGAAGGAGGAGACGGACATGAATGTAGGATTTATCGGAACCGGCAGCATGGGCAGCATTCTCATACAATCTTTCATCCGATCGAATGCGCTCGAGCCGAAACAGATCGTTGCGGCCAACCGCACGTTCGAGAAAGTAGAACAACTGGCTGCGGCTTATCCGGGTTTACGCGCCGCAAAGTCCAATATTGAGGTCGTCCTTGATTCGGACATTGTTTTCTTATGTATAAGGCCTGCACAATTCAAAAAGGTGATTGACGAGATTAAGAGGGTCGTGCTTCCTGAGCAGTTGATCGTTTCGATCACAAGCCCCGTACTGATTCGCCACTTGGAGCATCATTTGCGGTGTAAGGTCGCCAAGGTCATTCCGAGCATCACGAATTACGTATGCAGCGGCGCAACTCTTGTTATGTACGGAAATCGTGTGGAAACGGAAGATGAAGATCGCTTGGAAGCGTTGCTTCGTTGTATTTCAAAACCGTTAAAGGTGTCTGAGGAGTATACTCGGGTTACTTCGGATTTGTCCAGCTGCGGGCCTGCCTTTCTGTCTTACTTTATCGAGCAGTTCGTTCAGGCGGCGGTCGAGCGGACCGGTATTTCAAGTGAAGAGGCAACCCGCGTAGCCTCCGAGATGCTGCTGGGGACCGGTTTGCTGCTGACGAAGGGCGGCTTTACGCCGGAGGCTCTTCGCGAGCGGGTGACGGTTCCCGAGGGCATCACCGCGGAGGGGCTGCGGATGCTTTCATTAGACCTTGACGGAACGTTCGAACGGTTAATTCGTTCGACGCACAACAAGTATCAAGATGAGGTGGAAAAGGTGGAGGGGCTGTTTTACAACCCCACCCAATGATCAACCGACAACAATATTAACAAGCTTGCCCTTAACGGCGATGACTTTGCGGATTTGTTTTCCGGTCATCGCCGCTTTTACGTTATCGAGGCCGAGCGCAAGCTCTCGCAGCGCCTCTTCGTCCGCATCCGCCGCTACGTTGGCGCGTCCGACGATTTTTCCGTTCACCTGTACGACGATTTCGACTTCGTCGTCCACCGTCCACTTCTCGTCGTACTCCGGCCATGGAACGTAAGTGATCGATCCGGAATGGCCGAGCTTCTCCCAAAGCTCTTCGGCAATGTGCGGAGCGATTGGAGCCATCAGCTGCACGAAACGGTTCATCCCGTCCAGAGGCAGCGTCTCCATTTTGTATGCCTCGTTCACGAAAATCATCATTTGCGAGATGGCCGTGTTGAAGCGCAGCGCCTCGTAATCCTCGGTAATCTTCTTAATCGTTCGGTGCAGCGTCCGCTTAAAGGAGTCGTTGCCGCCGTCCGGGCGAATTTTCGGATTGAGCTGACCGTCTTCGGTTACGAACAAACGCCAAACCCGGTTCAAGAAACGGTATACCCCTTCCACACCGTTCGTGTTCCACGGCTTCGTCGCTTCCAGCGGCCCCATGAACATCTCGTACATGCGCAGCGTATCCGCGCCGTATTCGTTCACGATCTCGTCAGGGTTAATGACGTTCCCGCGCGATTTGCTCATCTTCTCGTTGTTGTCGCCCAAGATCATCCCTTGGTTGACGAGCTTCCAGAACGGCTCCTTCGTGGAAACGACTCCGATGTCGTAAAGCACTTTGTGCCAGAAGCGGGCGTAGAGCAGGTGAAGCACCGCGTGCTCGGCGCCGCCGATATAAAGATCGACCGGAAGCCATCGTTCCTGCTTCTCCTTCGAGCAAATTTCCTTATCGTTATGCGGATCGATATAGCGCAAATAGTACCAGCAGCTTCCGGCCCATTGCGGCATCGTATTCGTCTCGCGCTTCGCCTTCATGCCCGTCTCCGGGTCCGTCACGTTCACCCACTCGGTCACGTTGGCAAGCGGCGACTCGCCGGTTCCGGACGGTTTAATTTCATCCACGTCCGGCAGCAGCAGCGGCAGTTCGCTTTCCGGCACCGGCTTCGACGTGCCGTCTTCCAAGTGCAGCACCGGAATCGGCTCGCCCCAGTAGCGCTGCCTTGAGAACAGCCAGTCGCGAAGGCGATAGGTGACTTTCTTGCTGCCCTTGCCGATCGATTCCAAATGCTGAATCATCTTGTCGATCGCTTCTTGCGTATTCAAGCCGTTCAAGAAATCGGAGTTCACGTGCTCGCCGTCGCCTGTATACGCTTCTTTGGAAATATCGCCGCCCTTCACGACTTCAACGATCGGAAGGTCGAACGTCTTCGCGAACTCGTAATCGCGCTCATCGTGTCCCGGAACGGCCATAATCGCGCCGGTGCCGTATCCTCCGAGCACGTAGTCGGCGATCCAGACCGGCAGCTTCGCGCCGTTCACCGGATTAATCGCATACGCTCCGGTAAATACGCCGGTCTTCTCCTTCGCAAGGTCGGTACGCTCCAGATCGCTCTTGCGCGCAGCCGCTTCTTGATATTCGGTCACAGCCTGCCGCTGAGCTTCGGTGGTAATGCTCTCCACCAGCTCATGCTCCGGAGCGAGCACGCAATACGTCGCCCCGAACAGCGTATCCGGCCGTGTCGTAAATACGACCAGCGTCTCGCCGGCGCGGCCGTCGATTTCGAATGTCACTTCGGCGCCGACCGATTTGCCGATCCAGTTGCGCTGCATATCTTTAATGCTTTCCGGCCAATCGAGCTCCTCCAAATCTTCCAAGAGCCGCTCGGCGTACGCGGTAATGCGGAGCACCCACTGGCGCATCGGCATCCGAATGACCGGATGGTTGCCTCGTTCGCTCAGACCGTTGATGACCTCTTCATTGGCAAGCACCGTTCCGAGAGCGGGGCACCAGTTCACCGGCATCTCCGCTACATAAGCCAGACCCTTCTTGTACAGCTGCAAGAAAATCCACTGCGTCCACTTATAGTAGTCCGGATCCGTCGTGCTGATCTCCCGGTCCCAGTCGTAGCTGAAGCCGAGCGATTTGATCTGCCTGCGGAAGTTGTCGATATTTTTCTTCGTAATGTCGCGAGGATGCTTGCCGGTATTCAAAGCATGCTGCTCCGCCGGCAGTCCGAACGCGTCCCAGCCCATCGGATGGAGCACGTCGAAGCCGCGGGCCCGTTTGAAACGGGATACGATATCCGTAGCGGTATACCCTTCCGGATGTCCGACGTGAAGGCCGTCTCCCGACGGATACGGGAACATATCCAAAGCGTAAAACTTCGGCTTCGAATCGTCCTCCAGCACCTTGAACGTCTTATGTTCATCCCAATACTTCTGCCACTTGGGCTCAATCGATTGCGGATTATAGCCGCCTTGCTGTTGCTTGTTCGCTTCAGTCATGAAACTCGCGCCCCTTCCTTTTCAACTAAAAAAGCCTCCCGTCTCTAGCGACCTCGCTAGGGACGAGAGGCGTATCTCCCGTGGTACCACCCTAGTTGACGATAGGCATGCTTTGCCTGCCGTCCACTCTTCCTCGTAACGCGAGGGTACGCTGCAATCTAGCGAGCCAATCAATGGCTGTTCGATCACAGAGCTCCAAGGCGAGTTCGCCGCCGCACGCGTCGGCTTCCACCAGCCGCCGACTCTCTGATTGTGCGCGCCAAGAACGGTTACTGCTCCTTGTCGTTGCTTCGGAATATTCATAATTGTTTCAAATTATAACTGCGGGAAACCAAAAAAGTCAAGTTTTGTCGCGGAACCCGCGGGCTCGTCTTAGGTTACGGAATAAAGTTCCGTTCCAGCACCTCCGCGGTGGCTTTTCGCTCATTCCGCCGCACCCGCCCGCAACCGATCACGCAGGCTTGCGCGCCGCGAAAAACATACGAAGCGTAGAATCGTCGTCAATCGGCTCGAATGAGAAATCGGAATAACTTTGTACATCCGTAAATCCCGCTTCCTCCAGAAGCGTTACGATCGTCTCCGCCGGGTAGGCGCGCTGCCGATGCGTCTCGGCCACCTTCACGTACCGGTCTCCCTCGCGAATAAAAAACGACAAACGATGCGTTACAGTTACGGTCCGGTCATCCAATTCGCAAGTCCATATGTAGGAAACGTCTTCTTCATCCAGTATGAACGGTTCATTAAACGCATATTCCTCCATTTGATTCCGATGGTGCATGTCGAAAATAAACGTTCCGCCGGGAGCAAGCCCTTCCCAAACCCGCTCGATCGTCCGCCGCACGTCGTCTTCGGTCAGCAAATAGCTCATGCAGTCGCACAGCGATATGGCCGAATCCGCCGGCTCGGGCCAAGACCACTCTCGCATGTCCTGGCGCGACCACTGCACGTTCCCCGCCATGGGGGTTTCGCTGCGAGCGGCGGCTTCTTTATGCTGCGCGACGGAAAGCATCGTTTCCGAAATGTCGATCCCTACCACACGAAGCCCCGAGGCGGCGAGCGGAATCGAAATCGTCCCCGTGCCGCAGCCGAGATCGACGACCCGGGACGGACGCCCGTTCAGCTCCCAATACGCGTCGAGCCAGCCGAGCCAATCGCCGTAGGGCATGTCCGACATTAAATAATCGTATACGCCGGCGAAGCCGCCGTACGGATTCTGAACAGAGATCATGGAGCGTCTCCCGCTTCCGAAGAGCCGACAGACGCTTTTCCGCGCTCCGTCAAGTGAGTCCAGGTGCCTTGCTGCTCGACTAAGCCGTCCTTCATCAGCTTACCGAGCGCGCGCTTGAACGCGGATTTGCTGATGCCGAACCGCTGCTGGATAATGTCGGCCTGCGTTTCGTCCGAGTACGGCATCGACCCGTTCGGACGCTCCTTCAAGAAAGCAAGCAGCTTGTCGGAATCCTCCACCCGGCCGACTTCCTTGCGCTGTCTCATCGACAGGTTGACGCGTCCGTCCTCCCTGACGAAGGTGACTCTGGCATGCACCTTCTCGCCGACGCGCAGCGAATGGGTCCGCTCATGCTCCGGTATGTATCCGATTGCCCCGAAGCCGAGAACGCCGGCGTCGACGACGACGAACGTGCCGGTACGGAGCGTATGGTATACCCAGCCGTCCATCCAGCGGTTTCGCCAAGCCGAAGGCGCACGAACGACGCGCTCTGCGATCGCTTCCTCTTTGGCCGCTCGCGCCAGCAGGCGGCCCGACTTGTCGCGGTCAAGGACGACGTATACCTCATCGCCTTCCACCGGACGATAACGGGGCTCAAGCGGCAGCTCGCCGGCCGGCAGCAGCACATGGCGCGCCAGGCCGATTTCAAGGAAGCAGCCGAGCTTCGGATGAACGTCGGCTACCTTAAGCCTCGCGAGATCCCCGTATTTGATCAGCGGTTCGCGAAGCGTGGCCGTCAAACGGTCCTCGCTGTCATGATAAAGAAACGCTTCTACCGTGTCCCCCGCCTTCAGCTGCTTTCCGAGCGCCTCCGGAAACGGGAGCAACACCCGCTGCACTCCGTCGGTCAGCGCAAAGCCGTGCGGATTTTCCTGCACGACCTGCAGCTGCCGGACTGTGCCGGCTTCCAAGCCTTGCATCGCCGCACCTCCGTTTAAACTCATGCGAATTCTACCGCCTTCGCGTCGGACCATAGCCGTTCGATGTTGTAATACTCCCGCTCGTCCCGATGGAACACGTGAACGACGACGTCGCCGAGATCGACGAGCACCCAACGTGCGGTGTCGAAGCCTTCTACGCCTCTGACGCGGTAACCGCTCTCCTCCGCCTTCTTTCGGATTTCGTTCGCAATGGACTGAACCTGCGTGTCCGAGTTGCCGTGGCAGATGACATAATAATCGGCGACCAGCGATATTCCTTGCAAATTAAGCGCTACGACGTTGAGCGCTTTTTTATCTTCTGCGGCATCCACCGCCAATTGAAGCAACGCTTCAGGGGTTATGGTCATGCGTTCAAGCCTCCTGTGTAAGAGAAAGAATAAGATCGTTTCGAGTAAGGACGGTTAAAGGATAAATTCGCTTCCTTTTCTCCATCAAAAATGAAATCGTTCCGTCAAAGCCGGCAAGCAGCGCCTCCTCCAAGCTTTCCTCCGAAAGCCGGCGCAAGTTGTCGACGCCCGGAAACTCCCGTCCGGGCTCGATATAATCCGCCAGGCAAATAATTTTTTCCAGCCGGGACATGCCGACCCTGCCTGACGTATGGTAACGGATTGCGTTCAGCACCTCCGCATCGGCGACTCCGTAATCGCGCCGAGCGACATAAGCGCCAGCGTGGGCGTGCCACAGCTCTTTGTCGTAATCCAGCACGTCGAGATGGAGCCCTTCCTCCATAATTGTATCCCGCTGTTTGTCCACCGGCCAAAACTTGGCGACATCATGGAGAACGGCGGCCAGTTCCGCTTTTTCCGGGTCGTCGCCGTACCGCTCCGCGAGCTTCATCGCGCTGGACACGACGCCTAACGTGTGCTTCCAACGCCGCTCCGGCATTTGCTTCGATACTTCCGACATCAGCCGATCAATCAAATCCCTATGCTTCATACAGCTTGTTCTCCGTAATAAAAGCATGCACCGGTTCCGGAACTAGATACCGGACGGACAATCGATCCCGCACCCGGCCTCGAATTTCCGACGACGAAATATCGATCTCCGGCAGCTCCGCGAACGTTAATCTCCCCGCCGCAGCGGGAGGTATGTCCCCCGGCTCCACCACATAGCCCGGTCTGGCGACGCCCAAAAATTCGATATGCTGCACGATTTCGTCGATGCGGTGCCAATAATTCAAATACTTCACCATGTCCGCGCCGATGATCCATACGAGCGTGTCGTCCGGATACAATCGTTTTAGCTCCAAAACGGTGTCGATCGTGTACGATACGCCGCCGCGATCGATCTCGATCGTCTGCATCCGAAAGCCCGGATTGTCCCGAATAGCCGCTTCCACCATGGCCGCCCGCTGAGCCGGGTCCGCTCCTTGCAGCGGCGGCTTGTGCGGCGGCTGATACGCGGGAATAAACCAAATCTCGTCGAACCTTCCGTGCTCCCGAACCCGCTCCGCGAGAATGAGATGGCCGGTATGAACAGGGTTGAAGGTGCCGCCTAATATTCCGATTCGGCGTGTCATCTCTCTCCCCCTCCCGGCGGCTCCATCGCCCGCAGCACCGCTGCGCGCATCGCCTCCACCGGCGCCGGCGCGCCGGTCCAATATTCGAATGCGTAAGCTCCCTGATACACGAACATGCCTAGCCCTCCGTGTACCTTGGCGCCTGCTTGTTCGGCATGCATAAGCAGCTTCGTCGACAGCGGATTGTAAATCAAATCGCTGACGATCGTTCCTTCCCGAAGCAGCGCCGGGTCGACCGGCATTTCCTCGGTGTTCGGATGCATGCCGATCGGGGTCGTATTCACGATAATATCGACTTTCCCTATAATATGGTCGATTCCATCCCAGCCGATACCTATGCAATCCGATGAGCCCGCAAGCTCCGAAACGAGCGCTTCCGCTTTCCCGGCCGACCGGTTTGCGATCCACATCCGCGAAGGCTTCTCCGCGGCCAGCGCATGCGCCACTCCTCTTGCCGCCCCGCCCGCGCCAAGCATCAGAATGCTCGAACCCTCGATGCTCGCTCCGGTTTCCTCCTTCAACGACCTTACGTACCCGATGCCGTCGGTATTGTATCCGATCAGCCTTCCGCCTTCATTCACAATCGTATTGACCGCCCCGGCCTTCCTCGCCGTTGCGTCGATTTCATCCAAGTATTCCATTACGCGGACCTTATGCGGGATCGTCACGTTCACGCCCCGAAAGCCTAGCGCGCGAACGCCTTCGACAGCGCTGCCCAAAGCGTCCGGCGTTACATGAAACGCCCCGTACACGGCGTTCATGCCCGCCGCACGAAACGCTTCGCCCAGCATGACGGGCGACTTCGAATGGCGCACCGGATCGCCGAACACGCCGTAAAATACCGTCTCGCTATTTACGGCGAACGAGGCGGACGGACGGCCAACTGCGGTTTCTCCCATCGCTCTCTCTCTCCTTCTCCGTGTTTCTATATCAAGCTGTCTCTCGCCAGCACTTTAATTCCTTTCGGAACGTGAGCGTCGATGACGGCTCCGTCCTCCCCGTGAATCCGAATCCAGCCGAGCCCGGAAATAAATACATCCTGCTCCGTTCCCGGACGGATCGTAAACCGGTGCCGCGTTAACGGGCCCAGGTCGTCGACATGCGCCTTGTCCGGCGGTGTAAGGAGCGTCCCTTTGTGCTCGGCGTACAATGCATCGGCCCTCTCCAGCTTCGTCCGGTGAACCTCGATCCCTCTGCTTACATAGCAGGTGAACGACCGCCGGCTTCCTTGTACGAAATCCACTCTCGCCAAAGCGCCGAAAAACAGCGTTTGCTCCGGATTTAATTGATACGTTACCGGTTTAAGCGGTTTATCCGGCACGAGCTTGCCTAAATCGGACTTCGGTACGCGCTCGGTCAGCCGCCAATCGTACACGATTCCCGGCGTATCGATTATATGCTTTTCGTCATCCAGCGGAATATGTACAAGGTCGAGCGTCGTGCCGGGATATGCGGAAACGGTAAGCTCCGCGTCGAGCGGACTATAGTCGGAAATCAGACGGTTCACGAAGGAAGACTTCCCGACATTCGTCGCGCCGACCACATAGATGTCTCTTCCCCTCCGCAGGCTTTCCATCGTCTCAACCAGCCGGTCAAAGCCGATGTTCCGCTTCGCGCTTACGAGTACGACATCGGCAACCTTAAGGCCTTCTTCCTTGGCGCGGCGCTGGACCCAGTTCCGAATCCGGTTCGGATTAATGTCCGCAGGAATCAAATCGATCTTGTTCACGACAAGCAGCACCGGGTTCGCGCCGATGAACCGCTGTAAGCCGCTAATAATACTTCCTTCAAAATCAAACAGGTCGATAATATGGACAACGAGGCTGTCCGTGTCGGCGATGCCGCCCAGCAAGCGAAGAAACTCGCCTTGGTCCGGCGTAACGGAGGAAGCCTCATTGTAATGTTTGATCCGGAAGCAGCGCTGGCATAAAAGCGGGGTGCGCTCCGCGGCCGAGCGCGGTATAAAGCCTAATGCTTCTTTATGTTCGGATTGCAAACGGACGCCGCAGCCGGAGCAGCCGGCCCCCGTTCCCATATTGGAATTCACGTTAAGGAAGCAGCCCTTTCTGTTTCAATTTGGAGACGAACGCACGCTCCAGGTTACGGTTGATAAGGCGCGTATACCAGCTTTCGTCATGCGCCGCGATCGGATCCACCAAGATGGTGTACAGCCCGATGCGGTTTCCGCCGAGAATGTCCGTCATCATTTGATCTCCGACGACCGCGGCCTCCGAGGCGCGCAAGGACATCATTTCCAGCGCACGCACAAAAGCCGCATGCAGCGGCTTCCGTGCTCGATATACATAAGGCAGCGCCAGCGGCTCGGCGAACGCGCTGACGCGGTCTCTTCCGTTGTTGGATACGATGACGACCTGAAACCCGCGGCTGCGAACAAGCTCGAGCCAATCCGCAAGCTCCGGAGTCGCATATGGCACCTTCGCGCCGACAAGCGTATTGTCCAAATCGGTAATTATGCCCCGGATGCCTTGCCGCTTCAAGTCGGTCAAGTCGATATCGTAAATCGTGCTTACTCTTACTTTGGGGACCATCAATTGCAGCAAACCGTTCACCCCGCGCAGAAGTCATGGCAAAATGATACCATATTTTCGCACCGGATGAAAAACAGCCGCAACGAGCGACGGGAAGAGCACGATTATCTCAAGCTTTCCCGTAGCTTTCGCATCAATGTTTCCGCATTCCAATACTCCTGCTCGCTCAAGCCGTTTTTGCTGTATTTCGCCTTTTCGAACGTAAGCATAAGCGAGTTTAAATCATTTTGGAGGAAGGCGTGCTCCTTCATCCAGCGCTGCATCATTTCGCGAACCGTCTCGTTATCGGTCCAATGAAGCCCTTTGCGCCGCATCCTGTAAAGAAGCCGCTCCATTTCTCCAAGAAACTTCAAGTTGTAATTGGGCGATTTGCGGAAACCGCGGGTGCGCAGCAGCGCAATCCATTGAAAACGAACCGACATCCAAACGATGCCTGCAATCGCCACAACCGCACTCAAAGCCGCAATCCAAACCTGATGGTTCGTACCGCTTGTTCCCTTTTCGGCCACAAGCGCCTCCGTCGTCTCTCCCAAATCCGCCGGAAGAGCAACCTCGGTCTCATTTTCCGTCTGAACGATCGGCAGCGAGAAGCCGGCCGTCGGCTCGAACGGAATCCAGCCGAAGCCTTCGAAGAACACCTCTACCCAGGAGTGGGCGTCCGAATTTCGGACGGTATATGTCCCCGGACCGTCGTAATCCCGCTCTTCTCCCGGCAAATATTGCCGATAAATAAACTCCATATCCGATTGTCCGGGAATATAGCCCTTCACCCAGCGTGCAGGCAGCCCGATGGAACGGGCCATAACAACCATCGCCGTAGAGTAGTAATCGCAATAGCCTTCTTGAATTTCAAACAGGAACCGGTCCACGAAATCCGCGCTCGTCCCTTTGGAAACGTCCGGCGTGTTCGTATAAGGAAAGCTTGTGCTTAAATACGTTTTGAGCGCTTTCGCCTTGTCGTACGGGTTGTCTGCCTCCTCCGTCACCTTCTGCGCCAGCAGCCGGACGCGGTCCGGAATGTTCGGAAGCTGCAAATAATCTTGAAGCAGCTCGGTGTCCGTTACGGGCGCCGACTGACGCAGCTTTTCCTCATCGATGACCGGCATTTGCGACGTTACCGTATAAACGGAAGGATAGTCGATTCCGCTTGATTCGAACCAAAGAATGCCGTTCTGCTCCCCTTGCCAATACATTCGCATCTTGGCTTCTTCCGAAACTTCGGGACCCGCCTCAACGGTTTGGGCGTACGGCGCCGCGAAGAGCACCGGGTAGGACCTCCCGTCCGCCATGCGGAACGTCTGCGTAATTTCCACCGTCTCAAGCATATTCGTTTCATAATCCCTCTTCGGCGCTTCGGCGGACGAACCTACCGGCAGCAAGCGGTGATTCATTTCCCTGGAGGTCGGCTCCCAGCCGTTTCCGTTGTAGTACGATCTCGTCTCCCCCCGCCAATAGCTCCGCCGCGACGTATCGACGGAAAATACCGGCGAATAGTCGAAATCGAAGGCGGCGCCGAGATGCGTATCGTTCCGGCTGTAGCCCGAGGATGCGTTGCGCGTCGTCGATTCCCCGAACCAGCCCCCGCTTTTGCCGAAAGCCGGAACCGCCTCGCCCTGATACGTCTTCCAAGCGGTGTACGGATCCATAATGACCGGGCGAATGTTCGGCGCCAGCATACCGAGCGCCAAGGAAGCGGTTATGATCGTAACGACCATGACGAAGATCGGAACGGGGTAGCTCATCAAATTATCGTACCCTTCAGGATCTCTAAGGCGAAGCTGCTGCAGATGGTGTATGACGAGCATCGTTAATCCGCAGCCGATCATTATGGCCACTTGATCCCAAAACACGAAGGAGCTGAACGAATCGACGACGCTGAGCAGCACGATGCCGAACACCATCAACGCAAAAATCCGCCATCTCGACGTTAAATATCCCGAAAGCATGATGAAAAGCGCCCATGTCCCGGCAGCAAACCAAATGAACGGATGGAGCCTCAAAACATACTCCAAGACGCTCAACAGGAAACCGAGGGGTACGCCTTCAAGCTCCCCCGCCGCCGGTTCGGGCCGTACGACATAGCCGGTCACCGCAATCACCGCGGCGATTCCCGCGAGCCTTCGAAGCCATGCCGGCCGTTTCGTGAAGCATTCGACAACATAAGAAACGGTCAACGCCCCGACGACCACCGGCTTCGTTTCATTGACCCAATACGCGTCAAACCAAATGATAAGCTGATATAGAAAAATGCCGAGAAACAGATTGATTCCTTTCTCATGCCAGTTCGTAAACAACAAGCGGCGGATGCTCAGTTCGCCTTGGCTCATGCTTCCCGCCCCCTCAGCGCCGAAGGCAAATCCTCCAGCCTTTGAATACTGTATGCAGGCGTTCCGATTCCCCGCAGCAAGCGCGTCCAGTCCTCGCGAACCTTCACGGCCTGCTCGGCGTTCACCCACATGTGCGCCGCTCCGGTGCCGTATGCGTGAAGCCATTGAAACGTCCGCAGCATCGAATCGTTGCGCAGCGGCGAAACGACCGCGACGACGCAGCCGCCCGAAGGAAGCTTCGTCCGGTCCGAGATCAGCTTCATGACGTCTTGGCTGGCGTCGGGCTGCACTTCAATCAAGTGCTGCTCGATTCGCTTCTTAGCCTCATACCCGCCGGGCGGCTCCCAGAACGTCTTCCCTCCGCCGGCCGACAACAATCCGACGGACATGCCGCGCGAAATCGCAAAATCGGCTAAAGACGCAGCTGTCGACACGGCGAGCTCAAACCCGTCCTTCGAACGGTATCCGGAAGGATTCCGGTCGAGAACGATCATCAGCTTAGGCAGCGATTCCCGCTCGAACTCCTTCGATTTCCACGTTCCCGTTCGGGCCGTCGCATTCCAGTGTATTTTGGCAAGACGGTCTCCATAAATGTATTCCCGGACGCCGTTGATTTGCGTAGTCTCTCTTTGGCTTCCTCCCGAAGCGGACTGCTGGTGGCTGCCTTTGAACAGCTGATGCAGATGCCGCCATTCCGGAATGGCGATCGTGCGTGGCAGCACGCTGAAGGCCAGCGGCATGGGAACCATGCCTTTATGCTCGAACAAGCCGAAAATATCGGCGGTGACGCACTCCACCTCTTCAAACCGGTAAAACCCTCTCGCAAGCGGCGGCGTCACGTATTCGAGCATTCCGTTTCTTCGCCAGTCGGGAACGAAGGTGCCCTCGAACAATTGAATATTGCCGTCTCTGCGAATCAAACGATCCTTAACGGTGACGTAAGGAATCGGCCAGATCCCGGGAATCGCCACTCGAATCGCTACCTTCAGCGCCGTGCCGGACTGAAGCGCCGCTCCGCCCGTCACGCCGTAAATATCGCGCTTGCCGCGCGTTGAAGCGATCCCGCTCCAGCGGCCGAGCGATAAATAAACCGTTAATGTGGAAACAATGATGAGGAGCATCAGCGACAGCTTGCCGCCTTGGAACAAGACAAAAAAGATCGAAGAAACAAGACACAGCAGGAGCACCCATGCCTTCAGCGGCCATCGCGGCGTCTTTGCGGCGCGAAGCATGCGTTAACGCTCCAGCCTGACAGGCGCTCTGGATTCGCGCAATACGGCGTCCAATACGGAGGAGACGGTAACTCCTTCCATTCTCGCTTCGGTTTCCAGCACCAGCCTGTGTCCAAGCACGTAAGGCACCAGCTTTTTGATATCGTCCGGAATGACGTAATCCCGGCCCTGAATCAAGGCGCAGGCTTTGGCGGCCGTAATCAGCGCAAGCGTCGCCCGCGGGCTTGCGCCAAGCAGCAGGTGCCGGTTTTCTCTCGTGCTCCTGACGATGTTCACCGCATAATGGGTCACGTTCTCGTCGACATGGATGTCCCGGACGCGCTGCTGCACTTGAAGCAGCCGCTGCGTATCCGTCACGGGCTCCAGCGCGTCGAGCGGACGCGCCTTGGATTGCACTTGGGCCATACGGCGTTCGGTGCCCTCATCGGGATAGCCGAGCGAAAACTTGAACATAAACCGGTCCATCTGCGCTTCCGGCAGCACATACGTCCCTTCGAAATCGATCGGATTTTGGGTTGCGAGCAGCAGGAACGGCTGCGGCAGCGGGTGCGGCTCGCCGTCGACCGTGACGTGATGCTCCTCCATCGCCTCCAGCAGCGCGGATTGCGTCTTAGTCGTCGCGCGATTGATTTCGTCGATTAATAAAATGTTCGTCATAATCGGACCGGGCCGGTATTCGAACCGTTCATTCTTCGGATGATATATGGCCACACCCGTAATGTCGGTAGGCAGTAAGTCAGGGTTGCATTGAATGCGGCGAAACTCCGTATTGACGGATTTGGCGAGCGCTTTGATCAGTACGGTCTTTCCGGTGCCCGGCACGTCCTCCAGCAGCACGTGCCCGCCTGCGATGAGCGCCGTTACAAGAAGCTCGATTTCCGCGCTTTTGCCGTATATGCACGATTCCAAATTGCGTTTCAGTTCATTCAACATTAGAACATCCTCTTGAAAAAGCGCTTCCATTTCCGGTTGCCTCCCCTGTAAATAAAACGTCCTCATGTCCATATTACTAGAAGGAAAAGGTCGCCGTATACCCATATGCGCTACATTTTTTCCTGCAAGTGCAAAAAAACCTCGCGAAGCATCGCGAGGTTTTGCAGCTTGCGTTAGCCCTTCGGCCTTGCCAGCAGGGCGGCGAAGAAGGAAAATACGATTGCGGCCGTAATTCCGGCGCTAGTATAGTGGTACACCCCTCCGAACAACCCGGCCCAGCCCGTCTGCCCAAGCTCCGTCAAGGCACCGTGAGTGAGCTGATTGCCGAACGAGGTGATCGGCACGGTAGCGCCCGCTCCGGCGAATTCGATCAGCGGATCGTACAAGCCTACGCCGTCCAATATGGCTCCGATGACGACAAGGGTTACCATCGTGTGCGCCGGCGTCAGTTTCAGCACATCGAACATGAGCTGCCCCACGACGCATATGGCCCCTCCGACAAGAAACGCCCATACAAAAGGAAGAACCGCGTTCATCATTGCACCTCCCCGCTTTCAAAGGCTACCGCATGAGCGATGCAAGGAATGCTTTCCTTCTGCTGATACGTTACCGGAGAATGGAGAGAGCCGGTGGCGACGACGAGCATCCGTTTCAACTCCCCGCGCTCCATGCGCTTCAGCAGATGCCCGTACGTAACGGCCGCGGAGCAGCCGCACCCGCTCGCCCCGGCAAACATTTGCTGCTTTTCCCGGTCGTATATCATGAGTCCGCAGTCGTCATACACGGTTTCTTCGATCGGAACCCCGAATTTTTGGAACAATTCCCGGGCGATTTGAGAGCCGTACGCCGCCAAATCTCCGGTTACGATCAAATCGTAATATCCGGGCGATACGCCCCGGTCCCTCAAATGGGCCATAATCGTGTCTACGGCGGCAGGAGCCATGGCGGCGCCCATATTGTTCGGATCCTTCAGACCCATATCGACCACCTTCCCGATGGTCGCGGCGGTGATTTTCGGTCCGTTCCCGGTTTTCGACACAAGCGCCGCGCCTGCGGCCGTAACCGTATTTTGCGCCGTCTCCACCTTCTGCCCGCCGTATTCGGTCGGATAGCGGAACTGTCTTTCGACGGAGCAGTTGTGGCTGGTCGTCCCCGCGATAACCCGGTCCGCGTTGCCCGTGTTGACGAGCAGCGACGCGATGGCCAAGCTTTCCATCGACGTCGAGCATGCACCGAATACGCCTAAGTACGGAATGCCGAACGAACGCGCGGAGAACGTAGCGCTCACGATCTGGTTCATTAAATCTCCGCCGACAAAAAAGTCTACGTCATCAATCGCAAGGCCCGCCTTTTGGACCGTCAGCATGGCGGCTTGCTCCAGCAGCTTCCGTTCCGCGCATTCCCATGATTTTTCGCCGATATACAAATCGCTATGAACAATGTCGAAATCGTTCGCCAGCGGTCCGGCTCCTTCGTCCGGACCGACGACGGAAGCGCTCGTTTGAATGATCGGGGCGTTCTCGAACAACCAGGTTTGTTCGCCGAGCTTCATCCCTGCTGCCCCCCCGTGCCGATCATCCAATGAATAACGGCCACTACGAATGCGGCGACGGTCCCGAACACGACGACCGAGCCTGCAAGCTTAAACATTTTGGTCGATACGCCGAGCACGATGCCTTCGCTTCGATGTTCGATGGCCGCGGAGCACATCGAGTTCGCAAAGCCGGTGACGGGAACGGCCGATCCGGCGCCGGCCCATTGCCCGAGCTTATCGTAAACCCCAAAGCTGGTTGCAATGACCGAAAGCAATATCAAGATGACGACCGTAGGAAGCCCCGCTTGCTCCTTCGTCATATCCGCATACTTTACGAACAACGTAGAAATAACTTGTCCGATGACGCAGATGATTCCCCCCGCCACGAAGGCGCGGGTTATATTTTTTAACAGAGGGCGGGCAGGCTCGTTCTTTTTTGCGATCGATTGGTATTCTTTGGGGGTTAAGCCGAATTTTTTCTTTGCCGCTGTTGCCATGCTTACAAGCCTCCTTGAACCGTTGTCATAACATACCGCTACATTCATTATGACCTGCGGCTCGGACTTGTATGTTTTGTAAATTCATGTAACTCAGTCCCGTTTTGTGCTTCTTACTTTGGAGATTCCCCCGCTTTCGAGCTTCACTTTCACATCAATCGAAATACTGTCCTTGTCCAGAGGAACATGACCGCTCCGCTCGAATTTTTTCCATCCGGCGGCATCCGATCTGTACAGCTCGTCGGAGAGGCGGTACACATCCGCGCCGATTTCCAGCCCTTTGAGATATGTCGACATAATCTCCTTCTTGATTTGCGCAGCCGCCATTCTCTCGAGCTTTCGATCGGATACGGATTGGCTTAACTGGGCAGGCTTCCGCTTGCAGACACTTTTATTTTAAATCGAACTCTCCCGCCCTCGAGCTCGGGTATAATTTCGGGCTTAACTTCTTCCATTGTAAACATCGCCACCAACGAACCGCCTTTAGAGTCGCCGTTCTTTAGGCTCACATGGGCCCGGACCGTCTTCTCGTTAAGCCATCGCAGCCCTAATATATGCCGGCGCGGCAAGCATCCCTTCAGTTCCTTGCTTTGCAAGAAGCATACTCCGCCCGTACGCAATTTGGGGGAACGTTCTTTGTTATCCATCCAGTTGTCATGTACAATCTGGAGATAGGGCAATAAAGTCGTATCCGCTTTTTCTTTCCATTGCCAAATAAATTTGTACAAATACAAAGGGGCGGCGACGGAGCTTTGCTCATAAGCGTTGCTCGGATTGTTCAGTTTCGAATAAAGCACGGACAGCTGCACGTTCGACGGGGTCGCAAATATTTCTTCGATCGGATCTTTGGCAGCCCATGTCCATACGGTATATCTGAACTCGTAATAACGATCGAACACATCAAGCGCTTCGTTTACGATCCCTTTTTTTAAAGCAGCCTCGCTGAACACGAGAGACCTGACGTGGCTCCATGCGATTCTTTGCTGGCTCGAGGCGTACAAGTTGAAAAATGCGCCGTCGACCGTATCTCCTTGCGCTTTGCCGATGTAAATTTTTTGTTCCTCCGACTCCGATCCCTGCTCCCTTTTTGCAATCCCGCTGAAACTGATCATTTGTATGTAAAGAACGACTTTACCGCCTTCGTAATCGAATCCGATCGAATTGGCATAGATCATGTGCTCGATTTCTTTAGCTCCCCAGCAGCCGGAAAGCATAAAAGCTAACAGCGGAAATAGTAACGCGTTTCGGAGTTGCTTCATTTTCGTTACACTCCTCTCGCCGATACGAAAGAAATCAGTTTTTCTTCCCCCACGGCATCCTCGCGATGACTTTGTAAAGATCGCGCGCCGACGGCGGCGATATGGGGGACAAATAATACGTGCCGAAGGAACGCAGGTTGACCATGTACAGAACTACGGCCATGAGACAAACCAGTACGCCGAACAAGCCGAAAATGCCGCCGACGATCAATACAAAAATGCGTATGAGGCTCACAACCCCCACCAGCGACTGATTGACCAGCGAGAAGGTGGAAAGCACGGAAATGGCAATGACTACGGTTGTTCCCGGTGCGGCAATGCCGGCGCTTATGGCGGCTTGTCCGATAATGAGGCCGCCGACTACGGACAGCGTTTGGCCGAACGCCGACGGAAGGCGCATTCCCGCTTCCCGAAATATTTCAAACAGGATCAGCATGATAAGAGCTTCCAAGGGGACAGGAAACGGAACCCCCTGCCTTGCCGTAACCAAGGTAGCCAATAAGGTGAAGGGCAGCTGGTCCTGGTGAAATGTAAGCAGCGCTATGAAAAAACCGGGCAAAAACAGCGATATGATTATCCCGAGGATTCTTAACAGTCTGATAAACATGACAAAGCTGTTAACCATGTGCGCATCTTCGGAAGTATTGAGCAGGAAGCTGAAATTGACAGGCGCTATGATCGCGGTCGGGGATCCTTCCGCAAAAAGTACGAATCTTCCGTTCATGAGCGAGTTCACGGCAAAATCCGGTCTTCCGGTATAGGAATACTTCGGAAACAACGAAAAGCCCGTCAATAATTCTTCCAATTGTGTGCTGCTGATTATTCCGTCCGCCCGGATGCTCTTGATTTTAGTCTGTATTTCCCGCAGTACCGCTTGATCAATGACGTGCTGTAAATATAAAAGACTCACTTTCGTTGACGTTTGGCTGCCGATGATATGCTCTTCAACCGCGAGCTGATTTGTCTTCAGTCTCTTTCTGATCAATCCGATATTCGTCATCGTTTCTTCCGTAAATCCGTCTTTCGGCCCTCTCGTCGATACTTCGGTATTCGGTTCGTCAGGATTCCGCTTCGGCGGATCCCCCATTTTAACCGCGTATACTTGGTCGGACGTCTCGAATAGTAAGATCAAATCGCCCTCCAATACTTTGTTCGTCAATTCGGATTTCAAATTTTCCGTTGAGAGAGGGGCCATAAGATACGGCACATGTTTCTCCAATTCGTCAGGATCGGATAAAGAAAAGCGCTCGGCCGCTTTTTTCAGGATCGGCACAAATTGCTTGTACAACCCGGAGGTATCGCAAAGTCCCGCGCAATATACAAGCAGCACGCTTAATTCCGCATCCCCCTGCGGCAAGACGATTTTTATCATTTCGATATCGGAGCTATTCTGAAACAATCGCCGGACGTCTTCTTCGCTGATCGGGAAGCGCTGCGCGCTATCGGTCATGATCATGATTTGGCGTCTCTCCTCAAGTGCGGAACATATATGAGTATCACAATAACGAGCGAATATCCGATCATCGTCCAAACGATCCACGGCAGCACATAATGGGCTAACGCATCTAAAAATAACGGGTCGCTGACGGGCATTACCGAAAGGTAAACCATGGCGGAGGTGATGAACGCAAGCGCCCAAACTTTGAATTTGCCGTTCCATCTAAAGATCTCGAGTATCAAATACATCGTCAGAGAAATTCTTAAAAACGCGCCGCAAAACCATTGATATATACTGAAAAAATCTACATGCTCTATGTATTGGCCGATAATGACGAGCCTCCACTCTTCATAAGCGGGATACCTGAGCTTGGCTGCTTGGTCGGGGCCGAACTCGATGATGGCTCCCATTAACGGCCCGAGCGTCAGACCGATCAGAATAAACATAAGCAGCATTAACGAAGCGAACGAAATTTTGGAACGAATCCTATGATATACAAAGAGAATCATGATAACTTCTACAAATCCGGCGCCCGCATAAACCGCTCCGTCCCAAACCGGCTGCATGCCGTGCTCCAGGAACGGCCTTAGCAGCGTGTAATTTTTATGAGGAACGTTAGCCAGCATAACGAAAAAACCGAGTAGGACGACAAACGGCAGCAATATTCCGGCCGTATTGGCAAGCGATCGGAGCCCCATATAGGCGTTGGCCGCACATACGATGACGAGTATGATCGCAATAATTACATTCGGGGTTTGCGGCGAGAACGTAAGGCGAATCCACGTTACGGTATCTCTCGTCGTGATCCCGCATAAGACAAGCATGTAAATGCAAGCGATAATCGCCAATATATGTCCGGCGACCGGGTGATACGTACGCGTTATCCACTGAAAAACATGCTGCTTAACCATTTTGGCTATCGCCAGATACAAAAGTCCGATCCAAACAAACGCCAATCCCCCGGCCGCTAAAACGGAAATCCATGCATCGCGCTTGGCCGTATCCACCAGAATGGGAATTATGATGACATGGTTCATCAATCCGGTGCTCAACATCATGATCATAACCAATTGCACGAACGAGATGGACGAGTTGTTCATGTTTCTTACCTTTCGTGACCGCAAGTAATGTACAAGGTATTTTGTCCGCCGCTTGGTTAAATATGTAACCCCGAAAAAATCAGGATCTTAAGCGAATGTTAAGAAATTCATGACCTTTATGTTAAGAGTTTTGGTGTATGATCTTATTTAATGACTTGCTCTTAGTTTTATATTACTCAAAGAGGTGCAAATCCCGCATGTCCAGAGAAGCCGTTCTTCTCGTTGATGATGAGAAAGAAATCATTAAGCTGATCGAAATTTATCTTAAGAATGAAGGATACGTTCTGTATAAAGCCGCTAACGGCCTGGAAGCCTTGGACATCCTGCGCAGCCATCCGGTGGATCTGATCATTCTCGATGTCATGATGCCCGAAATGGACGGGATCCAAGCATGCATGAAAATCCGCGAGGAGAACAATACCCCGATTATTATGCTGTCGGCGAAAAGCCAGGATATCGATAAAATTTCAGGCCTCAGTATCGGTGCCGACGACTATGTCACTAAGCCGTTCAATCCTCTGGAACTGGTCGCCCGGGTCAAATCTCAGATCCGGCGGTACAAGCTGTTAAACTACCGCAGCGTTCCCGCCGAAAATGAGATCGTAATCGACGACTTGGTGATAAACACCGCAACGCATACCGTGACGGTTGACGACCAAGAGGTGAAGCTGACGCCCCGTGAGTTTGAAATTTTGAAACTGCTTGCATTCAACCAAGGAATCGTGCTCAGTATGGACAAAATTTACGAGGAAGTATGGAACGAGCCATTCATGGAATCGAAAAACACGGTCATGGTCCATATTCGCAAACTCCGCGAAAAAATCGAGAAAGACGCCCAGAACCCCGCTTTCATTAAAACCGTCTGGGGCATCGGTTACAAAATGAAATCGACGAAGGAGGTGCAGCAGCCATGAAGAGCAAGGTATACATCGGCATACGGTGGAAGTTCCTTGCGGTATTCGTCGGTTGTATCGGGCTAACGCTGTTGTTCGTTCTGCTCGGTTGGCTGCTGGCCTCCTATTTGATCGTGTATCAGCCTTATAACGCGCCCCTCAGATGGGTGATCAACCATATCGGTTCCCAGCCTACCGCCGTAGTATTGGGAGCAGGCTTTTTTGTGTTTCTCTACATATCCGCCACCCGGCCGTTCGTTCGGAATGCCAAGGAACTTGCCGCTGTTCTGGAGGATATGGCGAGCGGCAGGCTTCACGTTTCCGCTGATGTAAAAACCGCCGATGAGCTTGGTACCATCGCAGGGAACATCAACGGCTTATCCGAACAGATACACTCTTATCTTGAAGAAATCCATCATGGGTTGACCGAAATTGCCAAGGGACATTTTGATTACCAAATCCCGGTGAGGGAGAACCACGAGCTCGGCCGGATTGCAGACAGCATCAACGCGATGAGCGAACAACTAAACCGTTCCATTCAGGAAGAGCGAAACGCCGAGAGAACGAAGAACGAATTGATTACAGGCGTTTCCCACGACCTGCGGACCCCGCTGACCACCATTCTCGGTTTCCTGGAAATCATCGATAAGGATCGTTATACCGATGAGGTGGAGCTCCGCTATTACATGAATATCGCCTACGAAAAATCACTCGCCCTCAAAAAGCTCGTCGAAGATCTCTTCGAGTACACCCGGATTAACAACGGCATGCCCCTTCATTTGCAAGAGCTGGATGTGGGCGGGTTCTTTCAGCAGCTGGCCGAAGAATTCGTTCCCAGCCTGGAGAAGGCAAGCATGGCACTTCAAATTCACGCCCCGGAACGGCCGGTGACGATACGTGCCGACGGGGATCATCTGGTGCGCGCGTATGAAAATCTGATTTCCAATGCGATCAAATACGGAAGCAGCGGCAAGTATATCGACATCTATATTGCTCGGGAGGAAGGGCATGCCCGCGTGCGCATTTGCAATTACGGAGAACCGATTCCGAAGCAGGACCTTCCGTATATATTCGAACGCTTCTACCGCGTCGAAAAATCTCGTTCCAAAGCTACCGGCGGCACCGGGCTCGGACTGGCGATCACAAAGAGCATCATCGAGGTACACGGAGGACAAATCTCCGTAGAGAGTTCTACCGAACGGACGGTATTTGAAACCCGGCTTCCCGCCGCGGTTCCGTCATGACAGCTCCCGCCGCTAGGCGGGAGCTTTTTTGCGCTCACATTCCGCCATTCATTCGGTAAAAATCACCAATATCCGCTAAAATACTTAAGCATTTGTTAAGCATTTGAGTAGTCCTCCGTTAAGAAGTCTCCGGTACTCTTGGATTCAACATAAGGACATCTGTCATCGGTCGTATCGTCCGAGACTTTGCATGTCTATAGATAGAGGAAGGAGTACGAATCTCGAATGAACGCGATCATTTCCAAAGTTTCACCCGCTTATAAGAAGCCGATGCTCATCATGTTGATCTTTCTGATCTTCACACTTGCAACTTATTTGCGGCTCGATTTCCTAGTCTCGGTGAAACACCATACCCCGCACGACACCTTACATTACGATGTTATGGTCCGACAGCTGCTGGAAAAAGGCATTTACGCCTACAAGGACACTCAGCCGAACGCTCAGGTTACCCCGGGATACCCTCTGTTTATGGCGGCTGTGTACAAGCTGGCAGATTACCGGAACCATGACCCGTTCCCGTACATTCGCTATATCCAGTTCGGTCTTAGTCTGGTCACTCTATGGCTGATGTACACGATCGCACGGAAGCTGGGCGGAACGAAGGCAGCCATGGTTGTTTTGCTGATCAGCAGCGTATATCCGCCTTTTATTTGGAGCAACGGAGCCGTTCTCACGGAAACTCTGGCCTGCTTCTTCCTGATTCTCTATATTCGTTTGCAATTGGCTGCCTTTGAGAACAAGACGCGGACTGTCGCTTTGCTAAGCGGAAGCGTCATGGGCCTGTTAATTCTGACCCGGCCGGAGTTTCTGATTTTGATCGTGCCGGTGTACGTATTCCATCTTCTCCGGATAAAGGAACTTCGCCTTACGCTAAAGCTGCTGCTGCTCGCCTGCATCGGAACGGGCATTGTCCTCTCGCCGTGGGTGATCCGTAATATCGTTTCTCTGCATGAGGTGGTTGTCGCTTCGACCCAGGTTAATCCGTTTGCGGCGGGCACCTACCCGGACAAAAACTACGAAGACGGCCTGGTGGACCGGCATGGCAAAACCCAGATGGAAGTCGCCAAAGAGCGGCTGAAAATCGGCTTTACGCAGCATACCTGGGTATTCATCAAATGGTACACCGTCGGAAAGCTCAAGTACATTTATACGAATATGTTTTTCGGCGCCGGCCACGGCCCGCTATACCGGGTGCTTCCGAGTCCGCTGGGCAGCCTGCTGCATATGGCGCTTGTATGGTTCTGCCCGATAGCCTTAATCGCAACGTTTCGGAGGTGGAAGCAGCCTCTGGCGCTGCTTGCGCTGATCGTGGCAGTCATGACGGTCACCCGCCTGGCTTTCGTGCCCGAGTACCGCTATAACTACACCGCCATGCCGCTGATCATTATGATGGATGCGGTGACTAGTGTGGCTATCCTCCGTTGGGTATGGATTAAATTAACCAAACCGTCATCCCGTTCACAGAAAGGAGACGTTTCTCATGCCGAGCCGAGCGGAAATCCGTAAACAACCCTTCAAGGTTCTCGTCATCGTGCCTGCCTATAACGAAGCCGAGGGTATTGCGCAGGTCATTCACCGGCTCCGCCGGGAAACGCCTTACGCAGACGTTCTTGTCATCAACGACGGGTCCAATGACGCGACCGGCCCAATTGCGAGGGCAGCCGGGGTCAACGTCATCGACCTCACCTGCAATTTGGGTATCGGCGGTGCCGTTCAGACCGGTTACCGCTATGCGGCGGAGCATCATTACGATTATGCCGTGCAAATTGACGGCGACGGACAGCATAATCCGTCCGATCTGGGCCGGCTTCTGTTCGCCATGTTCGATACCAAAGCCGACATGGTGATCGGCTCCCGGTTTATCACCAAGCAAGGCTTTCAGTCCACCTTTGCCCGTAAAATGGGTATCGGTCTGCTGTCGGCCCTCCTGAGCCGATTGACCGGAAGGACTGTTACCGACCCTACTTCTGGCTACCGTTTGTGCGGAAGACGAGCCATCTCCCTGTTTGCCCGGGAGTACCCGGCCGATTATCCCGAAGTAGAGGCACTGATGCTGCTCTACAACCGGGAGTTGTCTTTTACCGAAATCCCGGTCGTCATGAATGAGCGTCAGGGCGGCGTGTCGAGCATATCGGCGCTAAAGTCTGTGTACTACATGTCCAAAGTCATCCTATCCGTCCTGCTAATGAAAACGATGAAAAGAAAAGCGTGGGAAAATCGCTATGAATCTTAATATTTACCTCATCAGTTTTTGCATCAGCCTAGCGTTCGCCTGCACGATCTTGGTTTTGATCCGTAAGCGCAAACTGCGGGAGCAATATGCGCTTCTCTGGCTCCTGTTGAGCTCGGTCATGATGGCGCTGTCCCTGTTTCCGTCTTTTCTCGACGAAGTCGCACGGTGGATTCATATTTATTATCCTCCATCCCTGCTTTATTTTCTAAGCGTGGTTGCCGTGTTGTTCATTCTGCTCCATCTGACGATGGCCGTCTCATCTCTCACGCACCGGGTCATTATTTTGACCCAAACACTGGGCCTCCAGGAACAGCGCATGAAAGAGCTCGACGCCCAGATTACGGAGGTGATTCGCTGTCATGGCGTACTTGATGCTTCTGCTCAATATCATTCTCCTTGTTGCCGGGCAGATCTCTTGGAAAATCGGTCTGCAGCAGCAAGGGGGCATTCGCATCGGTAATCTCTTTCCGGTCCTGTTCTCGCCATTGATCCTGCTCGGGATTGCGCTATATGCCCTGGCCACCGGACTGTGGTTCATCGTGCTCTCCCGATTGCCTTTGAGTCTTGCCTACCCTTTACAAAGCCTGGCTTATGCGGTCGGAATTTTTGCCGCATGGTATGTCTTCGGCGAGAGCGTCCCGCTGAACCGCTGGATCGGGGCCGCCGTCATCGTTCTGGGCGCGGCCATCATTGCCGCAAAATGACCTAAGCGCCGTATAACAATCCATTATTACAATCCATTAAGGAGTTAGACACTTACATGAAAATGCAAAAAGCAATTCTGCTCATCGCCTCGATTCTGTTGGCCTCTTATGAAGTACCTTCTGCATTCGCAGAAACCTCACAGATAGAGTCCGGTTCACAGACAGACCAAAGCTCCGCAAAAACGATCCTCTATTTAAACAGCAACCGGATCCAGAGTAACGGAGCCGCCCATACCTTAAGCGGCACCACGGTGGTGAGGCAAGGAGTTACCTATGTCAGTCTCCGTTCCCTCGCCGGCTTCCTGGGTTATACGGTTACCTACGATGCGGTTGCCAAAGAAATCAGCGCAGCCTCAAACAATACTGTGGCCCGGTACCGGGTACATACGAAGACGTACGAAGTCAACGAAAGCCAACAAATGATGAGAGGCGAAGCCTACGTAGACAAAGGCGTCCTTATGGTCCCGATCACCTCGCTGACGGCCGCCTTTCGGATCCCTTATACGCTCGATGGAGATCGAATCACGCTGTCCCCCGGTGGCTTGGGTTCCGGAACCGTTACGGAAGAGCCGCAGAATGAACCTCCAAAAGCTTATTTTAGAACGGATAAGGATCAATACCGGATCGGTGAAACGGTGACGATCTATGACGAGAGTACCGATGACGAAAATGCGATCACCGGCCGGGAGTGGGGGAACAACGAACCCGTCTTTTTCGAAGCCGGTTTGGTCGAAATCAAGCTTACGGTGAAAGACAAGCACGGGCTAACCTCGACTTACAGCAAGCAAATCGAGATTACATCCGACGTGATGTACAGCAAGGAAGAATATGGCATGCGCATCGCTCCGCCGGGAAGCTCTATCGATATCAATGACATGGTTTTATCCTATGCGTCACTGCCGTATACTTACGCGACCGAGCCATATGTTTTATTCCGCACCAGCGGACCTGAATCAGTCAATGAGGAAGGAATTTTGTATCGGGACACCATTTCCGGGCCAACCCGCCTGATGATTCATCACAAAAACAGCCTCAATACCAAGGCTCGATTTTACTTGATTGCGACCAATCGGAATGACACGGCCGTTTCGATTCAGTATGAAAATGCAGGTTTCGCCGGACCGTCTCCATTTCCCGAGTTGACCGGACGGATGGCTGGAGCAAGGTATTTGCAGTCTACCTTAACCGGGAATGAGCTGCCGAGCGGGCAAATTGCGCCTGGCGAGAGCGTTGCTCTCTTCCCTCAACTGAATGCCGCCGTTGCTGCTCCCGGAGATGTCGTATCGCTGAACGCCGATCTGACCAGTGACGGGCCGATCGAATACACCATGTTGATGGTCCGGGCTGATCAAGACCCGATCGCGGCTCTGCCCTTCCTGCCTGACTTGAACCCATTCGAGTCGATCGTCCGCGGAACGTTTGCAGATTCAACCCGTGTGTTCACATATGACGGTATCGTTGGACAAAAACCGGAACGCCTGCCGCTCACCGATAACACTAGTGATCCTTTTCAGGAGGGGATGGACGGGATACTTAACAGCGTCGCTATAAACTCCGGCAATTATGGCGTGCTGTACAAAATCACCTTGAATCGCGTCTCGCCAGGTACGCTGATCGCCTTTAACCCTCGAGGGGGAAGATACTTTGGTTCGGCAAGGGTCAACCGGCAAGTCGTCGATATTAAGTCTAGCGGATCCCAGCAAAGTGCCACGGTTTTGTACCGGACCAAAGATCAGGAGGAGAAAGTCGAAATTTGGTTATCCCCCGCCTCCGGCAGCAATTTGCCGTTTACCCTGCTTTTTCTGCCCATCTCAGAGGAATAGAAAGAGCCCGTCAAAGCGGTTTCGCTTTGACGGGCATCACCAGTATGCCTGCATTAGATGAATTTATGTTTCACCGCTTCGCCTTATAAAACTCATGGTACAGCTTCATGAGCGCCCGCTTCTCGATGCGCGACACGTAGGAGCGGCTGATGCCGAGCTCCTTGGCGATTTCGCGCTGCGTACGCTCCTCGCCGCCCTGATCGAGCCCGAACCGTCCTTTAATGACCTCTTGCTCTCTTTCGTCCAAAATATCTAGGTTTTGGTAAATTTTACTTTTCTCAATTTTGAACTGTACCTTCTCAAGCACCTCATCCGACTCGGTGCCGAGAATATCGATCAACGTAATTTC
>NZ_JAQZSG010000035.1 GCF_028745515.1 Paenibacillus thermotolerans | reverse complement strand
TGGAAATCCTTGTTAGTTAATTGGTCAGTCGTAGAAAAAAAAGAACCGGGAGAAAAACTCCCGATTCCGAAATAATTTTGCTATGAATTAATCGATAAATTCCAGGTGCGTCAGCAGACGCTTCAGCATCGTTGCGGCCTCCGCGCGGGTTGCAGCCTCTACCGGTGCGAACGTTCCGTCGGGTCTGCCGGACAGGATGCCCGAATGCACCGCTTGGAGCACCGCCGGCCGAGCCCAGCTGCTGATGTTGGCACCATCCTTAAATTCTGCCGCGAGGCCGGTCTTGCCTGCCGCGTCCGCCGGATTGCCTGCGAAAGCAATCGCCCGAGCAATCATAACCGCCATCTGCTCGCGGGTAATGCGCTCACCCGGTTTAAACACGCCGCCGTCAAATCCGGTTACGATTCCCGCATCGGCCGCTGCGCCGACCGATCCGGCAAACCATTGCTCCGACGACACATCCGAGAACGCCGCAGCAGCTTGTTTGTTCTCGTTAAGTCCGAGCGCTCTTACAAGCATTGCCGCAAACTCGGCGCGCGTAACCGATCGGTTCGGCGCGAACGCCGTCTCCGACGTTCCGCTCAATATCAGCTTGGATGCGAGCAGCTCGATATCCCGCTTCGCCCAATGGCTGCCGATATCGCCGTACGTTCTGTCCGATTGTACGACGGTGTAGATCGAATTGCCGTTTCGCTTCATAATGACCTTCGTTCGGCCGTTCTCCGTTACGAACTGCGCCGGTACGAACCGCATCTCCCCGGTTACCGGATCGTACATTACGGCGGTGGCCGTCGCTCCGTCGACCGGTTGCGGGATTGTAATCGTTCGCGTAACGAAGGTGCCTCCGAAATCGTTTACTTCCTTGGAGCTGCCGCCCGCTTCAACGGTGATGGTGAATTCAATCGCGTCGCCAAGCAGCGTGACTCCGTTCTCAGCCGCCTTGCTTTGCAGCGCCGCCGCCGTCGCGCCGCCAACCTGTTCCATGGTGACGCTCACCTTCAGATCTTTGAGCTCCACGCCCATTCCTTGCGCAATTGCCGCAATATCCAGCAGCGTGATCGGGAGCTCGTAGCTTGCCGAAGCGGTTTGTATAGAAATGACGGCGTTCGGCGTTTCGTTTGCCGCTTTAGCAATTTCGCTTGCGGGCAGCTCAACGGCTGTAATCTCCCCGATCTCGGTAATATCAATCGTTAAAATTTGCGAGCCTTGTGCTTTTTCCTTCAGTAGACCGAGAGAAGCACCGAGCTTTTGAGCATCGAAGGTTACTTTAACGACCTGTCTCCCATTCTCCAATGTTTGTTTTGTAACTTCCGCTCCGGTACTGGAGGAAGCCGGCGAAGGAGCGGTCTGTGCTCCCAACGGAGGAGTTCCTGTCGGAGGAGTTCCTGTCGTTGGATTTCCGGTCGGCGGTGTGGAAGGCGGATTACTGCCCCCCGTTTGAATCCGATCAAGCTCTACATAAGCGATCTGTGTATCGTGGTACGTGTATTTCAAACTGTTCGCAGGGATAAAGCTCCAATATTGCTCCAGGGGCACTTGCAGGCCCTCGAGCTTCTTCTGAAAGCCGGGTACGGTTATCAACATACTGTAAGTCCCCGGTACAACGTCCAAACTAAAATGGATATACGTCGATCCGGTTACTTCGCGTATAGCGAAGCCTACTTCAATGCCCGAGTTTTCCCCGCCGTACACGGCATCGGCAACCGAACCAGCCTCTCCCGAAGGCACTGCGCTCCCCTTAAATATCCTCACTCGGAAATCGGAGGCATTTGCAGTGGACGGAAGCTTGAAATCTCCGTAAATGTGCGTCGTCGCGGCTACGGCGGACCTATTGTTAACCGCAAAGCCGGTTATCGCAGCATTGCCATTGTCCGCGGCATCCTTCAAGGTGTTTTCCGCAATAGACACCGTTACCGTCTCGCCGGCTCGAACAGCGCTCGACAAAACAAGAACTACCGTTTGATCCGCATCATCCTCAGGGTCGAGTATGGCAGCGACAATATGCGATGCTGTGCCGCTTAGAGAGAACTGCGTGGGGTCAGAAATAAAATGTTTATTTAATGATTCATTAAATCCAAGAGCGAGTGTCATGCCGTCTTCGGCAATTACGGCGCTGATCAGCGTCGGGGGTACGGTATCCTGTGCCCCTGAAGCGCTCTTCGTTGTAAAGCTCCAGCTGTATACCGGATTCACTTCAGTCCCTGCGGCTTTCTTAACGAATCCGGCAGGAATTTTGACCGTATATTCCGTTCCTTCTGCCAGCGAAACGCCTTGAATCAACAATTGGCGGGGATTTTCGCCTAAGATGGCAACGGCATCCCTAGGTCCGTACACGCTATCAGACACCGTAACCTTCAAGCCGTCCGCATCGGTCATGGCTACTTCGCTGTTGAACGTAGCAATGATCATCGCATCGGTCTCTACATCTGCAGCATGATCTGCAGGTACGGTAGATTCGACATTCAACGTCTCCGGCACGATGCTCCCAGGCATGTTCCATATGACGGTGCCCGACGGAGGCAAGTCCGTCAGCTTAAATCGTTCCGTCGATTGTTTCTCAACAACCGTTATTCCCGCAGCTTTTGCCGCATTGAGGAACGGCTGCTTGTGCGTCCATGGGTGAATCGGAATGACAACTCTTGGTTCTAGTTTATTGATAACGTCCAGCAATTTGATACTGTCGTGGGCACCTCCGAAAGCGTTCCCCACGGGGAGCATCAAGATGTCGATTCCCGTTCCTTTCAACGAAGATGTTTCCGCCTCGGTCAACCCGTCGATAATCGGCCCGAAGGCATCGCCCATATGGACGATTCTCATGCCGCCCGTTACATAAATAAAGCCTGCGTTCGGTTCATAATCCCGATCAGGGAAATCCGTTTCAAAGTGCGGGAGCAAAACATTAGAAATCGTAACATCCCCGTAGATCGAATCGGTGATGCTGTTAAATTCATAAGAATAGTTTTCATTGAATTTGACCCCAAGGATCGGCTGCGCACCCGGAGCTGCCTCAATATAATTGTGGTCAAGATGCTGGTGACTGACCGTAATGTAATCGATATCCGCCGCTCTGCCCGCCAAGTCAATGCTTGGCAAACCGAAATACGGCGGTGTCCAAGGGTCTATCAAAATGTTATTTTGAGCCGTTGACATAATAAAAGCGGAATGGCCTAAATATTCCAGACTAACAGTGCCGGCTGGCAATGCATCCTCAAAGCCCGGACCGGTCGCAAATTGTTTCGGATCGGAGCGGAACTCCTCAGTACCGACAATGGCTGCAACTACATACCAGTAAGTGGTTTCGGCGGAAAAGTCCGTATCCGCAAAGCCTTTAAATTGTGTGGTGCCTATAAGATCGTACGGACCCTCAGGGCTGACGCTCGATCTGTATATCTTGTAAGAGTCCGGGGCATCATCCCTGCTCCAAAACAAATCGATCATATGATAATTCGGATCCGGCGTTTCACTAATACTAGTAATGACCGGTTTTTCTCCCGCCGCCAAAACCTGGATTGGAACAAGCAGGGTTACAATTAATGCTGCGACAAGCAGTGCGCACATTTTTCGTCGTATTGCATTCAATATCAACCTTTTTACCTCCCCGCGGTATTCTGGAAAAATAAGGGTGCGTACTTCAAAAACATCACCTCCGGCAAAGCACCCGATTCCGTTACCTTCACAACCAGAACTATACTTAAGCCGACTTACAAAAAACTTACAAAGCTAGACACAAAAAGCCCCCTCAAATCCGAATTTCGGATCCGAAGGGGCTCATTCACCCAAGCCATTCGTTTTTCAACATCAATCCTTATCGACCAAATCCCGCTGCAAATAATCCTCCAACAAATTCGTCACATGAAACACCGTATGCCCAAGGTCCCCGATGTTTTCCACCGAATGCTCGCAGGAGGCGCCATATGCCATATCTTCCTCAAACCGCGACAAGTGCCGATCGATCTCCGCTTTGTCCAAACCGTATTCCCGCTGCCGCTGCGCCACCGTATTCCGATCCGCATAAATAAATATGCGCACCACGCTGTCCCCGTAAGTGTTCCGGAGAATGTCCGCTCCGTGGCGGTTCAGGATCAAATAGACGCTGCCTTTCTCGAACAGCTCCTCGATGTCCTTCTGCTTGATGCCGTACTCGTTACCGTCGATCGTCAAATACTCGACAAACTCCCCGCGCGACACGGCCTCTTCGAACTCGCCCTTCGACAAAAAGTGATAATCCTGCCCGTCTTCCTCTACCGGTCTTTTTGCCCGCGTCGTGTACGAAATGACCTTCCGCAAGCCCAATGTCAATCCGACCGCATCCGCCACTGTCTTCCGACCGGAACCGTCCGGACCTGTGTACACGAAAATTTTTTTATCAGTTGCACGATCCGCCATTTGAGGCCACCTCCGTCATTTCTTCACTCGTTCAATGTGTTTCGTAAAAAAAATTTTATGCTTCCTATTATCATATAATGACAAGTCTAAATATTCAAAAAATTTTTTTCTAATTGAAAAAATGATCGTCATGAACCGGTTGACCTGCTAAAATAAGGATGCGATGAACGGACTACTAATAGGTAGAGAGGTGCCGAAATTTTTTTATGCATGAGGCTCATGAACTGGAGTATCCCAGGTTTAAAAAAAATTTAACCCCGGAACAAATGCTTAAAGTCATATTCGATTATACGGCTAAAATCGGAAACGAGCGCACGCTCGATAACGTGCTGATCCTGATGGCGAACATGGGGCGCGAGATGGTTGTGGCCGACCGCTGCTCCGTTTGGCTGATCGACGAACGCACGCAGGAGCTGTTTACGACGGTGGCTCATGGCGTAAAGGAAATTCGGATCCCTCTCAAATCGGGCTTGGTCGGCATGGCCATCGAGAAGGGGGAGCCGATTTTTATCGACGACGCCTATACGAACGAGGAATACCACGACGTGCTGCAAAGCGGCGCCATCTCGGTGGACAAACGGACCGGCTACCGGACCAAAGCGTTAATGGTCGTTCCGTTCCGAAACAACGAAGGCCATATGATCGGCGCCTATCAAGCGATCAACAAAATGACCGTGGAGCAAGTATTTTCCGAGAAGGACCTGGAATACTTGGTGCTGGCCGCATCGTATTCGGGCAAATCGATCGAGTCCGTTATGCTGACGAACGAGATCGAAGCGACCCAGCGGGAAATCATCTTTACGATGGGCGAAATCGGCGAAAGCCGTTCGAAGGAAACGGGCAACCACGTCAAACGTGTCGCCGAATACTCCTATGTGCTTGCTCTCGGATTAGGCATGTCGCAGGACGATGCCGATTTGCTGAAGATGGCCTCCCCTATGCACGACATCGGCAAGGTGGCGATACCGGACACCGTCCTGAAGAAGCCGGGCAAGCTGACCGACGAAGAATACGACATTATGAAGACGCATACCGAAATCGGCTACAATTTATTAAAAAATTCGAACCGCCGCATTCTGAAGACGGCCGCGATCGTCGCTTACGAGCACCATGAGAAATGGAACGGCAAAGGCTATCCGAAAGGAATTTCCGGCGAGGACATACATATTTTCGGCCGGATCACAGCCATCGCCGACGTGTTCGACGCGCTCGCCAGCGACAGGGTATATAAGAAGGCGTGGGATCTGGACCGGATTTTGAACCTGTTTCAAGAGGAGCGCGGTCACCATTTCGACCCGAAGGTCGTCGACGCGTTCTTTGAACAGCTCCCGCAAATTCTCCGCATCCGCGACGAGTACAGAGACTTGCTTCCGGAGGAAGCGGTGTGAAAATAAGAAAGCGGCCGCTACTGCAGCCGCACCGTAGAGGCGCCCAGCAAGGCGCCTTCCCAATATAGCTCGAGGCGGTCGCCCGCCTCGACCTTGCCGACACCGGACGGAGTTCCGGTGAAGATCAAGTCCCCCGCTCCAAGTCCGTATTGATTCCCGATAAAATCAATAATCGTCCGGAGCGGAAAAATCATGTCGCGCGCAAAGCCGCGCTGCACCGTTTCGCCGTTCTTGCGCAGCGAGAACTCGGCGGCCTCCGTCCGTTCCGTTCCGGGGAACGGAAACAGCGCGGTCAGCGGCGCGGAACCGCGGAAGCCTTTGGCAGGGAGCCACGGCTGCCCCTGCTTTTTCAGCTCCGACTGGACGTCGCGGAGCGTGAAATCGAGACCGAGCCCGATCCGGTCGATCAGTTCTTCCACACGCGCTCCCGGCGTGTACGCTTTGGCTACGTGCAGCACCAGCTCCGCCTCGTGATGAATTTCCCCGACGCCGGCAGGAAGAGTCAACTCGCCTTCCATCGGAACGATCGCATGGGACGGCTTCAGAAAAATAAGCGGCGACTTCGGCACGCTGTTGCCGAGCTCCTTCGCGTGCTCGGCGTAATTCCTTCCGACGCAATACACATTGCGGTACTCTTCTCGCTTCATTTCCGAATGTCACGTTCCTTTCGGATTTCCGTTCTCAAACTTGCCTTCAAAGCACTATTATCGTGCATCTCCTTCACCGGACGAGCTTCGTCTTACGCGGCCGTCCTCATTCAATACCGCGTTCACGGAAAGAGAAGAAACGCGCTCAATGACTTTGGAAGCGTCGTCCGCCTCCATCGGCACCGGCTGCGGCGAATCTGCCTTGACAGGCACCAGCTGCAAGCTGCAGGCGCCCGCCCGGTCGCAATCGGCGTAAACGATCCCCGAATCGTACGTTAAAGGATCCTTGGATGTCGTAAATACAAAATTCCCCAAGCTGTACACGATCCACTTATCTTTGTAGCTCTCAATTCCTTGAAGCACGTGGGGATGCGAACCGATAACAAGGTCCGCCCCGGCATCGATGTACCGGTGACCCAAATCGGTTTGCTTCAGCGGATCCGCATTCAGCTCCCGTTCGTTGCCCCAATGCGCCAGTACCACTACTAAGTCCGCCTGCTCCTTCGCCTTCCGGATCTCCTCGAGGGCACGGCGATAATCGTAGGTTTCGGCAACCCCCAGCTTATTTTTACCCGCCTTCCAATCCACGTTTGGGACGACCCGGCTGAGGCCAAGGTAAGCGATTGTGAGCCCGTTCTTCTCGATATATACGGGTGCGAACGCTTCTTCAGCATTTTCTCCCGCTCCTACGTATTGAATGTTGTTGTCCTTCAAGTGCCGAAACGTATCGCGAAGACCTTCCGGACCGAAATCGAGCGTATGGTTGTTCGCCAGCGTCACGATATCGAAGCCCGCATCGGCAAAAGCAGGCAGAGCCTCCGGCGGACTACGGAATTCGTACTGCTTCAGCCCGGCCTTCTCACGGTCGCCCGTGACCGCCGTTTCCAAATTGGCCGCCGTCACGTCCGCGTCCTGAAGCAGCTGCTTCACCTGCAAATACGGGTACTCAAAGCCGTTGCGTTTCATAAGCGTCTCTACATAGCTGCCTAGCAGAACATCGCCTACAAAAGCAAGCCGCACGGAGGAAGCTCGATCCTCCAAAGCTCCTCCGTCTAATGAATCGTCCCCGTCCGAAACGTCCCCTGATGATTGTCCATCCCCGGCGCCCGCTTTAGAACCGTCCGCGGGTTCGTCCGCATCGTCCGGTCCGGCCGTATTTTCAGACTCCTCGGCATCTCCGGGTCCAACCCCGGCGGAATCGCCCGGAACGTCATCGGTGCGTTCGACGGCCGGCGGCTCGGCGGAGCGGTCCCCGCCCTGACCCGTGGACCAACCGTTCCATAACAAAACGGCTGCTATTGCAGCCAATAAACACAAGTTCGCCGCCGCCAAACGGCGCCGCCTTTGTTGTTTGCGCTTTCGCGCTATCTCAGTTCGACTGCGGATCATTGTTTATTCCCCTTATGTACGTGTCCTCTCCCCATATACTTTCGCCATTATACCAAAAAAAGAAGCGTCTGCGGGACGCTTCTTTTCCGAGAATCGTTAATGTAATGAGCTTAATGCGTTCCCATATTCATGCCCGTTCCCATGTTGCCGCCGGCCGGCATGCCGGCGTTCGTTCCCATCGTACCGGCATGCGTTCCCATCGTTCCGGCGGACATACCGGCATGCGTCCCCATCGTTCCGGCGGACATACCGGCGCTCGCCCCCACGTTCATGCCGGCATTCATTCCTGCATTCATGCCGACCCCCATTCCGCCTTGCTGATTCATGGGTTGGAAAGAGTGGAGGTAAGTTTTCGCCGTATGGTTGTCCATCGACGGAACTTGATATGTGCCCTGCTGGTTCATAAATAAGAACACTTCGTAGGCTTGGTTGTAGCAGGTAATCGCCCCGTTCAAGAACATCCGGCGCAAATTCGGATCGGATACCTCCAGTCCGCGCTGGATGTGGCATTCTGCGGAAGCCTTGTGGCATGCAAGCATCGCGTTCATAATCATTAAATCGTTAAACCGGCCGGTCGGCTGCGGCGCCATCGGTTTCGGGTTTCTCAACCCGTATTTCAAGCTCTCTATGTTCGGATCAGGCTGCGGAAAAGGGGGCTGCATCCCCAGACTGGCGCTGTAGTCATGCGTATAGCCTACCATTTCGTCGTAAGCCATCATAGCGGTTTCCATATGGTGGCGAATCATCGAACGAAGCTGCCCGTTTTGCGCCTCCTGCTCATATAAAGCGAAATGGTTGATCAAATTCGTCTTTTCGCGCAAAATCTCAGCGCATTCCAATACCTCATGTGCACCGAACTTCATGAATGGGTCATCTCCTTATGCGTTTGGTAAAGCTTGGATGTACTGCCATGCATTAAGGTGACCCGCCTTTAGCAAAATTATGCATTCGTCAAAATCGTGTATAATAACAAGAACGAGAGGAGCGGAAGAGCAGATGGAACGATGGAAAATCAATTTAGCCGTGCTATGGTTCGGACAATTTTTCGTTATGGCCGGCATGACGATGATCATACCGTTTATTTCGTTATATTTGCAGGAAGATTTGGGCGTGACCGATCCGAAGGCGGTAGCTTGGTGGGCCAATGCGATATTTGCAAGCAACTTCATCACTTCGTTCATCTTCCAGCCGCTGTGGGGTGGTCTCGCCGATCGCTACGGCAGAAAAATCATGCTATTGCGCTCCGGATTCGGAATGTCCATTGTTTTACTATTAATGGGATTTGCTACGAACGCCTGGCAGCTGCTGGCGCTTCGCATGATTAACGGTCTGATTTCAGGCAACGTCCCAGCCGCGGTCGCACTGATGTCCGCTACCGCTCCAAAGGCACGGATGGGCTTTGCAATGGGCACATTGCAATCGGGAGCGGTCGCCGGAACGATTCTGGGACCGTTTATCGGAGGCTTGCTGGCCGAATGGGTCGGCTATCGGCCGATTTTCTACATAACCGGCAGTCTCGTATTTATCGCATCGCTATTAGCAATGTTGATCGTCAAAGAAAACTTCAACAAGCAGGAAGCAAGGACAGCGGCAAAAATGTCGCTGACGGCAAGCTTCCGCAAGCTGGTTCAGGCAAGACAGCTTCCCGCTTTGTTCGCTCTTACCGTAGGCATCCAAGTTTCCATTCAAAGCTCTGCGCTGCTCATTCCATTGTTCGTGCAAGAGCTTCATGGACAAGTTATGCTCGCATTTTATTCAGGGCTCGTCGGCTCGGTAACGGGTTTTGCCAATATGGCCGCTTCCCCGCTGCTGGGGAGGTTCGCCGACCGTGTAGGGCATGAAAAGGTGCTGGCGGTTTGCCTGCTCGGTTCGGCGCTGGCGTTCGTTCCCCAAGCCTTCGTTAGTAACGTGTGGCAGCTGCTTGCTTCCCGCTTCGTGATGGGCATATTTATGGGCGGCATGCTTCCCTCGGTCAATGCTTTACTGCGCAAATTTACGCCGGACGGAATGGAAAGCCGCACCTTCGGCTTTAACAGCAGCTTTCTAAGCCTCGGGAACATTCTCGGCCCTATGGCGGGAGGCTTGATGTCAGGTATGATCGGCATTCGGGGCATTTTTTTGTTCGCATGCATATTACTGCTCGGGAATGCGACATGGGCTTACTTTACGCTGCGAAATCGTTCCGCTTCCGTGTCCTCTTCATAAGGAAAAGCTAAACCTATTGATCCGGTAGATCGGCGGCGACCATATACACGCATTGAAATACAACAGAAAAAATCCCGGCAAACGTCGTCCCGGCGTTTGAAACATAACCTTCCGAATCCATTTCCGCTTCATCCATTCCTCCTTCGTTATTTTCTTCTGCAGGAGCAGACCCGCAGCGGAGAACGCCGCTGCCTCCTCCGGGTCGTCCGGCAAAGCTCCCTCTTCCTCGATTCCGTCCGTGCATTCGTGAGCCATCAAAATCTCGTCCGTTAACCCGCAATCCTCTTCGTCTGCGGGGTCGTTAATTACCGCGGCAAGAGGATGATGAAGCTCGCTAAGCTGCTCCCTATCGTAACATTTGTAAGCTTCATGCAGCTTTTGCAGCATCGACCATGCCGTCTTATATGACACCTTCAGCAGCCTGCTGAACGCCGAAGGCGAGAAGATGTTTTTCCCGGTATACAGCTGGAGCGCTTTAAACCATATGCGAAGAGGCAATTTGCTGCGGTGAAAAATCGTTCCGGAAGTGATGGAGGTTTGATAACGGCACTTTCGGTTGGCGCACTCAATAAGCTCCCTGTTATGAAGCTCGTAGCCGGTTACATCGTAACAGCGGGGGCAAACAAAGCCGGACGGCCAGCGCCGGCGGAACAAATAAGCCCGGCATACCTCCTCATTCGGAAAAATGCGCTCAAAATCAAATTGGCCTCGAAGCACCGTCCAATCGTCGATCGCACCGGCAAACACGTACGCAGCAACCTTGTCCATGAGCAAACCTCCGTTTCTCCGTTTTTCCGTTTTTCCGTTTCTCCGCGCTTCCTTTTTTTACATTATATCAAACACCTGTTCCCATTTCAATCTTTTTTCCCTCACTTTGGAGAGTTGCTCCTCAGAGAAACATTCCTCTGTTAGTTGACTATATATATAACTCCGGTTGTTACTTGAATGCAATGGTTAACGCCAGAGCCGGAATGGATCGTAACCGTTCCAAGGTTTGTCGGCAAAAAAACGATGAAAGTTTTGGTAATCCGACTACCGGAGTCATGGTGATAAGGGGTCCAACACGGATAGTCCTCAACACTAAACGGTCCTCAACACGATTCAGTCCTCAAATCGATTCAGTCCTCACCACGATACGGTCCTTAAACACGATTCAGTCCTCACCACGATACGATCCTCAAACACGATTCAGTCCTCAACACGATTCGGTCCACAACACGATACAGTCCCCAACACGATTTCAGCCTCTTAACACAAAAAGTCCCCAACACGATATCCGGTCCCCAACACGAACGCGATAAGGCCCTCACCACGATTGGTTCTCATCACATTGCATTCTTTCGGCTGTCATAGTTTCGAATATAAAAAACTCCGGAGCGAGATGAACTCCGGAGCAAAATTATGTATTCACTTGATGCGCGCAATGGCTAATCCGTCGTAAGCCGGCAGCAGCAGTCCGTCAAGTCGAGGGTCCGATGTCATCCGCTCGTTGAATTCCCGCATGGCGACGACCGAAGGCGACTGGGCATCTTCATTCATTACTCTTCCGTTTTGCAAGGTGTTGTCTCCGACAATGATCGCCCCGGGATTCCCAAGCCGCAGCGCCCATTCCAAGTAATTCGGATAATTCCCCTTGTCAGCATCGATAAAGAAGAAATCGAACCTCTGCCCTTCCTGCGCCAAAGCCTCCAAGCTGTCCAACGCTTCCCCCACCCGATAGTTGACCATGCTCCCGAAGCCGGCTTCGGATAAATTCCGGTAAGCGAGGTCGGCGAAATCTTGCTTCAGCTCCAGCGAAATCAATTCGCCGCCGTCCCGCAGTCCCCTTGCCAAGCATATGCCGCTATAGCCTCCAAGCGCTCCGATTTCAAGCACGCGTTTCGCCCCCGAAGCGGCTACAAGCAAAGTAAGCAGCCGGCCGTATCCCGGTTTGACCGATATTTCCGGCATTCCGTTCGCACGGATCGACTCGAGCACTTTGTCCAGCTGCGCATCCGAAGGAAGCAACGATTCCGTATACTGCTCCGCATCCATCGACATTTGATTCCCCTCCGCACTAAGTAATGTTTTTCAGTACCATTTTACACGAAACAAGCTTTTCCTACTCAATCATTCTTCCCATTAAATAATTTGCTATAATAGGTGCTAGATTGCTAAATGATGCTAATTTCCTAGAAAAACAGGTGATCGCGACAAAATGAATCAAGCCATCCGACCGAGCCCCCTCCCCGAGACCCAGAAACCGAAACGAAAAAACCGCCGCACGCTTAGGAAGCGTATTGTGCGGAACATCCATTTTTCCTCATTTATTAATATCCTTCTTTTTAGTTGTATATTACTGCTCACGGTCGCGGGCATATTTCGTCCCGTTTCCTATGCGGTTTCGAACCATTTCGGTTCGTCGCTGGCCAACGATTTCAGCTCTCCGATATTTCTCGAGCATTTCGGATTGGCCTCGCTGAGCGAGCTCGACAGCTCCGACACGGAAGCCATGAAGTGGGTTCGCGATAGAATCGAGCATATCACGAAGGTGGAGCAGCTGTCGTGGTCGTACTCCTTTACGGAGGAAGACGGAGCGATTCAAGGCGCTCCTGTCCAGGAGGACGCCGTCTATGTGCAGGTGCTGCTGGGCAGCGATGTGCTGTATTCCAACATTTCCTCGATCAGCATGCCTGCGGAAGGCTTGATCGGCAAGCTGTTCGAGTATTACAAAATCGAAACCGTCCACTCGATTACCGATGCGGACGGCAACGAAATCGGCTCCATTATGGTCGGCATCAACCCGATGCTTCCGGTTGCATTGACATTTGGGCTGCTTATCGTCGTGTTCCTTTTATTCATGTTCGCCCTCTTGCTTACCCGGATCATGAGCGCCCTGTTTACTGTTCCGATTATTACTCCTATATTGCAGCTTGAGCAAAAGGTGAAAGCTCTCGCCGAAGAAGATTTGGAGAAATCGCTGGATGCGAAGATCGTGCTGAAACGGCCGCTTCGCGAGATGGAATCGCTGATGGACTCGACGAACCGCATTATGGACAATATGCAGCGGTACGCCGAGCAGATGCAGCGGCAAAAGTCGACGCTGGAGGACCAGAACGACGAATTGGAAGCGCAGAACGAAGAGCTTGTCCGCTCCAAGCAGCAGCTCCAGCTCGCGCAAAGCCTGCTGCTGCAGAAGGAAAAAAGCGTACGAAATCTCCTCGATAACGCACGGCAGGGGTTTCTTACGTTCGGCCCCAGTCTTACCGTCGACGACGAATTTAGCGCCGAATGCACCCGGTTGTACGGCGGATCGATCGCCGGCCGCTCCTTCCCGGAGCTGCTGGCGGGAGCGGACGACGAGCAGCGGATTTTTGTAGAGCGACTTCTCGTCAAGCTGTTTCAGGAAACCGACGCCGGGAAAAGAAACGTGTACATGCCGCTCCTTCCGGACGAGACCCGAATCGGAGAAAGACACGTCCAAGTGGAATACAAGATGATTCCGGCCGACGGCGACGCCGGTTCGGAAGCGGAAAGATGCATGGTTATTCTTACGGACATTACGGAGAAAAGGCAGCTGCAAAACCGCATGGAGGAGGAGCGAAACACGCTCCAGATGGTCGTGAAGGTCGTCGTCAATTACAACGATTACGCCTCCGTCGTGCAATCGTTCGAAGAATGGTGCGCGGAAGGTCTCGACCCCGCCTTAACGGGGGAGCGGCTCAAAAATGCGCTGTTCGATCTGTTCCGCAATTTACATACGTTCAAAGGAAGCTTCGCCCAGCTCGGCATGATTCGGATGGCCGAACGGCTTCATGAGGCGGAATCGCTCATTTCGCGCCTTAGCAAGGAAGCGGAGCTGCGCCCCGCCCCAGAAATCGCACGGATCGTCGGCGAGCTGCGGATGGGCGGATGGCTGCGCGAGGAGCAAGAGGTGCTCCGTTCGATATTGGGAGACGCCTTCTTCGAGCAAGAGCGCATGCTGATCGTCGACCGCTCGAAGCTCCTGGAACTCGAACGCAAAATGGTGTCGACGCTTTCCAAAGCGGATTGCTTGCTGCTTTTGCCGGAGCTGCGCAAGCTCCGATTCAAACCTTTTAAAGAAATGCTGGTCGCCTACCCCGATTATGTGGCGGGAATGGCCGAGCGATTGGACAGGATGCTGAAGCCTTTCGAAATCGAAGGCGGCGATTTTCTCATTGACGGCGAGCCGTATCAGCCGCTCGTCCGCTCGATCGTTCATGTGTTCCGCAACGCTGTCGATCACGGCATCGAACCGCCCGACGAGCGCGCAGCCGCAGGCAAGGACGAGTGGGGCGAAATCCGCTGCCGGGTCGAGCTTAACGAGAACGAGCTCTCGATTACGATCTCGGACGACGGCCGCGGCATCGATGTGGATAAGGTGAAACGCAAAGCTTTGGAAAAAGGCGTCATGCAGCCGGAAGAGCTGGAGCGGTTGACCGAGGACGAGGCGCTCAAGCTAGTGTTCTTGGGTGAAATATCGTCTAAGGACGAGGTGACGGAGCTGTCCGGACGAGGCGTCGGCTTATCGTCCGTGCTTTATGAAGCGGAGAGGCTGGGGGGAACGATGGCGGTGGAATCCTCCCCGGGAAAAGGCACCGTGTTTGCCATTCGGCTCCCCTACGACCGTCCGGAGGACATGCCGTGCATCTCCGTCGGATCCTTGCTCGAGCCGCTCGCAAACAAAGCGCAGCATTTCTTCCTGGAGGCTACGGGAATGGAGTTCCCCGAACGGAGCGTCATCCGTAAAGAGCCGACCGAAAAAATTTTGCTGCACAATGTGACCTCGTTCATCGGCGTTCAAGGCGCTTTCGAAGGGATGTTCGTGCTCACGATGGATGAGTACGCTTCTGAGACGCTGATGAAGCGCATGGCTTACGGCGAAGTGACGCCGGAGGAAGCGGACGCGCTCATGGAGGATACGCTGGCGGAAGCGGCGAACATCATCATCGGAAATTCGCTGCAAACGTTCCAGGGGCTGGAATCTTACATGAATATCGACCCTCCGATGACGGTTTTCACGGAAGGCGCGTCCGTAAAGGTCGCGGAATCGGAAGTATGGGCCTGCGATTTGGCGGGAGAGCACGGAACGGTTACGATCGGCATTATTAAAAAATAAATCAAAGGTGGAAAAAATCACAATGGCTACTGTACTGATTGTTGACGATTCGATATTGATGCGCAGAAATTTGCGGATGCTGCTCACGGAGGCCGGCCATCAGGTCGTTGCGGAGGCGGCGAACGGAATTGAGGCGTACAAGGAATATGCAAAGCTTCTACCCGACATCGTCACGATGGATATTACGATGCCGGTCATGAGCGGCATCGACGCCGTTAAAAAAATTATCGCTTCGTACCCGCAGGCCAGTATCATTATGATCAGCGCGCTCGACCAGCGCAGCATGGTGTTCGAGGCGATCCAGAACGGTGCGAAGCATTACATATTAAAGCCGATCACGGCGGAAAAAGTGCTCCATACGATCAATCAAGTGCTTAACGCCCCGGATGAAGAGGAGAAAAAGGATGAGGCCGCGAAAGCCGAGCCGGAATCGACTGCAGACTCCCGGGAACCTTCCTTTGAGATCATCAACAAAAACGGCGTATTTATCGTAACGCTTCGCGCCGGTGTCGGTTCAAGCGATTTGGATTCGCTAGGCGGGGCGGTAAACGGCTTCCAGTTTATTAAACCGCTTAAAGTCGTGTTTCACTTTATGGGAGCCGACGAGCTGTCGGAGGAAGCGCTCGAGCGCATTACCGGATACGTGCAAAGCATCGTTAAGGCAGGAGGAACGGCCAAAGCCGTGTCGAACAGCAAGCTTCTCATCTCGAAGCTGAAGTCTCAGGACAGCCAGTTGTTCGGAACCGTCTATACCGACCTCGCTCAAGTCGTTCTGTAACGGCCGCCCTCGGGTGAATACTCCGGGCAAAAAAATCGTCCGCGCGCTTTCCCGGGAGAAAGCATGCGCGGACGCGTCGGCGGAGTTTAATGCTCGCCGTGATTTCCCTTTGATGGATTCGTAATGACGAATCCTTCTTGCGGGGTGTACAAGTAGTCGATAATGACCCCGTCCAAAAATTCGTCGCCTTTCTTCATAATGACGTCGATCCCTTTGTCAGTGGATACGACCTCATCCTCGTCCGTCGGCGCGTCAATGCCAAGGCCGTAATGGGCATGATCTCCGTGCGCATGAGTTACGTACACGCGGAGCTTCATGTCTTTGTTTTCTTCTCCTTCAAGCTCCTTCAGCAAAATTTTCGCTGCGTTGCGGGTAATTTTACACTTCATGGTTTTGCTCCTTTTCTCCTTAGCGGAATCATTTTATGTAACGCTTGTCCGCCTTCACGGCAGGATATTTCTTTTCGATTCGCCCGATAAACCAATTGACCAAAATAACGGTTACGGCAATGTCGTCAAACGGAAGGAAGGGCAGCGCATCCGGCAGCACCCAGTAGGCGGCCACCGGCACCAGCAGCAGCGCTTTTTCCCATAACGGAATCAGCGGAGAGCGGAGGTAAGCGACTGTTTTGGCCGCAACGCGCGCCCACGTCGTGAAAGAAAACCATTTTTTCATTAAGAGCGGCCCCCTCGGCAGAAGAGTATGCTCTTAGCGTTGCCCTTACGGGCAATCCGTCATACCGTTTTTTTCGCTGTAACGAATCTTCATTCTATTCTATCAGTCCCGCCGATTAAAGAAAACTGGGCATCTGCCATATGACAGGGGAAGTTCGAATCATATCGCCCAGCCATTCTTCCGCGATCGCCTTGAACATCTCTTCGTCCCCGCTGCAGAAAAAGTGATGGACCGGGGTCTTTTCTGAGGATGCGAGCAGCCCGTTATGATAAAGCAGCGTACTGACGTCCCGAGCCGTTTGGTCGGCGGAGGAGATGAGCGTTACGCCCGGCCCCATGCATTCTTGGATCAAATCCGTCAAAAACGGATAATGCGTGCAGCCTAAAATCAACGTATCGATCGATTCGTCCTTAATGCCCTTTAGCGAATTACATACGGTATCTCGCGCGCCGCCGGTGCGATATTCCCCGCTCTCTACCATCGGAGCGAAGGCCGGGCACGCTTGAGAAACAACCCTTACGCCCGGCGCGATGCGCCGCAGCGCAGCTTCGTACGCTCCGCTGCGAATCGTGCCCTCTGTGCCGATGACGCCGATTTCGCCGCTGCGCGTCACCTTCAGTGCCGCTCTGGCGCCCGGCGTTATGACTCCGAGCACCGGAACATCCACTGCCGAGCGAATCGTATCGAGTGCGACGGCCGTTGCCGTATTGCATGCGATGACGATCATTTTCGGATCGAAATGCTGTAAGTAACGAACGATTTCCTCGGTAAATCGCTCAACCTCGTGCGCCGGCCGAGGGCCGTACGGAGCCCGAGCGGTGTCCCCGAAATAAATGATTTGTTCTTGAGGAAGCTGCCTCATGATTTCCTTCGCTACGGTCAATCCTCCGACACCCGAATCTAAAACTGCAATGGCCTGCTGGTTTGACACGCTGTACCGCTTCCTTTGTTCAATATATTGTGAACCTCTTCTTTTCTTATCACATGCAGAATATGTAGCTTCTGCGCAAAAGGTCACGAACCCTTAAGCATTCATTATACGATTGTGCTATTGGACTAGCAATGAGTCAGCGGGCACACAAAAAAAGAAGACCCTCGCTTCGGAGGATCTTCTTGGGCAACAAAGCTATTAGTTGAATTCAGGCAGCCAGCTGCCGTGCGCTTCAATCAAATCGTCGCAGAGGGAGACAATATCGTCGAGCGAAAGCTCCGCCGCCGTGTGCGGATCAAGGAACGCCGCATGATAAATGTGCTCGCGCTTGCGCGTAATGGCCGCTTCAATGGTAAGCAGCTGCGTATTGATGTTCGTCCGGTTCAGCGCCGCAAGCTGCGGAGGCAAATCGCCCACATATGTCGGCGTTACGCCGCTTCTGTCGACAAGGCATGGCACCTCGACGCAAGCTTCCTTCGGCAAGTTCGTAATGAGTCCCGTGTTCATAACGTTGCCGCCGATCTTGAACGGCTCGTTCGTTTCCATCGCATCGAATATATAAGACGCGTACTCGTGCGAACGCTGGTGCGACAGCTCCTTGTTGTTCACAAGCTCCTCGCGCATCTTCTTCCAGCCGGCGATTTGGTTGACGCAGCGCCGCGGATATTCGTCCAGCGGAATATTAAAGCGCTCGATAAGCTCCGGATACCTGCTCTTAATGTAATACGGATGATATTCCGCATTGTGCTCGGACGATTCCGTAACGTAATAACCGAACTTCAGCATCATATCGTAACGGACCATGTCGTAGTGCTTTTCGTTCTGCTTCTCCGCGGCGCGGCGCTTGATTTCGGGGTACAAATCGACGCCGTCCTTCGTCACTTCAAGCAGCCAAGCCATATGGTTGATGCCGGCGATCTTCGATTTCACGCCCGTCATGTCCATGCCGAGGTGATGGAACAATCCCGGAATGCACGCTTGCACGCTGTGGCAAAGACCGACCGTCTTAATGCCGCCGTATGTATTCATCACATTCGTCAGAACCGCCATCGGATTCGTGTAGTTCAGGAACCATGCGTCCGGGCACACCTCTTGCATATCGCGCGCGAAATCGAGCATAACCGGAATCGTCCGCAAATTTCGGAAAATGCCGCCGATGCCGATCGTATCCGCGATCGTTTGGCGAAGCCCGTATTTTTTCGGCACCTCGAAGTCTGTTATCGTACACGGATCGTAGCCGCCGACCTGAATTGCATTGACTACATATTTAGCGCCCCGCAAAGCCTCTTTCCGATCGCTGTAGGCAACGATTCGGCACGTACTGCCGAGCGTGTTTCTCAAATTGTTCAGCATCATCTCCGAATCCTTCAGCCGCTCCGGATCAATGTCGAACAGCGCCAGCTCAAAGCCTTGTAAAGACGGGACACACATGACATCGCCGAGAACGTTTCTTGCGAATACCGTACTTCCTGCACCTAAAAACGTAATTTTAGACATGGTGATCCTCCTTTGAAATAGAACGCGAAAACGCTTCCTCACACCCCCAACTTTATCCGTTTTTGCGGCTTGTGCCTATGGAGACTCGTTGTTTGAACATGTACTTTTGTAGTTTTTTTCCGAGAGAGATTTTGATATGATGCAATCGTAATTGTAAATAGGGGGCATCGGAATGTGGAGAGAAACGGTTGAAATCGCAATGAACGGAAGTCCGGGGGATGGAGAAATTGTAGTTTTATTTTCAGGACAGGAGCGGACTTTGCCTTTGCATCACGTCGGCCCTCAGGTGCTTGATTATTATCTTGTTCACTATGTGCTGTCCGGAAAAGGCTGGTGCCGGTCAGCGGACGGAATGCAGCCGCTGGCAGCCGGGGACACCTTTTTTATTTTCCAAGATGCGCTCTCCGAATATTGCTCCGACGAACGGGAGCCGTGGCAATATTGCTGGGTCGCCTTCCGCGGACCGATGGCGGCCAAATGGATGGACCGTCTCGGCGTTTCGACGGATCGGCCTATCATTCACGGCAACGGCAAGCCGAACAAAAAAATCGCCTCCCTCATCTACGCCGTTTATTTAAGTCTTTCGTCGGAGATCGGTGCCGCGGCCGACGTGCGATCCGGAGGCTACCTTCGCCTGCTGATGGCCGAATGGCTGCGCCTTAAGCCTCCCGTTCCCGAGCCGATGCGCAAATGGTCCGATGCCGAAATCCAAGTGGAGCGCGCGGTTCAATGGTTTTCGCTGCAATATTCGCAGCAAAAATCGATCAGCCAGCTGGCCAAAGACTTGGGCTACCACCGCACCTACTTTTCCAAGCTGTTTCGAAACGCGGTCGGCATGTCTCCTCAGCAATTTTTGCTGCAGGTACGGATGGAGCGCGCCAAGGAGCTCCTGCACCAGCCGCTGACGGTCGAGCATATTGCGGCAAGCATCGGTTTCTCCGACCCTCTTTACTTTTCGAAGCAATTTAAGAGGCGATTCGGCTTGTCTCCGACCGAATATCGACAGCGATCAATCAATATGCAAAAAAATGTCGAAAATTGATGATAAACAGGACAAGTTTACTATAACTTTTCTTTTCATAACTTGTTACAATGGAAAGTGGGTGAATAGACTCATTTCCCGAAATCGGAGTTGGTCCTTGAAGCATGACGCAAAGAATACCTGTTACCCGCGATAAGAGAAACGGCGACGTCATAACGATCGACTCGTCACAAGTTGTAAAAATCGACAAAGTCCGCGAAAACGAATATATCGTCCACACGGCCTTTGACAAATATTACTTGAATACGTCGTTCGACGCGGTGGAAGAGTGGCTGTACGAGGACGGCTTTCGAATGCTTGACAGCAATAACATTGTCAATATGAACCGCGTGTCGGGCTATGACCCGGACCGCGGCACGATATATTTGACCGACTCCGAGGGCGGCGGCCTGCTTGATAAGACCGCATCGGCGGCACGCATTCACAGGCAGCACATCGAAAATCTGCTGAAAATACTGCGCACCAGCTCCGACTCCCGCACCGACGGCATGTACTCATCCTCGGAGCCGTTAAATGAACTGGTGGATCAATTGGCCGCAGCCGGGGAGCACCCGATGTTCATGAAATCGTACTCCGCCATGAGAATTTCCGAGGAACGGAAGCGGGTGGAGGAGAAGATCAACTACCTTGCCTTTCACGATCCGCTTACGGGCTTGCCGAACCGTCTGTTGTTCAAAGAACGTTTATCCTCCTGTTTTGCGGATGCGCGGCGTACCGGGAAACGGCCGGCAGTAATGTTTTTCGACCTGGACCGGTTCAAAGTGATCAACGATACGCTCGGCCACCATGTCGGCGATGAAATGCTCCGATTTTTATCCATCCAGATGCGTTCTATGGTCGGACAAGAAGAGCTGATCGCCCGATTCTCGGGAGACGAATTTATCGTCCTGCTGCCCCATGTGGAAAATCCCGCGCATGTGGCCGAGTATGCCCGCAGGCTTAGCGACCTGATCAGCCAACCGTTCCTGTTCGACGATAAGGAGCTGTTTGTCACCGTAAGCATCGGCGCCGCGTTCTTCCCCCAGGACGGCGAGGATGCCGAAACGTTGATCAAGCATGCGGATACGGCGATGTACCGCGCCAAAGAAAAGGGCGGAGATACGTTCGAATTTTATCATCCGGAAATGAACTTCCGATCTCTCGAACGACTGCAGCTGGAGACGGATCTGCGCAAGGCCCTTCACAAAAAACAGATCATCATCCATTATCAGCCGCTCGTCAACTTGGAAAGCGGAGCCATCTTCGGCATGGAAGCCCTCGTCCGTTGGCATCACAGCGAGCTCGGACTCGTTTCGCCCGGAGATTTCATCCCGATTGCCGAGGAAACAGGTCTGATCATCCCGATCGGCAACTGGGTGCTTCGCGAAGCGTGCCGACAAAACAAGGAATGGCAAACCAAAGGATTTAATCTGTGCGTCGCCGTTAATATTTCCATGCAGCAGTTCCAGCACCCCGATTTTGTCCAATCGATCCGCGACGCCTTGGCAGACAACGACTTGAATCCGCAGGCGCTCTGCCTAGAAATTACGGAAACCGTTGCGATGAAGAACGTCGGCTTTGTGATGGAGACGATCGACGAATTAAAGAAAATCGGCGTGCATATTTCGATCGACGACTTCGGCACCGGGTACTCTTCCCTTAATTATTTGAAAAGGTTTCGAGTGCACACGCTGAAAATCGACCGCTCCTTCATTCGGGACGTAACGACGGATGAGGACAATGCTGCGATCGTCACCGCCCTGATTGCCATGAGCCAGCAGATGAAGATGCGTTCGCTGGCGGAAGGAGTGGAAACGGAGGAGCAGCTCAATTTCTTAAGAGAACGCGGCTGTAACGAGGTACAAGGTTATATATACAGTAAGCCGCTTCCCCCGAACGAATTTGAAGCCTTAATCCGAAAATCGAATCTCAACGCATAAAAAGCAACTTCTCTGCGCTTCCCGGCGTTTAATACATAGACAACCGGGATGCAGAGGAGTTTTTTATTTTGAAACGACATCGATGGCTTCACCGATTGAAGCTTTCATTGATGATGGCTGCGATCATTATCCTGCTCGGGGCGGCCTGGCTTACATATACCCCTTCCGGCCATCGGCTTAAGCTGCTTGCGGTCGACACGCTCATTTCGACGCAGCATCGCGAATGGGCGAAATATTTGATCGGGGAAAATGCGCTTCAACGGCGCCTGGAGCAATATGAGAACCGGTTCGACGCGATGGCCCAAGAAAAGCTCCGGCCCGTTGTCGTAGATGCCGAGCCGAAGTCTGAGACGAAGAGCGATGCGGAGGAGCCGCTGTACCGGATCGAACCGATTTCGGGCGAAGGGTGGGAAGGACATCTGCTTATCGTCCCGGACCCTAAGAGCATTCGAATCGGCATCCCGAACCGAACGGGACGCGGGGAAACCGTGAGCTCCATGCTCTTGCGACTCGGAGCGGAGGCCGGCGTGAACGGCGGCGCGTTCTCCGATCCGAACTGGTCCGGCAACGGCTTTAAGCCGAAGGGCATCGTCATCACGAACGGCGAAACATACTACAATGATTCCAAGCCGGGAGAAAAAATCGATATAATCGGCTTTACCTTCGAAGGCTCAATGATTGCCGGACAATACACGGCGGCCGAAATCGCCGGACTGGGACTGAAGGAAGCGGTCAGCTTCCGCCCCCGGCTCATCGTCAACGGCAAAGGCCTCGTCAAAAACGACGAGGACGGTTGGGGCATCGCCCCCCGCACCGCCATTGCGCAAACCGGAGACGGCACCGTCCTGTTTGCCGTCATCGACGGACGCCAGACGCACAGTATCGGCGCCACGCTGTACGACGTACAGGAGCTGTTCCTCGAGCGCGGCGCGGTTGTCGCCGCCAACCTGGACGGCGGCGCCTCCACCGTGCTTGTCACGCGATCGGCGGATGACGAGGCCGGATATACCGTCGTGAATAAACCGGCGAGCAAGCAAGGGGAACGATACTTGCCTACGGCATTTCTCGTATTCAAGCATCCTGACGGCGTCACGATCGGCAACATTTGGGAAGGACTCGATATGGAGCACTTCGACCCGGCAAAATGGTGATGCGGCCAAAGCGGGGGCATCTTTACCATGAACATGCAGATAAATGGCCCCGGAGCGATTTTTGACCCTCTCCCATACCCATTTATGTACGTAACCGCGGAACCTATCCCACAACTCTTTTATATACTTGACACCGGAAGCGCGGAACCTGTCCCAACTCCAGTTATGGAATCAACCAAGGATTTTCTCCCAAATCCATTTATTAACGCAACTCTGAGCGGCGGAATCTATCCGATAACCTTTTATATACATGACCCCGGAAGATTTCTGTGTTCACATACTTATTTTCGTCAACCTTCTCAAAAAAAGTGCTACCGGAGTTATGGTGATAATGCATTCTTACATACAACAACGCGGCTCTTAAGCAGTGGTGAATATGCTTCTTACGTACTACATCGCAGCTCCGGAGTTATGGTGATAATCCGTTCCCGCAGCTCCGGAGTGATGATAATTACGCGCTCTTCCCTACTACATCGTCGTACCGGAGTTATGGTAATAATGCGTATCTACATACAACTTGCGTTCCTGCCTACAATATTGCCGCTCTGGAGTTATAGTAGTAAGCTGCAGTAATTCCTATAAAAAATCGCCCTTCCCGCAGAATGTTTCCGAGGGAAGGGCGACTCATAATTTGCGATTAGACGTGCTTTGCTCTTTCCGCCTTTTTCGTCCACTTTTTCAAGTATACTTCAATCTTCTCCGCCGCTTCCTTCACATTGTCCGCTTGCAGGGTAACAAGCTCCGCGGCGTACTCGCCGATTGTATACTCGTATTTCGGATCGTAATAATATTCCAATAGCAGCTGCACGGCTTCCGCAAACCGGTCCTCTTCCATCGCTTTGCGTATTCGGGCGGCCACAGGCGTATGGATTTTGCGTTCGATCCGACGAAAAGCTTCAAGGCATTCCGCTTTATACTGCTCGGGCGCGTAATCGCTCAAAATGTTCCGAACTCTTTCCTTCACGGGCATTTCCAAGTAAAGCTGCACGGCCCGTTCCTTCGCCTCAACCAGAAAATCCGGCATTATCGCTTTCCCGATGCGCCGGCTTTCACCCTCCATGAGCAAATAAGGAGTGTCCTTCAACCGAATGAGCTCGTGGACGAGCAGCGAATCGAACGTTCTTTGATTGTTGGGCTCCATGCCGACCGCTCCGAAGATCGACCCGCGATGGCCGGCCAACGCCTCCAAATCCAGCACAGGATAACCCTTCTCATGCAGCATTCGGAGAATAGCGGTTTTTCCAGTGCCGGTATACCCGTTGATCACAATCGCCTGCTGCGTGAAATTCCACGATTGCAGCGTATCGACGACCCAACGGCGATATTCGCGGATGCCGCCTTTTACCCTGTATACCCTGCCGGCTACAATCGACAGCAGCGTGGCGGACGTTTTGCTGCGCATGCCGCCTCTCCAGCAAAATACGGCTTTTCTTCCCGGTATCGACTGCAGCTCGCGAATAAACTGCGGAAGCTTTGCGGAGACGATCTCAAGTCCCCGGTCTTTAGCGGCGTCAACGCTTTCCTGTTTATAAGCGATACCGATCTCCCGCCGTTCTTCATTATCGAACAAAGGAATGTTGAGGCTTCCGGGAATCGTGCCTTCCTCAAATTCTCCCGGCGAGCGGACGTCGATCGGGACAATCCCTCCCTTGTTTAACAGCGCGACAAATTCCTCGACGGATATATCTTCTACCAAGCGTTATTCTTCCTCTCTATTCGGTGACGACGATACGGCCGTGGTGCTCGTCCGCCGCTTCGCCGATCATGGCCGCTTCCAATCCCGCTTCAAGCAGCTCGCCATGCAGCTTCTCCGCCTGCTCTGCGTTCACCGCGATCAACAGACCGCCCGAAGTGACCGCATCGCACAAAATGAGTCTGTCGATGTCGTCGATCGCGGGGTCAAAGTCGACATGCGGCTCGACGTGGCGGAAATTGTTTTTTGATCCGCCCGGCACTACGCCGTCCTCGGCAAGCTCCCGTACCCGCGGCAGGACGGGAACGGCTCCTTTGCGGATGCGAATGCCGAAGCCGCTGCCCTTAGCCATCTCAAGCGCATGGCCGATCAGCCCGAACCCGGTTACGTCGGTGCACGCATGAACTTCATAGCCGGCCATAATTTCCGCAGCCTTCTTATTCAGCTGCGTCATCACGGCAGTTACTCTCTTTATTTCTTCAGGAGACAGCTTGTCCCGTTTAATCGCCGTTGTAAGGATGCCGACGCCGATCGGCTTCGTCAAAATCAGCCTGTCGCCCGGCCGTACGCCTGCGTTCGTCAACACTTTATCCGGGTGTATCGTCCCCGTCACCGCGAGACCGAACTTCGGTTCGTTGTCGTCGATGGAATGGCCGCCGACCAGCGTAGCTCCGGCTTCTCTAACTTTGTCGGAAGCTCCGCGCAAAATTTCCGCGAGCACGGACCGGTCCAGCTTCGAAATCGGGAACGCAACCAAGTTCAGCACGGTTACCGGCGTTCCGCCCATTGCATACACGTCGCTAAGCGCATTCGCGGAAGCTACTTGCCCGAAATCGTACGGGTCATCCACAATCGGTGTAAAAAAATCGACCGTCTGCACCAAGGCGAGGTCGTCCGTTAATTTATATACGCCGGCATCGTCGTTCGTCTCGGTGCCGACCAGCAGGTTAGGGTGTCGTTCGCTTTTCGGAATGCTGGCGAGAATGCCGGACAGCTCTCCGGGTCCGATTTTGCACCCGCAGCCGCCTTTGGTCGTGTACGAGGTCAATTTCAAGGCTTGCGATTCGCTCATCGTGGTATTTCCTCCTTAAGTCTAAATTTTTTGCGGACTATGCTTTCGGCCCTTCCGGAGCGATAAAGCCCGCCATCTCTTTCTCAATAAAAGCATTCACGTGCTTCGGAAATTCATCCAATAAATCGGCAACCGCCAGAAGCTCCTCTTTCGGCCGCAGCTTCGTTCTGTCGAGCTCCATATATTGCTGCGTAAGCGCACGCCGATGACCGATCAGCTCGCGGAAGCGGCCGGCCGTCTCATCAGGCAGCACGCCTTCCATTCGAATGATGTCAACGATATCCTCATAGCTGCTGGCATCGCGCAGGATAAACTTATCGATCAGCAGACTGCCTACATCCGTCACCACTTCAATCGCGAGATGCAGCGCTCTTTCCTCCGCGAAGCCCGATACCGCGTCGTAGCGATCCCGGTTGTCTTCTTCCGCGAGCCGCCGCAACACCCCGGTAATCGTCGGAATGAATTCAAGCCGCAGCCGGATTTGATCTTCATTGATGTAATACATTGTTTACTGTTGCCCCCTGTGCGTTACGGTCTCTTTTTTCTCCCTTTGCGCTTGAGCCGTGCCGCTGTGATTACAAATGTAAAAACAATAATGAGCAAAATGAACATGGCTTCGGATACATCGCGACCCATTCGCAGTTTCCCCGCTTTCTGTTATACAACGTTCCTGCGCAAGAGAGAAAGCAACGCCCAGCGGCGCTCCGTCTTCCGCTTGTAAGCGGGGAGCGCGCGGTAAACTACGGCGGCTTCCCGATAAGCCTCCTTGGCTTGCTGCTTTCTCTCAAGCTTCTCGTAAATTTGCCCCAAACGATAATATGATTCGCAGGACGAGGAATTCAAGGCGCGGAATTGCTCCAGCGCCTCCAGCGCTTTCCCGGAATCCGTACGAACAAACGCCTCCGCCAGCCTCAAATACGGTTCGCCGTACCGAATGCGGGGATTGAGCTCGAGCGCTCTCTGCAGATGCCGTTCTCCGTCGTTTGTGTTGCCCAACTTACATTCACATATGCCCAAATCGCAAAACGCTTCAGCGGAATCGTCCCTTCTTGCAACTACGTCCTGCAAGAGCGGGAGCGCCTCTTTGTAGCGCTTTTTCTCCACCAAAATGGAGGCAGCCTCCTGCTTGGCGGATATATCGAACGGGCGGGCACGTATATCCTGCTTCGCCCTCGCCAGCCGCCGATTCAACGCGAAGGGCCTTGTGATGCTTGGAAACAAGCCGACGTATCGCCGATCCAACAAATAAACAATGGCCAATAAAATAAGGACGGCAAAGATCGGGTTTCCGGTAATCCACCAAATCAAGCTGAACAAAAAAAATTTGCCCAACTGCGTGTCACCCTTCCCTCGATTTTCACCGCCCATTATATCACATTGCGGACTAGCTGAACCACAGATGCCATTGGAGCTCCTGTATTCGGCCGGCCGCAAACGCAAGGCAGGGGGACGCATCCGCCGACAAAGATTTCCATACGGTATTAGCGTTCCCAAGTATATTGGTTTTAGCCGTTCATTTCTTCGTTCCGCTTCGTTTCCTTCGTTGTTTTTCTCATCTTCTTGCGGTCTCGAATTTCCAAGACGAAAGCGATCGTAACGGCTGCAATCCCAACCGCCCAAAACCACAACGGCTTCGGCTCAAACATCATCTCTCTTCCTTTCGGCTATTTATTGATTTGCATATCGCGAAGCAGCCGCTTCGCCCGATGAATGCGAGATTTAATCGTTCCGATAGAAACATTCAGCATTCCGGCAATTTCTCCGTCTTTGAGCCCGCTGTACAGCTTCAGCCGAAGCACGTCGCGGTACTCCTTCTTCATCTTCCCGATCTGAGCCATCACGCGCTCCGTCTCCAGACGGGCGCTCACCTCATCCTCCAAAGCGCAGGCGGCCGTAGCTCCGCCCGATTGAGCCAAGGCGAGGTGCTCCATAGGTACGCCGTTCCAGCACCTCCGCTTGCGGACGGCGTCGATCGCCGCATGCGTTGCGATGGTCGTCAGCCATGCTCCCTCTTTGCCGTCGTTCTTGATCGAATGCAGATGCCTGAATGCCTTCAAAAACGTTTCCTGTGTCACATCCTGGGCCAAATGAGGATCCTTCACTACATAAAAAGCTGTATGATATACTCGGTCTCGGTATTGATGAAACAACCGGCCGAATTGCTGGTCCAACGCTTGCATAGGGAACACTTCCAATTTCAAACAAATTATGAAAACTATTAACTGGTTAAAGTTTACCACCAATCGCTTCCAATTGCTAGTAAATTCGGAAGAAGGTTCTTAAAAAAGAAAGTAGCCTGCGGCAGTCATTGCCGCAGGCTTGATATAAATATATTATCAAAAAGGGGGTCATCCTTACTATAACTCCCGGATATTAAACGATCATGAAGCTAGCATTACAATTCTGTTACAAAATGATTTTTCGGGGAACGATAGAAATGAGATAAAAAAACTGGAGGTTCGTCCCCTTGTCACACGATCAACGCGCTGAAGGTACCGTTCGCTTATTTTTTGCAGCCGCGCTGGCCCCGTCCGTGAAGGAAGCATTGCAGTCGGCTTGCGCGAATTGGAAAGAAACGCTTCCGTTTGCCCGTTGGACGCATCCCGCCGACTTGCACGTCACCGTTAAGTTTATAGGGGATGTGAACCCTGAACTCGGCGAGGAGCTTGTCCCACTCGTGCGGAATGCCGTTCGGGGCGAAGCTCCGTTCGAGCTGAGCTTGGGGCCGCTCGGGGTGTTCGGCCGTCCGAACGCGCCAAGCATTCTTTGGTGCGGAGTCGGCGGAAGAAGCGGCTTGGACGCTTTGGAGAAGCTGCATGCGAGGACGGAGGAGGCGGCGGCACGCTTAGGCGTAGCGAAGGAAATGCGCCCGTTCCGTCCGCACATTACCGTTGCGCGCAATTACCGGGGCGGGGATACGCCTTTCTCCAAACCGATGCTTTATTCGGCCGCTCCCGTCCCTGCGTCGCAATGGACCGTCCGGGAGCTGACGCTGTACCGCACCCGCTTCGGCATGCGCCCTGCTTATGAAGCGCTTGCGCAGCTGCCGCTTGAGGGAGCCGCAAGCGAGGAACATTAGCTCTACCCGCGGTCGGCGAAAAATCGCCGCAGCGGCTCCTGCAGCGGCTCGAAGCCGCGCTCGTACAGCGCGCGGTACGCCTCGTGGCGCGCCGCATCCGGAGCGACGCTCGCGCTGTTGTCCCGCCGCCCCTTCACGGCGGCGTAAGCGTCTTCGGCGCTCGTATACACGCCGGCCCCGATGCCGGCGGCCATCGCCGCGCCGAGCAAGCTCGCTTCCGGGATGCCCGGAAGCTCCAGCGTGCAGCCGGTGATATCGGCCTTCACCGTCAGCCAGTGCGGGTTGCGCGTGCCCCCGCCGACAACGAGGAGGCGCTCGATCCGCTGCCCCGACAACCGTTCCGCGCTGCGCTTAATAAACTCGAGCTGATAAGCCGTACCTTCGAGTACGGCTTTAATAATATCGCCCCTCCCGTGCTCTTTGGCGAGGCCGATCAGGCTCGCCTTCACCTTCGAGTCGTGGCGGGGCGCTCCGCTGCCCGTCAAATACGGGAAATAGAGCATTCCCGTCGGCTGGGCAGCAGTCTCTTCCAGCAGCGCCAATATATCGGCGTAGCTTAACTCCTGCTCGCCCAGCACGCCTCGCAGCCACTCCACCGAGCCGCCCGAAGCCGATTGGCCGCCCATCCAGAAATAGCGCCGCTCTGCGATATGAAGCCCGAACGAAATCCCCGATTCCCAGTCTTCTCTCGTCAGCGTCTTCGGCTCCAGCGTTCCGACCATCGTCTCCGCGGTACCCATCGAGTCGTAGACGACTCCCGGCGCAACGGCGCCGACGGCAAGCGCCGAAGCGACGTGGTCGTGTCCGGCGATGCCGACGGGTGTTCCCGCTTTCAATCCGGTTGTTTCCGCCTCCTTGCGGACTCTTCCGACGATCGCGCCGCTTGGGTAAGCCTCGGGAAAGAGGGAAGCGGATAATCCGAAATGCCGGATCCATTCCTTATCCCATGCTTTGTTATCGATTCGGAACGCATAAGTCCGCGCGGCAAGCGTATAATCGAAAGCGAATGAGCCGGTCAAGCAGTATGCGATCCAGCCGGAAGCCGACAGCCAGACCGGCTCCCCGGCTTCCGCCGTGAACGATTCCGGGTAATGCTCCTTCAGCCACAGCAGCTTCGCAAGCCCGAGCTTGAAGCTGCCGTGCAAACCGGAGCGGACGAAACGCTCGAAAGGATCCGATTCGCGCTTCATTAGTCCTGCCTGAGGCTCCGAGCACGTATCGAACCATGGCAGGAACGGCGATACCGGCTTTCCGCTCCGGCGGTCGACGAGCAGCCCGCTCTCCGCCATGGACGTAATGCCGACGCCCGCGATATCGTGCTCCTCCAAGCCTGTCAACGCTTCGGCCAAAGCCGAGCGAATGCTCTCCCACATGCGCTTCGGATCGTAGTAGGAATATCCCAGCTGCCGGTCGCGCAGCGTCTCCGTCGGCTTGCTGACGGTCCGCACCGCCTCGCCTTCCGCGGTAAATACGCCGACCTTGCTGTTCGTCGTTCCGATATCGATACCGATCAAGAGATTCATATCGCTTCGCTCCTATGCAGTCATTTCGTTGATCGAAACCTTTTTATGCAAACACGATCCGGTTCCTTCCCGTATGCTTCGCTTCATACAACGCCTGATCCACTTCTTTCAGCAAATCCGCCAGCCATTCCTTCGGACTTTCGCCGTTATGGCCGCGGCCTTCGCTGGAAATGACGCCGATACTGATCGTGATGTTTACCTCACCGCGGTCTGTGCGGTATATCTGCGATTCTACTAGTGTACGCAGCTCCTCCGCAAGTACGAGAGCGTCGCTCTTCATCGTATGGGGGAGATGGATAATAAATTCTTCCCCGCCGTATCGGGCAAAAATATCCGTTTCCCTTAATCGTCCCCTGATGACGGAAGCCGTATGCTTCAGCACTTCATCGCCGATTTGATGACCGAAGGAGTCGTTAATTTGCTTAAAATGATCCACATCAAACAAAATGATCGAGAACGGCACTCTATACCGGTGCTCCACAGCCAGCTGATGCTCGAGCATCTGAAACAAATACCTGCGGTTGTAGCATCCTGTCAAAGGGTCCGTGGTCGCAAGCAGCTCCAATTTCCGGTTCGCTTCGGACAGCTCGTGCTGAATAAGGGTGAGATCGTGATTGCGGTGTACGAGCACCTCGTTTCGATCGTGCAGCTCGCGGACCAAATGGCGCCATTCCGTAACGTCTTGAAAGGTAACGATTCTTCCGATGTAAATGCCGCTCTCATTATAAACAGGCGTAATGCGCATCGTGACGTGAATCGGGTTCCTTTTTTCATCCCATATCATAATTTCCGTCTGCAAAAATTTGCCCTTCTCATGAAAATAGGAGTGCAAAAATTTCCTGCCGAATTGAGGCTCTATGGCTCCCTCCATCAAGCTCATAATCGGAAAAGACCGCCCGATCGGCACCGGACAGTAACGCCGGCCCGACGCATTATGGTCAAGCACGACATGATGCTGATCGAGAATGACGATGCCCGTTTCCATCGAATCGACGACTTCGCGCAGCGCCAAGGAAACGACCTGAAACACATTGTGCTTGCGCATCGCGAATACAAAGCAAAATCCCGAGGCGACGATCCCGAGGGAGGTCAAGCCTCTCGTTCCTTCAAGCTCAGGCAGCCATTGTTTGGCGTTGATCGCCGTGTCGAGTGCCGCACATCCGAGCAGCAGCGTAAGCCCTGCAATAAAAAATATGACCTGCCGCCGGTACGTATACGCTTCGGAACGGCGGAGAGCCAGCAGCATAATCAAGGCGCCGCTTATGATGTACAGCATGCAGCATGCCGCAAAATACCAAAAAAACGGACCGTAAGAACGGTCTGTCAGCAAACCGCCTATGGGTGCTGCGAATTTTCCGTGAATCGGGTCCGTCAGCACGATGGCTCCCGCCGCCACTGCCGGCAACGCGAGGAGCAACGCTCGGGCCGGATTGATGGTGCCGTTGCCCCGGGTGAGCATGATGGAGAACAGCAGCCACCCGAAGCACAGCATGGCAATGCCGATAAACGATAAATTCAAATAGATCCTGTGGTAGAGCGGCTCGTCCGTCATGGAAAGCGAAAATTGACCGAACGGCCAAAGCATCATCGCAAAATGAAAAAAGATATACACCTTATGAAGCTGGCGAATTTCAATAGCAAATAACACGTATATAAAAAGAAGATTGAGAACGCCGAATGCCGCGAAATCCACCCAGTTAAACTCTAGAGTCATATAGTTCTCCTTACCGAAGAGAATAGGACCAGGCTCCTACTTTACTATTCGATTCAAATTTCAAATTTCCTTTATTTTCATAAGTAAAGATTGAACCGTTCCCTACCCGTTGTTATAGTAATGGCATACACGGAAAGGAGAGATGAGAGACATGAAGCTGCTTTGGATGAAAGCGCTTTGGGGCATGGAGGGCGGACTTGAAGCTAATCTCGAACGAATAGCGGAGGCGGGCTATGACGGAGTCGAAGCCCCGCTTCCCGAAGAACGGGATCGGGGACGATTTCAAGACTTGCTCCGGCAATACAATTTGTCATACATAGGCATGGCGTTCACCGGAGGGCCCGACCACACGGAATCGCTCCGCAGCCAGCTGAAGGAGCTTGCTCCGTTGTCTCCACTTTCCGTAACGGCGCATAGCGGCAAGGATTCGTTCACTTGGGAGGAACAGCGAACGTTCTTTGAAGGGGCGCTGCAGCTGGAGTCTGAATTCGGATTTCCGATCGGACACGAGACGCACCGGCAGCGCTCCATGTTTACGCCGTGGACGACGGCACGGTTGCTCCGCGAATTCGACGGGCTGAAGATTACGGCCGATTTCAGCCATTGGCTGTGCGTTTGCGAATCCCACTTGCAGGATCATGCCGATGATATCGCGCTGGCGATTTCCCGCACGCTGCACTTGCATACGCGGGTAGGCCATCCGGAAGGTCCTCAAGTAAACCATCCCGCCGCACCCGAGTGGAAGACGGAGCTGGACCTCCACGTCGGCTGGTGGAAAGAGGTCGTGCGTCAAAGACGCGAGGAAGGCCGGGAGTATTTGACGATTACGCCCGAGTTCGGTCCGGTCTCGTATATGCCCGCTCTCCCGTTCACCCGTCAGCCGGTAGCCGATCTCTGGGAAGTATGCTTATGGATGAAGCGTTATTTGGAAAGCGAGCTCGTTTAAAGCTTTTGGTTTTTTTGTTTTTTGGCTTTTTGGTTTGTGACCCGGCCTGAGCAGGCTGGGTCATTTGTTTTTAGGGAGCCCTACACTTTACCCTTTTACCGCATAGCGGCGGGTAATGTTCTGGATAATAGTGTTGGGACCATCGAGCGCGGATTGACAAATAAAACTGAAATCATTATTGTAACAGTAAAAAGATATTGGAGGGACCATACTTTGGCAGGCTTATTCTCACCTATGGAAATAAAAGGAGTTACGCTGAAAAACCGCATCGTCATGTCGCCTATGTGCATGTACAGCTGCATGGACGAAGACGGAATGGTGCAGCCGTGGCACAAAACACACTATACGAGCCGTGCGGTCGGCGGCGCCGGTTTGATCATGGTGGAGGCGACGGGTGTAACGCCTCAAGGGCGAATTTCCCAACAGGACTTAGGTATTTGGTCGGATGAACATGTTGCCGGCCTTGCGGAGTTGACCGAGTCCGCCCACGCGCACGGTGCGGCGATCGGCATCCAGCTTGCCCACGCGGGACGCAAATCGGTGACGAACGGAACGATCGTCGCACCGTCCGCCATTGCGTTCGACCAGAATAGCCGGACTCCGGAGGCGCTTACGCCGGCGCAGATCGATGAAACGATTGAAGCGTTCGCGCAAGGCGCTGCCCGCGCCAAAAAAGCCGGTTTCGATATTATTGAAATTCATGCCGCGCACGGATATTTGATCAATCAGTTTTTGTCTCCGCTAAGCAACAAGCGGGACGACGAATGGGGCGGGGACCGTGACGGGAGGTTCCGTCTGCTGGAGCAAACGGTGAAATCGGTCCAACGAGAATGGGACGGGCCGCTGTTTGTTCGCCTCTCGGTGAACGAATACGCGGAAGGAGGACTGACTCCGGAAGATCATGTGTATTACGCGCGCCGGTTGAAAGAGCTGGGCATCGACTTGATCGATTGCAGCTCCGGCGGTTTGGTTCACGCCGGCATCGAAGTGTTCCCCGGCTATCAAGTTCCTTATGCGGAGAAGCTGCGCAGAGAGGCGGGCATTGCAACGGGCGCGGTCGGGCTTATTACGGATCCGGCCCACGCGGATGAAATCGTCCGCAACGGCCGGGCAGATCTCGTATTTTTGGCGCGGGAGCTGCTTAGGGATCCGTATTGGCCGGTCAGAGCCGCGCACAAGCTGCGGCTACCGGACGCCGTCAAGCCGCCGAAGCAGTATGAAAGAGCTTGGCTATAAGCCACGGCTTATACAATAAAAAAAGACGCGGAGCCGATAAATCCGGACTTCACGTCTTTTTTTCATACGGCTACACTTCCGGAGCAAACCCGTCTTCCTTCGCCAAATCTTTGCCTTCGCGGAGAAATGTTTTCTCGTTTCCTCCCGAAACATAATCGTCACTGACCTGCTCATGCGTTTCGGCCAACCCTTGCATGGCCTCGGTCTCGGCATTCCGCTGCTGCGGATCATAGCTCGTATCCGCTACCGAGCGAAAATTGTTTTTCAGCGCCTCGTCGGCCATTTCTTCTGTCGGGCCTTGTTCCAAACGATTCTTGTTGATTTCGCTCATCTTTCTGCCTCCTAGCGCTCAAAACGAGCCGTAAATACAATTCGCTCATACGTTCCCCCGATGCCGCCCCCCTTATACGCAAAACAGCCCCTCGACTCTTATGATCGAAGGAGCTGCCTTTTTTAAAATGGAAGACGCTTACGGCTGAACGATTCGTTCATTTCCATCCGCATCCAAGGTGAACCGATGGTCTGTCGAAGCTTCCATAATGTCATCGAATGACCAATGCTCTATCCCTACATCCCGCCAAACCGACGCTTGCATTCCATTCAACGGACCGCGCTTGAAAACAAGATTGAGCACCTTCACGGCTTCGGCTCTGGTCAACGCTTCGTTCGGACGGAACGTTCCGTCCCCGTAACCGATCATATACCCTGCGGCGACGACGTTCGCAATGGCTTGCTCCGCCCAATGGCCGCCGACGTCGGAATAACCCGTCAGCTCCGCAGGCTTCGTCAATTGCAAGACGTTCGCCACAAGCTGCGCCATTTCCCCGCGCTTAAGCGGCGCATCGGCACGGAATCGCCCATTGCTGCCCTGCATGATGCCTTCGCTGAGCATCGCCTCTATCGCTTCGAACGCCCAATGGTTCTCCGCGACATCCGCATAGCTGCTAACGGACGGCGGCGCCGTGTCAATATTCAGATTGCGGTACAGCATAAGCGCCATTTGGGCTCGGGTAACGGATGCGTTCGGGCGGAATGTGCCGTCTTCAAATCCGAACATATACCGTTTATGCTCCGCCGTCTCCGCCGGTTTCTGATTTTCCAGAAGCTCTTGCTCTTTCTCTTGATCCAATCGGGCAAAGTATGCCTCGGCCCCATCCATGTAAACCATTGTGAACGTACTGAATTTATCGATGCCGAATTCGACGCCTAACGTACCTTCTTTATAGGTAACGAGCTTTCCTCTGACAAGCTCTTTCGTCCCGTCGTCGTGTTCGATAAAGATGACGAGATTGTTCAGAACGTTTTCCCGCTCCGCACCGGCGCTCGGCAAATCGGAAGCCTTCAGCGGCAGCGTGATCGTTACGGGCTGGCTTTCCATGTTCGTTTCGATGACGGCAGGCCTTCCCAACACTTCGACTTGCCGTCCCTTGGCGATTTCTCGAACCGCCTCTTCCTTCTTGGCCCGTTCGATGACGATGTTCTTTTCGCTTTCCTTCTTGATCGGCACGATCCGGAAGTAAAGCTCTTCATCAAAGCCGGAGAGCGTCGATTTCGGGATAAAAATTTTCGCGTTCTCCGTAAAAATCTCCAGATTAATGTTCCCGTCCTTCATCCTGCCCAAGGAGCCTTCGGGAATCGTTACATTGACTTCATCGACAATGTCGTTCGTATCCGGGATGACAAGACGAGCCGTGTCGATCGCTTGCTCGGCTAGTTTTTCTACCGTTTCGACCACGCTCTCTTGCGTAAATGTAACTTGATCCTTAACCGTGCCGTCCGCGCTTGTCGTACGCTCGATTACGGTCGCGGAAACCGGAGTCCCGCCTTGCCCGTTAACCACGTCAATCTTAATTTGCTCCTTCTTTTCCGGAGCGGGAGCCGGAGCCGGAGCGGAAGTACCCGGCGCGGCTTTACGCAGTACGTTCAACGTGTACGTCTTCGCGGTAACGCCGTCCTCCGCCGTCACGACAATCGAAATTTCGTTGGTTCCGACCGACAGGCTTACACGGTTCGCTCCCGTCCGCCCGTTTACCGTTACTGTTGCATTCGGATGACCGGCGGCCGGAGCAAGCGTAATCTCGCTAACGTCGTTCTCGACGGTCATCGAATACACGAACACGTCGGCGTCGAATGCCGGGCTGAACCCATATCCGCCGTTTACGATCAAACCGCCAAGCTTTGCTACATTAGACAGCTGTCTCGTCGCATGAATCGTATACGTTTTGGTCGTCGTGCCGTCGTGAGCCGTCACAATAATCGTAATGTCCCTCGTATCGCCCGCTGTCAATGCGAACGCTTCGGACGTCTCGCCGCTGTCCAGCATCGTTCCGTTCACCCATAGCGTGGAACGGCTGTCGGAAACCGCAGGAGTGACCGTGATCGAATCGGTGCCGTTAGGCACACTGACGTTATAAATCATTACATTCGGATCAAAGGCAGGACTAAGCGTGCCCGCGCTTACCGCAATGCTTCCAAGATCCGGATTCGGCGTCTCCGCTTTCGTTACGTTAATCGTGTACGTTTTCCGGGTAATCCCGTCTTCCGCAAGCACAGTCACCTTGATTTCGTTCAAGCCGTCCGTTAGCGTCACGGTTTTCGCTCCGGCGCCGTCGACCGCTTGATCGTTAACCGTTACGCCGGCATTCGGGCTGATCGGGCTTGTTTGAACCGTTACGCTGGTCACCGTATTTGCAACGTTGACGCTATACGAAGTAACCTCTGGATCGAACGCCGGGTTCAGACCGAATCCTCCTAAGGAAAGATCGGCCAAATCGGCGTTATTCGGAGCGTACAGCTTTACGGTGAACGTCGTATCCTTAAACAAGCCGCCCGAATCCGTGCCTCTTACCGTAATATTGGCCGTACCGCTTTTATTGGCTGCATACGTAAGCTTCAATTTCTTCGTCACCGGATCGAGCTCCACGCCCGAAAACAGCGACGGATTCGTATTCCCGACAATGGAATACTGCAGCCCTGCCGCCGTATCCTCCTCGTCGGTAAACACAGTCGTCAGATCCAATTCCGTCGGAGTCGTCCCGTTGACAACAACCGTAGGAATCGTACCCGCCGTCGGCGTATGATCGGCTGTACCGGAAAGCGGAATGACCGTCGTACCTTTCCGGTAATCGTTCGTCGTGAGCAGCAGGTTCGCTTGCTTGGTTCCGTAAGTGGACGGCGTGAACCAAACCTCGAACGTTCTCGATTGATTCGGGCCCAAATCCGTAAGATCCGGGTCACCGGCGAATTTGAAATTTTCCGGGTCGTCGATGACCATGCTTCTCAGCTCGAGAGGCTTATCCCCCGTATTCGTGATCGTAAAGGTCGTGCGCCCCGGGGAGGTCGTAACGTCTTTATTCGGATAGCCGATCGTTATCACCGACATTTTTTGCGACGGCGCGTTGATCGATATGACTTGCTCGTCCAATCGGTGCTTCGGATCCTGATAAACGATCTGAATGGCGTCATTGACGGCCGACGCTCCGTCGCCTATAAAGATGCCGTCGTAAGGCGTAACGTTCGTCGGGGTGTTGTACACGCCTTCCGTTACCGTAACACCGGTCGTAAATCCGGATAAATTGCGGAACTCACCCTTGTTTACGCCGACTTCCGTTAAATCAAGTCTCTCCTCATCGCCGTTCGTCCAGTTATACAGCGTTACATATACACTTTCCGTAACCGTAGCATCCAGATTTCTATTTTCATCCACGAGCGAGACAATGAGCGGGCTGCCGAAACGGAAGCTACTCAGCGCCGGATTGCCGTTCTCATCGGTAATCCCGATCGCTTTCGCCCATCGAAGAATGCCGCCGGTTCCTTCTTCAACGATTTTGTTGTTATTTTTGTAGAAGCCTGCATTCCGCAAATCCAATACTGCGCCGTCTCCGATCGTCAACGTTCCGTTATTGAGGAGGGTGCTGTTCGAATTCGCCGTGTTCGGCCCGAACTCAAGCTTGCCTGCAAGCTCTACCGGAACGTTCGCGCTAATATTAAATTCGCTTCCGTACGTATCCATCTTAATATGGCCTGCCAGCGTAAGCTTGGTAGGCGAGGTTCCCGCATAGACGTAAAAAAATCTCGCCTGCAAGGCTCTGTCTCCGGCATTAAATAACTGGTCCCCGGAAACGTAGACGTAGAATATAGGGCTCCACGAGCCGCTTACATTCCCCCCGGCTACATCGAAGTCTCCGTAAATATAGTAGTAATAGCCTGTATAATTTACTGTTCCTTTGGTTATTAGAAAATCTTTATGAAAATAAGTATAATAGCCGCCGAAATTTACGGTACCTCCGCTAATCGTAACGTCTTCAGAGAAGTGTATCTGCTGCGGATGATAGGACAGCAGGTTCACGGTGCCGCCGTTAATGGAGGTTTTTCCCTTCACTTCGAAATCGCCTTGGGTCTCGAACGTTCCGCCGCTGATTTTCAAATCGCCGTTAACCGTGATTGCTTTCGTTGCATCCGATCCGATCTTTCCGCGATAATCCGCGCCAACCGTTACGTTGAGCACATTAACGTTCAGATCGACGGTGACGTCTTTCATCGAAGCAGCGGTAAACGAAACGCTGTCAAACGGTGACGGAACCTTATTATTGGACCAGTTTTCGGGATTACTCCAATTCGTATCCGCGCCTCCCCCATCCCAGACGAGCGGGTCCCGCTGCAGATAGCCCGTCAGCGTATCTTCACTGTCTTGGGCGTCCGTATAGGTCACCTGTAAATTATCATTTTCCGTTCCCCCGTAAGCAAGCGCCGCTGTAGCAAAGGAGCCGATAAACTTGCCCGCAGCAATATCTGTCTCCGTTACCTCGACGGACTGTTCGTCACCGGTCGCAGGGTTGATGACGGTCACCGTCGTCTTATCCTTGGCGCTTCCGTTTGTATTGACATTATCGTCATATAACGTGACGTAACCATTGTTGCCGCTGATTGTGTTGACAGGTTTGCCCTCCGCATCCGTAAACCCGACAACGGATGCCGTCCGTTTGATGGAACCCGTGCCGCTCACCGTAATCGCACCGGTATTGATGTACGATTTCGCATTTCGCGCGTCAAGCACGGCCCCGTCCGCAACCGCAAACGTACCCGCATTATCGAATACGGCGGAGCTTGCCGCCGAAGTGAAGGTTACCGTTCCCGACTGCTCTACGATCGTTCTGTTCACCGCAGCGCCGTTTGCACGGACGATCCGAACATCTCCCGCCACTGTGAGCTTCGTCGGCGAGTTACCGTTAAAGGCGGCGAATCTGCCTAATGTCAGTGCATTGCTGCCTGTATCAAACCGCTGCGTTCCCGAAACATATACATGGAATGATGCATTGCTTGTGCCGGTAACGGTCCCTCCGATTATGTTGAAATCGCCGTAGAACTTGAAGTTATAGTATTCATAGTTGTAATTGTCGTAATAATAGCCGTCAAACGATACCGTTCCGCCGCTGATCGTCACATCGTCGCGGAACAGCATCCCCTCGGATTTGGCAGAGGTTGTTTTCAGTTTCACGTTGCCGCCCGCAATGTCGGTCGTGCCCTTGACGGCAAAATAGCTCTGATTATCGAGCGTCCCGCCCCGGATCACCGCATTGCCTTCAACAAACCAGTCAAATTGCTGCGGTGCGGTTATTTTCCCTGTATAGTTTGCCGCCATTGTAAAATCGTTTATTTTTACATGACGATCGATGACCGCATCCTTGCCCGACGTGCCGTCGAACTTGACGTTGTCGAACAAAGTAGGCAATCGATCCCCGGTCCAGTTGAGCGGGTCGCTCCACTTGCCGTCCGAGCCGCCGCCGTCCCAAACTGCATCGGGTTGGTGCAGGGAGCGTGTCATGGTGTCCCCGCTGTCGTTCGCATCCGTATAGCTCACTTGAATATTTTCGCTTCCGGCATAGGCGAGCTTGCCGTCGCCGGGTACGCTTGAAAGCGCCGTTGCAATGGAGCCGATGAACATCCCCTTGTTTGGCCCGGTTTCATTCAGGATGACCTCCTCCGAATCCGAGCCGTTCGTAACGGTTACCCGCGCTTGGTCAATTGCATTGCCGCGCACATTGACGTTATCGTCGTATAAAGTTATATAAACGGTGTTGTTGCTTACTGCGGCAACCGGCACGACGCCGCTTGCATCGGTAAACCCTAACGCAGCGGCATTGCGCTGAATGGTGCCTAAACCGTCAACCGTAACGGTTCCGTAGTTCACGTAGGTTTTCGCATTCCGCGCATCGATGACGGCGCCTGCGGAAACCGTAAGCGTACCCGTATTTTCAAAGGTGCTGCTGGCGGCCGCATCCGGTCCGAAGGATATGGTTCCAAGCAAGTCCATTGCGCTTTTCTGCTGAAAGTAGCTGCCGGCATTGTTAAGGTTTAACAACCCGTCCACCGTCAGCTTCGTCGGGCTTGTTCCGTTCTCGACGATCAGCTTCGCCAGCGTAACCGCCGAAGCTCCCGTATCGAACGTTTGCGTACCCGAAACATACACTTGAATCGATGTATTGGCCGAGCCCTCCACTACTCCGTCTCGGTTTACTGCAAAATCTCCGTATACTTTGTAATAGTAGCCATAATAGGCGGCATTAAGGGAAACATTGCCTCCGTTAATAGCGACATCATCCATAAAAGCGATTCCCGCGCTGTCCGCAGCGTTCAACTGAACGGTCCCGCCGTCGATGAAGGTCGTCCCTTTGACGGTCATAACGCCGCTAAAATTGAAGCCGCCGCCATGAATCGCGAGGTTTTGATTGACCGTAAACGTCTGGGTACCGCTCGTTGAAATCGTTCCCTCATAGCCCGAAGCGATCGTCAGGCTGTACACGCCCGCTTCCCGGTCTATTACGGCATTCTTCGAGCTCGTCCCGTCGAAAATGACAATATCGTATTGATCGGGAACCGTATTGGTGGACCAGTTTGCCTGGTTTGACCAATAGTTATTAGTCCCGCCGCCGGTCCACGTAATGGTTGCGCCCGCCGCATATGTATGTTGCAGAAAAACATTTTGAAATCCCGATCCAACAACTAATAGAACTAAAAACAGCTTTAGAAATCTTCTCATTGATGCATCTCCATTCCGTTCACTTGTAAAGCTCTTCGATTATCGTCCTAAGCTAGCAGAAAATGTTTGTATGATTTCACCCCTTACGACATGTTTCAACACAAAATGTCGAATCTTGGAATCATTATACGATTGAGCGATCAACAAAAAATAAACAAAAATAGGCCTTAAGAATCTTGCAAGATTCCTAAGGCCACTAATGTAATTGGTCCTATTGCAGCGTCATGTTCGTAATCATCTCAAGCAACCGACGGTCGGGCATCGTTCCAAGCTCCCGCCGAAGCGAATCCTCCAAAATACGGTATTGCCGAATCGCTTCATGTTTCCTTCCAAGCTCTATGTACAAGCAGATCAGCTTGTGTGCAATATCTTCCCGAAGAGGATCCAATGTAAGAAGCTCGTCGAAATAACGGACCGATTTTTGCCGATCATGTTGCTTGGCACTCCATTGGGCCGACGCTTCTAACAGCTCAATATAATCCTGCTCCAGCTTCCGCGTCTCTTCCCCCGCCCAATCGTATGCCCTCCCTTTCAGAAATTCCCCCGTATATAATGCTTCGGCCCTTTCGAGCAGTCCGGGTTTTTCCGGATGGAGTCTCATTTCCTTCAACAGCCGTCTAAACTCGTACAAATCGCAATACATGCCGCTCTCCGCGATCCGGACCTCGCTTCGGTCGGCCTCGATGCAATGCTCCAGCTTATAGTCCGCGAGCGCCTTGCGGATATAATACAAGGTGGAGTTCAAATTTTTCCCCGCTTTGTCGGTGTCCAGTCCGCTCCACAGCGTCTCTATGATTTCCTCCCGGCTGACGGCGCCTTTGTAAAGCAGAAAAGCGAACAGCTCTTCGGTTTTGGGGCTCCTCAGCTTCAGTGGCTCTTTATTCGGACTAGGTCCGAAAATTTTAAAGCCGTTAAACATAAACACAGAGACGGGAGTTTCGGCGGACGACCCTCCCCGCCGTTTTTGAAACCTTTCAAGCGTTCTCGACAGCCGCTCCCCGGTTACCGGTTTAAGCAAATAATCCAGCGCGCTCAAATCGAAAGCTTGAACCGCATATTCGTCATAGCTGGTTACAAAAACAACGCCGATTTCCTCATCAAGCTCGGACAACCGCTTGGAAAGCGTCATCCCGCCCATCCCCGGCATCGAAATATCGAGAAAGGCGATATCGACCCGATTCGTCTTCACAAACTCCAAAGCTTCCAACGGATTCAAAAACGTTACGCAGCTCTCGACTTTGCCGCTTTCGCCGAGCAGCTTTCCCAGCCGCTTTACGGATAACGGCTCGTCATCCACAATCAACGCCCTCATCATACTTCGCCTCCCGATACTTCAGCCGCGGGGGAACCGATCCGAAAGATCACCTTCGTGCCTGCCCCTTCCTTGCTTTTAATTTGAAGACCTTCCCCGTAAATCAGCTTCATCCGCCTGCCTATGTTCCAAAGCCCTACGCCTTTTTTCTCCGGGTCGGGCCTCAGCACTTCCGCCAGCATGGTCTCGCTCATGCCGCAGCCGTTATCTTCAATCGTAAAACGCACCTCATCGTTACTGAGCTTTTGGATCGCGACCGTTACTTTACCGCCTTCGACCTTGGACATCAAACCGTGCCTTACGGCGTTTTCCACGAGCGGCTGTACGATCAGCGGCGGAATCCGGATGCCCATGTCGATATCGGCATCGATGTCGTACTCCACCTGCAATCGTTCGCCGAAACGCGCCTTCTCGATGCTGATATAGGCCTTAACCAGCTCTAGCTCGCTTGAAAGCGTCGTGAGAGAATCCAGCTGCTTAAAATCAAAGCTGCTTCTCAAATATTTCGAAAGCTCAAGCGTCAGCTTCTCGGCGATGAGCGGCTCGTCGACGCACAACGCGGCAATCGAATTCAACGCATTAAACAAAAAGTGAGGCTTGATTTGCGACCGCAAAAAGGCGATCTCCGCATCCTTCGCGTTTTTTACGGAGGCTTTCAGCCGCGTCAAGCTTCGAACGCGCGCCATGAGCTCCTCGGCCTCGAACGGCTTTCCGACGAAATCGTTCGCCCCGTGCTCCATTGCCAGCAGCATATCGGTCGAGCTGCTTCTGGCCGTCAGCATGAGCGCCGGCAATTCAAAGGGCGAGAACCGCTCCCTGAGCTTGATCAGCACGTCGATGCCGGACATGTCCGGCATCGTGATATCCAAGATGACGAGGAAAAAGTCCGTCTTTCGCGACAGCTCCTCCAGCGCCATCCGTCCGCTGTTCACGGCAACGGCCGAATAGCCTTCCAGCCGGAGCAGGTTGATCATCGATTGAAGATTGGCGTAATCGTCGTCCACCACCAAAATCGGTTCGTCTTTACCGCCTTTTATGCGGATCGGATATTCCTGGGTTACGTTGCGGTTTCGGTACGAAACTTCATGCTCTCCTGCAGCCTGCTCATTAAAGCTTTCCGGCTCCCCCGCCGAAACCGGAAGCGTGAACGTAAATACGGAGCCATGTCCGGGAACGGAATCTACCTCGATCCGCCCGCCTTGCAGCTCCACCAGCTTCTTGGTAATGCTTAAGCCGAGTCCGGTTCCTCCGTACTGTTTCGTCTCCGATGCGTCTCCCTGCTCGAATGCTTGAAAAATACGTTCCTGCATATCCGGGGAAATGCCGATGCCCGAATCCTTCACCCGTACATGAACCATCCCGCGGATTGCCTCCGCACTAACTTCGACAATGCCGCGGTCCGTAAATTTGAGCGAATTGCCGAGCAAATTGTGCAATATTTGAAGCAGACGGCTTCCGTCCGCGTATACCGGAGCCATGTTGTCCGGCACGGCGTTGACGAGCTCGATCTTTTTTCCGCCAAGCAGGAACGCATGCATTCGGATCACGGAATCGACAGCGGCCTTCAAATCGATGCTGCTCTTATAAAGCGCTATATCTCCGTGCTTCATTTTGGAATAATCGAGCAGTTCATTTACGAGATGAGTCAACCGCTTTCCGCTCCCCAACACGATAGCCAGGTTTTGCGCCTGCTTTTCGGTTACCGGACCCTCTACTCCCTTCAAAATGGTGTCGGTAATGCTCACAATAGCGTTCAGCGGCGTTTTCAATTCATGAGAGGTGTTGGACAGAAAATCGTCTTTGATCTTATCCTGCCGGATCAAATGGTTTTTCATATCGTCGATCGTCCGATATGCCTCGAAAAAACGCAATGCGATGAGAAATATCAGGATGACGTTAAACAATACGATATAGATTTGCCCGGGCCATTGATTTTCCTTTGTGGTATAGGCAAAAAGGATCAAGTCCAAGGAGTATAGGTTAATGCAGAGGATCGCCATGTACAGCAGGAACATTTTTACCCGGTCGGAAGCCCCGTTCTTAATATAATGAAATGCGATTCGAAGCAGCAGCCAAACAATGAGCAGCTCGTACAATCCGATGACGAGCGGTTGGAGGGCAACGTACTCGCGAATGGGAAGCACCACAATCAGCAAGAGAGAAAAGCCGAGAACAAACGTTATGATTCGGGTAATTTTCAAGGACATGAGACTTTTATTGAACTGATAAAAAAAGACGGCTAACACGATGAAGCTGGCAACCGAAATCATGTCCTTCGCCTTATACAATATTTCGAACGGAACCTGCGGAAACAAGAGCGAGAGCGGACGTTCTTCGATCAAACCGTTGTACGCTGCGAATAGGGAGCAAATAACGGCAAAGACGAGCAGCGTGTAGTCTCTTTTCGCATACACCGCGGCCATTACGAAGCAAATGAAATAAGTACCGGCCAGAGTGCTCAAAATGGCGAAAATCGCAAACGCGAATCCCGTGCTCATCTGTTGATGCTCCGTCATGGCGGCCTGTTCGCCGAAGTAGATGGAGAGCGGAATGCCCGCATTGATGTAGTCGTAGTTGGAAACGTGGACAATAATCTCAATATCCCCTTGATCGGCGGAAAAAAAACCGATTCGCGGCACATTCCCGCTCCGGTAGCCGTCCGCCCGAAGCGAAGGCTCCCCGTCCGCAAACAGCTTTTGGCCGTTTGCATAAACGGCGCTTGAAAAGCGAATGTTCATTTTTTTAATGGCAAAAACGCCGCTGAACGGCACGTTTTTTAACGTCATCCGGTATGTTGCGGAGCCGTAAGCCGGCAAAGCTGCGCCCCCTATGTTTTTTCCGTTCCACTGGGAAGGCACCGCGATATAAGCGTCGGGAACAGGGTTGTCCGCCGCTTGTTCCCGAAATTGCTCGGGAGTCAGCAGCCGGTTCCAGTAAAATTCCCATTCGCCGTCGAGTTTGATTCGCTTTGTCTCGGAATCGTCCCAGCCGGAGAGATCCATAACCCCGTTATGCACCCGCAGATGTGCCGTTTGATTGTCGCGGTCCAGAACGAAGGATAGCGGAATAAGCGAGAAGGATATAAGAGCGATCAGGCAGAGGATCATGGTTCTCGCGAGCAAAGACGTCGCCCCTTTAATAGAAATAGGATTGCAGCGCAATGAATTCCATCATTATACCTCATCTCTTACGGCAAAGTCATTGGCCGGAAAACTCGACGAACCGGCGGATTCGATCGATTCCTTCAACAACTTCAGGCTCGCTTAAGTGCCCGTATCCGAGCACGATGCGGTTTCCGTGAATCCCCCTGATCAAGGCATAATCTTCAGGGCTTTGAACACGAACGCCGTATGCTTCGGCACGATGCCAGTCAATAGGGGAGGATATTCCGGAAATTTCAACCATAATATGCATGCCGGCCTCGTCGCCGTATACGGTGACGCGATCCCCGAAGGCGTTATGCAAGGCGCCCGCCAGTTGATTTCGCCGGTTTCTGTATACGAGCTTCATTTTGTAAACGTGCCGGTCGAGCCGCCCGTCTCGAATGAATCGAGCCAAAGCTATTTGCGGAACGGAAGGGACACGCAAATTCATCTCTTCTCTAAGCGAGGCGAAACCGCCGATCAGTTTGTTGGGTACGACAATAAAGCCGATCCGAAGACTCGGGGCAAGCGTCTTGCTGAAGGTTCCGATATAGATGACGCGGTCGGGCGCCAGTGTATAGAGCGGCGGAACTGGAATGCCTTTGAGACGGATATCGCCATCGTAATCATCCTCCAAAATATACGAATCGGACTGTTCCGCCAGCTTGACGGCATGCTGCCGGCGCTGGATGGACAGAATGCTTCCGCATGGAAATTGATGCGACGGCGTTAATAGAAGCAAGTGGCCTTTTTCCAAACGGCTGATATGCTGCAATTCCATGCCTGACGCATCGACCTGAACCGGCACCAGCTTGAAATGGGCATGACGAAAAATATGCTGTGCAAATTCGATCGTCGGATCTTCGAGGTAAACGGAATGGAATCTGGAGGACATGGCTCTGGCAGCCAATGCGAGTCCGTCTGCGGATCCCGATGCGATCATGATGCGGTCCGGATGGCATCGCATGCCTCGCGTCCGGTACAAATACGAAGCAATGGCCGACCGCAGCTCATATTCCCCCCGAATATCGCCGTAATCGTAAAGGTTGTTCGAGCCGTCTTCGGCCGCCTCCTTCAAATATTTGGCCCATTCCTTTCGCGGAAAAGCGAACAGATCCGGCGTTCCCGCGGTAAAGTCGATGAACCCGTCGGCTCTGTGCGGAACGGCGGGATCGGTTGCCGGTTGGTCTCCGTCTTCGCTTAACGGATTGGCGGAAATTCCTTCCGCGACGTAGGTACCGGAGCCGACTTTTCCGGTTACGTATCCTTCCGCGGCAAGCTGCTCATAGACGTCGATGACGATGTTCCTTGCAATGCCAAACTCCTGGGATAGCTTTCGGGTCGGCGGAAGGCGCGTACCCGCGGGAAGAACGCCGTTTTCAATATTGCGCCGCAGTTGGCCGCATAGTTGAGCGGTGACGGACAAGGAAAGCGACGAATCGATTTGAATGCCGAACATAGCCCCATCCTCCAATTGGTTCCTGAAAATATTAAATAATTGGTTCTACAAGGAACCATTCCCAATCATTATAATCGGCTTGAGATCAGGAAAGAAGGAGGAATCGGCACATGAAGACGGCAAGAAAGAAGCTGGGAAAATCGGATATCGAGGTAAGCCCGCTCGGATTCGGATGCTGGGCGATCGGGGGGCCGTTCCGGCTGAACGGACTGGCGGACGGATGGGGGGAAGTCGACGATGAAGCATCCATCCGCGCCATTGGCCGGGCGCTGGAGCTGGGGGTGAACTTTTTCGATACGGCGGATGCGTACGGAGTCGGGCATAGCGAGGAAATACTTGGACGCGCCTTGAAAGGGAAACGTCAGGAAGCTGTAATTGCCACAAAGTTCGGCTTTACGCATGACGCTGCCGCCAAACAAGTATACTCGCGCACGGATGTTTCCCCCGCTTATGTACGTGCGGCATGCGAAGCGTCTCTTCGGCGGCTTGGGACCGATTATATCGATCTGTATCAACTCCATGCCGGCGACGTTACGCTCGAAGAGCTTGATTCCGTCATCGGCTCGCTGGAGACTCTGAAGAAAGAAGGCTGGATCAGATGCTACGGGTGGAGCACGGCTGATCCGGTACGCGCCGAAGCATTCGGGGAAAGGTCGACAGGCGTCGCCATCCAGCATGGGCTCAATGTGCTGCTGGATCATCCCCAAATGATCGACGTGTGCGAACGACTCGAGCTGACGAGCATTAACAATGCGCCGCTCGCCATGGGGCTGCTTAGCGGAAAATTCGACCGGTCGTCATTCATATCGAAAGACGACGTTCGCGGTGCGGGACACGAATGGGCGGTCTACTTCAAGAACGGTAAGCCGGTCCCCGATTTTATGGATAGGCTCGACGCCGTCAAGGAAATTTTAACTTCAAACGGACGAACTTTGGTTCAGGGTGCGCTTGCTTGGCTGTGGGGACGAAGTGCGGCCACGGTGCCGATTCCGGGCTTGAAGACGATAAACCAACTGGAAGAAGCGGCCAAAGCAATGGAATTCGGGCCGCTAACGAACAGGGATATGGCGGAAATCCGCATGCTGTTGGACAATATAGGGGCGGGCCGACGGTAGGGAATACCGGACAATATGATCGACCCTGTCTTGGTAAGAGATGTTTGCTCGTAATCAGGAGCGGCAATCTCAGGTATCGGACCTATCAAATTCGGATGGCCGGCGGCTCGCTCTAACGTAACGGACAGGGATACAGCTATTAGGCGTTTTGAGTGTAGTTTGCAGTTTTTAACGGACACCACCGCAGTTATTACCTCGAAAAAGCGGGTTTATGCGCCAAAAATCGAGGATTAGCGTCCGTTGTGTCCGTTAGCGGAATAACGGCGGTTAAAATGGCGATATAAGGTCTGTGGCGTCCGTCCCTCGTATTTAAGGGGAATGCTCTCGAATACTCTCTCA
>NZ_JAQZSG010000034.1 GCF_028745515.1 Paenibacillus thermotolerans | reverse complement strand
GCGACACCTTCGAAAAGTCCGTGCTCGTTGTTCAGTTTTCAAGGAACAAGCTTTGTTTCTTTGCTTGTCGTCGTTTTTAGCGGCGACTTTTATATACTATCACACACTCAGAATAAAATGCAACACTTATTTTTTTCCATTTACTCTTTCGTTATTCGGATCTTTCCGTACCGAACAACGTCTTTCTGAGGTGCAGGAGATAATTTAACACATCCCCAAACCAAAAGTCAAGGGATTTGCCGGAGGCAAATCCCTTCCCAGTTAGCTCGAATAACGCAGCTCCAGCAAATCGATATCGCTTCCGGCCGGTACGAGCACTTCTTTCACCAACGATTTCCCTGCCAGCTTCTTGAGCACCAAGTGCAGTTCGCCTTGGATCGAGCTTAGCTCCGGATGCATCTCCAGCTCCGCAGCGCTCCAAGGCTCACTTCTGCTCTTTAATATGCGGATCAATAAGCTGCAGCAATCCTCAAGCTTGGACATGACGGAAAAATCGCAAGCCAAGTGAGCAAGCCGCACCCGTTGTTCCACCGATTCCTGGCTCATGGTCAGCTCTTCGTACAGTTTGAAAATGCCCGGATTCAGCCGTTTGACCTGCTTCCAAACCGTCAACTCGGGCGTATGGCCTTGTTCCACGATCGACAGCCGCGCCCAATGATGAACCGCCGTAACGATGTGGCTTAAGGCGTCAAGCACGTCTCCGCCGTCCAAATAATTTTTACTCAAAATAAAATGGCGCAAAAACAGAGAGAACTCGCTCAGCAGACGCTTCTCCCGCTTCATCGGCGTAAATGTCAGCAATTGACTTTTCCCCTTCGCCAAAAAGCCATTCGTATCCATACAAATCTCACCAGCCATCACCCATTGTTGGACATCCTTATCTCCTCCGGGCGCAAGCTTCGCCTCGAAAGAAGTCCGGTCGTACCATCTTTCTTGTATGTAATGGTTGTCTTTACTATAATAATGAGTACGGCCGTTGCGGGGATCGCCGTCCGTTATGACGAGAACGAGCGCATCAAACCCGTCAATCAATGCCGAGAACTGCATCGGCCGCTCGACGAGCACAAGCCCATGCACATCTTTTCTATGTTTATACCGGCTCTCGATGAACGTTCTCATGTTTCTATTGAGCCCCCATTGTAACGTCGCCTTTTTGCTGTTAGATTTATGTTAATTCTACACGGATCGCACGGTTTCCTGCTGAGCGAGCAACCATTTTTCTTTGGAATAAGGTGGATATTTTATGGTTGGAAAATCAAGCAAAATCAATGAATTTCGGCTGTGGGGCTTGCTGCTTACGTTAGGCGGCATGGGATTGATGATTGCCGGCACCGCGGCGATCGTGTTCAAGTGGCCCGGCTCGGGAATTATATCCGGAATCGGGTTGGTGCTCGGTCTCATAGCGATGATGGGCAGCATGGCGATATATTTTTGGGCGGGAATGATGTCCACAAGCACTGTAACGATCGAATGCCCCGAATGCGGAAAGCCGACCAAGATGATCGGCAAGACGGACCGTTGCATGTTTTGCAAAACGATTCTCACCTTCGATCCGGACAAAGCAACCCGCCAAGCCCAGGGATAACAACCGCGAACGCAAAAAGTACCGCTCCGTCGGAGCGGTACTTTTTATTTATAAGATGATTGCAATGTGCCTTGAATGGTCTGCCAAACGGTCGGCCGCTCGAAGCCTCGGCTCCAAGCCGCAATTCCCGCCAAGTCATATTTGAGCGCCAGCTCGACTCTAGCCTTCACTGACGTTTCGTCTTCAATCCAAATCTTTTTGACCGTATTGTTTTCTTTAAATTCCACATAATGCTGACCTGATTCATGGTCCATCGCCGGCGTTAGCTTCTTCTCCGAAATCAGATTTTGTACGGCTTCCATACCGACGGCTTTCGAGGACACCTTCGTCTTGCCGTCGATCGTCTCTTCCGTCCATATCCGCGTGTAAAACGGGATGCCAAGCACTAGCTTCTGCCGCGGAACGCCGTGTTCTTCAAGGAGCGCCTTCACACCGCGTTCGACCCACGGCAGCGATGCGACGGAGCCGGCCTTCGGACTGCTTGCCCAATGCTCGTCGTAGGCCATCACCATCATGTAATCCACCGCTTCGGCAAGCGCCTTCCGATCCAAAAACCGCGACCAGTTTGCACTCCCTCCGGCGAAGGTGACGTCGATCGATACGGTTGCCCCCGCTTCATGCAGCAAAGGAGTAAGCTCTCGAACGAACTGGGTGAGCAGCGGACCGTCCTCTACATTCACATTTTCAAAATCGATGTTTATCCCGTCGAGCTTGTACAGCTTGGACCAGCTCACCAGCTGACGCGCCATGTTCATGCGCCGGTCGTAAGTCGACAAAGCTTGAGCGGTCAATTCCGGATCGAACCGGTTGGTGAACAATGCCCATACCTGATAGCCGCGATTGTGCGCCCAACTCACATAAGCGGGGTCGGCACCGCGGTTTTCAAGCGCTCCTTCCGCATTCAACAAGTGGAACCATGTCGGTGACACGACGTTCAAGCCTTCCATCGGACCGAACCGGCTCGGATCAGGCGTCTTCGTGTATACCTGCTCCCATGTAAGGACAACCTTTTCCCCCATCGGCCGTTTCGGGACGTATCCGTTCGCCGGTTCCTCCGATGCAGGCGCCGAGACAGTTTCTACACCCGAATATTCCAAATGCTTCTTTTCCGCAAATCCCACATGCCCGTTCGCTAACTGGACATAATACCATCCGTCCGTTTCTCCCCAGACGGCCGCCCGTCCGCCGGAACGCACTTCACTGACGATCGGCGATTTTATGGATGGCTCCAGTCTTACGGGTATCTGGAGCGTCTTCCCGTCTTCTGCGGCGGGAGCGGCAAGCCAAGTGATGACATCGTTCGGCTTGCGCAGCGTAACGATGCCCGTGTCCTCCGCTTCGGCAAATCGAACGCCGTAAAACCGCTCCAACGGTTCGATCGGCACGTATAGCTCCCCGTCTACATCGGCGGCCGGAAACCGGAGCTGAAACGGTTTATCGTTTACCCAAGCGTCCAACTGCTCGGACTGAAGGCGCACCACACGATTTTCCGTTGTAATTATGATGGAATTCGTATCCTTTTCATACATAATATTGGAATCGATAAGCTCCTGAAGCACGGTCAACGGAACAAGCAGGCTTTCGCCGTTCCCCTTCGCTCCCGTCTCCGCAAGCTTGCCCTCGTAAAAAATCGGCTTGTCCGATCCATAAGACGGAGTGATATGTTCTTTATTGGGAGCGAGCATGCTCCACCCGAGAGCTCCAAGAACGGTTGCAAGAACTGTAAAGATAAATACGACAAGAAATACGTTCCGAAGCCTCCGTTTCCGGCGTCTCGGAGCTATGAATTGACTCAACCGTTCCTCCTCCTCTGCTGCATATATGAGTTCAAAAAAAATGTGCCGCACTCCGGGCGACGGAAGACGACACATTCATGTACATTCGCGATTATCGTTCGATAAACGGTTAGTGCGTAACCGATTTGGAGCATTCCTCACAAATGCCGTAAACCTCCATCCGATGCCCATGCACCTTAAAGCCGGTATTCATCGCGGCGGCGTGCTCTACGTCCGTAAGCGGCGTATAGTCGAAATCGGCAATCTTTCCGCAGCGCTCGCAGATGGCATGGTAATGATCGGACAGATCGGCGTCAAAGCGGCTGGAATCGTCGCCGTACGTCAACTCCCGCACCAGCCCGGCCTCTATAAATAACTTTAAATTATTATATACGGTCGCAACACTCATGCTGGGGAAACGGTCCGCCAAAGCCTTATAGATTTCGTCCGCCGTCGGATGGGTCATCGATTCGAGCAGGTAGGACAAAATAGCGTGGCGCTGAGGCGTCATCCGCACACCGGTTGACTTCAATTTATCCAAAGCATGGTCCAACTGCGTCGACATGTTTCGTTCCCCACCTTTCTGACTGAAAAGCCAAAGTCTATAGCCATTGTACGTGCGAAAGAAACAGTTTGTCAACGAGTTAGCAAAATCGTACAGCGTTGACGCAGCCTGATTTATTGCTGGAAAATCGCCTTAAAATCGCTCTGCGTCTGAACCTCAACCTTGTATGTTCCATCTCCGACCTTTCCTTCGACGGAACGGGATTTCACCGTAAACCCGGACAAGAGCGAGTCAGCGCCTTGAACTTCAACCTCACCGATGACCGTCTTGCCGGAGAGCGTATAGTCTCCTTCGGACGGAAATTCAATCGTAATATCTCCCCACGAAGTATCCACATGCCAATCTCCGCCGATGGCCGACGGACTGATCTCAATATCGCCGTTCGTCGTACTTGCGCGCAGACTTCCTTGAACGCCGCGTACCTTGAGGCTTCCGTTCGTCGATTTCGCATCCACGCGTCCCGTCGCGATCGCTTCGATGTCCCCGTTGATCGTCGTCGCCTCGACGTCGCCTTCGGACACCTGAGCGGATATATCTCCGTTCATTGTATTCACATCGGCCGATCCGCTCACCCCTTCGACCGACACATCCCCGTTCATCCCCCGAATTTCCCAGCTTGCGCCGCGGTCCCTCGGCACGGTAATCTCCAGATGGACAACCGGTTCCTTCCGGTTTCCGCGGCCGTATTTGGCACCTTCGACTGTAATGCCGAGCGTCTTGCCGTCGGAAACTTTAAGCATCGTATTTTCGGCGATATCCTCCGCCTCTTCCTTCGAGCCGACTTGCGCTTTAACCAGCATTTCAATTCGGATGTCTTCCACGTCACCGGCACGAAGCGCGATGTCGCCGTTCGAGTTATAGAAAGAGATCTTTTCATGACTCGGTTTCAAAGAAACGTGCTGCGTCTCCTTTTGAACCTTTTGCCAGCCTCCTGCGTCCTCCAAAAACGCTCCTGCGCCGGACACCGCAACGCCGATTTTGTTCGCATCTCCCATCCACTTGTCGAATTGCCAAAGCGACTGCCAATTGACGATCGCCCCGATGGCCGCCGAAAGCACGATCGCGCCGACAACGCCTGCAATATCCAGCTTCGTTTGCACGTTTTCCTGCTGCCTGCGCGTTCCGTAGTATAAATATTCCAACCCGAGCAATATGAGCAGAAGCGGCCACCACTGAAGCAGGACGCCCGTATAGTGCGTCCCCTGCCAGCTGTCAAAAAGAAGCGTGCTGCCGGCGGCGATTAGAATGACCGCTGCGGTCAGCCGGCCAACTTTTATTACCATCATAAGATCACGCCTTCTTTACTTATTTTTTCGGGTTTCCGTAATAAAAAGAAACACGCCGCCGCCGATCAAAATAACCGCCCCGATAAAGGAGCCCGACCCGGTAAGGAGGCGTTCGATCCATACCGGCTTATTCGCCGCCAAAAAGATGAGAGCTCCGACTACGATTAAGCCAATTCCGATCTGGCTGCCGTTGATCGAACGGCGATAGGTGCTTCCTCCCGGAACGTCGTAAGGATAAGGCGAGGAGCCGGGACCGTATGGCATGGAATAATTCCCTCCGAACTGGTTGACCCGGTCCGTCGTCTGCAAAGCGTCAAACAAGCTGTAAAAGAAGATGACCGGCAGCATGATGCTCAGCAAGACGATCAACGGTACGAAATTCGCTTGTCCGAAGAAGACGATACCTGCGATCGTTCCGGCAAATAGAAGCATAAAAAACAAGCCCCGCTGCATGGCGCCCGCATAAAAATGGCCGAGCCCGGGCAGTATGAAGGACAACAAGCCCGCCGCCCATTTGCGCTTTCTGGGAAGGGGAGGAAGCGGCGGATACGGAGTATACGGCGCGCCGAACGGCGGTATTCCTCCGGGCGGCGGCGGTCCGAAGTCAGCTCCCTGCTGCTGATCCGCCGCATTGCGATTCGTCGATTGTTCCTGCTTGGTCCATTGGTCCATAATCGTTCTCCCTTCTTTAATTGAGCCGGATCAATTCCAGTCCGAATTGAACCGCATGCAGTACGTTGATTTGAATGAACATTCCTACTTGGTCCGGATTCATGCTCAATATCCGGGCGGGCATATCGCTTGCGACAAATACAACGGTAGCGGCCGCGGCAATCAGGCCGTTCCTCCACTCCGTCTGGAAATGGGGGACTACTGGCTTGGACACGCCGTCTTCATCCTTTAGGCGATCCATTAGCCGGTCCGCAAATCCTCCTGAGGGCTCGCTAAGCCTCATGCTCTGAAGCAGCGTATCCAGATGGTCCGATGGGCTTCCTTGAGATCGATGCCGGTTTTTCATCCCGATTGTCCTCCTCCGTCCATAATTGCTTCAAACGCTGCCGCCCTCTTGCCAGTCTCGTTTCCACCGTCTTGACCGGCACGGATAATATGGCGGCGATTTCGGCCGTATTGATCCGGTTGAAGTAATACATGGTCAGAATGACCCGATATTTCTCGGGCAATAGAACGAACAGCCTCCCGATCGTTTCCGTCTGCTCCGTGCGAAGAAAGCTTTGCTCCGGTTCGTCTTCGGGACTTGCGGGCGGTTCCGCCCTTTCCCCGTCCCCGCTGTCTTTCGCCCAAAAATACGCAAGCCTCCGCCTCTTTCGCCTTCTTAATTCGTCATGGAGCACGTTGGCCGCAATCCGGTATAGCCAAGTAGAAAATTTGGCGTCCGCCCTGAAAGAGCCGATGCTTCGGTATACCGAAATGAACGTTTCCTGGGCAAGGTCCTCCGCGGTGCCGCGGTCGCCGACGGACCGGTACATCAATGTAAATATGTAAGCTTGATAACGTTCCACAAGCACCCGGAACAAGCCCGAATCCCCGTCTTGCACGATGCTCTCGACGAGCTGTTCGTCTGTTGTCGGCACCGCTTCACCCCCTTTGCGGGTTCGTTCTACATCATTAGACGTAACGACGCCTGCGCACCCTTCATTTTATATAAACATATTTTTGCACAAAGAAAGCCGAAAGGTTCCCCTCTCGGCTGACATACGCACAATTATTGATTCAATCGTTCCACCAGCAGCTTGTTCACGAGACCCGGGTTCGCTTTCCCCTTCGTCTCCCGCATAATTTGTCCGACGAGGAAGCCGATCGCCTTCTCTTTGCCGGCTTTGTAATCTTCCACCGATTGAGGATTGCTTTCCACAATTCGGTTGACGATTTCCTTGATCGCTCCTTCGTCGCTGATTTGCACCAGCCCTTGCTCCTCGACGATCGTCTTCGGATCTTTCCCGGTTTCGATCATCGATTTGAAGACGGTTTTGGCTATCTTCGAAGAAATCGTGCCGCTCTCCAACAGTCCGATCATCTCGCCGAGACCTTTGCCCGTCACTTTCACGTCGGACAGCTCGAGATTGTTCGCGTTCAAATAACCGAGCAGATCGCCCATCATCCAATTGGCGACCGCCTTCGCGTCCTTCGTATAGCTTAAGCTCTCTTCGAAGAAATTCGCCAAATGCAGCGACGACGTAATTACGCCCGCATCATAAGCAGACAAGCCGTACTCGGACGTATACCGCTCCATGCGCGCATCCGGCAGCTCCGGAATCGTCGACTTCACTCGCGCCTTCCATTCATCGTCAATAAAGAGACGAACCAGATCCGGGTCGGGGAAATACCGGTAATCGTGCGCCTCTTCTTTGCTGCGCATCGACAGCGTCTTCCCTTGCGCTTCATCCCAGCGTCGCGTTTCCTGCACGACGCGCTCGCCGCGGTCGAGCACCTCCGCCTGGCGGATCTCCTCGTACTCAAGGCCGCGCTGTACGCCGCGGAACGAGTTCATGTTCTTCAGCTCCGCCTTCGTGCCGAGCTTCGTCTCGCCGGCCGGACGAAGCGAAATATTCGCGTCGCAGCGCAAGGAGCCCTCTTCCATCTTGACGTCGGACACTTCGCAATATTGCATAATCGCCTTCAGCTTCTCGAGGTAAGCGCGCGCTTCCTCCGGGGAACGGATATCCGGCTCCGATACGATTTCGACGAGCGGCGTGCCGACCCGGTTGAAATCGACCAGCGAGCCTGTGCCTGCGGGAAGGTGCGTCAGCTTGCCCGCATCCTCCTCCAGGTGCAGCCGAGTGATGCCGATGCGCTTCTTCTGTCCGTTCACCTCGATGTCGATCCAGCCGTTCTGGCCGATCGGCTGATCGTATTGCGATATTTGATACGCCTTCGGCGAATCGGGGTAAAAATAATTTTTCCGGTCGAATTTGCTGTCTGTGGCGATTTCGCAGTTGAGCGCCATTGCCGCCTTCATCGCGTATTCGACGGCTTGCTTGTTTAATACCGGCAGCACGCCGGGATGCCCGAGGCACACGGGGCAAGTATTCGTATTCGGCGGGGCGCCGAACTCGACGGCGCAGCCGCAAAATATTTTGGAATTCGTCTTCAGCTCGACGTGCACTTCGAGTCCGATGACGGTTTCGTATTTTCGATCCGTAACGGCAGTCATATACGCTTACATCCTCCTTTCCGTCAACCTTATAGCGATGGTTTTCTCTTATGATAGTCGGTAGCTTGCTCGAAAGCATGCGCCGCGCGCAGCAGCGTCGATTCGTCGAACGCCTTCGCGACGAGCTGCAGGCCGATCGGCATGCCGTCCTCGCCGAAGCCCGCCGGGACGGAGATGGCCGGCACGCCCGCCAGGTTCATCGGAATGGACGTAATGTCGTTCAAATACATCGTAAGCGGGTCCTTCAGGTTTTCTCCCGCCTTGAAAGCTGTCGTAGGCGCGGTAGGACCCAAGATGAGATCGAATTTCTCGAACGCGTTGTCGAAATCCCGCTTGATCAGCGTGCGTACCTTCTGGGCCTTCAAATAATAGGCGTCGTAGTAACCGGAGCTTAGCGCATACGTGCCTAGCATAATGCGGCGCTTGACCTCGTCGCCGAACCCTTCGCTGCGCGAATTCACATAGACGTCCAGCAGCGAGTCGGCATTCGCGGAGCGTACGCCGTACCGGACGCCGTCAAACCGCGCCAGGTTGGAGGAGGCTTCCGAGGAAGCGAGCAAATAATAAGTTGCGACCGCGTATTCGTTATGCGGCATCGAAACTTCTTCCCACACGGCGCCCAAGCTCTCGAGCGTCTTCAGTGCGCTCATAATCGCTTCTCTCACGGAAGGCTGGATGCCCTCTCCGATATATTCGCGCGGAACGCCGATGCGCAGCCCCTTAATATCGCCGGTCAGCGCGCTTAAGTAATCCGGAATGTCTACATTCGCGGAAGTGGAATCGTGCGGATCGTGCCCTGCGATCGCTTGAAGCACGTATGCCGCATCCTCCACTCTTCTCGTAATCGGCCCGATGCCTTCCAAGGAGGAAGCATAAGCCACAAGTCCGAAACGGGAAACGAGCCCGTACGTCGGCTTCAGCCCGACGACTCCGCAGAAGGAGGCCGGCTGGCGAATCGATCCGCCCGTATCGGAGCCGAGTGCGAAAAACACTTCGCCGGACGCGACCGCCGCGGCCGATCCGCCGCTGGAGCCGCCGGGAACGCGATCGAGATCCCAAGGATTGTATGCGGGGAAATATCCGGAATGTTCGTTGGAGCTGCCCATGCCGAATTCGTCCATGTTCGTTTTGCCGATCAGCACCGTTTGGGCGGCTTCCAGCTTGTCCGCCGCAGTCGCATTGTAAATCGGCGTGAAATTCGCCAGCAGCTTGCTGGCGCACGTCGTGCGAACGCCTTTCGTGACGATATTATCCTTCAACGCGGCCGGCAGGCCGAACAGCAAGCCTTTCGATTCGCCGTCGCCAAGCGTCTTGTCCAGCTCCGCCGCCTTCCGCATGGCGCCTTCTTCGTCTACGGTCAAAAATGCGCGAACTTTGCCGTCCACCTCTCGGATGCGGCGCAAGCTCTCTCCGGCGAGGTCCGAAACGGTCAGCTCTTTCCGGTGCATCCGGTTATGAAGCTCCTGCAATGTTTCATCGAATAAAGACAACGCCAACATTCCTTTCTTATGTACTTACTCCAGAACGGCCGGCACGCGGAATTGGCCGTCTTCTTCCTCCGGCGCGTTCGCAAGCACGTCCGCAAGCGGCCAAGACGGCCGGGCTTCGTCGGGGCGCATCACATTGCGCAGCGGAAGCACGTGGCTGGTCGGCTCGACGCCTTCCGTATTCAGCTCGTTCAGCTTTTCGGCATATTGTAAAATCGCGTTCAACCGCTCGGTAAACTGCTCCTTCTCTTCCTCGCTCAGCCGTAGGCGGGCGAGCGCCGCAACGTGCTCAACCTCTTTTCGGGTAACGCTCATTCGTCAAACACCTCTCTCGCGCATTTGTTTCAGTCTTAATGTATCATTATAGCTTAATCGTTCGCCGCCGTGCAAAGAAAAACAAGCCCGGCGGCGTTACGGAACGCGCCGGGCTTGCATGCTCACTTTATTGCGTTACCGTCGTCCGCAGAGACGCCGACTTGCCGCCGAACGCAGCCTTGATCGTAGCGCTCCCTTTCTTGACGGCCGATATTTTCCCGCCGCTTACTTTCGCGATCGATATATTCGACGAGGTCCACAGCGCCTTGTCGGTGACATCGGCCGTCGAGCCGTCGCTGTAGTAAGCCGTCAGCTTCGCGGAGACGCTTTGGCCCGACGTCAGCTTCACCGTTTTGTCCGACAATACGACCTTAAGCAGCTTCGGTTCCACCGTAACGGTAATCTGCAACGTATTGCCCTGGTATTCGCCCGTAATGACGGCCGTTCCTTTGGCAACCCCTTTAATGGAAGTGCCGTTCACCGCGGCGACCGCCGGATTGGAGGAAACCCATTCGACGTCCCGGGCGATCGATACTTTCTTCTTGTTCGAATCCAAGCCTTCCGCTTTGATCGTCTTGCTGCTGCCCGGATTCAGAACGACCGCCTTCGGCTCGAGCGTAATATTCGTTATTTTATCCTCGATCGTTACCGAAACGACGAACTCTTTGTTTAAATACGTTCCTTTCAGCGAAACCTTCGCAGGCAGCAAGCCCTTCATCGTGCCGCCCGAAAGAAGCAAATTCGGCGACGATACGGTCCACTCGATGTCGTCGGAAATATCCCGCTCCGCGCCGTCCTCGAAGATGGCTTTCACTTTCGGCCTCGCAATCGTCTGACCCTTTACAAGCGTAACGGTCTTCTCATCCGGAAGAAGAGCCAGCACCTTCTCACGCACCGTCACCTTCAGCGTATCCGCAAACCCGCGCAGCCTCATCGTAACGACGGCCTCGCCCGGCTTCTTCGCCTGCAGCTTCCCGTTCTCAATCGCTACGACTGCCGAATTGCTCGTTTCCCATTCGACGATCTCGTTAAACGTTATTTTTTCGCCGTTCAGATCGAGCCCCGTAACCTCGGGCAGCGACTTTACTTCATCTTTGAACAGCGTCATTTCGTTCTTCGCAATCGTAAGTCCTTCAACCAGAGGCATAACCATTACGGGTACCGACTTGGAAAGCCCCTTGTACTCAACGGTAATCGCAGCTTCCCCGACGCCTCTCGGCTTGACGCTTCCGTCCTCGACCGTCGCCACGAGCGGATCGGATGTCGTCCACTCGGCGTCGGCCGTAACGTCCGTCCGGGACGCAAAGTCGTTGGCGACCTCCGCTTTAAGCTTCACCGGCTCGTCGGTCCGGAACAAATATAACGGTTTGTTCGGCGTCACCGTCAGCGCCCGGTACGGCAAACGGACGATGATTTCGTACTTTGCGCTTCGGCCGTACTGATTTACGGTAATGACGGCCAGCCCTTCGGAAAGCAGCGTAAGCTTCCCTTTCTCCACCTTGACGACCTGCTCGTTGGAGGAGGTCCATGTCACTTCATTCGTGACGTTATTTTCCGTATTGTTCGGCAGCGTCGCCATCGCGCGCAGCTCCGCTCCCGATTCCCCCACCAAAAATTCATTGTCGTCCGGAGAAACGATGGCTATCGAACGATAAGGAGAGCTGATTTCGAACGTAACCGTATCGGTCCGGCCTTTATACTTTACGGTAATCGTCGCTTTCCCTTCGGCAACCAGCTTTACCAAGCCGTCGCTCACCGTCGCCGCGCTCGTGTTGCTGGACGACCAGTACGCTTCGTCCGTCACGTCGAACGTGCTGTTGTCCTGCTCGACCGCATCGGCTTTCAGCTGAATCTCCTTGGCGCTCAAATCGACGGAAAGCGTGCCTGTTTTATCCAGACGGACCGCTTGGAACAAGTAATCGACGGTGACGTCGAGCGTTAGCGTGCGGCCCTCGTATTTGGCTGTTATTTTGGCGGTGCCCTGGCTCTTCGGCTCCAATAAGCCTTTGTCGACCGTTACGACCGAAGGCTTGGACGACGCCCAATAGGCTTGGTTCGTTACGTCTTTTTTCGTCGTTTGGCCTTGGATCGTCGCCAGCACCTTGACCTGTTTGTCTTCATGGTCCACATACAGATGCGCCGGAGAACCGTTATCGAATTCGATACCCGTCACGATCTCCGTCTCCGCGTGAACCGCTTCGGGCTGCAGCGGCAGCAGCAGGCCGGCCAGCAAGGCGGCAATCAAGGTAAAACCGGTCATTCGTTGCTTAATGTACGACAACTTCTCTCTGCTCCTCTCCCGCAAAACAGTACAATTTTTCCATTCCACTATTATGTTATCGGCATCCGGTTCCCGATCGTAAAGACGAACGGCGAAAAAAATGAAATCCGCGTCTCCCTGCTGTGCAGGAACCGCGGATTTCGGCAGCATTTATATCCAGGCGCGCAAATTGATTTGCTTTACGAAATCGGAGGACGACACCGCATCCTTGCCCGATTCCTGCGGCGTCTCTTCTTCGTCCCCGTTCATCAGTTTCTTAAACAACGCTTCGTTGCGGGTGGCGAGCGCGAAATCGATTAACGCCTCCCGTTCGATACGCTCCGCTTCCCTCTGGATGAGCGATTCTTCCAACTCGATATCCTCTTTGGGGACGAATACATGCTTATTCAGCTTCGGGATGCGAACGACGTAATCAAACACATTGTCAGCATTGCGGTCGTATGCGATGATATATCCGTGATCGCCGATCGGTAAATTTTGTTCGAATTTGTCGCCTACGATGATTACTTTCTGTCCAAGCCGCATCATTTGCCGCTCCCCCTCCCTTGAGGTGTTTCCCAACTTTTTATCATTATATGAATTCTAGCTTTGCAAGACAACTGTTTCGGGTAAAATAGAATTATCGTTCAAGCCTATTTGCTTCATTCGTGCCGGATTGCAGAAGGAGAGAGTATGCATTGTTAAACTTTTACCGCAAGTATTACAAAACCGCTTTCGATATCGCCTTGATCGTTCTTACCGTGTGGCTGGTCATGTCCGCTTTCAGCTTCGTGTACCGGATCGCCACCCCGATCATTCTCGCTCTGGTGATCTTCTATTTCATCGAGCCGATGGCGCGGTTCATGCACAAGCGGGGCATGAAAAAAACGATCGCCGCCGCCATCGCCATCCTCATCTTTATGCTCATCATCTTAGCGGTCATTGTCGGGCTCGGCGCCGTAATCGCCACGCAAATCATCGGATTGCAGTCGACGATCACGGACAACGCCGCACTGATTACGGACGAAATAACGAAGGGTATACAATACGTGCAGGAACGGGTCAACGCCCTGCCGCCCGGCAGCATAGAGAAGATGCAGGAGTATATAGGTATCGTAACGTCTAAGGCCGGAACTTTCGCCAGCTCGCTGCTCGGATATTTCGTCGGTCTGATGACGAGCTTGTCGACCTTCATCGCCAACTTCTCGATCGCTATCATTCTCGCTTATTTCTTGAGCATCGAGATTCCGTTCTGGCGAAGCGTCGCCGACGAGAAGACGCCGAAGACGTTCAAGAAGGCTTTCGCCTTCCTGCGCGACAACGTATTGAAAGGCATCGTCACCTACGTGAAGGCGCAGCTGAAGCTGATCAGCTTCACCTTCATCATCATACTCGTGTCGCTGCTCATTCTTCGAGTCGATAACGCGCTGTCGATCGCTATGCTCGCCGCCATATTCGACGTTCTGCCGCTGCTCGGCGTATCCGCCGTATTTTTACCGTGGATCGTGTACTGCTTTATCGTCGGCGATCTGTACCTTGCGATCGGCTTGACCGTCGTGCTCGGCATCGTGCTGCTGTTCCGGCAAATTATGGAGCCGAAAATTACCGGCGATTCGCTGGGCGTCTCCGCCTTTACCGTACTTTCGGCGATGATGATTTCGCTTTCGCTGTTCGGCGTGGCTGGCTTGATTCTCTCCCCCGTCCTGATCATTCTGCTTAAAGCATTGTATGAGCAAGGCTATTTGCAGCGTTGGATCCGCATGCCCGCCGAAGAATACGAGACGGATAAAAACCCCGCCGCTCAAAAGTAGCATACTGCGACTGAGGCCGCGGCCGGAAGGAAGCTTTCTTCCTTCTAGCCCCGGCTTTTTTGTTCGGGAATATGTCCGCCGGCGTTCAGCGCGTTGAAAATAAATACGGTCATATCGCGAATCATGTCTTCAGGCGGCTGTTCGCCTTCCGAAAACAGCGGGCTGAAGTAATACTTTTTTTTATGAAACAGCATCGTTCCAAGCACCGACATAAGCGTCGTATCCAAGGAACGGAAATGAAATATTTCTTGCTTCCGCCCCAGCTCCAGCACTTCCTTCAGCTTCTGCCAAATCGGAAGCACCCTCCTTTGGATATATTCCATGCGCGGCGAACGCATCAATATTTCCTGCTCCATGATGTTGATCAGCTCCGGGTCGCTCATGCGGAACAGACTGACTCGCTTGATCAATTCCGACAAGGCGCGGGCCGGATCGTTCATCAGCGGCTCAAACTGCTCGATCGTTTCGGAACCTGGGAAAAAGTCGTCAAACAGCGCGTAGAACACATTTTCCTTTCCGCCGAAATAGTAAGACACCAGGGCAACGTTCGCTCCCGCCTCCTCGCAAATTTGCCTTACCGTCGTAGCGTTAAAGCCTTGCGTTGAAAACAGCTTTTTCGCTCCCGCCAATATTTTCGCTCTCATATCCGGGCTTGCGGCTTGTCCTTGCATACGATCAACCCCTTATGCATCTTGCGTGCCGTTATATCTTATTTAAGCTTAAATGAAGCGCGGTTTCAAACCTTGTGAAAAAAGCGCCCCGTAAAGGGCGCAGCGGTCAGCTTGCGGGTCGCTCCGTATTCAAAGCAGGATGGAGTGCCGTTGTACCGCGTTTCTCTCTTCGGGCGGCGGCGGCCAAGACGCTCAGCACGAACGCGCCGCCAAGCACCCATAAAAGACCTGCTGCAGGCGCCGCGGCGCCCGGGCCGCCGAAGAGCAAATTCATCACTCCCTCTACGGCATAAGTTGCCGGAAACGCATTGCCTAATCCGTAATAAAAGTCGGACAACAGCTCTCTGGGAACCATCGCCCCCGAAGAGACGAGCTGCGCGGACAGCATAACGATGTTGAACACCATGCCGCCAGGTCCAAGCAGCATTACGAACACCTGAGCCGTAGTCATGAACGTGAACAAAAACAAAGCCTGGAAGAGGAACAGCGCCGCAAAGCCTTGCTCGGCCGCGCCGCCGAGCAGCGTGACGAGCGATGTGCCGACAAGCGCTACGAGGAGGGCCGCTCCGATATTAATCGCTTGTCTGGCGGCAAACCGGCTCCATCTGGAATGGCGCCCGGAAACCGCAAGCGACGCTTGCTCCAGGTTCATCGCCAGCAGCATCGAGCCGACGTAGGAGGCAAGCACCATCATCATCGGCACCATCTGCTTCGACATGCTCGCTACCGGATGCGAATAACGGAATTCGCCCGTTACGCGTTCGGAAAGCCCGGCCGCCATAGCCGCCGCCTGCTGCTCAGGCACTTTTACCGCAGATAAAGCGGCTTGCGCGCCCGTTTGCACCGCCATCCGGTTTACCGCTGCGGTAATGCCGGCAGCCGCACCGCTCATCATATTTTTAACGGTTGCCGGGTTCGACTCATTAATATAATACTCCAGCGTTCCTTTCGTCTCCGCCGCCGACACTTCCGCCGTAAAATCAGCCGGAATATGCACGATCATGTGCACGTCGCGATTTTCCAGCATCTGTTGGGCGGACTCCAAATCGTCCGCACCGACCGTCTCGAACGGCAGCGCTCCCCCGATTCCTTCCGCCGCTTTGGCGCCGAGTCCCGCATCATCGTTAACGATCGCGACTTTCATATTCGCAGCGTTGTCGGTCACGCCGTCATAGCCCGTCATCCATACGATGCTGAAAATCAGTTGGAACATAACGGCGGAGGCGATGCCCACCTTCGCGGCAGGCTGCTTCAGCAAAGCAATCCATGTGTTTCTCATCTCTTTACCCACTCCCATTAAACAAATGTTTTAATTAAACGTTTGTTTAAGAGTATAAACGCCTATATTTCCCCTGTCAAGTAAGTTGTTATTCGTTCAAAAAAAAGGCCGTCACAATGAAGTGAAGGCCCAAAAGCACGGTTACTATATATCCCCCAACCGGTTCACCAAAGCCACCGACAAATAAACGCTGACCATGCCCAACATACTCATCACCGCGTATATAGTATCCGTACTCAGCGTGATATGAAGCAAGCCTGCGAAATTCGGAAATTGCATGAGAAATACCGCGCAAATAACGGTTGGCAGCACCGCCCTCTTCCAGATCCCGAACAGAAACAGCGGAACCAGGCTAATGAGCGCGACAACGGCGGAATGAACGATCATCCTGGCGGTATAGGTCATGATGACCCCCATCGTCAGCTCTCCGCGAATGACGTAAAATAGTTGATCGAATACATAGGTTGCGATGCCGGATAGCACAAAAGATATCAGGGTACACACGAAAACCGCGAGGACGATAAACAACACTTTCGCCGTAACGAGCTTTTTTCGGCTGACAGGATATCCGAAGGAAAGAGACATCGTTTTATTTTTGTACTCTTCGATGAATACATGATTAATAAGGGAGGCCCCGAACAAAATAAATCCCATTTGGACCGCCAACATCAGCGGAATGACGTCGGAATAACTGTGCCCGAAATCGACGAATGCAGATTCGGCAAATACGATTTTAAGTAAAAATACCGGCAAAACCATAAGAATCACCCAATAGACGATCACTTCGCCGAACACTTTGTTTTGCTCTAATTTTCTCCACTCCAGCTCGATCAGCTTATTCAACGTTTCCGCCTCCCTGGATTTGATGATAAAAATAATCCTCCAGCGTACTTTTATGCTTATGGATTTCCTCAATTTCAATATCGTGAGCGATTAACATTTTTGAAATTTCGCCGAGGGACGGGGCCGCATCATAAATCCGGATTCTATTGTCCTTTACGATTTTCATATTGACGATTCGGAGCTCATGTTCAAGCAAATAGGCGGATTTTTGCACATTCGATGTCACAAGCTCAATATAATCGGTCCGCAGCTTTCGAACATCCGCGAGCACCGCTTCACTCGCCAATGTTCCGTGTTGAATGACGCCGATTTTGTCGGCCACCTGCTCAATTTCCCCCAGTATATGGCTGGAGAGGAGAAAGGTAATGCCGTATTCCTTGTTGAGCATCCGTATTAACTCTCTCATGTCTTTAATGCCGATGGGATCCAGTCCGTTGGTCGGTTCGTCCAGCACGATCAGCTCGGGCTTCGTGATGATCGCCCGCACGATCCCCAAGCGCTGCTTCATGCCCAGCGAGAAATCCTTCACCTTCTTATCGTCGACCCCTTGCAAATGGACCATATCCAGCGCTTGGGCAATAGCCTTCCTGTCGTAAAAGCCTATATACTCGCAGTGAAGCCGAAGATTTTCCATTGCCGTTAAATGCTCGAAAAATATCGGATATTCAATGATGCTTCCGACCCGCTTCAATCCTTCCTTTGAGGTTTCGGCAAGCTTCTTGCCAAACAGTAAGATTTCTCCGGAAGTGGGAACGGATAGTCCGGTGAGCATTTTCATAATCGTTGTTTTCCCGGCGCCGTTAGGTCCGAGCAAACCGTAGATCTCTCCTTTTTTTACATGGAGATTTACATTTGAAACAATGGTTTTGCCTCTAACCGCTTTTGTCAGATCGTGGGTTCGAATGACGTCGTTCATTGAAGCGGCCCTCCCGTCTACAAATCGTTTCTTGAATTTCCTCTATCATAAATCAGGGAGTGCATGTTTTTTCTTTCTTATTCCTTACAAGTTTCTTAAGTACATAAAAAGGCGTTCGGAACGAACACCTCTTCGGGAAGTCTAATATGCCGCTTGCTTAAAAGTACAGGTGAACGTCGTTTTTTCAAACGGCCGGCTCGTTAATCGAATCGATCCTTCCATCGCCTCCGTCAACCGTTTCGAAATGCTAAGGCCTAATCCGCTTCCCTGAAATTCCGGGTTTCGGGCATCGTCTAATGTATATAGTCTTTCGAATACTCGGTCTTGGTGCACCTCCGCAATTCCTTTTCCCCGATCCCATACGTCGACGGCAATCGCTTCCCCTTCTTCCCGAACCGTTACACCGAATACGCCCCCGTCGCTTCCGTACCGAATCGAGTTGGATATTAAATTGCTGAATATTCGATGCAGCGCCTGCTCATTGCCCATAATATAAAAGGGCCGCTCCGGAATTTCGAGCTCTACCCGAAGCCCCCGAGATTGCAGCAAATCATAAAATTCGAGTACGCTTTGACGGCAAATCTCATTGATCGATAGTTTGGTCAACGGGATGTTATAGTCTTCCGACTCGATTTTAACAAGGTCAAAAAATTGGTTAAGCAAGGAGACCAAACCGTTTACTTTATCGTTCAAACGCATGATGACCTGCTTTTCCTCTTCTTCGGTCATCGGTTTCCCGTGATACAGCTTCTCGGCATAGCCAAGAATGACGGTCAGGGGAGTTTTCAAATCATGGGACATGTTCGATATCATTTTCTTCAAGCTGTCTTTGGTTTTGGCGTAATCCGCTATTACCTTCTGGTTGTAGTCCAGAAGACGGTTCATTTGGATGAGCAGCCGCCGAACGGCTTGATGTTCGGTTTGGAAGAGCACCTTCTCGGTCGTTTCGTGTTCGATAATGTCGGCTATTTTATCCGTAATTTCATGCAAATTGCGATTCCATCTTCTTCGGGAAAAATATTGCCAGCCGTTCAGAATAAGTAAAAAGGCAATCATCGCGCATAAGATTATGACCATACATTACACACCCAGCTTATAACCGATTCCCCAAACGGTGCGAATATATTGAGGGTTTGACGGATCGTCTTCTATTTTTTCACGAAGTCTGCGGATATGAACATTAATGACGTTCTCATTCCCGTAATAATCGTCTTCCCAAATGAGTCGATAGATTTGCTCCTTGGTGAATACCCGGTTCTGATGAGTTAAAAATAGTTTCAAAATATGGAATTCCTTAGAGGTGAACTGCACGTCCCGGCCTTTGACCTGTGCGGAGAAGGTATGAAAATCAAGGATTAGGTCCTTAAACTGTATCCGATGCGCGATTGGCCGGCTTTCCGTTGGGACATATTGCGTCGCTCTGCGGATGGCCGCCTGCACTCTGGCAGTCAATTCAATCATGGAGAAAGGCTTGCTTACATAATCGTCGGCGCCGAAGCCAAGACCCAGCGCCTTATCGAGGTCGCTGTCCTTTGCCGATATAATCAAGACGGGAACGACGCTTTTTTCCCTGATCTTCTTAAGCAAATCCATGCCGTTACCTTTAGGGAGCATCAAATCGAGCAAAACAAGATCGAACCCCTCCCCGTCAATTCGTGCTGCGGCTTGTTCGCCGTCCATTGCGGTAATTACATCATAATTTTCCTTTTTCAAATGGCTTTCAATTAACCGGCTTATTTCCATGTCGTCTTCCACAAGCAGAATGCGTCTCGGCATACGTTATCCCCCTAGACAAACAGCGAATACAGCAAATATCCCGCGGAACCCCAAATCAACAGCGCCGAAACGCGGTTCATAATAAACAGCCCGCGTCCGGAAGCATCCAGCTTGCCCAGCAATGTGCCCGCAAGCGCCAGCGAGAAAAACCAAACCCAAGAAACCGCCGCGCATGTCAGCGCAAAAACAAGCCGGTCCGTCCCTTCATAGCTTAACGAGCTCGTTCCGATGACTCCGATCGTGTCTAATATCGCGTGCGGATTAAGCAGCGAAACCATCATGGCGAAGGCGACCTGCTTCCTCGGAGGGAACGCTTCGCCGAGCTCGCTCCTTTGCGGCGCGGCGCTGTTCTTCCATATCGTAACGCCCATATACATTAGAAATAATACGCCCGCCGAGATCAGCGCGAGCCTGACCCAATCGAAGGCGAGCACGACGACCGATACCCCGTAAACGGCAGCCATAATGAGCAGCGTGTCGCACAGCGACGCCGTCAGCACGGCCGGAACGGAATGAACATAACGCCTCCCCAGCACTCCCTGATTGAAGACGAAAATATTTTGGACGCCGAGAGGCAATATTAAGCCGAGCGCCAGTAAAATACCGTGAAGGATCATCATGTCACAACCTTTTTTTGCTAGAATCCGGTTTCATTCTATCTATTTATTGTCCATTTGTCGATTTCTTGTTAAACTGATTCAGAAATTTATTGTTTTAATAATAAATTAATCATTGACAAGGAGTGTTTCTACAGATGAAAAAGGGGTTCGCATTTGCACTCTGCACCATGCTGGCGGTCGGCTTGCTGGCAGGCTGCGGCGCCAAAAACCAAGATCAAACGCAAGGCAGCGGCAACGCCGGCGGGAAAACATACGTGATCGCGACCGACGCCGCCTATGCGCCGATGGAGTTCATGGATAAAGATAAGATTTCCGGCTTCGATGCCGATTTTATCGATGCGGTCATGAAAGAAGCCAACCTGAAGTACGAATTGAAAAATGTCGGCTGGGATACGCTGCTTGAAGCGGTAAAATCGGGCAAGGAATATGACGCTGCGGTTTCCAGCGTCACGATTTCCGACGAACGCAAACAAACGTATGACTTCTCCAGAGCGTACTTCGAATCCACGAATATGATTTTGACGAAGGAAGACAGCTCGATCCAAAACGCGCTGGACCTGAAGGATAAGAAGGTTGCCGTCCAAGTATCCACCACTGCGGACATCCTGATGTCCGGAATTATGGGTGCCGACAACGCGAATCTGAAAAAATTCGACAGCAACGCGGTCGCTTTGATGGAGCTCGATTCGGGCGGCGTTGACGCGGTCGTTGCCGACATGGCGGTCGTTGCGGAGTATGTATTGAACAACCCGAATAAGAAATTCAAATCCATTATCGACCCCGACAACTTCGGGTCCGAATTCTACGGCGTGCTGCTGCCGAAGGGAAGCGAGCTGAAGGCGAAGCTTGACCCGGCCATCCAAGCGGTGATTGAGAACGGAACATATGCGGAAATATATAAGAAATGGTTTAACGGTAATGAGCCGGATACGGCAAAACTGTTGGAACAACAATAATTATCGATTGAAGGGGCGTCCCTATGGATTTTCGTTTTGACTTAATTACCGGATATTTGCCGCTGCTGCTGAGAGGAGCTTTAGTCACAATCGGCATTTCCGCCGCGGGCGTCGTCTTCGGGTCCGTGCTCGGACTGGTGCTGGCGTGGGCGAAAATGTCGGCTAATATTATCGCTTCCTATTTAGCCAGCGGGTATATTCACCTCTTCAGAGGAACGCCTCTTCTCGTTCAAATTTTGATCGTGCATTTCGGCCTCGTCCCTCTGGTCATCGGCAAGACGGATGCCATTACCGCCGCTATAGTGGCCTTATCGTTAAATTCCGCCGCCTATACGGCGGAAATTTTCCGGGCCGGCATTCAGTCGATCGACAAAGGGCAAACCGAAGCGGCGCGGTCGCTCGGCATGTCGCATGCTCAAACGATGCGCTTCGTTATTTTGCCTCAGGCGGTCAAGCGGATGATCCCGCCGTTCGGCAACGAGTTTATCGTGCTGGTGAAGGATTCCTCGCTCGTATCGATTATCGCCGCCCAAGAGCTGATGTATTGGACCAGCGCGTTCCGGGGGCAGTACCTTAGAGTGTGGGAGCCTTATTTGACGGCTGCGGTCATTTACTTGATTTTAACCTACTCCCTCAGCAAGCTGCTCCAGTATACGGAGAGGAGGCTGAATAAGGCATGAGCGCAATGATTCGCGTGGAAAACATCAACAAAAGCTTCGGCAAGCACCATGTGCTGAAAAATATTAACCTCGAGGTTCGGCAGAAAGAGGTCGTCGTCATCATCGGGCCGTCCGGCTCCGGCAAATCGACGCTGCTTCGCTGCCTGAACCGGCTGGAGAGCTACGATACCGGCGACATTGCGGTCGAAGGCGCGTCGCTGAACGTAAAGGATTCCGAACTGAACCGGATTCGCACCGAGATCGGCATGGTGTTCCAATCGTTCAATTTGTTCCCGCATTTGCGGGTCATCGACAACATTACGCTCGCCCCGCTGCAGGTTCGTAAGCAATCGAAGGAAACGGCGGTCGCCAAGGCGATGGAGCTGCTGACGAAGGTCGGACTGGCGGAGAAAGCGAACGCATTCCCGGCCTCCCTCTCGGGAGGTCAGGCGCAGCGTGTCGCCATTGCCCGGGCGCTTGCGATGGAGCCCAAAATTATGCTGTTCGACGAGCCGACGTCCGCGCTTGATCCTGAGATGGTCGGCGAGGTGCTGGCCGTCATGAAGCAGCTCGCTTCGGAAGGCATGACGATGGTCGTCGTGACGCACGAGATGGGCTTCGCCCGCGAGGTGGGCGACCGCGTCGTCTTCATGGACCAAGGCGTCATTCTTGAGCAAGGGACGCCGGAGCAGCTGTTCGATACGCCGCAGAACGATCGGACGAAGCTGTTTTTGTCCAAGGTGCTGTAACGGATAGAAAGGCTCCCTCGCGCATTCGTGAGGGAGCCTTTTTTTGTGCGTTTTGTGCAAGAAGTAACGGAACCGTTTGTCCGCTAATCAGCACCCCTCTTTGAATGCCGGCCGTTTTTGCTATAATATGAAATGCCGAACTTCTGAAGAAAGGTGGTTGCGTTCCATGGACTTCGTTCTGGATAAAATCGAGAACAAAATCGAGTTTTTCGAGGCGTACGATCTGAAGTCGCTGGAGAAAAAAATGGAGGAGCAGATCGAAAACAACAAAGCGTTGTTGTTAACGGTCCACTCCGTCCAGCATCAGGTCACGTTCGACCCGCTTCGCAATAAAATGTTATACACCGCGCTGGTTCACTTCAAAGCAAACCGGTAGCGCAAACCGCCCGAGGTTACCGGAACAACCGGAACAAATACATGATCAAAGAGCCGGCGACGCTAATTACAATGCACGTGACGATCGGAAAGTAAAAGCGTACGTTCTCCTTCTCGACCGCAATGTCGCCGGGCAGTTTGCCGAGCCATTGCAAATACTTCCCCCCGAACTGCCAAACGAGTCCCGCTATGATCAATACGACGCCTGCCGCAATCAGAAACTTCGCCGCCGGATTCATACCGCATCCTCACACATAAGGATTATTTTCTTTTTCATACGCGATCGTCGTCTTCGGTCCGTGTCCGGGCAGCACGACCGTCTCCCCCGGCAGGCGAAACAGCTTGTCGTGGATCGAGTCGTACAGCTCGCGGCTGCTGCCGCCCGGCAGGTCGGTTCGCCCGACGCCGAGCTTGAACAGCACGTCTCCGCCGAACGCATACCCGCCCCATACGATCGTCACGCTGCCCGGCGAGTGGCCGGGAGTATGCAGCACGCGGAACGTCTCGCCCAGCAGCTTCAGCTGCATGCCGTCATCGAGCGCGTGCTCCGCCGGCTCCGTCGTTACCGGACCGGTAACGTCCGGCCACCTCGCGGAGCCGTTCAGCTTCGGGTCCGTCAGCCAATCGGCCTCCGCATCGTGCAGGAACACCGGACAGCCCTTCAGCTTGCGCAGCTCGTCTACGCCGGCCATGTGGTCGAAGTGGGCGTGCGTCAGAACGATCGCCTCGATGTCCATTCCCTCGATTCGCTTCAGCAGTCTTTGCGGGTTTTGCCCGGGGTCGATCACGAAGCCGCGGTTTTTGTCGGCGTCGAATACGAGATAAGCGTTCGTGCTTAGCTGGCCCAACGCGAATGTTTCGATTTGCAGTGTCATGCTCCGATGCCTCTCTTAGAACGTCGAAATAAGTTCGCGCAGCTCTTTCACGATCAGCTGCCGGTAGCCGGTACCCTCGCCGTACCGCGCCATAATTTCCTTACGCGTCTCGGCCAGCTTCTCTTGGTAATCCGGCGCTTCCCGGTCCGGATTTTCGGCCTTGAACCGCACCATCGGCTCCTGAATGTAGGTCGGACGCGGACCCCACTGACCGAGGACGAAGCCGCCCGTATCGACGAAAATAACGACCGGAATCGACCTGCCGCCCAAAATGAGGAACTGGTCCATGAGATCCATATGCTGCTCCTGCACGAACATTTCCGTCGGAACGCCGCCGGCTTCCATCGCCTTCAGCACGACCGGCACGTTGCGCACGACGTCCCCGCACCAATCCGCCGCGATAATGAGACAGCGCAGGTCGTCGCGGTTGTTCAAGCTTTCAAAAAACTCCTTGTCGTCCTCGTTCTTCCATTCGAACGCCTGTCCCCATTCAAGAAATTTATCCTGATTTTTCGTCATCCCGTCGATAAAGGCTTGCGGGGAAATCCCCTTGCCCATTTTGTCCGCTAATTGCTTTGCCATACGTTTCCCGCCTCCGTTCGTTTGTGTACGCCCCTATTTTACCAAAAGCTGCCCCCGCAACCAACCCGACCGATCATTCGGCGACCGTGCTGGCGCGAATCAATGCCGCGATCGTTTGAACCGCCTCGGAGTCCAACGTATGCTTCGCCTTGCGCTCCCGTATGTACCGCGCAAGCTCCTTCACGCTTACAACCGCGAAGGCCGAGCCGCTTTGCCGCATCCGCGGGTCCGGTTCCTCCGCAACGAGAACGCCGACTGTGTCGGCATTGATCCCTTCCGAGCGGAGAAGCTCCTTCAGCGCATACTCGCTCCGGTAGAGCGGCGAAGTCGGGTCTTGCCCGTCCTGAACCTCCGATTCGATATGGAACAGCCCGTTCGGACCGACCGCCAAATAGTCGAACCGCTGCTCGCGGCCTCCCGCGCGGACATTCACGCCGTTAAAGACGACATACCGCTCGCCGAGCTTCGCAAGCTCGCGTTCCGCGGATTGCTCTTCGGAGGCTGCGCGGGCTTCCGCTTTGCCCGCTCGTTCCTGACGGCCGCGGTACCATTTCCACGCCGCGTACATAACGAGCAGCGCCACCGCCGCATAAATCGCCGGCTGCACATAAGAGCCTGCAACCTCGTCGATATTTTCCCAGTTTTCGCCGAGCGACTTTCCGAGGGCAATAAACAGGATCGACCACGGAATAACGGCTAGCGTCGTCAGCAGCGTAAAGCGGCCGAGCGGCATGCGGGCGATTCCCGCCGGAATCGAAATCGCGTGCCGGACGACGGGAATGAACCTGGCCGTAAAAATAACCCCTGTGCCGTAACGGTCGAACCATTTTTCCGCTATATCGATGTGGTGCTTATTGATCAGTATGTACTTGCCGTATTTCTCCAAAAACGGGCGCCCGCCGTACCTGCCGATCCAATAGACGAACAGCTGGGCGATCGTTCCTCCGATCGTGCCGAATAGAACTGCGCCTTCAAACGAAATTTGTTGTTTTGAAACAAGGTAACCGCCGTATGAAAGCACGATTTCGCTTGGAATAACTTCCACCATAAGACCGATCATAATGCCCCAATATCCGAGCTGCGCCACCCAATCCAATATCGACATAATCATATCGTGCATTCTTGAACCGCCTTTGCCGTTTGCTTGAAAATTGTTCGTCCCTATCCATTGTAATGTATTCTCCCGCCCAAAGAAACATGTCCCGCGTAAGTGGGGCTCGTCATATTCGAAGGTAACAAGGACATACACTGATACAAAAATGTGACGGAGGGACGTTACCGTGAACCGAAAAGTGTTGTTCGTGCGGAAAGGACAGCTTCTGGTGCTGGCTTTCGGCTTATGCTTCATCGCATTCATTACGATCATGTGGGAGCGCAGCGAAGCGGAGCCGGCGGATGCGATGCCCGTTAGCGAACGCGTCTACCATTTGGTGACGGGCGAATTCAAAACGACGACCAAGGACGGAAAAGAAATCGAAGCGTACCGGTGGGATCCGGGAACGATATTCGTCAAGAAGGGCGAGAACGTCAAGCTGGTGCTGTACGGCGTGAACGGGGAAAGCCATCCTTTCGTCATCGAGGGGCTGAACATTCAAGGGACGGTAACGAAGGGCAAGGAAACGATCGTCAATTTTCACGCTTCCAAGGAGGGCGTTTTCCGCATCATTTGCTTCGCGCACCCGGATGCGGCCAACAACGGCCCGATGATCGGTTATATTGTCGTGGACTGACGCCCGCTTCCTTTCCTGCATAAGATGTGGGGAAGGAGTGAGCTGGCCATGAAACAGCATACCGAAAAGCACAAATCGACCCTCCCTACGCCCAGAGCCATCAGGCGGGCATGCAGCCGCGAATTGTACCGGACGGTCAAGCGGCTGAATATATTCATCCCTGACGACAAGCTGTCGGCTGCGGAGGATTTGTATTACCGCAAGGTGATCGACAACGTATTTTGGATTTACGAGCACCGGGACAACCGCAAGAAGCAGGCCGATTGGTTCGTCGAGGAGGTCGCTCCGGAAATCGCCGCGCTGTGGGAAGTGGACGCCGCCGCGGTGGCGCGGGCGTTTCGCGACGGGTACGGCGGTTGAGGCGATTTGCGCGTACGGCGGGTATTACGGGTTCGGCGGTTGAAGCGGATTGTGCGTACGGCGAGTACTACGGGTTCGGCGGGAATGGCGGCGGCTGCGGGTTAAGCACACTGTGAGTTGCTATTGCGCCCTTTTTACCGCGGTCCGGGAAAATAAGCAAACTACAGATTGCTATTTCGCCAAAATGCCCTTGTTCAACCGCTAAAACAGCCGAATAGCAACTCGTAGTGATGCTAATTTTTTCGGGGACCCCGAAATCAGCCGAATAGCAACACCAGGTTTGCTTCTTTCCCGAAGAAAGCCCGGCGCTCGTCATGGACGATGCCGGGCTTCTCTTCGTTTATGTACGCGGTTGAAACATTTCGAGCTGCTCGCCGCTTGGGCCGTAGAAAAATGCGATTTTGATTCCGCCAAGGATCGTACGAGGCGTTTCGTCGATCAGCCGGACGCCAGCTTGCTTGAGCCGCTCGAGCTCCTGCTCGATGTTGTCCACCGTGAAGGCGACATGGCCCACAATGCCGTTCTCGCTAAAGGAATCGTCCCAGCGCGAAATCAGCTCGATTTCCACGCTCTCCTGACCCGGAAAATGCAAAAATACGAGCTCCACCCCGTTGTCGAGCTTCTCCCGCCGGTCCAAACGCATGCCTACGATTTCCGTATAAAACCGGATCGACTCCTCGATATTTTTGGCCATGATGCCGATGTGCTCCAGCTTTTTCATAGACGCTTGCCCCTGCCCTTCCCAGTAAATTTTACCATTATTGACCTTATGCCTATAACTGCTATACTTCATTATGTTTCTACTTCACGATTGTAGCGGAAGGGGCCGTATTTTGGAATCATTAAGTGTCGATACGCTATTATTTCTTGTCGCTGCAGGCTTTATTGCCGCATTCATCGATTCGATCGTCGGCGGCGGCGGTCTGATCTCGCTCCCCGCTCTCCTGCTGGCCGGACTGCCCGCAGGCGTCGTTCTCGGAACGAACAAGCTGGGGGGCACGATGTCCTCCATGACGAGCACGGCCTCGTTCCTGCGATCCGGCAAAATCGACTTGAAGCTGGCGCTCGCTCTGTTCCCTCTGTCGTTTGCGGGTTCGGCACTCGGATCGTGGGTCGTGACGCTCGTGCCTTCCGATTTTCTAAAGCCGCTTGTCGTCGTGCTGCTCGCGCTGGTGGCCGTGTATACCGTGTTTAAGAAAAACTGGGGCAAGGACGCCGTTTACCGCGGGCTCACCAAGCGATCCAAAGCGCTGATCTGCGTCGCGGCGGCGGGCTTCGGCTTTTACGACGGTTTTTTCGGTCCCGGTACGGGCTCGTTTCTGCTGTTCGCCTTTCTGCTGCTCGGCTTCGACTTCGTGCGCGCGGCCGGCAACGCCCGCATGCTGAACTTCGCCAGCAATATCGCGAGCCTGCTGACCTTCATCGCGTTCGGGCTCGTAAACTTCGCTTACGGGCTTCCGATGGGACTGGCCATGATCGCAGGCGCCTGGGTCGGCTCGCAGTTTGCAATCCGCAAAGGCGCCGCCTTCGTGAAGCCGCTGTTTATTTCCGTAACGTCGCTTCTGATCGGGAAGCAAATTTGGGACTTGATGATGTAGCAGCGAAAAAAATCCCGGAGTTCTCCGCTAAAGTCGGCCGGAGCTCTCGGGATTTTTTATTTGAACAGCATTTATTCGGGGTCCGGCAGCTTATACGTCAGGATGCCGAGCAGCGGCAGTACGCAAGCGCCGATCATAACGGCCTTCAGCCCGAACGCGTCGGCGAAGCCGCCGAGAACGACGGCGCCCAAGGCGCCCATGCCGAACGCGAGTCCGACGATGAGTCCGGAAGCCGTTCCGATATGGTTCGGCAGCAGCTGCTGCGCATAAACGACCGTAACCGAGAAGCCGAGCGCCAATATAAGCCCGAGCGCCATCATGACCGGCACGACCCAAAACTGGCTGACGAACGGCAGCAGCAGCGCGAACGGCGCGGCTCCCGCCATCGATACGAAGATGACATGCCGAGCGCCGAACCGGTCGGCAAGCGGACCGCCGAGGAACGTGCCGACGACGCCTAAGATACCGAACAGAAACAGCGGAATTTGCGCATGCTCGACGGTTTCCCCGTAGGTCGTTGCGTAGAAATACTGGTAATAATTCGCTATTGCCGCGTGGTAGGTCGAGCGGGCAAACACGAGCAGCACAAGCAGCCCCAAGCCGAACCAAACATATCGGGGAATGCCGGCTTTCGGCTTCGGTTGCTGTGCGGCTGCGGCCGTTTTTTCCGTTTCGGTGTAATTCGGCTGCGCTTCCGGCTTCGGCTTTTCGCGCAAATGAAGATTGCTCTTGTACCAGCGGGATACGACGAATGCGATCGCCGCTCCGACTGCGGCTACGAGCGTAAACCAAATCGCCGCCGCTTGGCCGAACGGATAAAAAATATATTTGGTCATGAGCGGACCCGTCGAGCTCCCCCCGTTGCCGCCTACCTGGTAGAGCGATTGCGCCAGCCCTCTCCGGTTGCCCGACGACAAATAAATAACTTTGGAGCCTTCCGGATGGAAGATAGCGGAACCGAGCCCGACGAATACGACAGATACAAGCAGCAGCGCGTAATTCGGGGCGAAGGCGACGCCGACCATGCCGAGCAGGCTCATCGTCATACCGATCGGGAGCTTGTAGGGGGACGGCTTTTTGTCCGAGTAGAAGCCGATCAACGGCTGCAGCACCGATGACGTCATATTCAGAGCGAACAGGATAAATCCGATTTGCGTGTAGGTTAAGGCCAGCGACTCCTTAACGACCGGAGCGATCGCGGGGATGACCGCCTGCATCGTGTCGTTGAGCATATGCATCAAGCTCACCGCGAGGATGATCGGGAAGACGGTTTTGGCCGCCTGCGTCCCGGCTCCGGTCGACGCCGCCGGCCGTGCGGGAGCAGTCCCCGGTGCTGCTGTGTTGGACATGGACAGGACTCTCCTTTATTTATGCGATAGTACCAGTCTAGGAACCGACCTTAGCGGCGTCAAGGATTTTTTTGGGAGACAACCCCTCCACGGCCCGAAATTTCAGTGATTCATCCAATTAGTGAGGTTTCACCGCGTTATTTCAGCCGCTTCGCCCAAGTTGGAAGAAATAGTGAAGCGTGACCGCCTTATTTCGCTATTTTCGCCCGTCATTCCGGCGAATCAGCGCAAATAGTGAGGTTTCACCTCACTATTTCGTATGCTTAGCCCGGATTGGGCGGAATAGTGAGGCGTGACCTCCTTATTTCAGCCGCTGCCTAAAATACCGCCGCCGCGCTGTCGGCTCGAGGCTCGACGCCGCCGATCAGCACGCCGCCTTCGCCGCGCACGATGATTTGCCCGCGGCCGAAGCCGCCCGAGCCGAGCGCCCGGCGGATATTATGGCCGCGGCGCGATAAGGCGAGCGCCACCGACTCCGGCACGCCGTGCTCCAGCTCGACGGTTAGCCCGTCGACCCATTGCCAGCGCGGAGCGTCAAGCGCCGCCTGCGGATTTAAGCCGAAGTCGATCATGTTCATGACGACCTGCATATGCCCTTGCGGCTGCATGAAGCCGCCCATCACGCCGAACGGTCCGACCGCCTCGCCGTCCTTCGTAAGAAAGCCGGGAATGATCGTATGGTACGTTTTTTTGCCGGGCTCGAGTGCGTTCGCATGGGTTTCGTCGAGCGAAAAGTTGTGCCCGCGGTTTTGAAGCGAGATGCCGGTCCCCGGCACAACGAGACCGGAGCCGAAGCCCATGTAATTGCTTTGGATGAACGAAACCATGTTGCCGTCGCCGTCTGCGGCGGCTAAATAAACGGTGCCGCTCGCGTCGGGCCGCCCCGCCTCGGGCTGGCGCGCCGACTCGCCGATTAAGGCGCGCCGCTCGGCGGCATATGGGGCGGACAGAAGCAGCGCGGGATCGATCGGCATTTTGTCGCGCTGCGTGATGTACCGCTTGCCGTCCGCGAACGCGAGCTTCATCGCCTCAATCTGCATATGGTACGACTCTGCGTCCTCACGCGCCTTGCATACGTCGCCGGAAAGCATGTTCAGCGCCATGAGCGCGATCATGCCTTGCCCGTTCGGCGGAATTTCCCAGACGTCGTAGCCTTTGTAGCGAACCCCGAGCGGCTCGACCCATTCGGGCGCATACGCCGCCAAATCTTCGGCGCGCAAAAATCCGCCATGAGCGCGCGAAAACGCGTCGACCCGCTCCGCCAACCCGCCGCGGTAGAACGACTCCGCGCCGCTTTCGGCAATTTCGCGGAGCGTCGCCGCATGAGCCGGCGAACGCCACAGCTCGCCGATGGCCGGCGCCCGCCCGCCGGGGGCGAACAGCTCGAACCACGGCTCGAACTCTGCGCCTGTTAAGACGCTGCGGTACCGCTTCTCCGCCAGCGACCAGTAGTAGCCGACCGTCGGAGACACGGGGAAGCCTTCCTCCGCATAGCGGATCGCAGGCGCCAGCGACTCCGTCAGCGGCAAACGGCCGAACCGGCGCGCCAGCTCCGCCCAAGCGGAGGGAGCGCCCGGCACGGTGACCGGCAGCCAGCCGTGGGTCGGCATCGCATCAAAGCCCGCCGCGCGGACGGCGTCGATCGTAAGCGACTGCGGTGCGGGACCGCTGGCGTTCAAGCCGTGCAGCTTGCCGCCGGTCCATACGAGCGCGAACGCATCGCCGCCAATGCCGTTGGACGTCGGCTCGACAACGGTTAAGCAGGCAGCCGCCGCGACCGCTGCGTCAATTGCGTTACCTCCCCGGCGCAGCGCCTCGAGCCCCGCCTCCGCGGCCAGCGGATGCGAGGTCGATACCATCCCTTTGCGGGCATAAACTGCGTTTCGGCGGGACGGATACGGATAATGCAAAGGATCGAATGAGACCATGGACATCCGCCAACTCCTTCTATTCGCACGTTATGTAACGCCTCTTGAATCGCATGATGCATGGGATTATTATACAGAGAAAAGAAAGGACGGAGAAGACGATGTGCGGAAGATTCACGCTGACGGCCGAGTGGGGACTGGTGAGGGATTGGTTTTACATCGAGTTTATGGAGCAGATGGAAAAAATCGCGCCCCGCTATAACGCGGCGCCCGGTCAACACATTCTCGCGGTGCTGGCTCACGAAGGCAAACGCCGAGCCGGGTTTCTCAAGTGGGGACTGCCTTCACCCGCCGCCGCAAAACGGAGCACGCCGCTCATCAACGCGCGCGCCGAGACGCTAGCCCAGCGGCCGACTTTTCGGACGCTCGTCGCCCGCAAACGGTGCATTATTCCCGCGGACGGCTTCTACGAATGGAAAGTAAGCGACGGCAATAAGAAACAGCCGCTCCGCATAACGCTGCGGGACAGGCCGTTGTTTTCCTTTGCCGCGCTGTATGATACGTACCAATCGGAGGACGGTGCAAGGCACCATTCGTGCGTCATCGTGACGACCGCCTCCAATCGTTTCATGTCGCCGATCCATGAGCGGATGCCCGCCATCCTGCGCCGGGAGGACGAGGAGCTATGGCTCGACCGCAGCGTAACCGACGCGGACCGTCTGCTGCCGCTGCTTTCCCGGCAGCCGAGCGAAGAGATGCAGGCGTACCCCGTGTCAACGTCGATCGGCAACGTACGCTGGGATGAGCCGGAATGTATCGCTCCTGCCGGCGACACCGCCGGATTTACCGGTTAACGTCTTCAACCGTTGCCGAATATTTCACTCACCGCCGACACGATCTGCTCCGCCATCCCCATCACACGGTGCAGCGACGTTGTCTGCAGCACCGCGAACTTATTGCGCGGCCCCGCCGTATTGACGATGCCCGCAATGCCGTAATCGCCGACGCCGGGCAGCTCGCGCCCGAGCGACGCCCCAGGCAGAACCGGACCCGCGGACACTTGATATTTGCCCACCGATTCCGCTCGGCCGAGTCCGGCATCGACCGCTATGACGACGCCGCGGCTATCGTCCGGCACCGCTTGCAGGGCCGATAGGAACGCAGGCAGCGTGTTCGCGTCGCAAGGCTCCTCCAGCGTGCCGATCACCCGGACGAACCCCGCTTTACGGAGGCTGGTGCCGACGAGCGGGCCAAGAGCATCCCCCGACGAACGATCGGTCCCGATGCACAAAAATGTAACCGGCTGAGCTCCGATCCCCATTTTTACATCGTGCAGAAATCTCCTGAGCCCCGCCCCGTCAACCGTCTCAATATAGTTCAAATCCGGATCCCTCCTCTCTGTTTGGTGATGGCAAAGCATTTTTGCGGGATACGTGTTACAATGGTGCAAATAAATTAGGAAAGGCGCGTGTACGATGGATCTCAGCAAACCGTCCCAAGAAAATGCGGCGTTCATGGTGGAGGAAATTACGAAAAGATTGCGGATGGCCACCGGAGCTGCGGTCAAAGCGGTCAATATCAGCCAAGAGCAGTATGAGGATCTCCTCGATATGTACGAATTGGTAACGAGCAAGGACCGATACAGCATCAGCGAAATCGAAGCGATCGTCTCCGAGCTCGGGAAGCTGCGCAATACGTAAGTAACATTACCGAAATCATCATAACATGTGAAAAAGGTTCGAAAAAGGTCGGAGGATTCGAGCAGTGACGGAATTTGTTTTGCCTGCCGCATTTGAGCGTCGAATGCGGGATATGCTGGGGAACGAAGAGGCGGAGGCGCTTTTCGCTACCTATACGGAAGGTAAAGCGCAAGGCTTGCGGGTGAATCCGCTGAAGGTGCCGGACGCCGGACAGTTGGCCGGTATGGTGCCGTTTCGGCTGACGCCCGTACCTTGGTGTGCGACAGGGTTTTATTATGACTCGGCGGATGCTCCGGGGAAACATCCTTACCATGCGGCGGGAGTGTATTACATCCAAGAGCCGAGCGCGATGTACGCCGCCGAGTCGCTAGGCGCGCAGCCGGGGGAGCGCGTCCTCGATTTGTGCGCCGCTCCGGGCGGGAAGACGACGCATATCGGCGGCGCTATGGGCGGACGAGGCTTGCTCGTCGCCAACGAATACGAGCCGAAGCGCGCGAAGGCGCTGTCGGAGAATGTCGAACGGCTCGGGCTGACGAACGCCGTCGTGCTGAACGAGACGCCGGAGCGTCTCGCTTCGGTATTCCCCGGCTTCTTCGACCGGGTGATGGTGGACGCCCCCTGCTCGGGCGAAGGAATGTTCCGCAAAGACCCGGACGCGATCGCGCATTGGAGCGAGGCGCACGTGCTCGCGTGCGCCCGGCTGCAGGCCGGCATCCTGGATGCGGCCTATGCGATGCTGCGGGAAGGCGGCGTGCTCGCCTACTCGACCTGCACGTTCTCTCCGGAGGAGAACGAGCGGTCGATTGCCGCGTTTTTGCAGCGCCATCCGGATGTGACCGTGCTCCCGCTGCCGCTGGAGCACGGGGTTGCCGGCGGCGTGCCCGCGTGGGCTTCGCCGCCGCAGGACAGCGCCGCGCGGGCGGCGCTCTCGGCCACAGCGCGGCTGTGGCCGCACCGCCTTCGCGGCGAAGGGCACTACGTCGCCTTGCTGCGCAAGGGCGCGGAGACGCCGGCTTGGCGCGGGCGGGTTGGCGCGGGCGCTTTTGCCGGCAAGCAGCAGCTCGCTCTGTACCGCGAATTCGAGAAGAAAGCGCTGAACGTCACTTTAGGTGGCGGCGAAGGCGGCGGAACTTTTGCGCTGCTCGGAACGCAGCTGTATTTGCTGCCGGAAGGCACGCCCGATTTGTCCGGATTGCGGGTCGTGCGCTCGGGGCTGCATTTGGGCGAGCTTAAGAAGGACCGGTTCGAGCCGAACCATGCGCTGGCGCTGGCGCTTCCGGCGGAAAGCTTCGCGCACCGGATCGAGGTCGGCGGTGCGGACGACCGCTTGGCGAACGCGTATTTGCGCGGCGAGACGTTCCCCGGCGAGAGCGGCGGCGACCGCGGCTGGCTGGCCGTCACCTATGACGGGTTCCCGCTCGGCTGGGGGAAGGAATCGAAGGGGACGGTCAAAAATTTTTACCCGAAGGGGCTGCGCCGGCTCGGCGTTTAGACGGGTTACGCTATTCACTATGGAAAAAGTATGTTTATGTCTGGTCGTGCTTTTTCCATAATCTCTCCGAAATCAAGCCGGTTCCGGCTATTATGGAAAAAGTGTGTTCATGATCGGCAGTTCGAACAACGCGTTATGAACACACTTTTGCCAAACGGACATTTCTCGGGTGGAAATAGCGTGGAATAATGACGAAACCGCGGCCAAACATAGACACACTTTTGCCATAGTTGCTGTATCTCGGGAATGTGACCTGCTTATATAGCAAAAAAAACTGACCATCGGACCATCTAGCCCGTTGATCAGGGATTTTTTGAGCGCAGCCTCAGATTTAGCACCAAAATGTGGTATTAACGCACACCTTTCGTCCTCAACCGACTCACTTAGCACCAAAAAATAGTGCTAACGCGCCGCCCGACCGTCTGGTTACCGGTCCCTCCAGGGGGCGCCCCACTTACCCCTGCCACAGCCCGCGCTACCCGGCAGCCCGAGCCTTCCTCCTGCGCAGCACTAGCACCAGCACGCCGATCGCCGCAAGCGAAACGAGCGTATCCGCGAAGCTGCCCTCCAGCCCGAACGCTCCGCCGGAAACGAACGCGTTCCACTGCTCCAGCCGTACGATCGAGGAGGTTTCGGTGCCGGACACGGCCATCCCGTACACATCCCCCTGGAAAAAATTCCACGTAATATGCATGCCGATCGGCACCCACAGCCCGCCGCTCCATTCTCTCAACAGCGCCAGCAGCACACCCGCCAGAAACAGGTTCAGCATCGGAAAAGCACTGTCCCACACCGCCGGGTTCATCGAATGCAGCAGCGCAAACAGGACGGACGAAACGACCGTTGCCCATACTGCGCCATAATGGTGCCTGACGAGCCCATACGTATACCCGCGGCTGAAAATTTCCTCGCTGAAGCCTACGGTTATGAACAAGATCAAATCGAGCAGCAGCCCTTGAACGACCGCGGAATCGAAAGCCGTTCCGGTAATCCGCACGCCTCCAAGGCCCAAGATAATGAGAAAACCGACACTGATAAGCAAAATGCCCAACCCAAGCCCCTGCGCCAGCTTCCTAAAGGCACCGAGCTGGCGCAGCCCGAGCGGCCAGCCCGCCTTCTTCTCGAAAGCGGCGTACATGAGCAGCGCCGCGCCGATGGCCGAAGCCGAGCCCAGCGTGTTCACGATCGTGTTAAGCCCTTTATACGACTCCAGTTGTTCTACAAATGCGAGCGGATCCCCCACACCTCCGGACGTCGCCGCAATATAAATACCGGCAATCACCATTAACGGCATGGCAACCATCATCGCAAATGCAAAATTCAAAACGTTTGCAAGCGACAGCTTCCCTACCACTTTCCAAAAGCGCACGAACCCTCACCCCAAATAGCTATATAATGGCAACCCTCCTATTCTATCAAAAACGTTATTTTTTATCTATTCCCAAACCCGCTCAACTCCGCACAAATTCGTTCCGGCACGGTCACTGCATCAACTCATCGGCGTCAACCAGCTGATCCGCACTCACCCGATACGTCTCCACCTCGGACACGGCGACTTCAATTTCGCTGCCCGCCACTTCCGTCACCGTACCTTCGCCCACCTGATCGATTTCCACACGCTGTCCGACGCGTACACGAACAACTCCGTCACGTTCCATAAAAAAATCCCTCCAGCCTTTTTCCTTAGTTTGGCTTGGAGGGATTTCCCTATTCGTTTGCGAAGCCGGCCGAGAACAAAAACCGATCGAACGCCCGCTGCCCGGCCTCGTCGCGCTTAAACACGCCGGCGCACGTGAGCACTTCCATAAATTTGCGGCCCACCTCGTCGCGCAGAAGCGCTTCAGCCTCTTCGGCCCGCATAGAGGTCCCATGCTGCGCCGCAATAGCTTCGATCCATGCCGCATGCTTGTACAACGGGCCCGAATCGTCCGACACGACGTCCTCCAGCTTCCGCGCTCCCGTGAGCACCTCCGCAAGGCCGCTCATTTCCTCCTTTAAGCGTCCCGGAAGCACGGCCAGCCCCATCACCTCGATCAAGCCGATATTTTCCTTCTTGATATGGTGCAGGTAGCGGTGCGGATGATAGATGCCCTCGGGATGCTCCTCGCTCGTCAAGTTGTTTCGCAAAACAAGGTCGAGCTCGTATTCGCCGTCCGCGGTCATTCTCGCGATCGGCGTAATCGTGTTATGCGGCGTCTCCCCCGTGAACGCATGAACGTCCACGGACGGATCGCTGTAAGCGCGCCAACGGGCAAGCAGCATAACGGCCAGCCGCAGCGCTTGCTCCCGATCCCAGGAGGCGATGCGAACAATCGACATCGGCCATTTCACGATTCCCGCGCGGACATCCGGGAAATCGGGATGGGTGAAGCTGCGTTCCACCGGAGCCTTTTCCTCCGGGAATACATGCCTCCCGCCCTGAAAATGGTCATGATTCAAAATCGAACCGCCGACAATGGGCAAATCCGCGTTCGAGCCGATGAAGTAATGCGGAAACCGATCGAGAAAATCGAGAAGTCTTACGAACGTTTGGCCTGAAATTTTCATCGGAACGTGCTTGCCGTGAAACACAATGCTGTGTTCGTTATAGTACACGTACGGCGAGTACTGCAGGAACCAATCCTCGCCGTCCAGCTGCAGCGGGATGACGCGCAGGTTTTGCCGTGCCGGATGGTTCAGGCGCCCTGCGTAGCCGACATTGTCCGCACAGAGCAGACACTTCGGATAGGACGCTGCCGGGGCGTTCCTCAGCAATGCGATTTCCCGCGGGTCCTTTTCCGGCTTGGACAGGTTCACCGTAATTTCGAGCTCGCCATACTCCGTTTCCGTCCGCCAGTACAAATTGTTCCGAATCCGGTCCATCCGGATGTAGCCCGAATCGATCGCCAGACGGTAAAAATCGTCGGTTGCCTGCACGATCCCGGCATTCGCGGCCGTCTGTCCGAAGCGGCGGACCACCTCGGACGCGCGAGGCATGAGGCAGCCCATCAACCGCGTGTCGAACAATTCTCGATGCGTACCCGTGTTTTCCTCCAAAATGCCCGCCTCTAACGCATAATCGAGCAGCCGCTCCAATATTCCGGCCGGCAATTCCGGCGTCTCCAACGAATCCGGAGGCTCCCCTTCATACGGTTCGGGGAGCCGTAATATATCCAGCAGCGCATTGCGGGAGGGGATGATGTCGATCGGTTCGATGAGGTCTTTCTTCAATGCGTATTGAAGCAGCCGTTCGACTTCGTATGCTGCGTTACAATCGCCCACGTTGCCTGCGCCTCCTTTATTGCCCGCCGTAGCCTTGCGGATGGGCTTGATGCCATTTCCACGCGCTCTCGATGATCGCTTCCAGCGACGTCCGTTTCGGCTGCCAGCCGAGCTCCGCCTCCGCCCGCGCGCTTGATGCGACAAGCACCGCCGGATCTCCGGCGCGGCGCGGCTCCACGCGGGCCGCAATGGCGTGCCCCGTCACCTTGCGGGCAGCCTCCACCACCTCGCGTACCGAAAAGCCTCTGCCGTTGCCGAGGTTGAATACGGCGCTTCCGCCGCCGTCACGAAGCCGCTGCACCGCCAGCACATGCGCATCCGCCAAATCCATGACGTGGATATAATCGCGAATGCACGTGCCGTCCGGCGTCGGGTAGTCGTCGCCGTACATGCCGATAAATTCGCGCTGGCCGAGCGCCACCTGCAGAATGAGCGGCACCAGGTGCGATTCGGGGCGATGGTCTTCGCCGATCAGCCCGTTCTCGTGCGCGCCGGCCGCGTTGAAGTAGCGGAGCGAAACAAACTTAATGCCGTGCGCCGTGTCGAACCAGCGCATCATGCGCTCCATCGTCAGCTTCGTTTCGCCGTACGCGTTCGCCGGCTCCGTGCGGTCGGTTTCTTCGATCGGCACCCGCTCCGGATCCCCGTAGGTCGCTGCCGTCGAAGAAAATACGATGCGGCTCACGCCGGCCTCCTGCATCCGCTCCAGCAAGCAAAGCGTACCGTACACGTTGTTGTTGTAGTATTTCGCCGGGTTCGTCATGCTTTCCCCGACCAACGAGCTCGCCGCAAAATGCACGACCGCATCGATCTCGTTCTCCGCAAACACGCGGCGCATGGCCTCCGCATCCCGCAGGTCGCACTCGTACAGCTTGCCGCCGAGCACCGCCTGCTTATGGCCGGTCAGCAAATTGTCGACGACGACGACCTCTTCCCCGCGCGCGAGCAGCTCCGCCACCGTATGCGAGCCGATATAGCCCGCTCCTCCGGTCACCAATACCGCCATGTTCTCCACTCCCTCGTTTTATATAAAATGTCCCGCTGTTACGCAGCCTTTTGACCAACTAAAGCTTCTTCGCCCCGTCGCCGATATCCGCCACATAGAACGATGCGTCGAGCCCCGTACGTTCCTTGTACGCTGCGCCGACTTGCTCCCGGAACTGCGCTGCGCTGTCTTGATGCACCAGCGACACCGTGCAGCCGCCGAAGCCGGCGCCGGTCATGCGCGAGCCGAGCACGCCGGGAATTTTGCGGGCCTCTTCTACGAGCACGTCAAGCTCGAAGCAGCTGACGGCGTACAAGTCGCGCAGGCTTTCGTGGGAGCCGTTCATCAGCTCGCCGAAGGCCGGAAGGTCGTCGGCGCGAAGCCGCTCCACCGCCCGCTTCACGCGATCGATCTCTTCCACGACGTGACGCGCGCGTTTGCGGACCGTTTCGTCCTTGATGGCGGATTGATGCGCTTCGAATTGCTCGAGCGTGAGCTCGCCGAGCAGCTTGAGGCCGGGCACCGCGGCGTTTAAATCGGCCACCGCTTGCTCGCACTGGGCGCGGCGGTCGTTATATTCCGAATCGACAAGGCCGCGGCGCTTATGCGTGTTGGAGATGATCAGCTTATATGCACCGCTGTTGAACGGAACGAGCTCATACTCCAGCGTATCGCACATGAGCAGAATCGCGTGGTTCGCCTTGCCGTTCGCCACCGCGAACTGATCCATAATGCCGCAGTTGACGCCGATGAACCGGTTCTCGACCTTCTGGGCAAGCTTGGCCAGCGCTGCGCGGTCGATATCGGCGTGCCCTTCCATCGACAGCAAGCCGTAGCCTGTCACCACCTCGATCGAAGCGGAGGAGGAGAGGCCCGAGCCGTTCGGAATTTCGCCGTGGTACAGAATGTCGTAGCCTCGGCTGATCGTAAATCCCGCTTCTTGCAGTCCCGCGACCATTCCTTTCGGATAATTCGTCCAACCGTCCTCTTCCTTGTAGGTCAACCCATCCATGGAAAAATGTTTCGCGGAAGACGGAAAATTCGTCGAAGCAAGACCCAGCGTCTTATCCGCCCGCGGCCTGATGAGCATCGTCGTGCCGAACGTTAACGCCGCCGGAAACACGTATCCGCCGTTGTAATCCGTATGCTCGCCGATCAGGTTCACCCTGCCCGGCGTGAAGAACGTCTGAATGCCTTCCGCGCCGCCTCCGAACAGGTTGATGAATTCGTCTTGCAGCTTTGTAAGCTCCGCCATCGTTTAATCCGTCCTTTACAGTGAATGTTATATCCTTTTGTGTTTAGTATAGCTCTTGAAATCGGCAAAAACTATGGAACGATGTTAGCGACATATGGATAAATGTGATTTCGTGATGTAAGATAGGTATAACATGTACGGAAGCGGACGTCAGCGGAAAAGGAGGAGGCTGCGCGGAACGATGGACCATAACCTTGAACCTACATACAGTGTCGTGTCGAACCCGCTGCCCGGATCAGGCCGCTTACAGGTGTTGTTCACGGGCAGCAGTCAAACCCGGCCGGCTCACCGGTCGGGACCGAAGGTCGTCGATTATTACTTGATTCATTACGTGGAGTCGGGGTACGGCGTGTTCGCGTATGAAGGGTCGGAGTATTCGCTCGGGCCGGGGGACAGCTTCGTGATCGAGCCCGGCGTGCTCGCCAGCTATACGGCGGACGAGTCCGTGCCGTGGCGGTACCGATGGATCGCATTCAAGGGGGAGGAGGCGTGCGAGCTGATGGCGGCGGCCGGTTTGACGCGGGAGCTGCCGACGGTGCATGTCGGCGGCGGCAGGCGGGGCAGGGCGGTGCGCTTATGCTTCGAGCGGGTTCGCGCCGCTTTCGCGGCGACGGCAGCGGCGGGCCGCGGGCTGCGGGTTGACGCGTATTTACGGCTGCTGCTTGCGGAGTACGCCGACTCGGTTCGAGCGGCCGGGAGCGGCGACGGCGGCTCGGAGCCGGCGGACGGGGGGCCGGACGCGGGGGCCGACCGGCTCGTACGGGCGGCGATCCACTATTTGTCGGCGCAGTACGCCGAGCCGATTTCCATCGAGCTCATGGCCGAGAGCCTCGGGTATAACCGCGCATACGTATCGCGCTTGTTCAAGCGTCATACCGGCGTCAGCCCGGTGACGTTCCTGCTGCGCCTGCGGCTCGACCGCGCGCGGCGCCTGCTGCGGGAGCGGTCGGAGCTGACCGTCGAGCAGGTGGCGTCGTCGGTCGGCTTCCAGGACGCGCTTTATTTTTCGAAGCAGTTCCGGCGCGCTTACGGGCAATCGCCGACGGAGTACCGCGCAGAGGTAAGCCGGGGGTGAGCTTCGACGTTATACCCGGTGCAAGGAGTGGATCGGCTTCGCCAGCGCTTCTTTCCACATCCGCCGCCACTCCCGATGATCGGTCAGAACGCTGCCGGGATCGGCTTTGCTTCGGACGACAAAAGAAGGATGCGCCTCCCTCCCCGAATGAGCGCCGGTTTTATGGTATCGAAGATCGATGGACCAGCGGACGATGCCGGATACGTTGTCCGTGCTGCGGTGAGGCGTATATTTGTTCATGATGACGACTCCGCCCTTCCGGCATTCCCCTCTCATCGGTTGAGCCGCCTCGAGCAGCTCGGGCACGATCGATGTGCCTCCTTCTTTACGATGCGTCAAATATCCTTTCTTAAATGCGCCCGGGACAATTTCCATGCAGCCGGTTTCCGCCGTTGCGTCCACAAGAGGCACCCAGAACGTAATAATTTCCGAAGCGTCGGAATCGGGGTGGGTCACCGCGACGTCCTGATGCCACGGCACGTTTCCATTGTAGCCCTCATGTCTGATTCCGGATTCGACAGGAAGCTTATGCCTTAAATGCTGGATCGGATTGCAGCTGATTTCACTTCCCAGCAAACATTCGACGACGTCGAGCAAATTGTCGTTGCGCAAAAAGGCAAATATAGCCTCGCCGCCGTACTCCATAATGTCGAACGAATTGCCGATTTCGGGACATTGCCGATGCAGAAGGGCGTATCTGCGCTCGAACGGTTCGTTTTTGTGCAGTTCCCGGAGCTTACCTTCCTTATGGAGCGCTTCCGCTCTCTCATCGATCACTCTCTCGATTTCGTCGATCACCGGCTGCAGATCCTCGTCAGTCAGCACATGCTCCGCAATCAATACGCCGTCCGTTTGATAAGCGATAATTTGATCAAGCGACAGTCTCATGACAATACCTCCCGGATTCCGTTATTGTTCCTAGAATCGTTAAGCGTTTTCAATAACAGCTTACCATGTAACATGCGAAACGAGAACAAGTTCGGCGGCTCGGTCTAACGGTCAANGTTCCTAGAATCGTTAAGCGTTTTCAATAACAGCTTACCATGTAACATGCGAAACGAGAACAAGTTCGGCGGCTCGGTCTAACGGTCAAGGATGCAGTTATTCGGCGTTTTGAACGGAGTTTTCAGTTTTAACGGTCACCAGTGCAGTTATTGCTTCGAAAAAGCGAGGATAGGCGCCAAAAATCGAAGTTTAGCGTCTTTGGTGTCCGTTAGAAAAATTACGGGGGACATATTGGCAATATAGCGTCTGTGGCGTCCTTTAGCACCAGCGGTCAGCGAGGAGCAGTGGAGAAACAGCGGAGAAATAAAAAAAGCGTGCAGCGGCAAAACTGTGCCGCTGCACGTCCCTATCACCTAATCTTCCGCCGCGCCACTCCGTCTTCGATAGCGGCCGCCACGACGGCGTCCTTCACTTTATCCGCCACCGTCTGATTGAACACGCTCGGAATAATGTAATGCTCGTTCAATTCCTCGTCGCTCACGACCGACGCGATCGCTTGCGCCGCCGCAAGCTTCATCCGCTCCGTAACGCGGGAAGCGCGGCAATTGAGCACCCCGCGGAACAAGCCGGGGAAGCAAAGCACATTATTGATTTGATTCGGATAGTCGGACCTTCCGGTAGCCATGACGCGGACGTGGCCCTCTGCTTCTTCCGGCGAAATTTCCGGCACCGGATTCGCCATGGCGAACACGATGCGATCCGGCGCCATCCGTTTGATATCCTCCACCGCAATGACGCCCGGTCCCGACACCCCGATGAAAATATCCGCGCCCGCAATGACATCCGACACCCGTCCCTCTTCCCGGTTCGGATTCGTGTGCTCGGCATACCATTCCCACACTTTGTTTCCGTAGGATTGCCCTCTCACCAATGCCCCTTGCTTGTCCACGCCGATGATATTGGTTACTCCTGCCGCAAGCAGTATTTTCGTGCAAGCGATGCCCGCCGCGCCTACGCCGCAAAGCACCACCTTGCAATCCTGCAGCCTTTTTCCGACCACCTTCACCGCATTGTACAGCCCCGCGAGCAATACGACCGCCGTACCGTGCTGGTCGTCGTGAAACACCGGAATGTCCAGCTCCCGTACGAGACGCTCTTCGATTTCGAAGCAGCGCGGCGAAGAAATATCTTCGAGGTTGATGCCCCCGAAAGCGGGCGCAATCAATTTGATCGTCCGAATGAGCTCTTCCGTATCCTGCGTATCCAAACAAATCGGAAAGGCGTCGACTCCGGCCAGCTGCTTAAACAGCATCGATTTGCCTTCCATGACCGGCATCGCGGCCAAAGGACCGATATTGCCGAGCCCGAGAACGGCCGACCCGTCGGACACGACGGCAATCGTATTTCTTTTGATCGTCAGGGAGTGCGCCCGGTTCGGCTGCTCATGAATCGCCATACATACGCGCGCTACGCCCGGTGTGTATACGCGGGACAAATCGTCTCGCGTTTTGACTGCGATTTTCGGCGTGACTTCGATTTTTCCTCCCAAATGCACTAAAAACGTTTGATCGGAAACCTGTAAAACCTTCACTCCGTTCATCGCGCCGAGCACGAGCTCGATCGCTTTGCTTTGAAGCGAATCCGCCAGGTTTACTGTAATGTCCCGGACCGTAACGGTTTTTCCGGGCCGAATGACGTCCATCGCCACGATGTCGCCGCCGGCGTCGCCGATGGCGGCTGCGATTTGGGCGAACGTTACCGATTCATTGTCGATCTCCAATCTCATTACGATGCTTGTGCTGGCGCTGGCAGGAATAGCCAATGGATCACACATCCTTACTGTGAAATTTTGATTTACCACAACATTTGGGCCGCATAGATGGCCGCCGTTACCGATAAGCAGCTAAGTACGGTACTAAAGAGCACGATTTGCGCGGCAAGCTCCGGGTCCGTCCCATACTCAAGCGCTAGAAGCGCGCTGTTTCGTGATGCGGGGTAAGAGCTCGCGATAAACAAGGACTGCGCGATCATTCCGCTCCACCCAAAAGCTTCGATCAGCGCAAAGGCGATCAACGGCGAGAGTACGAGTCTTCCAAGAACTCCGATAACAAGATTCCATCTCACTCTGCGAATGTTCAAGCCGGCCAGCTGAGCGCCGAGCGTCAGCAGCGCAATGGCTACAAAGGCTTCGGATACGTCCTGTATGGGCTTCATCAAGACCGGCGGGAGCCGAATATCAGCCATCCGCAGCAGCCCTGCAGCCACTATCGCGTAAAGTACGGGAAGCTGCAGCATCGCCCAAAAGTTCGCGCCCGCCTTTCGTTCCCCGCCGGATAATGATTGATAGACACCCAAAGTGTACGTGAGAATGTTTTGAATGACGGAAATAATCGCCTGCAGGGCCGTTCCGAGCGGGTTATGAGCAAACACCGGCTCGCTTACGGTCACCCCGCAATTGCCTTGATTGCTGAGCACGAATCCGTTGCGAACGACGGATGACGGCCCTCGTTCCATTCGAAGCCCTCTAACGTATTTGCACGAATACAGTCATGCTTCTTCATTCACAATGACGTTTCTGCCTCTCTTTTTCAGAAACAGAGGGATGACCATCCATAATAGAGCTATTGTTAAAAAAATAAGAGAGACCGGCTTCTGCACGAATATCGCGAAATTCCCGTTAGAAATCGTAAGCGCTCGTCTCATGTTGTTTTCAATCATCGGTCCCAAAACCAAGCCGAGCACGAGCGGCGCGATCGGAAAATCGTGTTTGGCCAGCAAATACCGACAATCCCGCAGGCCAGCAGCAGCAGCAAATCGAACGTCGTATATTGCACCGCATATACGCCGAAGATCGAAATCGCGATAATGATCGGAATCAAAAATTTCGCAGGCGTTTCAATGATTTTCGCAAAAATTTTGACGAGAGGCATATTCAGAATAAGCAGCATCACGTTGCCGATGAACATGCTCGCAATAAGTCCCCAAGCGATGCTCGGATGGTCCGAGAATAACAGCGGGCCCGGCTGAACGTTGTACATAATCAGCGCCCCCATGAGAATCGCCGTCGTTCCGGAGCCGGGTATGCCCAAGGTGAGCAGCGGAATCATCGCCCCGCCGGAAGCGGCGTTGTTCGCCGATTCGGGAGCGGCCACGCCTTCAATCGCGCCTTTGCCGAAGTTGTCCTTGTTTTTGCTGATTTTTCGTTCCAATACATAAGAGAAGAACGAAGCCAACGTAGCGCCGGCACCCGGCAAAATTCCGATAAAGAAGCCCAGCAGCGAGCCTCTTGCGATAGGTCCCGCACTCTGCTTCAGATCCGTGCGGGTCGGCAAAATACGCCCGACTCTGGCAATTGGGCCGCTCCCGGCGTCCTTTTCAAGAATCGTCTTGCATACTTCCCCGATGGCGAACAACCCGACGGCCACCGTTAAAAATTCCAACCCGGAATACAGTACAGGTATGCCGTACGTAAACCGCGCCACGCCGGACACGTTGTCGATCCCGATCGTAGCTAACAGCAAACCGAGCACCGTCATAATCAAAGCTTTGGTTACCGATTTTCCCGCCAGCCCGCTTACGGCACATAATCCAAGGATCATGAGCGAAAAATATTCGGCCGGGCCGAAGGAAAGAGCTACTTCCGACAATGGCTGCGCAAGCGCGACAAGACCGATCAAAGAAATAATGCCGGCTGCGAAAGAGCCGATGGCCGCAATCGCGAGCGCCGCTCCCGCCCGGCCTTGTCTTGCAAGCTGATACCCGTCCAAGGCGGTGACGACCGACGATGACTCTCCGGGAGTATTCAACAAAATCGATGTGGTCGATCCGCCGTACATCGCCCCGTAATAGACGCCTGCCAGCAATATGATCGCGCTGACCGCGGCGGATTCCGGATCTTGGCCCGCCGTGAACGAAGCCGTAACCGGGATGAGCAGCGCGACCCCGCTCATCGGACCGATGCCCGGCAGGACGCCGACGGCCGTTCCGATCAACACGCCTACGAAAGCGAATAGTAAATTATGCCATTGCAGCGCTTGTGCGAATCCGTGCAGCAAGTGTTGCAGTATATCCAAGTCCCGCCGCCTCCTTTGCTCCTGCTGCTATTGAAACCATACCGGAAGACCCGGCAGGGAGCCTTGCAATACGGTAACGAAAATATAATAGACGCCAAATGAAAAAGCTCCGGCGATGACGATCGATTTTAGAAGTCCGCCCCGCTGCATGACTTGAAAGCTGGTTACAAGGAAAAGAAACGTCGTAACGATATATCCGAGCGTCTCCAGCAGCAGCGCATACAGAATCGCCGCCCCAAAAATAATAAAGAAACGCTTATAATCGAACAATTGTTTCTCTGCTTCCTTGTCGGGATAGCGGAACGTCTCGTAAAACAGCTTTGCGCATAATAGCAATAAAATAATTCCCAAGCCGAGCGGAAAAATGTTCGGCCCTACGTTGCTTCCGTAGGCGCTGCTAGCGATGCCGCGGCTTTCCAGAACGAATGCCGCACCGACGATGAACAACGCTATGCTCGCATATTTGTCGAATGTTTTGTTCACCCGCTGCCCCTCCTTGTAGAAAGTAGGGAGAAGCGTCTCGTCTTCTCCCCGCTTCTATGATTACTTCGCCATGCCTAACGCGGTGAGCAGCTCGATAATGAGCCGATCCTGCTCTTTCAGGAAAGAATCGAATTCGTCCGCGTTCTTGTACTCGCTTTCCCAGCCGTTCGCCTTCAGCTCTGCATTCCAAGCGTCACTCTCGTTAAGCTCCTGCAGCTTTGCCTTCCAGAACGCTTTCGCGTCCTCGGACATATTTTTCGGGCCGAACAAGCCGCGCCAAATCGTAAAGTCCGCGTCGACGCCCTGCTCCTTGAACGTCGGCAAGTCGGCGAAATCGCCGCCCAAACGTTCGCTTGCGCTAATGCCGAGCACCTTAACCTTGCCGGCTTTCAAAAATTCGGCGACACCCGAAACGTCGGTGGCGATCGCGTCCGCCGAGCCGCCCAGCAATGCCGCAACCGCTTCGCCGCCGCCGTCATACGATACGTATTTCACCTTCGTCGGGTCGATCCCGTACTTAAATGCCGGAAGAACGGCGAGCAAATGGTCCATCGAGCCCGGAGCGGAGCCGCCGGCCACCGTAATTTTCGAAGGATCCGCTTTGATCGCGTCCAATAAGCTTTTCAGATCGCTATAAGGCGAATCCGCTTTTACGACGACGGCGCCGAAATCTTTCGTCAATTGCGCAAGAGGCGTCGTATCCCGGAAACCGTAAGGGCTGTTGCCCTCCTTCTTGTCATTGTTGATCAGAATCGGAGGAGAGCTTACAAACAGCTTGTAATCGTTTTTGGCGTCCTGGGTTACATACTCGGCCAAAAACACGGCTCCTCCGCCGCCCGGTTTGTTCTCAACCGTGATTGCCTGCTTCACGAGCTTCGTTTCGCCTAACACCTTCGCGACGGCTCTGGCCGTCTTGTCCCAGCCCCCGCCTGCGCCGGACGGCGCAACGACGGAAATCGCCTTCTCGGGATAAGAGGAAGCCGCATGATTGCCTCCGCCGCCGTTGGACTGCTTGCTTCCCGCCGAACAAGCGGCAAGCGATAAAGCGATAGCGCTTACAAGCATGATTGCCGTTAATTTTTTCATATTGCCCGACCCCCAAACTTTGTTTTTTGAATGCGCTTACTGAAAGCGCTATCTCAATGTAGCAAAAAAAAATGACCGCTCCTAGTTTGCGGTCATAAAACGATTAAACGTCATTTCGGCCATTTTGTTCATAAAATTCACGGCGCCAGTACGTATCTCCGCTCCGGTCTTCCGATGGAACCGTAAGTCAGCCGGGCGACCAGCTTTTTTTGCGAAACGAGGTACTCCAAATACCGCCGGGAGGTCGATCGGCTGAGGCCCGCTTTCGCGCTTAAGCTTTCGGCCGTCATTCCGTCCTTCCCGAAATCCGTAACGAACCCAAGCACGCGCTCCAGCGTCAACGGATCAATTCCCTTCGGAGCGTCCGCATAGACTTCCTTCTGGGCGGATTCCGCTTTTCCGCTGCGCCATAGCATGTCGATCTGCTCGGAGGTTAGCGGCTCTCTTCCCTTCAGCCTTTGCCTGGATTGACGGTATTGCTCCAAGCAGCTTTTGAAACGGTCGTACGTGAGAGGTTTCATAATAAAGTCGAACACGCCGCCGTGGAGCGCACCTCTTACAATATCGGCTTCCGCTGCGGCGGTAATCATGATGACGTCCGCATCGATCTGCTCCCGCCGAATGTATTTGACGAGCTCAAGGCCGCTCATATCGGGCAAATATACATCCAGCAGCACAAGGTGAGGCTTCACGACGGACAGCCATTCCATCGCTTGGCTCCCGGTCGTCGCTACGGCGATTACCTTGAAGCCTTCGAGCGTTCCGGCGAATCGCCTGTGGATCTCGGCGATTCGGGCGTCATCCTCTACGATCAGCACCTCGATGATCTCATCCATTTCCTTTCACATCCTTCGGTATGGCGACAATAAAGAGCGCTCCGCCCCAGCCGCCTCTCTCTACGGTGATGCTTCCGCCCAGCTGCCCGACGAGCTCCCGAACTCTGGCGAGGCCGTACCCCCGCTTCCCGGACCCGTTATCCTTCGTCGTGTATCCGAGCTCGAATATTTGCGGAATCGCGTCTTCCCCGATCCCCGGCCCCGTATCTTCCACTTCCAATATCATATCGTCGCCGATGTCGATAATGAAAATGCGAACCTTTTTGTCGCTTTCTTCATTTTGCAGGACTGCATCAAAGGCGTTCGATACCAAATTGCCGAGTATGGAAACAAACTTTCCGCTGTCGATTCGGGAATCGAATGAAGCGAGGCTGCTCTCCCGGTCTAAAACCAAATCGACCCTTAACTCTTTAGCCCGGTTCATAAACCCGAGCAATATGCCGCCGAGCCACGGCGCCTTAATATGGTTCGTAATAAATTGAATCAAGTCCTGCTTGTCCGCCGACTCCTTATGGATCAATTCCAACGCCTCTTCGTACGCTTCCAGCTGAATGAGGCCGGATATCGTATACAGCATGTTGTTGAACTCGTGGGTTTGCGCACGGAGCGCTTCGGTATACCGCTTCACCTGCGAAAGCTCCTCCGTCAGCTGGTCCATTTCCGACTTCAGCCGGAAGCTGGACACGACCCCGATCACTTTCCCTCCGGAACGGACCGGTATCCGGTTCGCGATAATGACTTTCCCGCCAAGCTCGGTCTCTTGGTCCAGCTGCTTTCGCCCCGTCTTCAGCACTTGAAGCAGCTCTCCGTTCGGAACGACGTCAAGCACCGGCTTTCCGATGACGTCTTTGCCGCGCGGCAAAGCCAGTATATTGCGCGCCGTTTCATTCAGCAGCACGATCGTCCCTTCCTTGTCGATCACCATGATGCCTTCCCGGATCGATTGGATGACCGCATCCCTCACCTCGTATAAAGAAGATATTTCTTCCGGTTCCAGCCCGAACAGCGTCTTTTTGATATTGCGCGCAAGCACGACCGCCCCGATCACCCCGACCAGCAAGCCTGAACATGCGACCCACGCGATTTGCTTGCCGTAGTTGATGGCGATTTGGTGAATGTCCTTTAGTAAAAATCCGACGGAGACGATGCCGATGATTTGGCCCTTCCCGTCTTTGATCGGCACTTTTCCCCGCAACGATAAACCGAGCGAGCCTCTCGCTTTCGATACGTACGATTTCCCGTACCGTAACGCCTGCTCATTGTCTCCTCCGACCATTTCTTTGCCGATTCGGTCCTCAAGCGGGTGCGAATACCGGATGCCTTGCTTATTCCCGACAACGATAAATTCCGCATCGGTAATGCTTCGAATGTCTTCCACAATCGGCTGAATCGTCTCCCAAGGCCGTTCGTCGCCGAACGCCCGAATAATTTGCGGGTCCGTTGCGACTTGTGTCGCGATATGGAGCGCGCGGTTTCCGATTTGCTGCTCGACGGTCCGCGAGACGGACAAATACGTAAGGATCGTAATTTGAACGATAATGGCAAGCACAAGAGCGACGGTAAAAAAAGTGATTCTGCGCTGAAGCGTCCAGCCCATTTTTAACCTGTTTTTCATCGAATCGCTCCCGTGTTCCCCGAAATTTGTTATGTACTTATACTAGCGGATGCCGCGAAAATTTCAATCCTATAAACCGAGACTCCTTCCAACGGCAATTTTTTGCCGCTGCACGCCTCCGACACAAAAAAAAACTACAACTGACCAATTAACGTACAAAACTTAGTTTC
>NZ_JAQZSG010000033.1 GCF_028745515.1 Paenibacillus thermotolerans | reverse complement strand
TTTTTGTCCAAGACGAAATCTTAGTCCTTACAGGAATGTTTAGCATCGCAGCGGGTAGCGAGCAGCGTCGAGAAACAGTGCCTTTACTCCTTCGCACGCACCCAAACGCTCATTTCTCCCGCGCCCCGGTTGCCCCATAAATAATATGGGACCGCGCGAATGCGAACCTGCTCCCGGGAGGAGACGGATTCCGCCGGACGATACGCTTGATCGGCCCACCCGTCCGCAGCATCCTTCCAGCCCTCCGTCTCTATGGCGACGATGCCGCCGAATAAATCGGGTATGTGCCGCTCAATCAGCTCAGAGCTCATAGAAACGGATAATGCGGCAAGCGGCTTCCCGTGATCCGCTTCCTCCAAGCAATAGACGAGCGGTCCGCGCTGGATCGCCGCCCTGCCCGCATTGGCGCGAATTTCGGGATTCGCTCTCATCCATACCGGCTTCATGGGAAGCGTCCACTCCACGGTATCCGAATCGGACCATATCCTTTCAATTCGGACATAGCCGTCCTTCAGCCTTCCGTCAAGCGGGAACGCTTCCCCGTTTATAACCAAACTTGCCCCTTTCGCGCACCAATCGGGCACCCTCAGAGCAAGCGTGAAGCGCTTCGCCCCGGATAAAGAAATTTGCAGCGTCACGTTTCCTTGCCAAGGAAGCTCCGAATGCTGCCGGACCAATACGGAATCGCCTCCCAACCGGACGCTTAACTCACTGCCGATATACAGATGAGCATAAATCGTATCTTCGTCTGCCGTATACACGTATTGCCCCAAAGAGGTCAGCAAGCGCGCCAAGTTCGGGGGACAGCATGCGCACCCGAACCACCCTTGCCGCTGCGCCTTCACATGATGCTTGCCGGGATTTTTGGCGCTTGCTTCCGGCCATACTTCGAGCGGATTGACGTAAAAATAATGCTTTCCGTCCTGCTGCATGCTTCCGATGATCAAATTGTATAACGCCCGTTCCATAACGTCCGCATATTCGCTCTTGGCTTCGATTTGAAGCATCCGCTGCGCAAAAAATACGAGGCCGATCGAGGCGCACGTTTCCGCATATACCGTGTCGTTCGGCAAGTCGTAATCGAACGTGAACGCTTCGCCGTGGTGCGTCGACCCGATTCCTCCGGTAATATACATTTGCTTTGACGCAATATTCGCCCAAAGCCTGCGGCAAGCGTCCAGGAGGCCTTGATCCTGCGACAGGCGGGCAAGATCCGCCATTGCCGTATACATATATACGGCTCTTACCGCGTGGCCGACCGCCACCTGTTGTTCCCGAACCGGCACATGGGCTTGATTGTATTCCAGATGCGGCCTCCCGCCCTTGCCTCCGGTCCAGTGCGACGTCCGCCCCCGCTTCTCCCACTCTTCGACGAAGAAGCTGGGGCTCTTTCCGCGTTCATCGATAAAATATTGGCTCAACCGCAAATAGGTTTCGTTGCCGGTCGCTTGATACAGCTTTACGAGCGCGAGCTCGATTTCTTGATGGCCGTCATAGCCGCGGATTTTCCCCTCTTCGGGACCGAAAACCGTATCGATATGATCGGCGAACCGGCACATCGCATCCAGCAGCTTTCTTTTGCCCGTGCCTTGATAATAAGCGACGGCCGCTTCGATCATATGTCCGGCGCAGTAAAGCTCGTGGCATTCGTGCAGATTCGTCCATCGGCTGCCCGGTTCCTTAATCGTGTAGTACGTGTTGATGTACCCGTCTTCCGCCTGTGCCTGACAGATGAGATCGATGATTTCGTCCGCCAGCCGCTCCAGATTCGCATCGGGGTACGACGCCAACGAATAGCCGACCGCTTCCAGCCATTTCGCCACATCGCTGTCTTGAAACACCATGCCTCCGAATGTTCCGTCCTCCAAGCCGGCCGCAATCCGAAAGTTTCGGATCGCGTAGCTCGGCGCCGTATCCGGGATCCGGTCGTGCAGCGCTTCATATTGATAAGGAATGACCGTAGTTCGCACCAATTCCATATACGAAGACCAGAATGAATCGGTTATGCGAACTTGACTCAGAGGGATTGCTGGCGAAACCGTTGAAACCACCGGAAACACGCTCCTTTTTTCGACAATGTGTTACCCTCGCACTTCAACTGTAACGCTGCCATCCCGCCCCCCCTGGCGCGGGGCAGCTTTTATCCTTCAGTTTGGCCGCGATTTTAACGAAGCAGCCGCACAAGGCGCAGGTATGGCCGTCAAGCAGCTTGGGGCAAGCGCCGCAAAGCCGCAGCCGCTCTTCATATACGGCATCCGGCACGCAGTGGCCGCTGCCGGGCTGAAACATCGGCGCGGCAAGAATCCGGCCGATCTGCTCCTCGGTAACCCGAACATCGCTGCGGCACCCTTTGCACGAACGATCCGCGGCTGCCTCCATACGCATCACCGCGAGGTCAATTCAAGCACCGTAACGGACATCGGAGGCAAATTCGCTTGAAGCGTATGCCCATCGATCGTGTATTCCGTGAACGCGGCGGGCTTGACCTGATCGGGGCGATCGAAGGTGTTGTGTCCGTCGATCCGCCCGGAAGTTAGCGTCGTCGCGACGACGTTCACTCCGCCGTCCGCCAAGCCGCGCAGCTCAAGCTTAACGCCGGCAATGGACTGATGGTCCAAGTTGCACAAGCTCACATGAATGCGGCCGTCCGCATCGCGGGAGGCGGAAGCGGAAATTTGCGGCATCGCTGCGTTCTCGCTGCCGATCTGTGCGACGGTCTCATGCGTATCGAGCAATTCGGCGTCTTGGTGCACCTTGAACATGTCGAATACGTGATAGGTCGGCGTGAGCACCATGTTCTCGCCTTCCGTAAGAATGACGGATTGAAGCACGTTGACCAGCTGCGCGATGTTCGCCATACGTACGCGATCGCAATGTTTGTGGAAAATGTGCAGCGTAATCCCGGCCACGAGCGCGTCGCGAATCGTATTTTGCTGATACAGGAAGCCCGGATTCGTACCCGGCTCCACATCGTACCAAGTTCCCCACTCGTCGACGATGAGGCCGATCCGCTTGCTCGGATCGTATTGATCCATAATGGCGGAATGCCTTGTAATCAGCTCTTCCATATGCAGCGCTTTGTTAAGCGTGGCGCCCCATTCGGATTCGGGGAATCCGGTGGCCGCCCCCTTGTTCCACCAATCTCCGGTCGGGAGCGTGTAATAATGCAGCGTGATCGAATCCATGAACCGATGCGCCTGCTTCATCAACGTTTCCATCCAGTGATAATCGCTCACGTTCGGTCCGCATGCGATTTTATGTATGCGGTTGTCGCCGTAATTGCGGACGTACGTCTGGAACTGGCGGTACAAATCCGCGTAATATTCCGGACGCATATTGCCGCCGCAGCCCCAATTCTCGTTGCCGACGCCGAAATATTTCAGCTTCCACGGCTGCTCCCTGCCGTTCGCTTTGCGCCATTCCGCCATCGGAGACACGCCGTCGAACGTTAGGTACTCAACCCATTCGGACATTTCCTGAACCGTTCCGCTGCCGACGTTGCCGTTAATGTACGGCTCGCATTCCAGCAGCTCGCACAGCATCATAAACTCGTGCGTTCCGAAGTGGTTATTTTCCACAACGCCGCCCCAGTGCGTATTGATCATACGCTTGCGGCTTTCCCGCGGGCCGACTCCGTCCTTCCAATGGTATTCGTCCGCGAAGCAGCCGCCAGGCCATCTCAATACGGGAATTTTCATCCGTTTCAGCGCCTGCAGCACGTCGTTGCGGATGCCGTTCGTGTTCGGGATGGGCGAATCTTCTCCGACCCATAGTCCTTCGTAAATGCATCGCCCGAGGTGTTCGGAGAAATGCCCGTAAATATTTCGGTTGATCGTGCCCAGCGTGCGGTCCGCCTGAATGACGACTCGGTTGGTGGTCATGCGTGTGTTCATCCTTTCAATTAATGTTTTTATTAATCACATTCTATATTTACTAATCCAATTACTATATTAAAAGCGTATTCAATAATTGGCAACCGTTTTTATTATTTTTTTCCATGGGCGAAACGACTGGTCGTCGAACAGCAGCCGTACTTTCTCGGGGGAACGCCCTTCTTCGTCGAATAGGACAAGCTCATTGTTTTCTTTCAGCCACGCCAACGGCACTTTGTAATCCTCCTGCGGGCCGATTTGCCAGTATCTGCCCAGGTTGATTCCGTTCAGCCAGATCGATCCCTTGCTCATGCCCGTAAGCCGCAGCTTCAGCTTCGCATGAATCGTTTCCGGAAGGACGGGCTTGCCGAATTCGCAGCGATGCCAAGCCGGAGCTCTCGTTCCCGGCTTCGCCGCCGAAGACGCAGCCGGCCTCCAGTCTTCTACGACGGCCATGCTCCAGTTTTTGACTTCCTCGGAAGAATGATAGGTTAACAGCTCAAGCCGGTTGATCGGCGCCTTGAAATACGGCATCTCTATAACATTATCGCCTTGTCTGATAAACTCCGAGATGTCGACCGTCCCGTGCGCAAACCAATTATGATACCCTTCCATCGGCACTTCCTTGCCGTTGATGCGCAGCGGGGCGCTCAGAGCACCGACCAAAGCAGCCCGGTCATGCCCCTCCGTCCGGAACGTACGCGATAGTATCGGCTGCCCGTCCGGCTTGTTCACCTGATCGAGATGCACCGTTTCGTCATCACAAATCCACCCTTTGCGCAAATCGTGCACGGATCCGTTCAAATATCCCGTTTCGAACAAGCCTTTGGGCTCTCCGAGATACGGCGAAAAATTCAATCTGCCCATATGCTGAACCAAAAGCTGCAGCTTGTTGCTGCCTTTGCGCAAATGCACCTCGACGGATGCGGATCCGACCTCGCGAATCAAGCCGGTTTCCGTTCCGTTGACGTACACCCTTGCGGTATCTTGAAGCTTCGGCAATATCAGCACCGTCGACCGGTCGGCCTCGCTCTCGACTTGGCACGTATACAATAAATACCCGAACGGTTGAGAGAAGCTTGAAAAATCCTTCGGTCCCTCTATGGAAACCCCTTCTACTGAGGTAACATCCAACGTTCTGCTCTCCCATTCGTCCAAGACCGGCACCCGAACATTTTCCGTCGCGAAGCGGCCGACATCGTCCGGCTTCGGCAAAAAACTTAGCCCGCGAAACAGATCGTCGGAAGCTTCGCCCTTTTCGCTAATACATGCAAGAATTTCCCCGTTCGGACCGGCATGCAGGTCGCTGCACCCGCTAACCCACTGTCCGTCGCCCAAGCGCCACGTTTTGTCCATCTCGCTCGCATTCATAACGATCAACCGAAGGGACTTGCCTCCGACGGTCAGCCAAACGGTCTGCGGCTCGCTATAATGGTAAAAGTCAAAGGAGATCGTTCTCCGATCCGGACTCAACACATAAAGCGTCGGCTGACCGTCCGAATAGCGTATTTCCTGCTCGGCATTCAATTCGACCCAGGATCTTTGCCCGTTTTTTGCATATACGATCAAGGTTTGGATCCCGTCAACAGGTTCGTTGCACGCAATCGGCGTATTGCAGGTCAGACGGACCCCATCGCAAATCCGGTACCGGTCAAGCACAGGCACGATTTCTCCGGGATTTACCGTGACGGGCAGCGTTTTGCCGTCCTCCAGCGTCACATGGAACGTTTCTCTTTCCGCCTTGACGCTTTCGATAAACAATAGCCTTTGATCCCGAAGCGTTCTGCCGCGAACCTTAATCCCCTGCGAAGCTTTGATGCCGGCCGCATCGAACGGTTCCGACTCGAGCAGGAACGATTCGATCGTCCGTATAAAGTATGTAAACCGTTTCGCGGCAAAATATTTCGCGGTCGTTCTCCCGTATTCGTTAAGCGGAGCGTCGTAGTCATAGGACGTTACCATGAAAATGTCGCTGCCGCCTACCGTTCTTCCTCCATACCCGCCAAAATTCGTTCCGCCGAAAAACATGTAATGACTGATTCCGTCAAAGCCCGCTTGAACGGCTTCGAACATTCTTTTCTCGTACAGCTCGGGCGTCTTTTGGGTTGCGGCGGACGCGCCCCAGTGTTCAAACCAGCCGCTCCAAAATTCCGTAACCACTTTCGGCGCGTCCGGTTGTTTCTCGGCCAAGCTCGCATAGTGATGATCGGCGCCGCTCCAAAAGTTGGCTCCCTCGATCGCGCCCTCCACGCCGCCGACGCAGGTGATCAAAGGCACATCGATCCCTCTTCGGAGCAGTCCGTCCCGCAAGTGGCACAAATACTCGCGGCCCGTCTCGTCGTCCGCCAAATACCCGTATTCGTTTTCCACCTGAACCAGAATGACCGATCCGCTCTGCGTAATTTGGCGGCGGCGAATGACCTCCGCAATGCGGTCGAAATACAAATCCGCATACTTCAAATACACGTCGTTGTGCTCCCGAAGCTTCACTCCCGCCTTTCGGCCCAGCCACCACGGAAAACCGCCGAAGTCCCATTCCGCGCATATGTACGGACCCGGGCGCGCAATCACCCACAACCCCAGCTCGGCGCAAAGGTCGAGGAACGCCCCGCAGTCCGCATCGCCTTCGAAATGCCATTCCCCTTCATTCGGCTCATGCACGTTCCACGCAAAATAAGTGTCGACGCAATTCATGCCGGCCAGCTTCGCCTTGACGAGAACCTCCCTCCACTCCTCCTTCGGCATCCGAAAATAATGAATAGAGGCGCTGCTTAGAAACATGCGCTTGCCGTTTATATAGAAGCTTTTGCTATCGTATGTGATCTCGGTTTTTGTCTTGCTTGCATAAACGGTGTTCACCGGATTCACCTTCCTGTTTCGTAATGTTTTCAAACCGTTTTTCTCATTGAAATTCGTTTCATGAAATGGGTTTCACTAATTTCGAAAAAGAGATAAGTTCTTGATCTTAGAACTTATCTTGTAAGCTTATTCGGGCCGGTGCTTTGCCGAACGACCAGCTGCGGGCGAAGTACCGTCAGCCTTCTCGCCTTTTCCCGGCTAATGAGCTGATGAAGGATTTGTACGGATTGTTTCCCCAACTCATAGGTTTGCTGGGTAACGGTTGTCAATTCCGGGATCAGGACGGTGGATAACTGGGTGTCATCGTAGCCGGCGACCGATATGTCGTCGGGTATTCGCAGCCCGCTCTCGATTGCCGTCTTAACGGCTCCGACGGCGGTAAAGTCGTTCACGCACATTACCGCCGTCGGCCTTTCTTTCATGCCGATCAGCTTGCCCATCAGCTCTTTCCCGCTTTCGACGCTGAAATCGCCGGGTAAAATCCATTCCGGCCTTACCGGCAAGCCGTTTTCTTCCATTTTTCTTTTAAAAGCTTTCACCTTCTGAGTCGTCGTGCTCATGTGGCTCCAGCCGCCGATAAACGCTATATCTTTATGCCCGAGATCGATCAGATGCTGGGCAGCCAGTTCCGCCCCGGCCGCTTCATCCGTCATCACCCGATACAGATTGCTCTTCGGAAGATTTCCGTTGACCAGAACGATCGGAATTTGCTTCGAAAGCTCGACAACCTCCTCTGCAAGCTCCGGATTGCAGCGAGCCAGATTGATTCTTCCCCCGAGGAAAATAATCCCGTCTACTCTCTTTTCCTTTAATATCGTGAGGTATTCCGATTCCCGCTGATAGTCTCCTCCCGTGTCGCACAAAAAGAACGTATATCCCTTAGTACGCGCTTCCGCTTCGGCCCCGCTGATTACTTCCGGGAAGAAAGGATTTGTAATATCCGGGAGAATCATGCCGATCATCCCCGTTACTTTGCTGATCAAGCTTCTCGCAAGCGCATTGGGTTGAAACTGGTGCTTCTTGATGATGGCATTGACCTTCTCCCGCGTGCTTGCCTTGACGGGAGCCGTATCGTTAAGAACGCGCGATACCGTCGCTACCGAAACGTTCGCTTCCCTTGCAATATCATAGACCGTAATACTTTTCATATTGGATAATCCTTTCAGCAAGGTATTACACTAAAGGTAACAAATACCTTAAAAAATTGAAACAGAAATCTATCCCATAAATCCCCCGTACAACGTCACTACGGAGCGTGCAGGAACGACGGCTGCCAGCGTACCGTCCGCCCGAACCGGAACGTCCTCGCCCCGCTTCAGATCGCTTTCGGCTGAAGTGACGTAGTATTGCATGACGGCGGCTGCAGCTTCCGGACGAAGTACTTGTAAAGAAATCGAAATGCGCCGATCCTCGCAGCTGTCGTTGACGAAGACGGCCGTGACCGTCTGTTCCCCTTCATGGACGTAAGCGGAGCCGAACAGCCCGCTTCGCGCTTCCTCGTCAAGCCCCGTTAACGCGACGCGCACGGCGCCGGGACGTATAAATTTGCTGTAGTTGCCGAGCGCCCACAATATTTTCGAAGGGAGAACGGTTTGCTCATCCCCCTCATTATGGAAATCGGTGTAAATCAAGCCGTCCTTATAATCTTCTTTGGAGACCGCCGTCCACCATTGCCATGCCGCCGCATTCGCCTTCGTCAAATCGAAATGAATCGTGCGGGCGACGTGCAGCGCCGCATCGATTCCCAAGTCGCGGCCGGGGCCGCCCGGGCCGAGAATACAATATTCCGTCATCCAATACTTGGAGTCCGGGTCGTATTTTTTCATATTGGCGGCGAGCAATTCTCTGAGTTTGCCGAGACGGTCGTCGCCGGGTTTGCTGTAATCGGACCAATACGAATGCGATGCGATTTTATTGCCGACCGCTTCCCTCATTTCCGGGTCCCCGAGCAAATCCTTAATGTATTCCCGGTATTTGCCCGTTCCCAGACTGTTGGCGCCGCCCGTATACCGTTCGTTGTTCGTAAACATGTTGAAGTATTCGTCATCCAGCAGCGATGTAATTTCAACGCCGTCCGGAGCGCTGATTTGCGCCGTAAGGCCCTTCTCCTTCAGCTGCCTGTGCAGCTCGAGAATGACACGCTTCAAATCGTCATTATTATAGCGGTTCCCTTCCTGCCCCGCTTTGTTCCAATCCCATGTCGGCTCGTTAATGGGACTAATATACTGAAACTCGATGCCTTCCTCTTGAAAATGCTTCAGCACATCGATTAAGTATGCCGCAAACTCGCCTTCAAAGCCTTCCTTTAAATTGGTGGAGCCCACCGCCGGATCCGGCTGGGCGTGACCGTTCTTTGTCATCCAAACCGGCGGGCTGTTTACGAAAGCGATCAGCGTATCCACGCCCCGTTCTTTGGCCGCCCTCAAAAACCACACCTGACCCGCCTGTTTGCTCCAATCGTATTCGCCGTCCCCGGACGATTTGAACGCATCCGCCCGGCGCCACGGATTCCCGATAATCGCTTGGTCCGTCTCCGTAGAGCCCGCACCGATGTTGAACCGCCAAGCGGACAGGCCGATTCCCTTCTCCCTGGAGAAGAGCAAATCCGCCACGCGCGCTTTATTTTCTTCGGTCCAATATTTCCCGAGCGGCTCCATCGACCACGCGTCGGATGCGCCGAAGTTATCGATCTTTTGATAGGTTACGTCCGCGTCGATTAACACTTGAGCGTCGAAAGATAATTTGTCCGTCAATTTCGTTTTCATCCGCCTCTTCCTTTAAATTAAAGTAGTTTTGCTAAATGCAGATCTCAACCCACGATACCCGACTGTTCAAAGTTCTCGACGATCCGTTTCTGTACAACGAAGTATATAACCAGCAGCGGCAGGAGATAGATGATGGCGGCCGCTTGCTTTACGGCATCGAAGGCAAACGTTGTAGCCCCCGGCGCGTCATACCATGTTCTTATCGCGTATAAAATGTTATTCACGTTGGCCGGCGCAAATGTCGATGCAAGCCTCATACTTACATACGGTCCGTCGGCATGGAAATAACCCGTATAGTAAGTGTCCCCGTAATTCCAGACGAAGGCTAGAATGGCAACCGTCATAATAGCCGGTACGGCGTTCGGAAGACCGATTCTGAAATATGTCTTATAAAAGCCGCAGCCGTCAATATAAGCGGCTTCCTCCAGCTCTTTAGGCAGCCCCCTGAAAAATTGGCGGAATATGAATACGAACATGCTTTGCTTTACCCCAAAGCCGAATAGCGCCAATAAATATAGCGAGTAAGGCTTGTTGATCAAGTCGATCGGTTCGCCGTTAACCGCCGAAATGATGCCGAAAATATCAAAGTCCTTGAAGCTTAAATATTGAGAGATCAACAGCGACTGCGGAGGTACGACGAAGGTAAGGATGACGAGAAACATGACGGCGTTTTTCCCCCAGAAGTCGACCCGTCCGAGCGAATACCCCGCGATGGCACTCACAAATATTTGGATGAAGGCGATCACGGCGGCATATGCTACGGATTGCAGCATAGGCACGCCGTTGCCGAACACGAGCCGCATGGCCGCCTGAAAGCTGACCGTCGAAAACTCGATCGGGACCCAAATGACGTCGGGATTTCCCAAATCCTCCAAATTGTTAAATACGACCGGAAGCAGCTTTATTAAAGGATATAATATGGCGAAACCGAGTCCGATCACTAATGACAAGAAGAAATAACCGAATATGACTCTCCGAAGCTTCTCTTTCACTGCATACGCGTTTATTGGTTTTCCGGCCCGCACATCACTTTGCAGCATTGTTCCACTTCACCACCCTGCTAAGTACTAGCATCAATATGAGCAAATCGACTAATACATTGACCAAATAAACGACCGACAGCGCGGAACCGACACCGATATTGTTCTTATTGAATGCGAAGTAGTATATCTCCGTTGAGATCGTGGACTTGAGGAACATATCGACAAACGTGTAGATCAATGCAAACAGCGAAATATTCGACAGCAAGGGCAGCGTAATTTTCCAAAAAATTTCGTAGCCGTTGGCGCCTTCTATTTTGGCCACCTCGTAAAGCGATCTGTTAATAGACTGCAACCCCGCCAAAAAAATGAGAGTCTGAACCCCGGTCTGCGATATAAGCATGAAAATGTCGTTGGCTAAATCGGATATAAAAACCGTAACCTGCCTGGGAAGAAACGTGTACGTGCGCAGAAATTCCATCAGCATACCGTTATCGAACCGGTTCGCTACCGCTGCATCAGCCACATCCCCGCCCGTAGTCACCAAAATTAAATCGACGACTACCTTCAATCCCAATACGATGGGCAGAAAGAAGACGACCCTGGCAAGCCCCTGCCCCTTGAATTTCACGTTGATCAGGATCGCGCAGAACAGACTGAAGATGACGATGACAGGAGTATTGATAAAAATATTGAGATTTTCATCCGAAAATACTCTTAAAAACTGTCGGCTCTGGCTCGATACTTCAACGTTAAAAAGATTCGTGTAATTTTGAAAGCCGACATAATGAAGCACCATCCCTCCCGAGTCTGCCACGCCTACTTCATGAAAGGAGTATTTGATCGTGCTCGCCAGCGGCGTCAAAAAGAACAATATGAAACCGATCAGCCACGGCAGTACAAACACGATGCCGTTTATTTTTCTCATATTTTTATATGAAATTCGCATGTCGAATGGCTCCTTACGATTTTGACTCGATGATATAGCCGAGTGCATCCAGACGAGCTCCAGCTACGGATACCGGAAATTTATTGTAATTCACAATAACCGATACCCCTGACGCATAGGTCGTTTCAAACACGTTCTTCGCGAGCATCCGGTGGTCGACAATTTCCTTCGTGCCTATTTCTGAAAGCCCTTTGCTGTACTCGTCATAAACGGACTTTATTTTTTCCTTAAGAACGGAGTACTGGATCGAAAAATAATCGCTATATTCGGTATTTTTAAGGACATCGACATTTTCGGCGCTGATCGTAAACTTCGGAATGCTGCCGAGCTCCAACGCTTGCAATATAAAGTAATCGCTTCGGTCCGCAGACATATTCACATTCAAGGTTGTATATTCCGTCAGCCCGTTCATGACCAGCTGCCGGAACGGAATGGAGACGTACATCGTTCCGTAATTGCTGCTCTCCCGCGATATATCGGCCGCATATGCCGCAAACCTGATGTTATCGACATTCGGATTTTCCAGTGCGATTGTTTTGCTTTCCGATAGTTTGTTCAAGTTATCCTGCACGATCGAATCGGCAATGACGGGATCGACGATATCGCGCGGATTGTAATTGGCATAATAAGCGGACCCCATATCATTCACAAAAATAGTGGGGTAATCCTTAGAGCTTCTTATAAATTTATCCACCGTATCGCTCAAATACAAAGGATGCAGCAAGTATTGCTTCGTGCTGCGCGGATTGAACCAGCCGTCGGAATAGTTGTACTTCATCAATTCAACCGGCTTCCCGTCATATCCGTGCAGCGCATTCGTTTTCGGCCAGAAGCCTCCGCTCGTGTCCGATACTCTCATCAAATCGGCATTGAGGAACAGCCTATTGTTTTCACCGTCGAAAACTTTCATTAAGGCTTCAAAATCGTCTTTGCTTCCATTCGAACCCGCCAAAACCGCTTTGTTTGAGATCGAATTATTCAGCCCGTTGTTAAATACGCCCTTATAGTTGACGATTTTGTTTACACCCTTTAAATCGTTCATGATCGCAAGCAGCTGACTATATTTCGTCATGGAATAAGGCTCTTTATACGGGATTCCTAGAAATCTCTTTTCCAGCGTGACGGTTCCGATCACATCGAGGAAAAGCTTTGGCATAGCATTATACGATGCCGTTATGTCGTATTTTTCCATCAGGTATTCCCGGTACGTCTTCGCCATGTCGTAATAGGTTACCTGATCGGGGAACAGCTTGTATCTTACGGAATAATCGACGGGAATCAAGCCGGTGGACGACAGAAACCGCGCTTCATTGTCGCTGTAGGGCCCAAACACCTTGACGCGCGAATACTGCATGGAATCGAAAGTGCTGTACACTTTGTTATAGAAGGTCCCGCCGGCCGAAGTGTCCTTTGTGCCCAGTTGAACCTTGATCGATCCGAGCTCCGCCCCGGATTCAATAATCCCCATAAATCCTTGGGATTTTCCTTCAAGATCGGTATGGTACATGCCGAACACGGGCATTGTGAGATTTTCGGGAAATTCGGGCATTTCATACAGCGTGCCGTAATAATTGTTGTTGTACACCGGCCTTTCGTATTCCGGATATTTGCCGTTGAACGTATTGAGCTCGAATAAAGCTCCGGAACCGTCCGGTACAACTATGTACCCGTTGTCCGCCTTCTCCGCGGATGCGAGTCCGAAGGATGGGAATACGGATATGTTCTGTATCGTATAAAATTCGTTTCCGTTCTCAATTTCATAGGTCGGTATATGTACTACCAAATCCCCTTGATCCAGAGTCGCTTCCATCGTAATTACGAATTTTGCGGGCTTCGTAATCGTTACATTGATTCCGAACTGTTGACTGTCCGCGACCAGCATTTCCGTCGTATATTCAACCGCTTTCGAGAAATTGATCAGATCTTTCACAAGCGAAAGCGGCGGAAGCCCCGAGAACTTGGAGAAATAGAGACCGTTATCTTCATCCAGCTGATACGTTAGATTCAAAGCATCTTGATACTTAACGACTTCCGCCGCTGTAATTTTTCCTTCATTAAACTTCCGGTCCAGCTGGTCCAGAAACTCGGTTTGGTAATGTTCGACCGATATTTTTTGAGGCATATATTCATTCAGTCGGTACGATTCCGTTTCAAAAAAATCAAATACGATCTGAACGCCGTTATCGATTTTATTCAGCTTGTAGTTGCCGCTTTGAATGGCGTACTTGTACGCGTCCCATTCGTACATTGCGCTGTCATTGCCCAGAAACTTGATCACGATCGGCGATTTCTCCGCATCGCCGCTTTTTTCATCCGTATATATGCTGTTCCATTCGGCGCCGGTTTTCGTATCGGCTACTTTCACATTCAAGGTAGCGGTATCGATATAAAGCTCTTTTCCTTCCCCGCTCGCCAAAAGAACGGTGCCTGCGTTTTTTTCTATCTCGCCTAGAGAAGCCGACAAGCCCGCTTTATGATACTCAGGGAGCGCTTGCCGCTTTATGTTCAAATGCTTGATGACGGTAGGCGTAAAACAAGCTGCCGCGATGATTAACACTGCCAGCAGGGCATATAGGAGTTCTTTCTTCCCTATTCTCTTGATTCGTATGACCGCCGCTCCGCTCACATTTTTTATCATGCTGTCACCACCTTTTTGTCAATTCGCTGAATAGTGCGTAAACGAATCCGATTACTTTTCCCAGCAGCGTGAAATACAACATGGATAGAAACACAATAATGATCGCGGAACAGAACGAGACGAGCAGCGTGACAACGTTCGTTACCACCGTATATTCATGAATGACGCACAGTCCGCAGAACAGCAAGAAGATGAACCACACCGTTCCGATGGCCATAAATGCATACAGAAGCCCCGCTTCTTCCTGAATAATGACATTGCTCAAAACGATTCCCGCGATATCGAATAGCAGCTTCGGCACCAGCGCATAACTCAAGACGATAAAAATGTCGCCCATGGAGCCGTTCCCGTCGAACAGCGTCGTTATGCTCCAATTGCTGATCAGAAACAATAAATAAGGGAACAAAGTGGTGAGAAATATCGTGATGCTGTTCATCGCAAACAAAGGATTATAGTTCAAAATATACCCGGTGTATTGATAGCTCATAATACCCGTAATGCCGCAGACCAGCATGATGATCGCCGGGATCGCGTAATTTTTCTTCCTTAGAAATTTAATATCGTAAAATCCGTCAAACGGATGAAAGAGTACGTAAAACAAATATTTTCCATCATCAATCATTCCGGCCATAAATCGAATCATACCCTTTCTTTGGAGCATTTCGTTCACCTGATTGCGATGCGCGGCGGAGTCTAATTGTTTTTCTTGCTGTACTTGTATTCCGAATAGAATAAGGCGGCCGCCAGGAGCAGAAACGGGATGACGAACCATATGAAATTCAGTTGAACAAACCTATTGCGATGCTCGGCGTAAGCTTTCGAATAATAATTCCGGTTATTGCCGAGCTTGAGGTAATACATCGCTTTGTCAAACAGATCCTGCATGAGATAATTTCTGCCTACTCCCGTATAGGCAATGTCGTAATTTGCATTCAGCTTGAGCGTATCTTCGAAATATTGGCCGGCAGCCTCCCAATTCCCGTTAAAATATTGTTTTTCGGCATTAAGAGCCGCTTGGCCGAATTCGGTAGGCTGAAATAGATAAGCGCTTGCGAATTGCTTATCCGTTACGATCAACCGATCCCCGAACCATGCAATGGCCGTCGGGTCCTTGACATTGCCTTTCAAATTCCCCGAGGAATTGAATATGTTCATCAAATCCCCTTCGAAATTATAAAGAAAGACTCTGCCTTGCGTTTTATCCAGTAAGGCATACACTCCGTAATCGGAAACCGCGATATCCACGAACTGGCTTTTCAAATCCGCCGAACCGCGGCTGCGCAGGTCGCCGATGACCGGGAAATAACCGCCTTGCACGAGCACATTTTCGCCCTTGGAATTGAACCGGAATACCATGTCCTGAGCGGAAGGGTCGAAGGTCGTTGCGTAAATGAGCCCTTCCGAGTCGATCGTCAAATTGTTGAACGACGGCGCAAACACTTTTTTCATCTTTTGCTTTTGCTGGTTGGAGGCGATCGATTTCCAGAAGTGATCCACCAGGTTGACTCTAGGCTTGTTAAGGCCGAAATAACGGGAGAACGAGCCGTCGCTGTTGATTTCGATAATTCCTTCATAGCTGCCTTGAACAACGACACTCATTTTTCCGTCCTTATCGACAATCAGCTTGGAAGGCTTAAACAGGGTCGCTCCCACCATATTTCGGGGTCTTTCCACCGTTCTCTTGTAAGCGTACGATTTCCCATCAAGAACGATAATTCTTTCCGCCTCCGTATCGGCTATATAAAGCTCATCGGAAGCTTCGCTATAAAACACGCCCTCCGGTTTGTTCAGCATCAGCTGCTTGTTCGTATCTTTGTTGACCATAATTTTTCCGTTTTCATCTCGTATTAATTTAATAGAAGCGAGAAGCTTGAAATCCGCATCAAATACGTTCACGCGGCTTTCCGCCCCATCCACGAGAAAGATTCTGTCTTTGCTTACGAACACGTCGTCAACGCTTCCCAGCTTTATATTTTCCATACTGCTGGCGTCCAGCGTGTTTACCAGCTCGAAGGCCGGAAGGCTCTTTTTGACATTCCCCCAAAAATCATACGTATAATTGCTTTCAAACGTATTGGAGGCGTACGCACTTGCGGAGGGCAGCAACAAACCGAGTATGCAGGCGAAAACAACAGCCCAATAATAATGATGTCTCATTCGGTTGGGCCTTCCTTTCCGATTGTTAATTATTCTTTTATGCCTGTCGTGGCCATCGTTTGAATGACATTGCTCTGCGATACGACAAATACGACGATCGGCACCGTCAGCATGATGAGAGTAACGGCCGAGGCTACCCCGGTCCTGGCTACGCCTGCGTTCACGATTTGCGATAACGCGTAGCTTACCGGTTTCAGCTTTTCGCTGAAAATAAAGCCTCCTCCCGTCGTTCCCCATAAATATTGGAAGGATAATATGATCAGCGTAATCCATGCCGATTTTGAAAGAGGCATCATCACTCTCCAAAAGATGGTGAACTCGCTCGCCCCGTCGATTTTTGCGGCCTCAATGAGCGCATCGGGAACTTGAACCATAAAGTTTTGCATCAGGAACAGCCCGAGCGTCGATCCGACCGAAGGAAGTATAACCGCCCAGTAGCTGTCGATCATCCCCAGCTTGGACATGATGACATAATTCGGCAGCGCCGTGACGGTCCCGTTAAACATTAAGGAGTAAACGATCAATTTGGACATCAGCTTCGAACCCGGGAATATGTATTTAGCGAGCGGAAAGGCGGCCATGGAGCCGATGATTACGGTTCCCGCCGTTCCCAATGCGGTAAGGAACACGGTATTGAATATGTACCTCGACATCGGGATCCAGGAGTTTCCGATAATAATGGCAAGATCCGCGAAGTTGGTCACCGTCGGACTTTGCACGAACAATTTGGGCGGAAAAATAAAAATTTCGTTCAGCGGCTTAAAGGCGTTATTAATGATGAAAATGAGCGGCCAAACACTGAACAGTCCGAATATGCCGAGGAAAAATGTAAGAGTGAAGTCTCCTGCGATGCTTCTGTTCCTCCGCTTGAACTTCCTCGATATGTAAGCCTTCCTGATGGCTACGGCAACACCGTTCACGCTAGACACCTACCCTTCTTAATGCTTTCTGGACAATGATATTGGTAAATACCATGATGAAAAACAATATCGTCGCGATCGCCGACGCGTACCCCATCTCATATCTGATGAAGCCGTAATCGTGCAGATGGGTAAGTATCGTATGGCCGGCATATTCGACCGAAGGGAACCCGGCCAGCTCGATCGATATTTGCGATACCGAGAGAGAGCTGGTGATCTGCATCACCGCCCCGAACAGCAGCTGCGGCTTCATAGACGGAAGCGTAATATACCAAAGCTCCTGCCAGCGGTTTCTGATCCCGTCGATCTGACCGGCTTCATACAATGTTTTATCCACATTTTGCAAGCCCGCTATGAACGCCAGGAAGCTTACCCCAAGGCTCAGCCACAGCTGGACCAATATAAGAATCGGAAATACGTAGTTTTTCGTATCGAACCAAAGTATCGGCTCGCTCGCGAATCCGAGCTTCAGCAGCCATGCATTGGCATATCCGTACATATCGGAGGAGAAAATCAGCTTCCAGATCAAATAGGCGTTGCCCGAAATCGACGGCGCATAAAATACGAGCGTCATGATCGCGCGAACCTTCGGCGGAAGCTCATTGATCAGCCACGAAAATACGAAACACATGAGATAACTGATCGGCCCGGTAATCAGAGCGAAGAAAAGCGTATTTTTCACCGCAATCAGAAATACTTCGTCGTTGGTGAACAGATTAATATAATTGCCGAATCCGACAAACTTGGGGACCTCCAGCATGTCAAACGATGTGAAGCTAATCACGATAGAAGAAAATACAGGAATGACGGTGAACAATATGAATATGATTCCGAACGGCAGGATCAGCAAATATTTTTCTCTATGTTCCTTCCAGATCTGCGCACGCGTCATTTCGGCCAAGTTTCTTGCAGTTGTTTTCCGATTCGTCAGCATACTCACCTACTTCTCCTCTTACAGTTTGGTTCTTACTCGCCATGCGCATTTCCATTGCCGTCATTGAAGGACAGATGAAACTCTTTGCGTTTTTTAGTAAGCTCCTTGTTGATTTGCTTTATATTCATATACAGCGCCTCGCGAGGGTTTGCGCCGCTCGTTACGACGGAACGGAATGCATAGTCGATCGCCCTTGCGGTCATATATCCGCCGGGCACCTCTGGAATTCCGACGGTAGCTTGAAACTGCTTTTCCAATTCCCGCGAATCTTTCAACGACCACGGCAGCTGCTTTAAAACCTCGATATTCGCCGTCGGATATCGCGCGGCGGCCCCCATTACTGCTTCAAGAGCGTTGGCGTACTCCGTCTGCGTCTTAGCATCCAGCCACCACTTCATAAACTCCCAAGCCGCTTCTTTATTTGTTGAAGAGCTCATCATAATGCTGTCCATCGTGCTGGAAACTGCCGTATTGGTAATGCTTCCGTCCGCGTTGCGAATTCCCGGCAGCGGAGCGAACGACCATAAGCCTCTAATTTCCGGCGCAAATACCGCCAGCTGATTGTAGGTTGTATATGGCGCGATCCCGACCGGCATCTCGCCGGTTCTGAATCGATTGGAAAAATCGGCGGATACGGGCAATCTGTAGCTCGTGAAAAATCTCGTAATTCGGTGAAATGCATTCATCGCGCTGTCATCGATCAAGCCGCTGCGGATTCCGTAATCGCTGCCGGTTCCTTTGTATAAGTCTCCGCCATACTGGTATATAAGCGAAGGGTACAATTCCTGGCCGGGCATATAAAAGTCGTAATTGTTCGTATGCAGGATCGATATCATATTCTCGACATCGTCCCATGTCTCGGGGGGCTCCAAACCAAGTTGATGCAGTATATCTTCCCGGTAAAACATCATCACGAACGATTGCTGCTCCGGCAGACCGTATATGCCGCCCTGATAGGACACCGTTCTCAAGCCGCTGTCATGAAACTGCTTTTTAATTTCATCAAAGCCGTCCAGCTTCGACAAATCCACAAGGGCGTTTCTCATGGCGAAGTTAATGACCGTCGCCTGCGGTATGGCTAGAGCTACATCCGGACCGTTGCCGGCCAGCGTAGCCGGAAGAATGACATCCTCCGGTATGAGCTGCAGATCTACCGGAATATTCGAATTCGGAGTAAAGCTTTGATCGATCAAATTTTTGATTAACTGCGCCTGGTCGCGTCCGGCCGATATCCACACTTTGACGGCATCTTCACCGGAAGTACCTTCAATTCTCGTTTCGTCAACGAAAAATGTGGACAAAAACCTTACCGCACCGTAGTAAGCTCGAACCAATACATTCGGCGCCGGATCGGGCAGCTTCGCTCCCGGAGCGGATAACGTAAAGCTATCGAGCTGCAGCGGCATTTCCGATATGGATGTGATCCATGCGCCCATGGACGAAATATTGTTTTCCAGCGTGGCTAACTCATTAATGACATTTTCCGGCTTTCGGCTTAATCGTTCCGCTTGCACCTGCATCTTTTCGATAATGGCCGTCTTTTCGCCCTTCTCGCCGGTGATTTCCACCAATCGTGCCACGACTTTTTTCAACCGTTCGCTTTCCGCTTGAAGAGTTTCCGCGTAATTCGGTATTTTTGCCGTAATTTCGTAGTCGATATATTTGTCCGGCACAAGTCCGGTAATTTGAACGGTTTTTCGGTACAGATCATTCAGTACGAATACGCTTTTCTCAACTTCCGAAAGCGGCGCGGCGAAGCTGCCCAGGACAACTTCAAGCGAAATCGTATTTTGTCCTTCGTTCAGGTGAATGAGATAATCACCTTCGCTGCCGCCCGGCACGTAATTGACAAACCCCGAATGAAATCCGAAAGGTACGGCCATCGCTTCGCGGAACGGAACTTCGCCGTTTACTTTCAACTGCCTGTACGACATGACGCCCCGGTTCGTGTTCTGCACTCCTCTGAAGGAAATTCGGTATAACCCCTCTTCGGGCACTTGAATGTGCCATGCGATAAAGTCGCCGGGAGTTCTCCAGTTCGATCCGCCGATCGTATTCAGTTTTATTTTGTAAGGATGATAGGGGACTGTATTGGGATTGCTGTAGTCGGTGGACATAATAATATCCACGGATGATTTCTCGATACCGATCGTATGTTCATCCGTTCTTTCCGCTTGATATACGAGATTGATTCCGTCGTATACGTTGTACCTGGACTCCCATTGCTTGATAACATCCGCGTACGGCATTATTTCGGGCGCCGCTTTCAATGTAATGCCGCTGATCCCTAACGGTTCCTTAACGGATTCCAAGGTCAAGGTGTGCGTACCTGCGGTCAGATAAAACTTATACGGCTCCAAGCTTCTTCTTTGCGAATCATGTATATAAACGGTCGCGGGCTCGGATTTTTCCTCAGCTACAGGACGGATCTCGTTCCCGTCCCTCTCAAGGATCGGCTTCCCGCCGTTATTGTCCCAAATTCTGTTGAAAATCAACTGATTCATTCCGGTAAAATAACTCGTCTCGTCTATGAATAGTTTTCGCTCGATTTTTGAGTTTGTGCCTTTCACAGGCAGATAAGTCACCGCAATATTATAAAAGCCCGCTTCCTTCACAGACACTTTCCATGTGATTGTGCCGCTGTCGCCGGTAATTACCGTTCCGTTCTTAACGCTTGCTTCCATATCGGCCGATGTTTTGTAAGCCGTAACATCAACCTTGATTTCCGATGAAGCCATCTTCCCGGAATACTCTTGACCGGCAAGGTAATTGCCGTACGATTCTTCGTAATACTCCTGACCAGGCTCCGGCTTGCTTTCGGTTGAAGCATGTACACCGTCTGCCTTTAGTGCAGGTATGAACATGACCAAAGCAAAAATTATCAAACTGCTGAAAGCTAACATTTTCTTCATCATGCTCATGCCCCTAAACCTCCGTGTTAATAGGCTAGGTGCTATGAAACGCTTGCTTCATAGCACCTGCAGCCCCGTAACGATTTACTATTGAAACTCGAAGCTTACTGTTCGACGTTTACTTTAATCGCGAGATTCGCCTCATTTCCGGCGAAATCCTTAACGGTAAGAGTAACGTCATAGGCGCCGACGGTTGTAACGTCAAGGTTTCCGATATCCGCCGTAATATTGCTCTTCAAGTCGAAGCCATCCTTGTCGACGGCCTGCTCAACGAAATCGTTCGCCCAGTTAATCGCAGACGCGTCTTCGTCCACTTTAACGGCTCTATAATTTTCCTTTGCCGTAATCGTCGGAGCCGTCTTGTTATTCGGATCGTAGACGATCACATCGAAGGAGCCCTTCTTCTCATTGCCTGCTGCGTCTTTTACGGACAACGCAAGGCCCTTGTCGTATTTGCCGACCTTATCGAACGTAACGGCGGCGGTATCGACCGTGACATTGGCGAAAGGAATGTCCCCGTCAACGCCGTCTTGTGCCTTAACGAATTCCTCCCAGTTGATCGAAGACGGATTCGCGCCTGCCGCTACGGCGATCGGTTTGCCCGTCGTCGCGAAGCTCGGCGGCATATTATCGATGGATTTGCCGGAGCTTAGAGCCGTTTCAATGGAACTCATCGATTCAATGATTTGATTCTTTTGGGCATCGATTGCTGCGGCATACTTCGGCGAACCGTTCAACCCGTACAGCGAATTGCCCAAGATCGTATCGCTCCACAGGTTTGCCCACGCCATGATGGTCTGGTACTCGTTCGGCCTGCTTCCCGCAATACCCGTGAAAGCTTCCATGATGTCATTGCCGAACTTTTCATTCGTTACGTCGAATCCATAATTGATGGCCGTATTTTTCGCTTGCTTCTCAAAGAAATCCAGTGCCTTGTCGCTGCTTGCCAATGTTTTATATACGGTAGACCAATACAGCCTGTAGGCTTTCAATGCAAGCTCCGTTTTTTCCTTTGACAACCCTTTCAAAACAGCCATCTGGTTGCCGGGGAAAACCAGCTGTTCATACTTCGGATCATCAGCCGCAATGTCGTCCGGCCTTGGGAACGGCACTACGCCCATGGATTCGCCGCGTCCGGCAAGAGATTGGCCTGCGCCGTTGGATAGCCACGGTACCATGTTCGTAAATACGGTTTCGCCGTTTCCGAAGTCGCCGCCGTTCCATGTCCATCCCGGAACGGGAGTATCGTCGCCGTATCTTACGGACATCATTAAGCCTTTCGACATCAATCCGTCAATGTATTCTACGGCCTTCTTCGCCTCCGGAGCGTCGGCCGTCAAGCCGTTAGCTCCGAACACCGCTCCGCCGTTTGCGTGAATCGCCTGCAGCGCAGTATATCTGTAGTCCGTTTGGAACGCCTTGATCGGTACATCCGTTCTTACAGGCGCCATTTTGTTGGCATAATATTCATTTACCTTCGTCAAATAATCTTGGAATGCAGACCATGTCCATTTCCCTTGTTTCCACAAATCATGAGGATACACGGTTTGGCCGTTTTCCTTCAGAGCGTCTACCTTATCAAGGTACGAAATGTTGTAAACCAGCGGCCATTGGTTCACAAAGTCCAGGATGTAGTTTAAGAAATAATTATGGCCGAACATCTTGTCGCCCATCATCCAGGAATCGTCAGGGTCGCTGAAGATGCTCTGATATTCGTCCAAAGGCTGGAAAATGTTTTGCCCGAGCAATGTCCCTTGCGAGCCGCCCCATAACAGTGCGACATCAACGATCGGATCGTTAGCGAGTACCGACTTTAAGAGCGCTTCTCTCACATCGCTCGGATACTGCACCCATTTAATCTGGACATTCAACTCTTTTAGAACGGCTTGCTCAGCTTTCTGTCTGGCCAGCAATTGATCCGGCGGCATCCCCGGCTCGCCGGTGACAGGGTCTCTCCAATTGGGATCGTCGCCCTGCGCCCAGTGCGTACCGAAAACAATTTCGGTCGGCGCCCCCGTATTCCCGCCTCCGCCAACGTTTGCGGCATCTTTGTCCGAATCGTTGTTTTGTTCGGCGGCTTTTCCGGAATCTTTGTTTTTTTCAGAAGCTCCGGAACCTTCGCACGCGCTAAATAATGCAGCAGTTAATGCAAGTACAAGAAACATTGAAAGAAATCTTTTCAGCTTGCCTGCCATCTTTTGATCCTCCCCTAATGTTTTTCTTCTTGAAACTTACAGGAATCCAAAAATGCCTGCCTGAATAACAAAAGTTGTAACGGACTCTGCTGGCAGAACAACATTCCCCAGCCCACTCACCTCCTTAATAAGGGCAAGATTGGATTTCTCCGATGTCTCGTATATTTTTGTCTTTTTACCCTTCACGTTCTCGAATGACACTGCCTTCTCATGTTTGGTAGGATTGATGGCTACGATCACGGTTTTATCCTTTTGAGGACTGACATATGCCGATACGAGCACATCGCTGTCTTGGCTTTCGGCTTCGATCCGGCGGTATCCCGGCTTAATAAATTTGGAGTAATTTCCGAAGCTCCACATCCGTTTCACGGCGCCGAACTTTCTGGTCGCCTCGTCAACATATACAAGACCGTCCCGGTAATCGCCCTTCGCAACGGCAAGCCATTGTTCCCATACCGAAACCGATAATATGGTCATGTCCTCATGGATCGTTCTCGCCAGCACCAACGCGGCGTCCATACTCGCGGCGTTGCCGTTCTTCATTTCGCACCATTCGGTTTGATACAGCGGAAGCATATTTTCAAACTGTGAAAAATAGGATGCGGCAATCTTCTTATCCTTCTCGCTTGACCAATAAGAATGCACGGCATAAGCATCAATAGCTTTCGAGAGCACGTCGTCATTCATAATCCGCTTGTACATTGTCAATGTATAATTCGGATCGTTCCATGCGCCCGATTCGGCTATTAACAGCTTTACCGGAAGCTTCCTTCTTTCAAGCTCCAACGCCACTTTTCTGGACAGGCTAATTACTTGCTCCGGCTCATAATGACAGCCTTCCTGTCCGCTCTTCCAATCCCATTGCGGTTCATTGATCGGACTTATATATGTAACCGGAATGCCTTCCTTTAAAAACAGCTCCGTGATGTCTACCAAATATTTCGCGAACTGTTCCTCGTTCTCAGGCGGAAGATTCGATTTGCCGGTTGTTTCGCCTGAAGAGTAGCCGGATTTCGTAAGCCTTGCCGGGGGACTGTTTGCAAACAATTCAATGGTCGCTCCGCGCTTTGCCGCTTCTTTCATGGCGTTGATCGCATTTCGATCCCGATCAAGGTCATATACGCCAGGCGATACTTCAAGCGTTTCCGCGCTGCGCCACGGGTCGCTTGCGATAATAGGCTTGCCGGCCCCGATATTGTATCTGTATATATTGAGCCCGATGCCCTTCTTGTCGTCATACAGCAAATCCATGATGTCGCCCAGATTGTCCCATCCGCCGACATCCTGAGCCCACCACGCGCCGGAAGCCCCGAATCCTTCAATCCTTTGATGCACGGCATCATAGTCAAGCTTAATCGTTGCTCCCGCAGCATGACTCTCATAGTTTCGTTGTCCGGAAGCAAGCTTAGAAACCGGTTTCATATTCAGCAGGTAAATGACTCCGCAACCGATCGCCAAGATCGTTACCCAAATAAATTTGTTCTTTAAAAATTTCACTTGGTCACCTCTTTCTCACCTATTCTGCGAGGCTGCCAAATCCGCACTTTCAATCATTTACACGGGTACAAACGTTAAACCATCCAACCGAGAAACCGCTTCCCCTTCGAAGGCTTCCAGAAGAACGGCCAAGCGGTTCGCTCCGTCCCGGAACCAAGGACCCGGAAGATAGAACGTTTCCGGACTTCCGCCGGTAAAGGTCGGGCGGGAACGGCTGCCCGGCAACCATAATCGGCCTACTAAGCGTTCGTTGAAAAACACGGTCATTTTCATATTCGACCCCTTCGCTCTCACTCTCCATCCCTTCCCATCGTTCGAGTCTCCGACCTCACCGAACAGCCAAGCCATTTCTCCCGCGTTCATCGAAAAGGGAAGCTCGGTGCCCGACGCCTGTGCTGCTGCCGATTCCGCATGCGCCCACAGCTGTTCCTCTTGACACGGTGTGATGCGCCAATCCTTGGCCGCCGTCCCTTCGTATACGACGGGCTTGCCGGCCGGCAAGCCCGGCAGCCTTTCGATAAACACCGTTACCTGCGCGCGCGTGCCGGGCTTGACGAACGAGCTGATATCGACGTAAGGATCCGACGCATTCACCGCTCGCTCCCGCAGCTTGCCCGTTCACGAACACATGAGCCAGCGCTTGAGTCCCCTCGAAATGGATCGTCCACGAATCGGCCGCGCTTGAAGCGTCAAAGCTGTTGCGGTAATATTCGAGAGCCGGACGATCGGACGAAAGCCAGCCGCCGAAGCCTACAATCGGCCACATTCTGTCGTCCGCCGCCGGAGACGTCAGGTCGTCCCGGACGTCCCGGTCGTCTGCGGACTTTACTTTCCAGTTTCGGGAGAGATCGATCACGTCCGTTACCGATACGAGACCTTTTAACCCTTTCATGGCGTTCAGATGAAGTCCCGGAAGCCTAATGTCGTGGAAATTGGTATGTCCCCAAATCTCGACTCTTGCCGCTATGCGGCCGCTGCCGCCGTTTCTCTCCTCTCCTATCGCGATATATCGGCCGGTGCCGCCCGGTACAACCGTAGTTACATATTCCTTCTCCAAATAGAGAGAGATAATGTCGCTGCCCTTTTGCACGAGAATCCCTTTGCGGCCCGCTGTTCTGTCGTCTGAATTCACCCTAGCTTCAGCTTCATACCACGCGTATCCCCGATAAATGCCGTAAGTTTCCAAGTAATCGGCGGTGTCGACGCCAGCTGCCGCGTAGCCGTCAGACATCGGTTGATCCGCCGGAACAGGATGAAGCGACCAAGATACGGGGACATCGGCGGGTTCTTTACGATATTCGATCGGTTCGCCGAAACGGACGCTTCCGTCCTCGCCGATATCATCGATGAGTAAAGCTTTAGTCCGGTCCATTGCGACCAGCTCGATTGCATGGCCGTGCCCGTCGGCGGTCTCAAGCCTGCATACCGAAGTCTCGCCCGAACCGAATGTCACCGTGATAACCCCTTCGGTTTGTTTTACGGATACATTTGTTGCCTCGAGCAGTGTCGGGTTATCCAATCGAAGGGCGATTTCCCCTTCGCACTCCGTATGAAACACGAGAACGGTTTTCGATCCGCATCTTTTGTGCAGGAACAGTTCCGCAGTCGAGTACAAAAGCGTTCCGTCGACTCCCCAGGTTTGCATCGGCACGCCGAACGGCAAGGCTAGGGAGCGCCCTCGCTCTATAACAAGCTTCGATTCAACGGGCGCCTTGGTATTCCCCCATTCAAGGGACACTTCCGCCGCCCGTTCACCTACGTTGGAAACGAATACAAGATAACCGCCATTCCGCAGCTTTAATGCATACGGTCCTGCTACAGCACCCTTCGGAGCTGCCGCCGCCCGAATGTTCGGTGCGGTGTCAGCTTCCGTTAGCGACTCGCCGTACGTCTCGATCATTCGCGCAAGCATTCTGCCCTCATATGCCTCCGGACGAATATGCCCTTCAGGGGAAATCATCCCGCCGAAATCGTAATCCGAAGTTAAAAATGCTAGCGGCGAGCCCCAATTATTCGTTGCGTTCGTAAATCCGAAATCCGTTCCCGATACTTGCAGGTAAGGTCCCAGCAGCTTTACTCCGCAGGACAGCAGCCTTCTAAGCAAAAAGTGGGATCGGTTCGTCTCCGTAACCAAAAGCGGAAGCCCCATGTCGGCAAGCAGCTCTTTGTATTGGAGCACCTTTTCCTCAAAAACGGGGTCGCGGTCATTCGGATAAAAGTTGCAAGTCGGCACGACTCCTTCCGCAAGCCCCGACGCCTCCATTAGTCCGCCTTGTCCGGCGCACGCAATCAGCGGTACCGTTATGCCGTTTCCGGTCGCCATATCTTTTAAAGCTGAAATATACCCTTTCGGGTCGGCGCATCCGTAGAAGTCGAGCTCATTATCAAGCTGTACGCAGATCACCGTTCCGTCCTCGTCGATTTGAAACTTCTTGAGCAAGGGGAGAATACGGCCGAACCATTTGGACACCGCGTTCAAAAACGCCGGATTGTTGTCGCGAAGCTTCATTCCGTCTACATTGTAGAGATAGGCGGGCAGCGCCCCGCCGTCCCATTCCGAGCAGATGTATGGTCCGGGTCTAGCGACGACCCACAGTCCGACTTCTTTTGCCGTCTGCAGAAAGGCTGTCACATCCTTCTCCCCGCTGAAATCCCAGACGCCTTCTTCCAGCTCGTGATAATTCCACGGAAAGTAAACATCGATGCTGTTATAGCCGAAAGCTTTCAACTGAACCATTCTCTCGCGCCAATGAGCTCTTGGAATCCGGAAGTAAAAGAGCGATGCGCAAAGCAAAATTTCGGATTTGCCTTGAATGCGGAACTCATTGGATGAAAGCCGAACAGGCTGCAGCGCCGAAGCGGTCGTTTCCATATGCGAAAACCTCCCATTTTTGAAAGTGATATCCGAGTTTTCTGAAACCCGTTTCATAATGAGGTGCAAAGACCCCGCCGTTTTCGGTCTATCCGATCACTTGGTCTACATCTACTACCGGTTTCCCGCTAATGAACTGAAGTTCTCAAAAGTGTTGTGGAACCCGTTACATGAAACGGGTTTCATTGTGAAGCAAAAAAAATTTAATGTTAACGGTGGTTGCCGAGGCTGTTTTGGGTACCACTTTTGGGTGCAAACGGTACATAAACAGGCTCGTACGCACACTCTACTTTTGCTTGAAAGGGGTTTCAAATATTTGTTGTTTTTAATTCTATTCCTGCATTTGGGATTTTGTCAATCACTTTTGAGGATTAATTTTACAATTGTCCCCCTCCTCTGCCTATCAAACGTATGTTACTATGTTAATGGTTTTTCGAATGGAATATTTCATTCAAACGAGGGACATTATGAAACCCGACAATCAGTACGGCATTTACGGCTTTCGCTTCAACGAGGTGCCGCATCAGCCGCTGTGCGGCTTATACGCGACGGGACATGAAACGATCCGTCATTCTTCTTATCATTGGAACGGTTTGACCCGCACGGACGGGCCTTTATTTCTGTTTCAGTACACGATGCAAGGCGAAGGGGTGTACGAGAAGGGAGATTCCTCCTTTCGGGTGCATTCCGGACGCGCCTTCCTGGCGGAAATCCCCGGCAATCACCGCTATTACCACCCTGGGAACTCCGTGCCGTGGGAGTTTTATTTTGTATTGATTCGCCCAGCGATGATCGCGCCGCTGTGGGAGGAGATCGTATCCACGATCGGCCCGGCTCCATGCCTCGACCCGGGCAGTCCCCCCATCCAGGTGCTGAAAGACTTATGCAACGCGGCTCATTACGGAAGAATCACCGACCCTTATATAGCATCCTCCTACGTTTACCAATTTATCATGGAATTACGGAGAGCCTCATCCTCAAGCGTCCAAGATCAGAAGCAGTGGCCCGCAATGGTACAGGAGGCCGCTCGATTTCTTGATACGCATTTCAGCCGGATGGTCGGACAAGAGCAGCTCGCCGCGCAATTAGGAGTATCGAAATTCCATTTTTTAAGAACCTTCACCAAATACACTGGAGTTACCCCTAACGAATATGTCAATCGAAAGCGGATCGAGAAGTCCATCGAGCTTCTGCGGGCAACCGACTGGAGCATTGAAAAAATCGCGGCGGAAATCGGTTATTCGACAGGAAGCTACTACATCAAAGTATTTCAAAAACTGACAGGCCGCACGCCGGGAACGTTTCGCGCCGCCAACAACAATTTGCATTTCAATAAACTGTTTTTCGATTAACTAAAAGAGCAATTTTGTGCTATCGCTATTCATTTTTGTTATAGAAAATGAAGCCTTCCTTCACCTATCATAGCTTTATCGAACAGCAATTTCGTCATGCTGATTCTCGTATTCTAGATAAAGCGATCATGTTGAGCGAAAAGGAGCGAAGGAAGTGAATCATCGACAAGCTGCCCCCACCCCGCCGATGGGCTGGAACAGTTGGGATTGTTACGGTGCGGCGGTAACGGAAGCCGAAGTTCGCGGCAATGCCGAATATATGGCGAATCATTTGAAAGAATACGGATGGGACACGGTCGTTGTGGACATTCAATGGTACGAGCCCGGTGCAAACTCGGCATACTACCGGCCGTTCGTCCCGCTTGAGATGGATGAATACAGCAGGCTGCTGCCGGCAACGAACCGGTTTCCATCCGCTGCGGGCGGAAGAGGCTTTCAACCGCTTGCAGATGAGATTCACGCCTTAGGGCTAAAATTCGGAATCCACATGATGCGGGGCATTCCGCGCCAAGCCGTTCACAAGAACACGCCGATTAAACATTCCTCCGCCACCGCCCGCGACATTGCGGCGAACTCGATTTGCCCTTGGAACACGGATATGTACGGGGTCGATGCCTCCAAGGAAGGCGCTCAAGCGTACTATGATTCCTTGTTCAAGCTGTATGCGTCCTGGGGCGTCGACTTCGTGAAGGTGGACGATATTGCCGCATCCAGGCTGTACAAGTCGCACCTGCCGGAGATCGAGCTTATCCGCCGCGCGATCGACAATTGCGGCCGTCCGATCGTTTTGAGCTTGTCCCCCGGACCTGCGCCGGTTGAATTCTCGGAGTTTTTCGCAAATCACGCCAATATGTGGAGAATGACCGATGATTTCTGGGATCGGTGGGATTTCCTGCTCGACATGTTCGATCGCTGCGAAAGCTGGCAAGGCCGGTCCGGCGACGGCGGATGGCCGGATTGCGACATGCTGCCCTTGGGACATATTTGTATTCGAACCGGTCCCGGAGAAGATCGCCGGACTCGGTTTACGCGCGAAGAGCAGCTTACGATGATGACGTTGTGGACGATATTCCGTTCGCCGTTATTTTTCGGCGGGGAGCTGCGCGATAATGACGACTGGACGTTGTCGCTCTTAACGAACCGCAGCGTGCTTGAGATGCACCGGAACAGTTACGGCGCGAAACGAGTTTTCCGCGAAGGAAACCGCATTGTTTGGTCGGCGAACGGTCCGGCCGGCGTCCGGTATGTTGCGATGTTTAATACGGGCGAGAACGAGACATATATTACCGTCCCGCTTTCGCTCTTTGACGTTCAGGGTTCGGTTACGGCTGCCGAGCTGTGGACAAACCTTCAAGCCGGGCGGCTCGATAAAGATATAACCGCTCGGGTTGCACCCCACGGTGCCGCATTATTCCGTTTAGACCCGGTGGAATAACTTGCCTGTAAAAAGAAAAGGGATGCTTCCGTTGAAGCCTGAAAAATCAGCTCACGGAATCCATCCCTTTTGCAGTTACTTACCCGCCAGCTTCGCGATCGCGTTCAGCGCGGCGGTAATTTCCGCTTCGACGGCCTCGGATACGATGTCGCGATGCGGGTTGTACCCTTCGTCGACCGCGGTCGAGTCGCCGTCGAGCGCCAAGATCGCACCGGCTCTCATGCCGCGCAGCATCGAGACGACGTATAGCGCCGCAATTTCCATCTCAACGGCAAGAACGCCCGCCTTCCGGTACGTATCGTGCGGCAATTCCACCACGCCGCTGAAGAACGCGTCCATCGTCAGCGTGACGCCTTTGCCGACCTTGCCCGGTGCGCCGCTCGCAAGCGCCGCTTCGTGCAGCGCTTCCGTCACCGCGCTGTCCGCAACCGCCGGGAAGCCGTGCGGCACGAGCTGGCGCGTGAGACCTTCCTCGCGAACCGCCGCCGTACTGACGATCAGGTCCCCTGTCTTGTATGCGGGAGATAAAGATCCGGCCGTCCCGACTCGAATGACCGTTTTCACCCCGGCCTTCGCCAGCTCCTCGAAGCAGACGGCCGCCCCCGGCGAACCGACGCCGTGGCTGACGACGGCCAGCGTTACCCCGTTGTGCGTTCCCGTGAACGTCCGGTATTCGCGCGCAAATGCAAGCTCCTTCGCATCGCCCAAGCGCTGAGCGATTTTCTCCGCCCGGAACGGATCGCCGCACACTACGGCAAACTCCGGCATATCGGCGGGATCGACCCGCAAAATCGGCAGCAATGTCATCGTTAATCGAACTCCTTCTTCGTCCATTCGTCTTCCGGAATCGGCAGCGCGTCTCCGGAGAACCGCTGTTCGCGGAACGGATCGGCCGTATTATGAAAGCCGTTCCGCTCCCAGAAGCCCGGCCGGTCCTCCTTCATAAATTCAATGCCGCGCACCCATTTGGCGCTTTTCCAGAAGTAAAGATGCGGCACGACCATCCGCAGCGGGAAGCCGTGCTTATCGGTCAGCGGCTTGCCGTCGTATCGGAACGCCATCAGCACGTCATCGCCGAGCAAGTCCGCAAGCGGCACGTTCGTCTCATAATCCTCGTCCGCATGGAACATCACATACTTCGCTTCCGGCTTCACATCCAGCAAGGCAAGGAAATCCCGAAACCGAACGCCTTCCCATGCGGTATCGAACTTCGACCAACGCGTCACGCAATGAATATCGCATGTGACCCGCGTCTGCGGCAGCGACTGCAGCTCATCCAGCGTGAAGGACCGCGGGGTGCCGACCTCGCCGAAGACAGATAACCGCCAGGATTGCAGATCATATACCGGCACATCGCCCTCGTGCAAAATCGGAAACCGGTCGGTGAGCGTCTGGCCGGGCGGCAGCCTAAGCTTCAGCTCTTCCGGAATTGCCGTTTGCGCCGCAGGCACCTTCGCTTTCTTCAATCGTTCGGCTTTATCGTGCATCGAATCCGCTCTCCTCTCTTATTTGCCGTCCATGCGTCCGGATTGACGCAAATAGCTTTTATCCTTGAACAAGAACATGACAACGATCGTCATCACATATGGCAGCATCATCGTAAAATGCGTCGGAAGCGCTAACCCTTGCAAACGGGTGCTGACGGCATCCATGAAGCCGAACAGCAAACTCGAAGCGGCGACGCCTAGCGGATTGTTCTGGCCTAGCATCGTCGCGACGAGCGCAATGAAGCCGCGGCCCGACGTCATGTTCTCGGCAAACAGCGTAACCTGGCCGAGCGACAGCTGCGCTCCCGCTAATGCGCACAGAACGCCGCTCGCAATGACGGCGCCGTATTGGTACCGTTTAACGGGAAGGCCCAAGCTTTGCGCTGCCGCCGGATTGTCGCCGGACGCCGACAATCGGAAACCGAGCACTGTCTTGTACAATACGTATTGCAGCAAACCGGCCAGCAGAAATGCAAGATAGACGAGTGGAGAATGACCGGACAGCACGTCTCCGACGACCGGAATATCCTTAAGGATCGGGATTTGCCATTTCGGCAACCCTTTCATCGCACTGTCATAGTATTGCCCTTTCACGCCGAATACGGCGAACAAGAGAAACGCCGTAGCGCCTGTCGCCAAAAAATTGATCGCGACCCCCACGATAATCGCGTTCGCCTGCAGCTGAATGCTTAAGTAAGCGAACACGAGAGACACCAATCCGACGCACAAGCACGCGAACAGAATGGCAAGCAGCACGTTCTCGAACAAATAGTTGCCTAGCACCGCCGTGAAAGCTCCCGTCAGCATCATTCCTTCGAGCGCTACGTTAAACAGACCGACTCTCGCGCACAGCGCCCCGCCGAGCGCAGCCAGCATGATCGGAGCGACGACGCGAATCGTCGTAGAGAGCAGCGACCAGTCAAGCAGCATTTCCATTGCCCACTCTCTCCTTTCTGCGGCGGAAGAACGAGACGCTCACTCGCGCCGACACGAACAAGATTAGCGCCGCTTGAATGATGCTGGAAATCTCGAGCGGAATGTCCGTATTGCGCTCAACGCCCATACCGCCGGTTTGCAGCGCGGCTAAAAGCACGGAAGCGAACGCTGCGCCGATCGGGTTGGAATTCGCCAGCAGGGCTGCCATAATGCCGGACCAAGCATATCCCGGCGTCGTTAGCATATTGTCGGTGTAGCGGTACTGCGTCCCGAGCACCTCGAACGTGCCGGCAAGTCCGGCAAGAGCCCCGCTCGCAAGCATGCCCAGCAACATGACCCGGCCTCTCTTGATGCCTCCGTACACCGCAAACAGCGGGTTGCTGCCAAGCATCCGAATTTCGTAGCCCTTCACCGCATATCGCAGAAACAACGCAAGAAGCACGGCGGCGGCAACGGCTGCGATAAAGCCGATATGAAATTGCGAGCCTTGCATCAGCTTCGGAAGCCAGAGACTTCGATCCAGCATCGCCGTTTGCGACGCCCCGGTGCTGGCAGGGTCCTTCAGCGGGAAGGAAACGACATAACCGGCAAACAACGACGCAATATAGTTAAAAAGAAGAGTTGTAATCAGCAGGTTCATACGGAACCGCGTATCGAGCCAACCGGCCAGCACGGAATATAGACCGCCGGCCAGCATGCCGCACAGCAAGGCATAAATCAGCTTGGCGGCGGCGGGACCGGGAATGTACAGCGCCGCGCATGCGGCCGACAACGCGCCGAGAATCATCTGGCCTTCGGCGCCTAGGTTGAAGAAGCCGGCGCGGAAGGCAAGCGACGCCCCGAGCGCTACGAGCATGATCGGTGTCGCTCTCGCCAGCGTGCTTGCCGTGAAATACAAGCTGCCGAATGCGCCCTTCCACATTTCTGCATACGTATCCAGTATGGATCCGCCGACCAGCACGATCAATAACGCGCCGACGAGCAGGCCGAGCGCAATCGCCGTCAGCGAGCCGGCCACCCCCCGAAGGAATGCCAATCGTTTCAAAAGCTTCACCGGTCCATACCTCCCGCCATCAATAGACTGATTCGTTCCTCCGTTGCCTCATCCGCTGTCAGCTCGCCGGTAATCCGGCCTTCGAACATGATGAGAATCCGGTCGGACAGCTGCAAAATTTCGGTCAACTCGGAAGAGACGAGCAAGACGGCGCCGAGCTCCTCTCGGCGCTTCAGCAGCGCCTCATGGATGGTCTCCATAGCGCCGATGTCTACGCCGCGGGTCGGCTCCGCGGCAATGACGAACGGTGTGCCGTGCGCCATCTCCCTCGCGACGATCAGCTTCTGCATGTTGCCCCCGGACAAGTGCTTCGCTTTCGTCTCAGGCGAACCGGCCTTGATCTTGAACGTATTGACGAAACGGCGAACCGTCTCCCGGATGCGGCCTTGATGCAAAATACCATTCGCGCTGTGATCGCCGATATGCCCCATGACGGCGTTATCCGCGATGCTTTCTTCCTTCGCTCCGCCCCACATATATCGGTCTTCCGGGATATGCGCCAGACCGGCACTGCGGATGGACAGCGGAGATTGATTCGTAACGTCTTTGCCGCTGAGCATAATTTTTCCGCGATCGACGCGGCAAAGACCCGCTATCGCTTGAATCAGCTCGGACTGCCCGTTGCCGGAAACGCCCGCGATGCCGACGATCTCCCCCGCCCTCACTTGCAAATCGACGCCGTTAAGGACCGGTCTCGCCCCCTTGCTGCCTGCGATCGTCACATTGTGCACGGACAAAATCTCTTCTCCCGGTTCGATCCGGCGTTTCTCCCGCCGGACGAGCTCCCGGCCTACCATCAGCCGGGACACTTCGTCCGCGTCGGTATCCTTGGCGTTCATGACACCGGTTACGCGCCCGTCCTTAAGGACGGTAATGCGGTCCGCCGCGCTCATGACCTCTTGCAGCTTGTGGCTGATCAGAATGAAGCTGATCCCTTGCCCGGCCAGCTGCCGGATGGACTTGAGCAGCTCCTCGACCTCAAGCGGCGTCAAGGCGCCGGTCGGCTCGTCCAAAATGACGATGCGGGCGCCCTGATTCAACACCTTCAGAATTTCTACCCGCTGCTGGATGCCGACGGGGCAGTCCCCGATCGGCTGTTTCGGGTCGACGGGCATGCCGTATCGCTCGGATAACGCGCGCACCTGTTCGTTCGCATCCGCACGGTTAAATGCGACGCCCTTGCGCGGCTCCCGGCCGATGACGATATTTTCCGCAACGGTAAAAGAAGGGAACAGCATAAAATGCTGGTGCACCATCCCGATCCCGGCCGCAATCGCGTCGGCAGGCGATCCGAACGCCATCTCCTTGCCGCCGAGAACGATCCGGCCGGACGTCGGCTGCTCTTCGCCATACAGAATCTTCATCAACGTCGATTTCCCGGCGCCGTTCTCGCCTACGATCGCATGCACTTCGCCTTCGGCAAGCGTGAAATCGACCTCATCGTTCGCCGTAAGATCTCCGTAACGCTTTGTAATTTTCTCAAGTTGGAGCAGCATAACTCAGCCGTGCCTCCTTCAACTGGGATTGGATGCCTTTCCCACTTCATGCTCTCTAACAATAGAACCGGCTGCCCCATGCAACCGGTTCGCTCGTTATTCTTCTATTATTGAGCCAATGGGTTTTTCACTTCAATCTTGCCCGATACGATGTCTTCGCGAATGGCCTTCAGCTTGTCCACGTTCTCTTGCCCGATGAACGGGCTCAAGCCGGACGGCGAATCGGCGGTTACGAATGTGAGGCCGACTCCGTTCTCTTTCAAGCCGTAGCTGACCGAGCCGTACGTAAACTTGCCTTCCGCGAAGTCTTTCGCCGTCTCATACGTGACGGTGTCGGTCTCTTTCAGCTGCGACAGCACGATATGCTCCGGGTCCTCTACGGTTCTGTCCGTATCTTGGCCGGCCGTATAGAAGCCCTTCTCCTTCGCGGCTTCGAATACGCCGGTATCGCCTACGGCAGACATGCCCGCGATGAAATCCGCCCCTTGCTGATTTTGCAGAAGCGCCAATTCCTTCGCTTTGGCCGGGTCCGTAAAGCTGCCGACATAATTCACGAGCAGCTTCGCATCGGGATTGACGGATTTCAGCCCTTGCTCGAAGCCGGACGTGTATTTGGACAGCAGCGGCACATCCATCGCAACGATTGCGCCGACCGTATTCGTCTTCGTCGAAAGGCCTGCGGCAGCACCCATCAAATAAGCCGCTTCGTGTTCGCGGAACTCGATGCTGCGCACGTTCGGCGCGTCGACGACGGTATCGATAATCGCGAACGCTTGATTCGGATTTTCCGCCGCAACCTTCGTCAGCGCATCCGCAGCGCTGAACGCCGCCGTAATGACCAAGTCATAGCCCTCGGCAACCGCCGCGCGAAGATTTTGCTCCACCTGCGTCGGATCCGTCGATTCGATCACTTTCGTTTCGAGGTCGAAATCTTTCCCCGCTTGTTCAAGTCCGTCTTCCATCTGTGTGAAAAACTGATTGACGCCGATCTTCTCCGGCGTGACGAGGACGACGCGTTTCTTCGCTCCGCCATTGCCCGTATCGTCGCCGGCGCCGTTGTTGTCGGCATTATTGTTCGTATTGCCGCCGCAAGCGGCGATCATGGAAGCTGTCAGCAAGCATACTACCGTAAGCATTAAACGTCTCTTCATGTAATGTAATCGCTCCTGTCGATAATCTACTAACCTTGATACTCTATAAATTTAGTTGTGATAGCGCTCCCATGTCAATATATTTTGACTCATTTCGACAAATTTCCGTACAAAGCGATAAAGTTGGCTGTAAAATGTTCGACATCTATGTTCATTCCCGACTGCTCACTGTTAGGAGCGGCAATCCAGGTATCGGGGCAATCCTATTCGGATGGTTTGCGGTTCTTTCTAACGGACAGAGATGTAGTTATTCGGCGTATTGAATCGCGTTTGCAGTTGTAACGGACACCATTGCAGTTATTGCCTCGAAAAAGCAGGGATCATCGCCAAAAATCGGGGTTTAGCGTCTGTGGTGTCCGTTAGCGGTGCAATGGCGGGTAAATTGGCGTAATAACGTCTGTGATGTCCGTTAGACCGCAGGGGTAACGAGAGGAGCAACACTTCAAGGATAAACGACCTTGTTATACAATATTCCCATAAAAAAACCTTCGGCATAGCAGCCGAAGGCTCACCCGTTACCCTTTCACTCCGCCCAGCGTCATCCCTTTCACGAAATATTTTTGCAGAAATGGGTAAACCATAATAATCGGCAGGCTCGCAACGATCGTCATGGTAGCGCGTACGGAAGTAGGCGTAACGAAGTTGGCGCTCGCATTTTGCGAATTGGCAAAGGCGTCGCTCGCCGTTCTCGCCGACATGGAAGCGTTCGAGTTTTGCAATATTTTCATAAGCTCATACTGCAGCGTGCTGAGATCGATCGTGGATGAGTTATACAGAAAGACGTCAAACCAGGAGTTCCATTGCCACACCGCCGTAAACAAGGCTACCGTTGCGAGCACCGGCACCGAAAGCGGGAGAACGATCTTGATGAAGGTTGCGAATTCGCCCGCCCCGTCGATCCGGGCCGATTCCATAATGCCCTCGGGCAGCCCTTCAATAAAGGAACGAATAATAATGAGGTTGAACACTCCGATTATGCCGGGAACGATGTATACCCAGAAGCTGTTCAGCAGCTCCAATTCCCGGATCAGCAAAAAGTTCGGAATGAGCCCTCCGTTGAAATACATTGTAAGCACGAAAGCGATCGTAACGAATTTCCGAAGCACGAATTCCGGCCGGCTGATCGTGTACGCGACCATCGCCGAGCAAAATACGGTTACCAACGTGCCGACCGCCGTTCGCAGAATGGAAATTAACGTGGCATGAAAAATGGTCGCTTCCTTAAACACATATTCGTAATTGTCCCAAGTAAACACCCTCGGCCACAAATAGATGCCGCCTTTAATCGAATCGTTGGCATCGTTGAGCGAAACCGCCAGCATGTTTATGAAAGGATACAAGGTGACCGTCATCAGCAGAAACATAAAGACGATGTTGCAAAAATCAAATATGCGGTCAGCCGGAGAATGGTATCGGCCGTAAAGCTTTTTGTCATGTTCCACGTTGCAGCCCCTCCTTGCTCGTTAAATGCGCTAAAACAGCCTGGCTTCTCCCAGTCTCTTGGCGATGGAATTCGCCGAGAACAACAGTATGAAGCTTACGACGGTCTTAAAAATGCCCGCGGCGGTCGCCAGCGAGAAGTTCCCCATCGAAATGCCGTATCTTAGTACGAAGATTTCCAGATTTTCCGAAAAATCCACGTTCATTCCGTTGCCGAGCAAATACTGAGGCTCAAAGCCCGTCTCCAATATATTTCCAACGTTCATAATAAGGAGAATAACGATGACCGGCTTCAACCCCGGAAGCGTAATGTGCCGAATGCGCTGAAAGCGCCCCGCTCCGTCGATTTCCGCCGCTTCATACTGCGCCGGATCGATCATCGTCATTGCCGCTAAATAAACGATTGTATTCCAACCGACGTTCTTCCATACTTCGGATGCGCCGAGAATGCCCCAGAAGTATTCTCCGACTCCCAACCATAAAATCGGCTCCTTAATGAGTCCGAGCCAAATCAGCAATTCGTTGACAATGCCGCCGTCCGCGGACAAAGCGGTGGAAATAATGCTTGCGGCGACTACCCATGAGATAAAATGAGGCAAATAGCTGATCGTTTGTACGACGCGTTTAAATACGACTTGGCGCAGCTCGTTTAATAGAATGGCAAGCGTGATCGCCGTGACGAATCCCAATACGAGGTTAATGACGCTCATAGCGAGCGTATTGCGCAGCACGCGGAGAAAAGCTTCGTCCTGAAACAAAAATTCGAAATGCTTGAAGCCTACCCATTTCTGTTCGAACATTTTTTTGGCCGGTTTAAAGTCCTGAAACGCGATCGTCCATCCCCATAAAGGAACATATTTAAAAATAAACAGCCAGATCAGGAACGGAACGGACATGAGAACAAGAGCCCGCTGCTGGAACAGCTTCTTAATAAACAACTTGATTCCCGTCGAATGGTTCGGGTTCGCCCTGGCGGAAGTCGGCAGTGTTGTATCGTTCTCCAATTTCTCTCTCTCCTTTTCGGAACCGCATCGGGGGCAGAGCAAGAGGAAAGGCCGGCTGGAGGCGCACTGCATAATGTGCGATGCAGTAAGCCGGCCTTTCGCTTCACTCATGGCTATTATTTCAGAGAATCAAGCACGTTCTTGATTTGCTCCGTATACCAGCTTTCGTAACCGGCGGTATCGAGCTTGCCGAACTCGCCGATATACTCTTGCCATACCGATTCGAAATCTGCCGGTTTCGCTAAAATCAATTTCGGGATATATTTTTTCGTGAGCTCGTCTTTCTTCGTTTCCCAAATTTGCTGCGGCGACCCTTGCTCCTTCGGAATGCCCCACGCGGGGAACCAAGGACGGTTATCCGGTGCGGCGAACATTTCGGAATACGTCTTTACGCCGTATTTCTCGAGAATCGCTTTGTCTTCCGCCGTAAGTCCCATCTGGAACACTTCCGGCTGCAAGCCCGGCGACAGCGCGTTGCCGTCCGACAGCGTGGAGTTCGTATTGTATTGCGGCCAATCCCAATCGAAATATTTGAAGCCGAATTGTTCTCTGAACGGTTCGTCGATTTTGGCGATTTGTTCCGCCGTGCGGTAGAAGCGGCCGTTCCCGTCGACTTCGTACGTTTCGCCTTTAATACCCCAGCTTCGGAGCACTTGGTTTTCCTCTTTAAGCAGCGTATCGAAGAACGCCATGATGCGGTCCGGATCCTTGGCGCTGACCGTAACGCCTGCGCCGCGGTTTTTCACGAAGCCCGGAGGATCGAGATATTGCTCTTTGCCTCCGTCAAACGTAACCGGGAGCGGGAAATACACGAAATCGTCCTGCGAAGGATCCTTCTTCGCGGCGTCCTTCAAGTTGAGCTGCGCATTGTTGATCTGCCAGCCGTAATCGAAAAATCCGACGACTTTATGAGATGCCAGCTTCGCAATATATTGATCGTAGTTATCGACGAAAGAAGTTTTGTCGAACAAGCCTTTCGCGTTCACTTCGTTCATCTTCTGCGCCCAGCGTTTGGTTGCCTCGGAGGCTGCGTACGTTTTCGCTTCGAACGTGTTCATGTCGACGATCACGTTGCCGTCGTTCGGGTAACCGAGCAGATGCATCGGCTGGTTGGAGGTCGCGAAAAATCTCCAGTCGTGCGTCAAGGTAAGAAAGCCCGTCAAATTTTCGTCTTTGTGCTTCGCCACGAAATCTTCAACCAGCTTGAAGTACTCGTCCAAAGTCCGGATTTTCGGATAACCCGCTTCCTTCAGCACCCGGCGCTGTACCCAGTATGCGCCTTGGTTGATGTTCGGGTCCGGAACGTACTCCCCTACGACCGTTGAAAAAGGCAAAATATAAATTTTCCCGTCGGGAGCTTTCATTTGATTCAAATAAGGGCCGAATACTCTCTTCAGGTTCGGATATTTCTCAATGTATTCGGTCAGGTCGATAAAGCCGCCGGCATCGATCACTTTATCGATCGCGGCGTCCGGAACAAGCACGTCCGGATACTCGTTGGAAGCGATCATCGTACCGATTTTGGTATTCAGGTCGCCGACGAGGTATTCCAGTTTGAAATTGACGCCGGTTTGATCTTCAAGCGCTTTGCCGATCGTCGTCTCGTTGGAGTTGATATCCTTCTTGCCGGCCACACCGTTGAAGTAAGTGAACGTTACTTTGTCGAGCGGTTTCTCGGACTGTTCCCCGGTCCCGGCGTCTTCATTGCCGGACGACTCCGCAGCCGATTTTCCGTTTTCGCCGCTGCCGCCTTTATCGCCGTTTCCGGCGCAGCCCGCAAGCATGGAAACCGTCATGACGACCGCCAGCAGGATGAGCAGTAACCTCTTTTTCGCCATAGCAAAAGCTAACCCCTTTCAAATAAAGATGTTAAATGTAAGCACTTTCATTATAGAAGTTAGCTGAATTTCAGTTAACCGCATAATCTATAGTTTCTATTTAGAAAAGTATATCAAGCGACGGAATACCGATTGTTTTCCAACGGGATGGCGATCCGGACGACGGTTCCTTTCCCCGGCTCGCTGTCGAATTGAATGCGGAAACGATCGCCGTAATACAGCTTTAAGCGATAGACGACATTTTGGACGCCGATGCGGTCGCCCATCTCCTCAGGCCTCCCCAGGTAGTCCCGCAGCTCCCGAAGCTTTTCTTCATCCATTCCGACTCCGTTATCCTTAAGCTCGAATAGGAGCTTGTCCTGCGAAACGCCGATCGTCAATTCGATCAGACCGTTCCCCTTCAGCGGTTCCACGCCATGGATGCTCGCATTTTCCACAAAAGGCAGGAACGCCATCTTAGGCACCTGGCAATCGTAGGCCGACTCTTCCACTTCCAGCCGGTAAACGAGCTTGTCTCCGAACCGGTATTTTTGAATCTCAAGGAAGCAATCGATGAACTCCATTTCTTCCCTGACGGTGACCATATCTTTTCGCCAAACGAGCGAATTTCGCAAAACTTTCGCCATATTCCGGATAATTTTCGCGGTTTCCTGCTCGTTCTTGATCAAGCTGCGCATCCGGATCGCCTCCAATGCGTTAAACAGAAAGTGCGGATTGATTTGGCTCTGCAAGGCGTTCAATTGCGCATAACGGCTCTGCAGTTCAAGATCCTTCTTTTGCAGGTCCGCCATGTAAACGTCTTGGATCAAACTTTTGACCCGCAGCGTCATCCGGTTGAATTCGCCGGTCAGCTGCCCGATTTCATCGCGGGATTCCGCATGATCGATCGTGTCGTATTGCTGGTTTTTTACCTTCTTCATATGCTTCAAAATCCGGGCCAATCGATTGTTCAACGATCTCGTAAACCAAATGATGATGAACGTCGGAATGACCATATTGACGCTTGCCAGCAACACGATAAAGTCGCGCGATTTCCGCACTTCCTTCAGTACTTCGTTCTCCGAGATCGTCCCGATAATGCGCCAGCCGTCCAAATAATTGACGTACGCGTAATCGGTCTCGAGCGTAATCGTGCCTTCGGAGAGCGAAAGCTTGTCGAAGGCTACGTGTTCCTTCCTCCAATCCACGCTTTTATCCGTCGTATAATCGATTACTCCTTTCTCGTTAACGAGATAGATGTTGCCTTGCAAATTCAGATTGGAGAAAATTTGGTTGATCGCCGAAGTCCGCAAATCGATTTTCAATATTTTTTCCCGAGAATTTTGGCCGCTCACGAAATCCATCTTACGGACGATACTGAATGTATCTTTCGCCCCGTTCGATTCGGTCCGCAAAAAAATCGGAGCGGAATATTTCATGCCGGTAATGATCCGATACCATTCTTTGTTCTTTACTTCCTCCGAAATATACCCGATGCCTCCGGAATGCAGCATGGTGGGGTTGTCCACATATACCGTGATCGCCTGGACCGAATGATATACGGGCGCATAGCTGTTGAGCACTCTTCGCAAATAGGAATCGTACGCCTCGAGGTAATCGATCGGGCTGTCGTAATCCGCTTCTATAATCTCGTTAAGCAGAAGATCCGTATAAAACACGCCCGAAATGCCGACCGCATCCTCGATTTCGGAACGGAATTCCTGTTTGATTTGCTCGACGGCCCTTGAGATGTCCTGCATACGCTGCTTCTTCACATTTTCGATCGTGACATTATAAAAAACAATGTTGGTAAAAACGATCGGCACGAACACGGACAGAAAGTATACAATGAGCATTTTGTTCCGTAAACGAAAGTTATTGAGGGTTAGCTTCACGAGAAAATAAACCCCTTCCATTGAAAGTGCTTACATTAATCATAACTTGATTTGCACAAAATGAAAGTTGTTAATTTTCTTATTCCTATGCTTTCGCGAACGGGTGGGGAGCGGGGGAAGAAAATACGGCAGCCGGGCGTCCGGCTGCCGTTACAAAATCCGTATTCCTTGCGGATCGGATATAAAATAAACCGGTATGTCCGGACAACCTTCTTGAAGCTGCGCCGCCAGCCGCCGCATGCCGGGCTCTTCGCTTGCCGCATGGCCGATCAAAACAAGCGCCTTCTTTCGGCCTTGGTGGAGCGCATCCCGCACATACTCCGGCGTTTCCCATTCCGGGCCTTCTCCGGCAATCAAGACGTCAAGCTCCCAATCTTGGAATAAAGGAACGGCGACCGCCCCGACGCCGCGATATCCGACAGCGACGCCTACCCTAGAACATGGCGCGGTCAGATCGCCGACGAATCGGACGTAAGGGAGCTTCAGCTTCTGTTTCAAAGCCGCTATCAGCTCCCGAAGCTCCATGACCGGAATCCGTACAATACTAGCTTCAGGTAGCTGCTCCTTAACATCGTCCTGCCATTCCAAAGCCTCTATGAGTCCGCTCGTAATCCGATCCGGCAAGCTGCGGTGGATGTGATCGTGATTGCGATATACGACCATGCCGGAGCTTTCGACCCATGCTTTCTTCGTCAAAAACACGGGATCGCCCGTTAACGGACTCGTATTGGAATGATGGCTGTAGTATATCCCTTCATGCGTAATGACCAGATTGGCCCCAAGGGCGGCCGCTTGCTCCAGCACGTATTGGGATGCCACGAAAGTCGTTACGATTCCCGTCACGACGGTGTCCGGCGACCCCGCAACGATTCCGTCGACCGTCGCTCCCTGCCGTGCGGCCGGCTGAAACAATCGCTCGATAATTTGTCCGGCGCTCCATTGCTTTTTCGTCATATCCTTATACTCCCGAATACGCCATGAAGCCGCCGTCCACAGGGATCGTGACCCCTGTTACGAAGCCGGATTGCTCGGCATCGATCAGCCACAACAGGACGCCGAGCAAGTCTTCCGGCTTGCCGAACCGTTTCATCGGCGTATGCTCAATGATCTTGTGCGCGCGTTCGGTCAAGCTTCCGTCCGGCTCGGTTAACAGACTTCGGTTTTGCTCCGTAAGGAAAAACCCCGGCGCAATCGCATTTACCCGAATGCCGGCATCCGCCATGTGGACGGCCAGCCACTTGGTGAGGTTTTCCACTCCGGCCTTGGCTGCACTATAGGCGGGCACTTTCGTCATCGGACTCGGCGCGCTCATCGAGGACATGTTGATGACCGTGCAGCCTTCGCGGCCGAGCATCCGTTTCGTATAAATTTGCGTAGGGATGAGCGTGCCGAGAATATTCAGATTGAAGACGAAGCTGAAGCCTTCGGGAGTTAAATCAAAGAAGCTTCGCAGCCCGGGCTTGCCCAAATCCTCAAGCTTCAACGTTTCCTTCGCGGTCGTTCCATCCGGATGGTTGCCCCCGGCGCCGTTGATCAATATATCGCACGGGCCTAAGCGTTCGTGCACTTCCTCATCCGCTCCGGCCACGCTCTCGGCATCCAGCACGTCGCATGCGATCGAGATGGCCTCTCCGCCCGCCGCTCGGATCGCGTCCGCGACTGCCTTCCCATTCTCCGCCCTGCGGTTCAGTATGGCTACCTTTACGCCTTGGCGGCCCAATTCAACGGCCATCGCGCCGCACAGGACGCCGCTTCCGCCGGTGACGACGGCTACCTTGCCCGCTAAGCTCTTATGAATTCCCTGCATGCGCTGTCACCCCGCCTCCCTTCCGTCGCTCCAGCGTGTCCCAGATGCCCCACAAATACATGATTCCCATGGCCCGATCGTACAGCCCGTAGCCGGGGCGGCACTGCTCGCCCCACAGATGCCTGCCGTGGTCCGGCCGGGCGTACCCCGTAAAGCCGATGTCATGATACGCCTGTACAATGCCGACAATATCGACCGTTCCGTCAGTCGTCCGGTGGGACGTCTCGATAAAATCTCCGTTCTCGTATACGCGCACGTTACGAATATGGGCGAACGGAATTCGGTCTGCGAACGCCCGGATCATCCCCGGAATGTCGTTGGACGGATTGGCGCCGAGCGAGCCGCTGCACAGCGTGATTCCGTTCGACGGGCGGTCCACCAGCTTCAGCAGCCGCCGGATGCTCTCATGACCGCCAATAATGCGCGGCAGACCGAAGACGGACCAAGGCGGATCGTCCGGATGAATCGCCATCTTGATCCCGCTCCGCTCGGCGACCGGAACGATTTCCTCCAAAAAATATTGCAGATTGCTCCACAAGCGTTCTTCGGTTACATGGCGGTAAGCGGCGAATAACTCGGACAACGCTTGAAGACGCTGAGGCTCCCATCCCGGGATCGTGAAATCGGGATTGTCCGCGATGCTGCGTACAAGCTCCATCGGATCCATATGCTCCAGCATGCTCTTCTCGTAAAAGAGCGCCGTTGAACCGTCCTCCAGCTCCCGGTACAGATCGGTGCGGATCCAATCGAATACGGGCATGAAATTATAGCAAATTACCTTCACCCCGGCCTGGCCGAGCTTCTCGATCGTTCGCTTATAGTTTTCTATGTACTTATCCCGCGAGGGCAAACCGAGCTTAATATCCTCATGGACGTTCACGCTTTCCACGACATCGATATGAAAGCCGTGCTCCTCCGCTTGGCGCTTGACGGCTGCGATTCGTTCCGTCGGCCATTCCTCTCCCGCCGGAACGTCGTGCAGCGCCCACACGATTCCTTCCACGCCGGGAATTTGCTTGATCTGCCGAAGCGACACCCGGTCGTTGCCTTCGCCGAACCAACGAAACACCATTCTCATCGAAGCATCGCCCCCAAGGCTGTCCGGCTTAAGACTCTTTATAAGGATCGATCGTCCGGATCGTCCCGTCCTCGTTATAGCTCAGCTCCGTATACTTCACGCAGCGCTTGTGATTCACGCCTCCCGACAAGGAGCTGTCGTGATAGAACAAATACCATTTGTCCTCAAACTGCACAATGGAATGGTGGGTCGTCCAGCCGATGACCGGAGTGAGGATCGTTCCTTTGAATGTATACGGGCCCATCGGATTGCGGCTGACGGCATAGACGAGCTTATGCGTCGTCCCCGTCGAATAGGACAAATAGTACCAGCCGTTATACTTGTGCACCCACGGCCCTTCAAAAAAGCGCCGGTCCTCGTCGCCGGCCGTTATCGGGGTGCCGGACTCGTCGACGATCGAAATTTCCTGCGGCTCGCCTTGAAACGACAGCATGTCTTCGCTCAGCAGCGAAACGCGCGGCCCTAGAGCAGGCTCATCACCGGCCGGGCCGGAAGCGTTCGGCTCGTACGATCCGGTCTGCCATTTCTCCAACTGGCCCCCCCATAAACCGCCGAAATACATATACGCACGGTTGTCGTCATCGACCAGCACGGCCGGATCGATGCTGAAGCTGCCCTCGATGCAGCTCTGCTGAGGCGTAAAAGGGCCTGCCGGCGACGAAGCGGTCGCGACGCCGATCCGGAAAATTCCGTCGTGATCCTTCGCAGGGAAAAACAAATAGTAAGTATCGTTCTTATAAGCGGCGTCCGGCGCCCACAGCTGTTTGGAAGCCCAAGGAATGTCGTTCAAGTGAAGAACCTCGCCGTGATCGACGATCGGCGATTCGAAATTGTCCAAGGACAAGACATGATAATCCTGCATCGCATATTGATCGCCGTTGTCGTTATCGGGTCCGTCGTGATCCAGATCGTGCGAAGGATAAATATAAATTTTCCCTTCGAATACGTGCGCGGAAGGATCGGCAGTGTAAATATGCGTAACCAGCGGCTGTTTGGGGATCGGTGCATTCTTCATATCGGATCTCCTTCGCTCTAGTAATGTACTTCCTAACTTCTATTAAATAATGTCAATAACCCAGCTTGCCGTCAGCTCCATTATAATCCAATGATTGCGTTTACATAACGGAAAAATTAAAGCATTTCCCCTATAAAAATAAATGTCCGCCGGGAAAAGAAAATACCCCCTATGCATCGTCTGCATAGGGGATATCCGCAGGAACTGAACTGCATACAACCGCTTATTTCTCCATCATTTTTTTGTATTCGTCCATTTGACGCTGAAGCTCCGCAAGCACTTTCTCATAACCGGCCGTTTTCAGCTTTTGGCGGAATTGCTCCACCGCCTGCACCGGGTCGCCCGCTTTTCCGTACGAAATGGCGGCCCCCATCTCCCCCGTAACTTGAGAGATCGCCGTAATTTCAGCCTCGACCGGCGTCTTGTCGAACACAAATTGACCGTAAGGGAACGGCTTCTTATACTGATCATATTCCGCGTACAGCGTTTCCTCGATTTGATCCCACGTCGTCACGCTCGGAATTTCAAGCTTGTCGACGCGCCCTCCCCAGAAGTCGGAGTAGAAGCCGTCCCTAGCATCGTCGTACCCTTCCGGACGAACGCGTTTGCCGTCTTTGATTTCATATTGCACGCCTTCGATGCCGTAGTTGATCAAGCGGTAAATTTCCTCGTCGTTCCGGATCAAATCGTAAGCCATTAAAGCCCGCTCCGGGTTTTTGCTGTGCGCGCCGACCGATGTGCCCCCGTGCGTAATCGACAGCTCGAGCAGGTTCCCTCTCGTTCGGCCGAACGGGAACATCTGCAATTCGGAGCCCGGCTGCTGTTTGTCCATGTCTACGCGCAAACCGCTGAACGTTTGCGTATGATGCTGGTCGAGACCCGATAATCCCGCCTTCAGCGCCGCGCGGTTGTCGTTTTTATTGTTCAGCACGTCCTCGCGCCAAAAGCCCTTGTCTCCCCACTCCTTCATCGTATTCGCAAAGTTGACGAACGTTTCGTCGAATACCGGGCTCACAACCGTATATTTTTCGTCGTAAGATTTAGTGTAGAAAATCGGCATATAGCCCGTCGACATCGGCAAACCGAGAGCGTCGGTGTACGATGTGACCCAGCCGTCCCAAACGCCGGCCGCCCCGGTCGCGTCCCAAGGAATGACGTCCGATTTGTTATTCTTGACCCATTGGAGATATTTCCCGATGCCTTCAAAATCTTTGATCGGCTCGGTAATGCCCGCTTCCTTCGCCCAATCCCCGCGGTAGAAAAATCCGTGATTCACCCATTGAGTGTAGCTGTCCTCGGGAATTAAGACGATTTTCCCGTTGAATTTGCTCTCCGCCCAGTGCTCCTCCGGAATTTCATTCCACGTTATCGGCGCGTATTTCGGGAGCAAATCGTCGAGATTCATGAACGCGCCCCGCTGTGCGTTGCCCCACGTATCGAGCCAGTCCGTCCCGATCGTAATCAGATCGAGCGGCTCTCCGGAAGCGAGCAGCAAATTGTATTTCGTCTGCCAATCCGCCCATTCGACCCATTTCCATTCGAGCTCGGCGTTAATTTTTTGTTTCATCTTGGCATTGACTTGTTCCATCACCTTTTCGAATTGCCCGTTCGTCGGTTTATTTCCTAGTACGACATGGCTGATTTTGACGAATTTCGAGGTGTCGATATCGCCGGTGTCTCCGCTTGAAGGCGTGTCCACCGATTTTCCGGTTTCCGTGCTTTCCCCGGCCGACTTGCCGCCGTTTCCATCACCGCCGCCGTTTCCGCCGCCGCTGCCGCAAGCCGCGATACCTGCCGCGAGTACAAGCGCCATAAGCAGAGTGAACCATTTCCTTGCCTTCGACATTTGTTCTACCTCCCCGATTTTGGATCTTCGACAACATGAATGGTTGTATGTGTAGAGGTCCGTAACGATTGCGCAGACCCCGTCCCACCGTTAGCCTTTGACCGCTCCGACCGTAATGCCCTTGATGAAATATCGCTGCACGAACGGATAAAACAAAATGACCGGTCCCGTCGCCACAACGGCCGTCGCCATCTTCATCGATTCGAGCGGCACGTCCCGGAGTTCTACGTTGGATGCCGCAGCAGAGTTCCGGATAAAATCGGCGGTGGTGATTGTGTTGTAAAGAAACAATTGAATGGGCCGATATTTCAGATCCGACGAAAGAAACAGCATCGAATGGTACCATTCGTTCCAATAGCCTAAAGCGATAAACAAACCGATCGTAGCGAGCGCGGGTGTCGTCATCGGCAAAATCAGCCTTGTGAAAATCGTGAAATCGCCTGCGCCGTCCATCTTCGCCGATTCGGTAATCGCATGCGGAATCGATTTGACGAACGCCCTCATCATGATAATGAGGAACGGACTCATGAGCCCCGGCAGCAGCACCGCAAGGTAGTTATCCTTCAAGCTCAAATATTGCGTCATCAGCAAGTAGAACGGAACGAGTCCGCCGGAGAACAACGTCGTGAAGTAAATAAAGAACGATATCCCGTTGCGCAGTTGAAAATCGGGACGCTGCAGCGCGTAGCCGGTCATGGCGACGAGAAACAGCCCGACCGCGGTGCCGACGAGCGTGATTCCTATGGTCACCAGGTACGAACCTAAGATCATACCCGGATTCTCAAAAACGATCTTGTAAGCGAACGTGCTGAACTCCCGCGGCCAAAAATTGAACCCGTACTTCTTAATCGACATTTCCGCCGTGAAGGACGTTCCCAGCACGAGCAAAAAAGGCAAAAGACAGCACAGCGCAAAGAACGAAATAAAGGCGTAGCCGAAAATTGTAATGACGGTGCCGCTTACATCCGTGCGAATGCTGCTAGTCGAATGCTCCGATTCGCGTTCCATGTGCCGCCCCCCTTAAAACAGCGAATTTTCCGGCGAAAGCTTCCGTACAAGCCAGTTCGCGGTTATGACTACAACAAATCCGAATACCGACTGATACAAGCTGACGGCGCTGCCGATCGAGAAATTGAAGTTGTTCATCAAGGTACGGAATACATAGGTTTCAATAATGTCCGTCGTCGCATATAAGCTTGTATTGTTCGCCCCGACCAAGTTGTAAAACAGTCCGAAGTTCCCTTTGAGAACCCCGCCTAACGAGAACAACAGCAAGATGATGAACGTCGACTTCAGCCACGGCAGCACGATATACCAAATCCGCTGAAACGCGTTGGCTCCGTCGATTTCCGAAGCTTCTACGATTTCGTTATCGAGCCCCATGATCGCCGCAAAATAAACGATCGATCCGTACCCCGTGGACTGCCAAAGATATGTAAGGATAATGATGAACGGCCAAATATCCGGATTGGAATACGTCTTGATCGGCTCCATGCCGAACGACCGCAGCATGACATTCAAATAACCGTAATCGTAGCTAAGCACGTTGTAGGCGATCAAGCCGATCAGTACGGCGGAAATAAAGTGAGGGAGAAACATGAGCGTTTGCGAAATTTTTTTGAACCACTTCCTTCTTAGCTCGTTGAGCAGCACTGCGACAAAGATTTGCAGCACGTTACCCAGCAAAATGAATGCGAGATTATAAGCGACGGTGTTGAAGGTGAGACGCCACAAATCGCCGTTGATGACCAAAAACCGAAAATTGTTAAAGCCGACGAACGGGCTGCGGAAGATGCCGTCCGAGTAATTGTAATTAATGAAAGCAAGGTACAAGCCGGGCATCGGCAAGTAAGCGAATACAATGAAAAAGGCGATGGCGGGCAAGCACATCAACAGCAGCGTCCTATTATTCCAAAATTTTCTGAAACCCGAGCTCGTTCGTTTCGAGTGTCCTCTTCGCAGCACTGTCGGTTCGGCTGCCGAATTCATTAGCATCCCTCCTGTTCTTTATATTCCCGAAAATATGAATGAAATGGGTTTCATGAAATCCACTTCATAATTCGGGATATTTATATTGCAGAGCCGCACAACTTAGACCAGTAGAATTTCGACATGATGAAAACGATTCGGAAGGGTTTTTAAAAGCTTATGAAGAGAATCACCGTGTAGATTTGCTATTAGAGGAAGCGCTTACATATAGAATAGCAAGGAATAGCTTTCTTGTCATTCAATTTTTTTACAGCCGGTTCAATAATTTTTACGATCGTTTCCATATCCGAATATCTGCGAAATTTGATGGCGATACAAATAATATGGCGGAATCATTGTTGGCATATATTCGCCGCAGCTTACGAATTTGCATTGGGAGGATAGGCAGGATGATCTTGTTGACGAATGCGGCCTTCCTAACGGCAGCTATTGTTACGGGGGCGATCAAGCATTGGAGGAACTACTATCCGACCGTCGTATACTTGTCTTTATGCAATCTTTTGTATAACTTTTTAGCCAAAAAGCATCTGACTTGGCAGTTCCACCCCGACTGGCTATTGAGTCACAAAGTATCGGATCTTTTGAATACATTCGTGCTGCTGCCGTCGGCCGCCATGCTCTATTTGCATTTCTTTCCCATGACGAAGGGGAAGAAAATCGCATATTACCTGGCATGGGTTGCCGGCTTTTCCGCCTTGGAGTACTTATGGTTTCTTTTTAAACGGATTACTTACCAGCATGGCTGGAGTTTCATCTGGTCCATCGGATTTTACTTTGTTATGTTCCTTGCGCTCAGACTGCACTATACGCACCTCGGCAAGGCTTTGTTTCTATCGCTTGCCGTTATCGTTTTTTTAATCATCCGCTTTGATGTTCCGATTCGGGAGTGAAAAAAAACTACGACTGACCAATTAACTAACAAGGATTTCCATA